>CAZKRM010000036.1:0-34426 GCA_964555285.1 uncultured Nitrospiraceae bacterium
TGATGGACGATCGTGTTCTCCGTATAGCCGGACAAGTACAAGACCTTGAGTCCGGGCTGGAGCGCCATCAGACGGGCCGCCACGTCGCCCCCGCTCATGCCCGGCATCACGACATCGGTCACCAGCAGATGAATCCGTCCCTGGTGGGCTGCGCCGACTTGCATCGCTTCCTCGCCGTTGGCCGCACAGAGCACGGTGTAGCCCTGGTGATCGAGGATGTCCCGAATGAGCGCCCTGACCCCATCGTCATCTTCCACCAGCAGCACGATCTCGGTGCCGCCTGCCGGCAGCGCCAAAAGCTCCGGCGGTTCGTGCGCCCGCTGATGTTCATCCACCCGCGGCAGATAGATTTTGAATGTCGTTCCCCGGCCCGGTTCGCTGTAGACCCAGATATCTCCGCCGCTTTGCTTGACGATGCCGTAGACCATCGATAACCCCAGCCCCGTGCCCTGCCCTTCCAGCTTGGTCGTGAAGAACGGTTCAAAACATCGAGCCCGCGTCTCCGCGTCCATGCCGCAGCCGGTGTCGGTCACCGCCAGCATGACATACGGACCGGGCTGCACGCCCAGATGCCTCCGGACATGCGTCTCGCTCAATTCCACATTCGCGGTCTCGACGGTGAGCCGGCCTCCTTGCGGCATCGCATCGCGCGCGTTCACGGCCAGATTCACGATCACTTGTTCGATCTGCCCGAGATCGGCCTTCACCATGCCCACCCCGGGAGCCAGGACGGTCGCCAGCCTGATGTCTTCCCCGATCAGCCGGCGCAGCATGCGCTCGACATCGGTGACGACGGTATTCAGGTTGAGCACCCGAGGCGCCACCATCTGCCGGCGGCTGAAGGCCAGAATTTGGCGCGTCAACGTCGCCGCCCGCTCGCCGGCCTTTCTGATTTCCTCGACCTCCCGGCGGGACGCGTCGCCGGGCGGGAACCGATCGAGCAGCAGCCGGCTGTATCCGAGAACCGCGGTCAACAGATTGTTGAAGTCATGGGCGATCCCTCCGGCCAGGCGGCCGAGCGCCTCGAGTCGTTGCGCCTGTCGTAACTGGTGTTCCAAACTCTTCCGTTCGGTGAGATCGCTGAAGGTCACCACGACGCCGATGAGCGCGCCGGTCGCATCGTGCAGGGGCACGGCGACATAGGACACCGGAAACGACGCTCCGTCCTGCCGCCAGAAGCTATCCAGTTCCTGGTTGTGGGCGTGTCCGGTCCGCAGCGCACTGAACATCGGGCAGTCCGCGGCGGTATGGGAGGCTCCCTCCGCCCGCGCAGGCCCGCGCGGGGCAGGATGGAGCAGTGGATGCACCTCCCGGCCCAGCAGGTCATCCGGCGCGACCCCGAGAAGCACGGACCCGGCCCTGTTCAGAAACAGGCAGCGCCCTCCGGCGTCCATACCGACGATCCCCTCGACTGCGGAATCGAGAATGGCCCGATAGCGGGCTTCGGCTTCCTGGATCTCCTTGAGCAGCGTCGCCGTATCCAGAGACGTGGACGCTCGATCCGCCAGCGCGGTCACGAACTGCTCGTCCGTCTCGGTGAATTCGGACGCCTGGTTGCCGGACCCCTGCTTGTCCGCGAGGTACAACCGCCCGAACGGGCGGCCACGCGCCCACAAGGAGATGCCGAGAAACGACCGCATGGGCGGGTGGTGCGGCGGGAATCCGCTGAAAGCCTGATGTTGGGTGAGATCATCGAGGCGCAATGCCCCGCGCTCTTTGTTCAAGTATCCCAGCAGGCCATGTCCCGTGGGGAACGCGCCGATCGCCTGCTTCGTCGCCTCGTCCATCCCCTCGGTGACGAAGTCCGTGACCCGGCCGGTTTCATCGAAGACGGCCAGTGCCGCGTACCGGGCCCCGGTCAGAAGACGGGCCGTCCCGACGATGCGCGTCAGCAACGCCGGGAGGGAGACCACTTCTTGTAGAAGATTGTGGCCGACCGCATTCAGCGCCGCCAGACGCACGACCTGTCCTTGAACCTCACCGGCCATCGCGCGAACCGTTCGCGCGAGATCGCCCAGTTCGTCCGTGCGCGCCGAGACCCCTTCGGCGAACCGTCCTGCCGCTCGGGGATCCAACGCTGCGACTAGACGATCGCTCGGCAACCCCCTCGCCCGCTTCGCCATCTCCTGGACCTGAGCGGTAAGGGTCAGCACAGGCCGGATCAGCCGGCGGTGCGTCACCCACCCTAAGCCCAGCAATCCTCCGAGCAGCACGAGCGCCAACCAGACCGCGAGCCCGGCGAACACGTGACGCCGATCCACCGCGCCGGGCGGACTATAGACCTCAACGTGCCAGCCCAGCCTCGGCGATCGCGAAAAGCCGGTCGCGCCGGTTTTCGCCAGCAAGGTCTGAGCCGGAGCCACCCCCTCTCCGACCCCGATTTCCAATAAGGACGCTCCCTGAGCATTGCGAAGGACGACGGGATACGGGTTGTCCGGCGCAGCCTCCGCGCTGATCCGAGTCAACACCTCGACCAGCGGGTCCAACGCCACGCGGGAAGACCACACGCCGACCGTGTGCCCGGACCGGTCGCGGATCGGAGCGGACACGCTCATCACCGGACGAGCGTCGCGATACACCGCCTCCACCAAACCATCGGGATGAAAATCTTCCATCACCACCGGCTGAGTGGCGGCGAGGGCTTGCTGAAACCAGAATTCTTCCGCGACCGAACGGTCGAGAAGCTGAGCCGAGGGAACCGGGTGTCCCGCTCCGTCGACCCGGTTGACCGCCAGGATGCGACCCTCTCGATCCACCGCCATGACCAGGCGATAGTACGGGGCGTAGGTGGCGACCAGATGGTCCGCGATGACGGGAAGCTGCGTGGAGTCCAGCGCGCGCACCAGCGGCAAACCGGAGAACACCTGGGCATCGCCGTAGCGCTCGAAGACCATCAGATCCAGCGTATCCAAGGTCTGTTGCGCCAGCGTCTGCGCCGCATGGCGTCTGGTCTCCGTCAAGGAGTTGTAGACCAAGAAGAACAGCCATCCACCGAGGAGCAAGGACGGGAGCGCAGTTACCAGTACCCACAGTTCTAATTGAACTGTGAGGCTCTGCTTGAATCGTGCGAGGAGCGTTCGTGTGGAACGCAGCGACTGCAGCATCAGCGACGACACCCGATGAACCATCGCGAAGACGGACAGCGCGGAACTATCGCACTCTTTCGCGCCAGGACACCACAGACGATGGGTAGTGGCTCCAAGGCTAATGGATCGAGCCGAATGGTTCCGCCGCTCCCTCTTCACCGAATGGGACCACCGCCGGCGCGGACGGGTGAAACCGCGCAGCGAGATACTCCACGAGCACTCCGGCTTCCTCTTCCGAAAGCTCAGCCCCCCACTGGATCATTTTGGTGACGGTCGCCTGCCAGCGTGACCGATCCAACCGTTGCTGGATGATGAGATCCGTGCTGTGGCAGACGCCGCAGCGAGCCAAGACCAATCCTTCTGCGCGTGGTGCCGTCCTTGCATGATCCTCCGGCGCCGCCCTGGCCCCGCTGAACGGGAGCGCTGCCAGCCCGAATAGACCCACTGTCACGACCATCGTTGCGAGTCTCACCCGGCCACCGTCACATTGACGCGATCCCACCCGTTCCAGAGAAATCCACCGGGATTCCAAGGACTCGTCATCGGCTGCATCTGTCCTCGATCATCGGTCGCGCGGCAGAGAATCGTGCGCGCGCCATGCTCTTTGGGCTGCCACACGATTTGCCATTGCTTCCACGCACAGGGCTGATCCTCACCCACCAGCCGCGCCGGCTCCCACGTCCTTCCTTCGTCCAGAGAGACTTCAACCTTCACGACCTTGGCCTCGCCGCTCCACGCCACACCTTGAATGGTGACAGGACCGGGCCCGACCGTCTCGCCCTCTTGCGGAGCCGCAATGAGCGACTTCACGACCATCGCTTCCACCGGCATCATCGTCTGTCCGCTCGCGGATGCGCCCGGCTCCACCGGCTTCGCAGGCACACGATAGGCGGTCTGCATGTAGTAGCCCTTCGCCTCCTCCGCCTGGACTGTGATCTCCGTCAGCCACTTCGTGCACGAATCCGCCATCCAGCCCGGCGTCATCACTCTGAGCGGCGCGCCATGCAACAGCGGCAAGGGATGCCCATTCATCTCATAGGCAAGGATCGTATCCGGATGGAGTGCCTTCGCCAGCGGAATGCTCCTGGTGAAGAGCGGCACAGAGGCCACGACGGGTCGATCCGCTCCCTGGAATTGCACGTGATGCGCCTGTTCTTTCACTCCCGCCTGCGCCAGCACGTCGCGCAGGCGCACACCGGTCCATTGCGCATTGCCGACGGCGCCTCGTTCCCATTGGACGCCGGGAACCTTGGGGCGATAGTAGGCGCGGCCGTTGCCGCTGCACTGGACCACGGCGGTGATCGTCACCGGCTCGAATTGCCGCAGGTCTTTCAAGGTGAACTCCCGCGATCGCTCGACCAGGCCGCCCACATGGAGTGTCCAATCGGCTTCGGAGACGGCGTCGGTCGGCGGCGGGCCGAAATGACTGCGGACGAAAAAGCGATGGGTCGGCGTGAGAAACGAGGAGAACTCACGAACCGGCGTTTCGGCATCGAAGGGTCTTGTGACCCTGACCGTGAGGGTACCGGTTTCCTTCGTCGCGACGTCAACCTCGCCGGCTTCGGCCTTCGACATCCAGTGATGTGTCGCAAGAGTGATTCCTACACCTTGAAATACCCTGCGCAGGAACGTCCGCCGCGAGATCGCCACGGCCCCACTCCTTTCTGTCACGGGTGATTCCCCTGCCGGTGGTGCGGATTGAGTTCGATCGTCACGGAGGCAGGCACGGTCATCGATCGATGGACCGTGCACGCCTGTGCGACTTTGAGGAGTCGCTCGCTCTGTTCGGCCGTGATTCGGTGGGGCACGTGAATCGCGAGCGTGATCCGGCCCACGCGATGCGGCTGTTCCGCCATGGCCCAGTCCGCCTCGATGTTCAGCCCTGTGCTCGGAATCTGATGTCGGTCGCAGTATTGCCCGACGAAATAGCCCACGCAACCAGCCAATGAGCCGACAAAGAGTTCGACCGGACTCATACCGGCACCTTGACCGCCATCCTCGATGGGCTGATCGGTCACCACCCGGTGAGCGCCGCTGGTGATATCGAACCGCGTCCCGCCATGAAAGGCGACGTGGAGCTTCATCGCGCCCCCTCCTCACTCCTCACCCCTTACTCCTCACCACTCACTGGTTCAATACGGTGCGTCTGCCGGCTTTCCGCCCTTCGGCCAGTCGAGATGTTTTTCCGGAAAATCCGGCCGTGGCTGACTGTTGATATACGCGGCCACGTCGAACGCCTCGTCATCGGACAGCGACCACCCCCATCCCCTCGGCATGTTGGCCTTGATAAAGGAAGCCGCGACGCTCATCCGCGCCATCTCCGCCGCGATGTTGTAGGACTCCGGCCCCCACACCGGCGGCGCCACGACGGTGCCCTGTCCATCCGTTCCATGACAGAACGCACAACGAGAGGTGAAGATCTTCTTCCCGTTTGCAGAATCCGGAGGGCGGCTTGAGGCGATGCGCTGCAGGCCTCGCCAGGGCAGCGTCGCTCCCTGCGGCACTCCGTGAGAGAGCCAGGTGATATAGGCCACGACCGCCTGCAGCTTGGAACTGTCCGCCGGAAGCGCGCGTCCATTGAGATTCCGCTCGAAACACTCGTTCACGCGGTCTGCGAGCGTGTGTATCCTCGCGTTGCGGGCACGGTATTCCGGATAGACCGCGGCAAGTCCGACGAAGGGAGCGGCGTTCGGGTTCAAGCCGGCATCGAGATGGCAGTTGGTGCAATTGAGCGCATTGCCGACATAGGGCCGGGCATAGGCCTGCGTGTTGACCACAATCTGATAGCCAAGTCGGATCTGTTCACCGCGCTGATCGCCTGGAATGGTCTCCGGAGAGGGAGGAGCAAACTCAACCTCAGCAGCAGTCCCTCGGCGATCATCGGTCCCCGCCTGCCGATCGGCGCCGGCACAGCCGACAAGCATCACGATTGCGAAGAGTGGCGCCCCCCACCGCATCATGCCCCCGTATCGTGCCAAGACCATGCCACTTCAGAAACCCCACCTTGTTGGGCCTTTCACATGCCGCATCACATGCCCAACCCTCATATCCTATAACCACTGGAGCCAAAGGCCACAGACCCGCACCGACAATTGGCGCGCGATGCCACAGCTCATTCAGGGAATGGGCTCAGGATTGTAGGAGGCGGCGGCACAAGAAAGGATTCGGGGGATCGGCTACGAGGTACGCTTCAGGCTCAACACATAAGTCGTCAATTCATTGAGCTGCTTGTCATCAAGCGGAAACTTCGGCATGAAGGAACCGGGCGAGACGGATTGCGGGTCGCGGAAATGTTTCAGATGCCATTCACGTTCGGGCCTCGTGTCGCCGACATACGACAGGTCGGGCCCCACGGCGCCGCCTTCGCCATGAATGCGATGACAGCCGGTGCAGCCGAACTGCGCAAACACCGCCTGACCTCTCCCCACGGCCGGGTCCACGCGAGGCACGGCATAGAGGTCCCGGAGCGAAACCCCCAGCAGCCCGAACACGACCAGAAGAAAGACGCCTCCTGCAGCCAGCGCAACCGGGCGTGCGGTCGGATGGCGCGCGGGATTTCGGTCAATGAAAGGCCAGAAGAGCAACCCCAGGAAAAACAACGCCGGGAGAATCCAGGTCGCCAGAGGCTCCAAGGGCCCATGCACGTATTTCAAGAGTTGATAGTAGAAAAGAAAATACCACTCCGGCACCGGCACGAACGTGGTGTCCGATGGGTTCGCCTTGTCGGCCAGCGGAAAGTGCACAGTGACCGCCAGAACCGCTACCACGGCGAAGATGCCCAGCATGACCACCGCATCCATGAACACCTGCCGGGGATAAAACGTCTCGCTGCTCCTCACCCGACGTTCGACGAACCCGGGACTGCCCGGTTCTCTACCTTGCGAAGCCGTCTCACCGCTTTTCCGTCGCTCGTACCCGCCACGCCAGGGCCCCGCCGGACCCACCCGCCGGAGAATAAAAAGATGGATCATGACCAAGGTTGCGAGCAGGGCCGGCAAAAAGAGCACGTGCACGGCGAAAAACCGGGAGAGGGTCAGCGCGCCGAGCATCTCCCCGCCGCGCAACACGGGAGCGAGCAGATCGCCGACGACCGGCACGGTTCCGACCATATTGATGCCGACCTGTGTGGCCCAGTAGGCGTTCTGGTCCCACGGCAGGAGATAACCGGTAAAGGCGAAACTCAGGACGATCAAGAACAGCACCACGCCGACCATCCACATCAATTCGCGGGGCGGCTTGTACGCGCCGTAGAGAAATACTTGAAGCATATGCAGGCCGATGGCGACGACCATGCCCGACGCGCCCCAGTGGTGGAGCCCGCGAACGAACGCGCCGAACGTGATCTGCGTCTCGATGAACCGGATGCTGTCGTAGGCGTGATCCGGCGTGGGGGCGTAATAGATCGCCAGGAACATGCCGGTCACCGCTTGGAGCAGGAAGAGGAAGAGCGTGGCGGAACCGAAGACATAAATCCAACTGGCGCCGCCGGGAATCGGCTCGTCCAGTAACGTCCGTTCGACCGACTTGAGTTTCAGCCGGCTATCGAGCCATTCGTAGATTTTAGAAGCCATATCGCACCGCAGTGTTGAGTTCTGAGTGCTGAGTTAGGAGTTCTGAGTTAGGAGTTCCGAGTTGTGGCGAGCGAAAACTCAGAACTCAGAACTCCACACTTTGTGGGAGCCCCGATTTGAACTCTTTGTACATGACCAGCAGCCGTCCATTGTCGGTCTTCGAAGGCAGGATATCCAGACGGCGAGGCGCCGGGCCATCGAGAACCTTGCCGGTGACGTCGTAGACGCTGCCGTGACAAGGACACTTGAACTTCTGTTCCGCTCCCTCCCACCGATAGCCGCATCCGAGATGTGTACAGATCGGCGAGTAGACGATCACCTGTCCGTCGGCCTGCTTGACCGCCCAGACCGCCTTATGGGACTTCGTTTCCATCCAGCCGTCGCGGATCGTCGTCACATGGTCGAGTTGTGTCGGTTGTCCTACCGGCAGCTCATCCACACCGCCGACATCGACCCAGGGCCGATCCCGACGCTTCAGCGCCGGTGAGATCACGTAACCGACGAGCGGAATCGCGAGCCCGAGCGCAATCAGCCCTGATGTCATCCCGATCATCCACTGAAAGAAATTCCGACGTGAGCCGACCGGCGTGTCGCAAGCCGGCGAGACTGCGCCCGTCGACTCACCTTCCGGATGATTCATGGCGCCTCTCCAACGACCTCGAACACGTGACGGGCAATGAGACACGATGAGAAAGGAATCGTGACATGCATGCTCCCCCACTGCCTTCCATATCGGAAATTATCCGCCTAAACTTGATCGCCCCTGTCATCCCACCCCCTCTCCCGACAACGCGCCCCTCCTCTCTCATGGCCGCATCTTGGAACTCTTCCCCCACACGAGTTACGTGGGCTGCTCCAGTTTGGTGATCCCAAGGGCTTTCAGAATCGCTTTCTCAAAGTACGGTTCGCTCACCCCTCGCTTCATTTTGTGCAGGAAGTATTTCTCCAGCCCGATCTTGGCCAGATGCACCCACTTGCCCTTCTTCGCCCAGGTCACGTTGCGCGGCGCCATTTGCGGCAGCGCCACGAAGGCGACGCCCGTGTCCCCCATATCGGCGAGACAGATGGCATTCCACGTGGCGGTCTCGCGCTTCGGATCGTTCTCGATGTCTGCCTTGATGTTGTGGACTGCGGCCGCCACCATGGACTCGATCATGTACCCGGTTTTCGGCGCGCCGGTGGGAATCGGCGTCTGCTCGACCGGCGGAATCGCCACACACACGCCGACCGAATAGATGTTCTTGTACTTGGGGTTGGCCTGGTAGGCATCGATGTTCACAAAACCCTTCGGGTTGCAGAGGCCCGGCGTGCTCGCCACCGCATCGACGCCGGCGAACGGCGGGATAAACATGGAGTAGCGGAAGGGCACTTCTTGCCCGTCTTCGAGCAACACCTTCCCCGGCTGCACTTCCTTGATCGCCGTGTTCGTGATGGGCTTGATCGAGTGCTCGGCGAATTCATCCTCCATCAGGCGGCGAGACTTGCCGACACCGGCCAATCCCATGTGGCCGATGTAGGGTTCGGGCGTCACAAAATAGATCGGGACCTTCCTGCGTAACTTTCTTTTGCGTAAGTCGGCGTCCAGGATAAACGCCATTTCATACGCCGGGCCGAAACACGACGCCCCTTGCGCCGCGCCCACCACGATCGGTCCCGGGTTTTTCAGAAACGACTGATAGCTCCCCCAGGCCTGCTCGGCATGATCCACGTTGCAAATCGACTGGGTGTAGCCACTCGGTCCAAGGCCGGGCACGGCGGGGAAATTCAATTTTGGTCCCGTGGCGATAATCAGGTAATCGTACGGCACTTCGCCCTCCGAGGTGATCACGCGGTTCTGCTCCGGCTCGATCCGCTCCGCCGCCGCATGAATAAACTCAACACCTTTCTTCTCCATGACGGGACCGAGCGGGAAGCTGATATCCTTCCGCTTCCGCCAGCCGACCGCGACCCAGGGGTTGGACGGCACAAAATGGAAGTAATCGACGTTGGACAACACCGTCACCTTGTGTTTCTTGTCGAGCAACGCTCGCACTTCATATGCGGCGGGCAAGCCGCCGATCGACGCGCCGATGATGACGACTCGTGCCATAACCAACCTCCGTTGGAGTTCTGAGTTCTGAGTTATGAATTCTGAGTGCTGAGTGCTGAGTGCTGAGTGCTGAGTTGTAAATACTGGTTCTTCATCTCCATCCCGAAACTCAGAACTCTACACTCAGAACTCAGAACTACGCCTTCTTTGGCGGACCAGTCGGACAGGTGTTGAGCCCCAACAATGCCCAGGCTGGACAATACCCGATCGCCCCCGTCACCAGCGCCACCGTGCCGACCACCATGGCGATGCCCATGCCCACGGGTGGAAGGCCTGCAAATGCCCCAATGGCTAACAACGCAATGCCCACAACAATCCTGATAGGTCGCTCGATTCCTCCAACATTGCACGTCATGGTACTTCCTCCTTGTTGAGAACGTCGCACTTCTCGCGACATCTGTGTGAGTCCAGACCTTTCCAAAGGATTCACAATTTGTCTTCCGTCCCTTGAATCACGTCCTCCATTCTCCCCTGACTCCTCACTCCTTACTCCTTACTCCTGACTCCTTACTCCTGACTCCTCACTCCTGACTCCTCACTCCTGACTCCTCACTCCTGACTCCTCACTCCTGACTCCTCACTCCTTTTCCGGTATTCTTAATGCGACCATCGTGCCATTTGCGGTCGCGAGGCGATATTGAGCCGGTCGTTCGAGAAGACAACGAGTTGGAGTGGAAGAAAGACCTCGGAAGGGATGAACCTTGAAGAGAAATGCGCCAGCGGCTCCTCGCCCGGCTGGTGCAAGATTCCCCAGCACAAACCCTATGGCTACGCAGGCATCGTTGAAAGATCTACGCGAGTGGCAGGTCTATTCGCTTCTGAGATTTCAACTCAAGGAGAAGCCGTCGATGTTGAGTGACCTCCGCTCATCGAGTGCCCCTCAGTCACCCGATCGCCAGAGTCGACTTTTGTCAGGGTGACGACCATACGTGACCGTTGGATTCCCCCTGTTTGTTCGGGCAACCCAAATCCTCGGAGGAGCACCGGCCAGGAGGGATTGCCGGCTACACGCGTGACCTCAAACTGCTCCCAGTTCTGTTGCTCGATCCGGACCTGCAGATCCTTCATAATTTCTGCACAGAGTTCAGTCACCACCGTGGGAAGGAGACCGGATGACAGAGTCATGTGTTTCGCGAGTTCCACTGCCTGCCGGTTCATGTGCAGCACACGCATTGACGCCGACAGAACGATCACTCCCGGACCGGTATGCCGATCGACAGCAACTTCGGGACTACGATCCGAATCGAACACATCATGAGACACGGATGAACCCCTCCCCGGCGTGTGCCGGACCATGTCATCAGTCTGCTCTTTGAACCACACCTTGGCCTGATGAGCGTGACCATTTGCGACTGATCGAATCCCCCAAGGCATGACACCCTCCATTTGTTTCCTACGCGTTGACCATCAGACCGCCTTCGCCGGCGGCAAGCGGGATCGGGGCGAAGGGGCGACTCAGGCATTCGAGGGGAAATGCCGGCTGCCTGCCGATTCGCCGCAGCATGTTGGCAATACGTTCCGGCTTGCCCCAATCGCTCCAGAGGACGTCTCTCATCTCGATCACCGCGAGACGCTCAGGCACCCGCTGGAGTAGACTCGATGAAAAGTTATAGGACGGCATCCGCTGATAGATGGCGTCGAGGGTTCTGACTTCCTGGGAAGTTCCAATGGCCCCGCTCAACTGTTCGAAGAGCGGCATCATGTCCGGGAAACACTGCCGGCCCAGTTCCCAGAGCGTTTCCACCTTGGCCGCCATGACCAACGTATTCCACAACGCGCCGCCGGCCAGCGCTGCATCGGCCTCAGGAGCTGAAGGCTTCTCCAGAACTGTCCGCACAGCGCGGACCTCCCGACCGGAGCCGGAGGAGGTGCTCAGATACTCGCCCGGCTGTATCCAGCCATAGTCTAATTCCAGACGATCCGGGGTAACCCCCAAGAGAACGAGCCGGTCCGGAAACCCTTCAGCCGTCCAAACGGCCCGTTGGACCGAATCGAGAAACCGGCTCTCCGGATAGACAAAATGGTCGGAGGGAAAGATCGCAACAGTCGCCTGCGGATCCCTGGCTATAATATGCGTCAGCGGCAGGAAGATCCCGGCCACTGTCTCGCAATTCTTCGGCTGGAGGAGGACGGTACCAGCTGCTCTCCCGTCAAGATGCGACCAGGCTTCCCGGCGATGATCGCGCGCGACCACGGTCACGATCCGATCCGGCTCGCCGAGTTCGGCTGCTCGGTCCAGTGTGTGCTGGAGCATGGACCTGGTGCCGATGAACGTGCAGTATTGCTTCGGCTTCGGACGGCCTAACCAGCGCTGGATCAAGGGCCGACACGTTCCCCCTTCACCTCCCGCCAATACAATCGACCACAGCCGCCTGGAACTTCTCGCGCAGTCCATCATCTTTGCCCTCCGTACGGCAGTTCAACCGTTGGATCTCTGCACGGCCACGCCGTTCCTCAGTGAAGTACGATGCGTTCCGATCAACCGCCCAACCGCTCCCCCACCGTTTCAACCGCGATGGCAGGGCTCGCCCTACCGACCTGGGCAATCGAGATCTGATATTCGAACGGGGACGGATGCTGGAGCGTGACCCTCGCGTCCCGACTGAGCCGGTCAACGGCGGTGAACACTTGGTTCCACGTGTAACCGGGCAACCGTTTGACCATCTCCTCAATGGAGCACGGACCCCGTTGTTCCAAATTCTGAAGAACGTTCTTTTCGATCTCCCGCACGCATGCCATAGCTGCCTCCTCAGCGTACTCCACTTGACTCTTCGCACGAGGTTCAGGGTCCCGCCGTGCGAACAGCGATGCGATCATGGTCGGCTCTCGTCTCACGGGTACTATATGTACTTGACCGAGCCGAGGCGCACCATCGGCGATCGTTCGATTCTTCTATCGAACGAAGTAATGCTCCTATTGTCGTGGTTTGTACTACAACGGCAAACGGAGGAAGGGGGGGCGAGTTACTGAACTAACCCGTGTTGAACGGCATAGCGGGTCAGTTCAGCATTGTTCTTCATGTTCATTTTTTCAAGGATGCGCGCCCGGTAGGTACTGATGGTCGTGACGCTGAGATGTATCGCATCGGCAATCTCGGACACGGTTTTCCCTGAGGCGATCAAACACAGGACTTGATACTCCCGATCCGACAGACGCTCGTGCGGCACCTTCTCGTTATCGGTTTTCACCGTGAGGGCTAATTTCTCACCCAAAGACGGACTGACGTATTGCCCACCCCCGAGCACCTTTTTGATCGCTTTGACGAGTTCCTCGGGCGCACTGGCTTTCGTCAGATAGCCATCCGCCCCGGCCTTGAACATGCGTACGGCATATTGGTCTTCGGGGTGCATGCTCATCACAAGGACCGGCAGTGTCGGACATTCACGTTTCAACTCCTTGAGCGCTTCCGGTCCGCTTCTCCCGGGCATACTGATATCCATCACCACCAGATCCCATTTCTTGACTCTGACCGATTCGAGCATCTCGTGCGCATTGCCGCATTCACCGATTTTCACCGCGTCGAAGCCCTCGGCCAAGATATCTTTGACGCCTCGCCGAAAGAAGGGATGATCATCCACCACCAGTACTCTCAACATGGGATGACTCCCGGCCTTCCCTACGTTGGTTGCGCGCCCGGCACATGGAGCGCGATCATCGTCCCTTGGCCCGGACACCCCTCGATATTGAGGTGTCCTCCAAACAGAGCGGCGCGCTCCCGCATACCGAGGAGCCCAAGCGATTGCGGATCCGACAACTTTTCTTCCGGAATGCCGTGCCCGTTATCTCGAACCACCAGGAGCAGCGAGCCGGCATTCTCCTCCAGGCTGATCTTCACCTCGGTGGCACGAGCATGGCGCGCGACGTTCGTCAGCGCTTCCTGGCAAATGCGGAACACGGCGGTCGCTCGCTCCGGCTCCACCTGGATGTCCTCCTGGCTTGCCGTACAGGAACACGTGATACCGGTTCGGCGTTGGAAATCCTGCGCCTGCCATTCGATGGCGGCCACCAGTCCCAGGTCGTCCAACACGGGCGGTCGCAGTTCGGTCACAATCCTCTGCACAGCCACAATCGTGCGGTCGATGAACTCCATCATCGACCGTATCTTGTCATCCACTTGAACACGGTCTGATAACGTGGAAGCTTGCGCCATCATGGTGCTCAACCGCGAGAGATCTATCTTGATACATGTGAGCCCGACCCCTAACTCATCGTGCAATTCCCTGGCGATGCGAGCGCGTTCTTCCTCCCTGACAACCTCCAACCGCCCGGACACTGTGCGCAAGCGATCCAATGTGCTTCGCAATTGCTCTTCCGCTCGCTTGCGCTCGGTGATGTCGCGTTTGATGCCCACATGGCAGACTGATTCGCCCGCCGGGTTCTTGATGGTGAAGGCTGACAGTTCAAGGCTCACCACCGTCCCGGTTTTGGTGCGACTGGTGACTTCTCCGCGATAGTACCCCTTCGTGGCCAGCTCATGAGCGATCCCTGCAAACACCTCGTCCCCCAGATGAAGCCCCGGACTCTTGCCGCGAAGCTCGTCATCGGAGAACCCGATCAGTTTGCCGTGCGCCGAGTTTTGTTCCAGGTAGTCTCCGTTTAGATCGAGGATTGCGATCCCATCGATGGAATTGGCAACGATCTCCCGGTAGAGAGCGAGCTTGTCCTCCGCAGCCTTCCGTTCGGAGATATCCTGAACGAATCCTTCATAGGCGACGACGGCGCCGCTACCATCCCGCACCGCGCGCGCATATTCCGAAATCCAGATTGTGCTCCCATCCTTGCGATATACCTGAGACTCGAACCCCCGAACGATCCCGTGCTCCTTCATCCGGCGCCTGAACTCTGCGCGGCGGGAGGGATCGACATAGAGTTGGTGTTCAATGTCCGTGATGCTCGCCAGCAACTCCTCCGGTGAACTGTGCCCGTACATGCGAGCCAGCGCCGGGTTGGCGCTCACATAACGGCCATGGGGCGTTGTCTGGAAAATGCCTTCTACCGCGTTTTCGACGATGCTGCGGTATTTGGCTTCCGCGAGCCGGAGCGCCTCCTCGGCCTGTCCCCTTGCCCGCCTCTCTTGAGCGTCCCGCAGTTCGCGTTCAATGGCGGGAACCAGCCGTGCGAGATTGTGCTTCATCACGTAGTCATGCGCTCCGGCTTTCATGGCCTGCACCGCCAGTTCTTCCCCGATCGCGCCCGACACGATGATAAAGGGAACGTCCAGTCCTCGTGCGTTGATCAGCGCCAAAGCGGCCAGGGAGCTGAAGCCGGGCAGGTTGTGGTCGGCCACGACCAGATCGCAGTCTTCCCGGTCAAGCGCTTGGGTCATGGTGGAAGACGAGGAGACTCGGGCCCAGACCGGCTCATAGCCGCCTTGTCGCAAGGTGCGGACGATGAGCGCCGTGTCGTCGTCCGAGTCTTCGACGATCAGAACATGCAGCGGCGTCTTCATCGTCGCGTCCTCTACCAAGCCAGGGTCGAGGTTACGTGAATCGTTCAACGCGAAGCGTCAAGCGTGGTTCTTCAGCCTCAACCTCTCGAGATCGGCGGCGACTCGTTCAGGACAAGCCAGTACAGGCCCAGTTGCTTCACCGCTTCGACAAACTGATTGAAATCCACCGGCTTGCGGATATAGCTGTTGGCGCCCAGCCGATAGCTATCAACCAAGTCGCGCTCCTGATCCGAGGTCGTCAGGATCACGACGGGCAGGAGCCGGGTCCGCTCATGGGTGCGAACGCGCTCCAACACTTCCAACCCGTTCACTTTCGGCAATTTCAGATCGAGGAGAATGAGTTGGGGTAAGGGGTTCGAATCCTTCCCGGCATAAGGCCCCGTGCCGAAGAGATAGTCCAGGGCTTCCACGCCGTCGCGCACCACCATCACCTCGTTGAGGATGTTGCTCTTCTTGAGCGCGCGAATGGTCAAGATCTCGTCATCGGGATTGTCTTCCACCAGCAGAATGGTTTTTGTGTTCATGACATTATTCACTCAGAGGGTAAAGTACACCGTGGCACCCTGCCCAACCGCCCCTTCCGCCCACGCGCGGCCCCCATGGCGATGGACGACCCGCTGGACCGTCGCCAGCCCGATGCCGGTGCCTTCAAATTCGGTCGGCGGGTGCAGACGCTGGAATGGTGAAAAGAGCTTGTCCGCGTACGCCATGTCGAACCCCGCGCCATTGTCGCGGACCACGTAGGTCGGCTGCCCCTCGTGGTACATTACGCCGAACTCGATCCGCGCCTGAGTGCGCTTCCGCGTAAACTTCCAGGCGTTACCCAGCAAATTCTCCAGCACGACCCGAAGCAGCTCCGGATCTCCTGCAGCCCACAGCTCTTCCTGGATGACGACTTCTACTCGGCGCTCAGGATCGGCGCCCTGCAACGTCTCCGCGATAGAGCGTGCCAGCTCCGTCAAGTTGACCGATTTGCGATGCAGTTCGGCTCGCGTGATATGGGACAAAATGAGGAGATCCTCGATGAGATCGAACATACGCTCACCGGCCCGTTTGATTCGTGCGAGATAATCATGACCCTCCTCATCGAGCTTCCCCGAGTACTCCTCCAGGAGCGCTTGGCTGAACCCGACGATGCTCCGCAAGGGCGCGCGCAGGTCGTGCGCCACGGAATACGAAAAAGCTTCCAGCTCCTTATTCGCCACCTCCAGTTCGGCGGTCCGCTGGTGGACGCGCAGCTCTAATTCCGCATTGAGCTTGCGGAGGTCACCCTCGACAGCTCGAAGCTGCCGCATCAGCACCGCGTCCTCGATCGCCTCGCCGGCCAGGCTGGCTAATCCCAGGATCACTTGCTCATCGATGTCGGTGAATTCCTCCGCCCCTTCCTTCTCCGTGAGATACAGGCGGCCGAAGAGCCGGCCGTGCGTCCTGATCACCGCGCCGAGAAAGGAGCGCATCGACGGATGATGGAGCGGGAATCCAACCGAGGCAGGATGCCGGCTGAGATCCTTCAGCCGCGCCACATCTTTTTCGCCTTCGAGCCTTCCTAACAGACCCCGACCCGTTGGAAGGGTTCCAATGGCTTCCCGAGTCGCGGCGTCAATCCCCAACGTGATAAATCGAGCGAGTTGCTCGCCGGTCTCATCGAACACGCCGAGGGCGGCATAGCGGGCTCCCGTCAGGCTCCTGGCCGCATCGAGGGTCTGCTCAAGAAGGCGGTCGAGGTTGGTTCCGCCGGTAAGCTCCCGGGCCGCGTCTACAAGACTCTGAAGGGCTTTCGCTCGTTGATCGCTGACCTCCGCCGACTGGTTCAGCGCTTCACGAGCCCGGCGTAGCTCTTCACTCTCCCGGACGAGCTTCCCCGAAACCCAGACCCCGAACCCCGTCAGCGGCGCCACCAGCAGCAGACCGATCCCGCCCACAACCCAGACGATGTGATCGATCGGGGCATAGGCGCGCTCCCTATCCAGTCGGACCAGGACTGTCCAGCCAAATCCGGAGAATGTGGAGTAGCCCCGGGTCCGCGCGTAGCCGGTGAGCACCGGAATCCGCCGGCGGAGATGCTGTTCTTCGATGAAGCCGGGCCTGTTTGTCTCGGCAGCCTTCACTGCAGAAGGGATTCCGCGCTCGAGTAGATTCAGGGTCATCACCCCTTCCCGGTCCCTATCGCTGATGACCACGCCTCGCCGATCTAAGAGCAACCACTCATAGGCATGCTCCCCTCCTTCGCTCATCCCGGCCTCGCTTTCGAGAATGGTCCGCAAATTATCGAGCGATACCCGGCTGGACACCTCGCCGCGAAACTCTCCTTGGTTGTCTAGGATCGGCGCCGAGAACGCGACGGCCACGGCTCCCCTCGATTCAGCCGAACTGTGGGCATCTCCGTAGTGCACCCCGCCGGTTCGCCGCACGGCCTCAAACCAATCTTGCCGGCTCATGTCCGGACCCGGCTGGGCACCGTCCGTCGAGGCGACAAGCCGGCCGGCGACATCCGTAACCCCGATCCACGAGTAATACCCGTAAAGCTGTTTGTAAAAGCGGAGCTTGTCCTCCTTTTCTTCCGGGCTGCCCGCTCGCACGCTCACGTCATGCGCGAACGCCTGGATATCGCCGAGCCGCTCGAATAGAATGCGATCCAAAGTGTCTGCGATTCGGTCAGCCGTTCTGGCCAGGTCTGCTCCCCTCTCCCTGACCAGCACGGTTCTCAAGGAAGCCAGGGCATATATTCCCAACCCAACCGCTATCGCAAAGCAGAGCAGAAATAGGAAAGGGAGGAAGGGTCTCGGCCGGTAGGCGTCGAGAGAATTCTTCATAGGTGCGACGGTGGGATCGGATACCTAAGAAACGAGAAACGGGTAAGAGGATAGCAGGCGAAGGGACTCAAGACAATGGGAAATCGCCTCCTTCCCTCTTCAAGACCTCGACTTTTCAAAAGCAGTATAATAATGACCGCCTGACTTGTGAGTCGTGAGTTCTGAGTGCTGAGTCTTGAGTTACGGATCTCCGAAAACTCAGAACTCAGAACTCAGAACTCAGCACTGATTGTCTGCCAAGAAGAGGAGGTGCGGCCATGACCATCTCGCGGACACTCAAGGCGTATCTCGATCGTGAACACGTGCATTATGATGTCTTGCCTCACCCGGAGGCCTTTCGCGCTACCGCGATCGCCCAGGCGCTCCATACACCGGAGAAGGAGATGGCCAAGGTCGTGATCGTGAAGGTGGATGAGCGGTTCGTGATGACGGTGCTCCCGGCCAGTCGGCTCGTGGATCTCCATCGCCTGAGAGACGTCTTCCTGACTCACCATGTACGACTCGCGACCGAGGATGAACTCAAAGATCTCTTCCCCGACTGCGAGTTGGGGGCGATGCCGCCGTTCGGGATCCTCTATAGGCTCCCTGTGTTTGTCGATCACTCGCTCACCGAGGACGAGGAGATCGTCTTTCAAGCGGGGACCCATTCCGAAGCGATCCGCATGCGATACATGGACTTTGCCGCGCTCGTTTTCCCGACGGTGGCGGAGTTTCACCGCTCGCCCTCAGAGGTGTGGTAACGCATGGAGCCATACCATTCGCCGACGGCGAGTCCTCGCGCGAACACCGTGGTGACGCGAATCCTGGTCGCAGTCGATGACTCTGAGCACTCCGCGCGGGCGTTGAGATACGTCGGAACCCTGCTGCGCGACACTCGCGAGGTGTACATCACGTTGTTTCACGTGCTGAAACCCATGCCGCGCGAACTGTTGGAACATGGCGGGTCTGAAGATCCTCAGGTTGAGGTTCGCTTGGCCGAGGAATTGCGAAAAGATCAGGAGGACTGGGTCCGGACGGAGAGCATGATCGAGCACCCTATTTTGGTAAAAGCGCTGGAGGTGTTCGCGAAGACCGGATTTCCTCTCGATCGCGTCACGCTGAAGTTCGGATACGAGGACAATATCGCTCACACTATTCTGGACGAGGCGCGAGATGGAGGCTACGGGACCATCGTGGTGAGCCGTCACGGGACCACAGGGGTAAAGAATGCTCTCGGCGGAGGCATCACGGATCAATTGTTGCGTGACGCGGCCAGCTTCACGCTGTGGGTCGTGGAATAAGAACCATGAACGCCGCATGCACCTGGCTATCGTTCCGCCGTTCCTTGTATGAGCCCGCATGAATCATGCGAGCCGACGAATTGTCGGCTCGACAATGACCTGAGTCTCGATCGAATGGGAGAGCAGGCGATCGCCTACTCATTGCGGACATATCGCCCAACAATGCGATAGGCGTCGTACAGATACTGCGCCATCATCCGCTGCGTGTTGAAGAAGGCCCCGTTCAAGGCGATCGTATGCCGCATCATCTCGACGAACCGCTCGTGGCCCCTATAGAAACAGGGCAAGACTTTCTCCGACAGCTTGTCATACAACGCCGCGGCATGACAGGCATCCATCCCCGCGATCGGTTCGAGACAGGCCTCGACCCGATCGCCGATTGCCCAGCCGGTGACACCCTCAAGATGGCCCTCGATCCACCAGCCATCCAACACACTCAGACTCGGCACGCCATTGATCGCCGCTTTCATCCCGCTCGTTCCTGAGGCTTCCATCGGAGGACGCGGCGTATTCAGCCACACATCCACGCCGGCACAGACCAGCTGTGCCAAGGCCATGTCGTAGTTGTTCAGATAGGCCACGGCGATCTTCCCCCGCAAGGCATCACGCACCTCATGAATCCGATGGATCATGTCCTTGCCGTCCTGGTCGTGCGGATGGGCCTTGCCACCGAAGACTATCTGGATAGGTCCTGTCTGTTCCGCAATCGTCTTGAGTCGCTCAAGGTCATAGAAGATCAAGGTGCCTCGCTTGTAGGCCGCGGCTCGCCTTGCAAACCCAACAGTCAGCATGTCCCGATCAAATCCCGCATTGGTCTCCCGATTGACGTACTCGACGAGCGCGCGTTTGGCCGCCATGTGCGCTACCCAGATTTCCTCGCCGGGAATGCCGATGGCGTAACGGAGAGACAGCTGGTCCCGCCGCCAATCCGGCAGATGCCGATCGTAGAGGGCCTGAAACGAGGGAGCGGCCCAGGTCACCGCATGGACTCCGTTGGTGATGGAATGAATCGGGTAGCCGGGGAACAGGCTGTGAGACACCTCCCCGTGCTTCATGGCGACGCCGTTGATGAACCGCGAGCCGCGCAAGGCAAGCTGGGTCATGTTCAGTGTGTGATCTTGCCCGCAAGCCTGGAGCCAACGACAGCGACGATCTCCCAAGACACGTTGCGCGAGATCGGCAGGGAATTGATCCTGTCCGGCCGGCACCGGCGTATGAGTGGTGAACACGCACTGCTCACGGACAGCTTCGATGACATCCGAGGGCACGGCTTCCCCTTCCGCGCGAGAGGCAAGCTTTTCCTCAAGCAGCGCCATCACCAGGAGCGCTGCATGTCCTTCATTCAAATGAAACCGCGGCACATCACCGCATCCCAGCGCACGCAGCATGCGGAGGCCTCCAACCCCGAGTACCACCTCCTGACAGAGACGGTAATACTGATCTCCGCCGTAGAGCCTATCCGTGAGCGTTCGATCCCAGGGCTGGTTCTCGACGAGATCGGTATCCAGCAGGTACACGGGAACCACGCACCCGGAGACTCCTCTCACCTGATACCGCCACGCTCGCACCTGCACGGTGCGATGCTCGATCTCCACGGCCACGCGCGGCTCCAATGGCTCCAGAAAATCGTTGATCGGCCAGGCCACCGGTTCTTCATGTTGCCGGCCCTGTTCATCCAGCCGCTGATAAAAATAGCCACGACGATGCAGCAAGGTGACCGCCGCCATCGGCACTTCCAGATCGGCTGCCGAGCGAATCGTATCGCCGGCCAAGACCCCGAGGCCTCCCGCGTACGTGGGCATCGACGGGTCAAGCCCGATTTCCATGGAGAAATAGGCGACCAGCGGTGTCCTCATTGCTTGAGAAATCCTGTCCACTCTCTCCCCTTACCCCTCGACGCATCCCCTTCAGCCCAACGTCTCTCGAATCCAGTCGCCAAGATAGTGCGTGATGAAGACGACGCTGAGTCCGATGAACACATGTTCAGCGATGACTTTCCAGGGCGCAATGTTCTGAGCGCGGGCCACGAAGAAACTCAACACCGCCAGGAGGGATAACCCCCACAGGATGCTGACACTGATCGCTGTTTCGAGCGACAGCGCTAACACCGGCACCGCGAAGGTCATCGCGATCAGAAATTTCATGACAAACGTTGCGAGGGTGGATTCCCAGATGTCCACTGGAGGGCCGCTGTTCTTCGACTCCTCGGAAATGTGAATGCCCAGCGCATCAGAAAGCGCGTCCGCAATGGCGATGGTGAGGATGCCTCCGATCACAACCGTTCTCGAGTGCGTGCCCGAATGCAACCCGACCATAAGCCCCAGGGTCGTAATCACGCCTGACGTGAGCCCGAAGCTCAGGCCTGTTTTGAGTGCTGCCTTCATTGCACCAGTCGGCCGTCTTTACAGCCCACATCATTTCCCAAGAGTCAGCACCTACGCCGGCACCCCGCGGGGCTTCTCCTCCACTCAGCCCCCACGTCACCGGCCGCAAGCCTGGTTATTCTGGACGCAGGCACTGACCCACGCCGAGACCCGCTCCAGCAGTTTTCCCACGGCCTGGTTCGCAGCCAGAACACCCCCATAGGCGTCTTCACTGGGAGCGTTCTCGATGGTCTCGAAACCCCGAGTGCCGATGATGCGCTGCTCCCGAAGTTCGAGCAACTGCATCCGCACCGTCACCCTGACGCGGCTCGGTTGTTGGAGAAACTCTTGCTGGAGCGCCAGGCTTTGGGAATCCAGGCGATAGTCGCCACGGACCGAGCTTGGCATGGGAATCACCGCGCGCCAGACACCGCTCTTCTCGAATACCTGGACAAGTAGAGGAACCAGCATCCGCGACGGAGTATCCACCCATTGGTTGGCCGCGTAGTAGCTCACTTCGAACGGGCGGAGCAGGTAGGCCATCCGCCGGCTGTCAAACCCCGCCTCGGCCTGAGGCACATTGACCAGGAGGATTCCCGGGTGCTCTTTTTCAGAGCGGGGTGCTCCTGGCTCCCAGGTCACACCTTCCAGGCTCAATCGGTATGTATGAATCGGGCCCTCACTCCCTCGTGCGACCACACAACCGGCCTGCATCATCAAGATGACGATTGCGACAGCCGTCTGCACCAGGGAGACCACTATCTTGCCTCGTCGCTTATTCACCCGGACCTTTCGATCGAGGGGTTCGCCCGAATACCAGGGCATTGGGCTCGCGCTCAAGGTCCTGCGCCACTCGATTCAGCGTGGACGTCAGTTGTCGCAATTCCGTCACCAGCAGACCGGTCTCAACGAGGGTCTGGCGGGAAAATTGTTCTAGGTTCGGCTTCGTTTCACTCACCACAGCACCGACGGCTTTGCTGGTGCGTGACATCTCCTCCGTCATCGCCTGAAGCGCCGCCGCGCTCTTGCCGATGCGGTCCAAGAGTGCCGGCACTTGTTCGTTCATCGTCTTCGTCATCGTGGCAAGATTCTCGGCGGTCTCGGCTGCCTTGGTCACTCCTTGATCCACTCGCCCGCTGCGCTCCGCCAGCGTGTGCACGACCGTCGCCAAGTCGTTCACGATTTGCTTGAGGGCGGCCCGATTCTCCTCGTCTACGACGGACCGAGCATCGCCGGCGAGCCCGCTCAAATGATCGATCAACTTCGTCAGGGACTGCTCTGCCAACAGGCGGGACAGCGCCATGTCGAGGCGAAAGAATAGCGATGGGCCGGTTCTGATGACCGGATACAACTCCCCTTCCTTGGCGGTCAGAGGCGGCGACTCACGGCTACCCTTCGTGAGGTTCACCGTGGCCAGACCCGTCAGACCTTGCGTCTCAAGCACGGCGACCGTGTCTTCTTTCACCGGCGTGCCGCGCACGATATCCAGCGTCAGTCGCACTTCCTCGGGATTCTCCGGATTGAGGATGATTTCTTTGACGCGGCCCACTTCCACGCCCCGATACTTGACCGTTCCATCGACACTCAGTCCGGCTACGGACTCACGCATGTAGGCATAGTACCGATCGTACACCCCGCGATAGTCGCCCTTGCCCAGCCACACCACCACGCCGGCGAGGGTCAGCCCAAGCAGCACGACAAACAACCCGACCAGTACGTAGTTCACTTTCGGTTCCATGCCTGCTGCTCCCTGGCCGCCCTGCCTCTGGGCCCGTGGAAATACTCCCGAACCAACGGATCGTCCGACTGCGACAATTCCTCCATGGTCCCGATACCGAGGATGGTCCCATTCCCCAACAGCGCCACGCGATCGGCCACCTGCCACAGGGAATCGAGATCGTGTGTCACCATCACGATCGTCAACCCCAGCAACTTCTTCAATTCCTTCACCAAGCCGTCGAACCCGCTCGCGCTGATAGGATCCAACCCGGCGGTCGGCTCATCGAGGAACAGCAGTTCGGGATCCAACGCAATCGCCCGCGCCAGCGCGGCCCGTCGCCGCATCCCACCGCTGAGTTCATTCGGATACTTTGCGACACTCTCCGGCGGAAACCCTGCCAGCGCGATCTTGATCCCTACGATCTCGCGAATCAGGTCTTTGCTGAGACGGGTGTGCTCGATCAGAGGGGCCGCGACATTCTCCACCACCGTCAGCGAGCTGAACAACGCACCGTGCTGGAACATCACCCCGCAGCGGCGACGCAACTCCAAGACCTCCGTGCGAGTGAGTCGGCTGACGTCGCGACCGAACACCTGAATGCTCCCTGACGTCGGTTCGAGCAGGAGAATGATCTCTCGAAGCAACGTGGACTTGCCGCTGCCGTTCCCTCCCGCAATCGCGAACACCTCCCCCCGACGGACCGTGAGGCTCACATCGTCGTGAACGACGGCCTTCCCGAAGCGGGTACATACGTGGCTCACCTCGATCAGCGGCCGGCCTGACGTCTCAGCGAGGTGAACCATTGTCACAGCCTCCACCAGTTCAAGACGATGGAGAAGAACGCGTCGAACACGATGACGAGAAAAATCGCCTGCACGACGCTGATCGTCGTATGCCGACCGACGTCATCCACGCCGCCGCGGATTTGAAAGCCCTGATAGCAACCGACGAGGACAATGATCGTCGCAAACACCGGCGCCTTCCCGATGCCGATCACAAAGTGTCTCACGGCAATCGCCTCTTCAAAGCGTGAGACGAATTCGGTGAAGGTGACGCTCAGTTGGATCAACGCGACCAGCATGCCCCCGATCACACCCACGACATCCGCGAAGACCGTCAGCAAGGGCAAGGCGATCGCCAGCGCGAGGACTTTCGGAACTACCAGCAAATCCATCGGCGACAATCCCAACGTGCGCAGCGCATCCAATTCTTCCGTCACCTTCATCGTTCCGATCTGCGCCGCATAGGCCGAGCCCGACCGCCCGGCGACCAGGATCGCGGTGACCAGCGGCGCAATCTCCCGCATAAGGGAAATGCCGACCAGATCGACCACGAAGATGTTCGTCCCGAACTTCCGCAACTGTTCCGCGCCTTGATAGGCGATCACCACGCCCATCAAGAATGTCAGCAATCCAATGATGGGAACCGCGCGCAGCCCGTCCACCTCGAGGCTTCGAAACACGGCGCTCCAGCGAATGGACCGCGGCGCGGCAAGCGAGCGCGCCAGAACCAGCGCGCTTTCACCCAGGAAGGCCACCGCCTTTCTCCCCTGCAGCCCCCGTTCCCACGCCGCCCGCCCGATCCCTTCCAACCACCCGGGCCGGGTGTCTGACGCAGCCCGGAGATCTGTGGAATGCGTCGAGACCATCTCGATCAGCTCGGCAAACGCCGGTTGCAGCCCGCGCAACTCGACCTGCCGTCCTTGCCGCCGCAACTCATCCAGACTCCGATGCAGCAACAGGGCGCCGCCTGTATCCATCGCCGTAATGCGACCGGCATCCCAGATCAGCTCACTCGACTGGGGCCACGACACTGCAGCCAGCTCTCGTTCAAGATCCGGCAGGGACTGGAGAGTCCACGGACCGATACAGTGCACGGCCTGGTCGTGACCGATCGTGATGCTCGCCCGTTGCGATTGAACCGCCGCCGGCATGGAAGTCACGCTCCTATTTTTTCCATAATGGCCTTGAGATCCGCCCCGCTGATCACTTCTTGATCGAGCAGCTTCTTCGCTCCTTCGAGGAGCGCGGTCTTCTGTTCCGCCAGCAGCCGTTTCACCCGCTCGTATTGCTCATCGATGATACGGCGCACTTCACAGTCGATCTCGCGGGCGGTCTCCTCCGAGTAGTCGCCTTTCTCTTGGGGCACTTGGATCTGCATAAAGATGGGCCGGCGCTCACGATCGAGCGTGACGCTTCCCAGCTTGTCGCTCATCCCGTAGGCTTTGACCATGCTCTTGGCAATGTCCGTGGCCTTGACCAAGTCGTTCTGCGCCCCCGTGGACGCCTCACCGAAAATCAATTCTTCCGCAATCCGCCCTCCGAGTAACACGGCAATCTTGTTCTCCAGCTCCGTCTTGGTCATCAGAAAACGATCCTCGGTCGGGAGCTGAAGGGTATAGCCCAACGCGGCAATCCCACGAGGAATGATCGAGATCTTCTGCACAGGGTCCGCGCCGGGGAGCGACAGGGCCATCAACGCATGGCCCACCTCATGGTACGCCACTCGCTCTTTCTCCATTTTGTTGAGCACTCGGTTCTTCTTCTCCAATCCAGCGACGACCCGCTCGACCGCTTCTTGCAATTCCGAGAGACCAACCTGCTCCTTGTCTCGGCGAACAGCCAAGAGCGTCGCTTCGTTGATGATATTAGCGAGATCGGCACCCGAGAAACCGGGGGTCATCCCGGCAATCACCTCGAGGTCCGCATCGGGGCCGAGGACCACCGGCTTCGCATGGACGCGTAAGATGGCCAGGCGGCCGATCTTATCCGGGCGATCGACCAGCACGTGGCGGTCGAACCGCCCGGCCCGCAAGAGCGCGGGGTCCAAGATTTCAGGCCGATTGGTCGCCGCCATCAGAATGACACCGATGCGGGGATCGAAGCCATCCATCTCGACCAGCAACTGGTTCAAGGTCTGCTCACGCTCCTCATGCGCCATGGGTCCCATCCCGCGGGCTTTCCCGAGCGCATCCAGTTCATCGATGAAGATAATGCAGGGAGCTTTGACCTTCGCCTGCTCGAACAGGTCCCGCACACGAGCTGCCCCGACCCCCACGAACATTTCCACAAACTCGGACCCGCTGATGCTGAAAAACGTCACCCCGGCCTCTCCGGCCACGGCTCGAGCCAGAAGGGTTTTGCCGGTTCCAGGCGGGCCGACGAGTAAGATCCCTTTCGGAATCTTACCTCCGAGGCGCGTGAACTTTTCCGGCGTCTTCAGAAACTCGATTACCTCACGCAGTTCTTCCTTCGCCTCGTCCACCCCGGCCACATCCGCGAAGGTGACCTTCGTGTCCTTTTCAGCGTAAATCTTCGCCTTAGACTGTCCCACCGTCATGAACCCGCTTTGGCCCTGACCTAAGCGCCGGAAGATGAAAAACCAGATGCCGACGAAGACCAGCACCGGCAGCACCCACGCGATGATATCCCTCACGAACGTACTCTCAATCACACCGGTGAATTTCACGTGATGGGCATTCAGCTCTTTGACCAACTCCGGGTCCTCGACCCGAACGGTCGTGAACAATTTAGGCTCCTGTGCCTCTGCTTCAGGCTTCAGCTTTCCGGTGAGGGTCTGGCTGCTGACGGCAACCTCGCCGACTTTGCCGGCTGCAACCAGCGTTTTGAACTCGCTGTAGGGAAGTTCTTCCATGCGCTGGAGCGCATGAATAAAATCGTGAACCAGGATCACGGCCCAGATGGCGAGGACGACGTACCAGATGGAGAAGGAGACTTTCTTATTCACTGAAGCACCCACTCGTGACGAGAGATCATCAATACTGCAAGGGAAAGACCTTGACCAATAGCGGCAAGCTACGCGGCGGGCTTTCAGAAAAATCGAGAGGTTGCTGCCCTCGCAGGACGGCTGAGACAATATCGAGGGGGGAGTCCTGCTACAGTGAACTTGGTGGCCGTTGTGGCGTAAAGCGACAAGAACGAGCAGGGACCCGAGAGGGTCAGACTTCGCTCATGGAATGGTCCGCACAAGCAAGACGGCGGCGAACAGGACGGCCAACGCCAGGAGGAGAGGCAGGCGAGCAACCCAAGGAGACCACAGCACCAGGGCTTGATCGAACCTGGTTCGGCTCTCCGGGGGGAGTTGTGCGATCCGCCCGACGCGAGGCCCGATGATGAAATCGTGGGTCAGGGTCAAGAGAAGAAGGATGGTCACGAGCCCTAGCTTGACAGCCAGGACCCGCGGCCATCCCGATGGGTCAACGACCGGGATACCTCGGTAGGAGACCAAGGCCGGCCCAGTGCTCAGGAGGATCGCGATCGCGACCCACACCACCGCGCGGAAGCGCAGCGCCACAGTCCTGAACAGCACCGCACGCTGCGAGGCACTCATCTCCCGCTTCAAAGTCGGGACCAACACCACCGACAAGAACAGCATCCCCCCGATCCAACTGACCGCCGCGAGAAGATGAACCCACGTAAGGATAATCGTCATCTATTTCTTCGACTTGCTCGGCATCGTATATCATTCGCTACTCAGAACCCCTCACTCAAACCTCACGCCGCCGGCATCGGCGGAGGGGCGTGGTCCAACCGATAGAGTTCCTCGGGCGCCGGCGCGGCGGCAGGCAAGACCTCCGTCGGGCCGTCGAGTTCCCGGCGAACGATATCGCGCGCGCGGCTGTGGTGGTATCGACAACCCTGTGGAGCCAACTTCTTTGCGAGCGTCTCCAATGGCCACCAGTGGGCCGTCACCATCTCGCGGAGGGCCTGGTTTCTTCCGCTGAACACAAAAACCGGATGGTCCGGCAACCAGTCGGCGCCCCCGTTCGCGTAGGCGATGAACGTGCGCGCCCTCGCACTCGAAGCGAGTTGGGCCAGGTAGTCGCTCGACACGCAACAATTCTCGCCGACTTCGAGCCAACGGCCTGGATGAGAGAGACAGGCATAGGCGGCGAACGTCCGGAGTTCCAAGAGTTGGCCAGGCTGCGCGTACACAATCTCGATCGGGCCGTACTGCCGGACCAGATCGTCGATCACGCCGTCTTTCACCGCGTTCTCGCCGGAGTTGGTGGGACCGCTATCCACGTGCACCAGAACGTTGCGGCCGCGATCCGCGATCAGATAACAATTGCGGGGCATGCCCAGCTCGCACGAGCACTCCCCGTAGAATGGAACGGAGACCACGCCGCCCCCCTCGAAGGTCCACGTGTCCCCATGCGCCAACTCAATAATCCGCGTAAATCCCAGGCCGCCCAGCAGCGCTCTGTAATCGTAAAACAGCGCGCGCCGATTCTTCCGGCTCGGCACGATGACCGGCGTCTCCTTCGGAAAAGCCAGCAGCGTGCGAGGATCGACATGGTCGTCATGGTCGTGGGTCAGAAAGATCGCGGACGGTTTCGGGAGCAGGGAAGTCCAGAGAGACGGAATAGGGGCTTCGGCAAACCAGGGGATCAGCCAGGGATCGAAAAGCAAAAAACTGTCGCGCTGCCGATACATCAAGGCTGCATGCCCGAGATGGACGACATCGCGATCGTGCGTGGCGCCGAGCCAATGCTCACGGATCGACGAGCGCGCTGATACGGCCAGGCAGTCATGCGCGCTGAGGAGGTCCAAGAATCCGGCCAGGCATTTGACGCGGTCGGGGCCGGAGGCTGCTCCCATCCGCACGATCTCGGCGCGAATCTCCGCCACCCTCTGCGTCCCATCGAGGCAGCCGATCAATCTCCCGATTACGGGAGCCATCAGCCGGTCGAAGCCGAACGGAATCACCTGTCTCGTCGCCGCGTTGAAGACGCGCAGACCGCTGTACTCGATGGTAGCGGATTGTGCGGCATCCAGCGGAAATTCCCAATGGAAGGTTCCATCGGGTTCCCGCCGGCACCAGATGTGTTCCCGCCAATGAGGGCGAGAGTGAACCACCTCTGCATAGGCGTTCTCGAGCCGCGTCCGCAGCGTCGGATCGTGGCTGGACGAACGGCCCGCAAACACATCGCTGATCGCCATGTCGATCGCGCCGGCGAGGTGTTGATGGACCTCATGGAGGCTGGCCACAACCGATGGGGCCACACCGCCCAGAAACGGAAAGGGGCCCGGGGACTCCGAACTTTCCAACTGCATCCATACCCATGGACACAGACCGACATACTGCTCGCTATTCAGTGCGCCCCAGAACTGCGCCATACTCAGCAGCCTATTCGTTCGGCATCCGCCACCGGACCGGTTCGGGACCTCGCCACTTATCCAGACTCTCCCGCTTCCCACACATGCCAATAATCAATCGAGGACTTGATCTTTATCATCCTTCATTTCCCGCATCTGCGCTAAGGAGGCATTCCTTCTATGCCTCCGATCATGCCGGCGCCACCGATCGACGATCTGCTTTTTCCCTCGAGCCACCGGACTCTTGCCTGCTTCACCGATCAACGCACAGATGTTGTCCCTGCTGAGCTTGACGGAGCCATCAGTTACCACTTACCCGGTCGAGACCCGATGTCCGGCCCCCGCATCGTGATCGGACCCACCGGGCACCGGATTTTTTATGGCGAGGACGGCCGGCGCGCCTTCTGCACGGACCCTTCCGGCACCGTGCTGCACGAATGCGAATGGGCACAGATTGCGATCGGCACAATCAGGCTCGCGCGGGCCCGCGTCCGCCTGGATTCTCTCCTGTGGCTCGGACTGGTTGCAGAGGCGACGACGCACAAAACCGTGCTGGACCTTTCTCGCCGGGCGGATCGGCCCCCGGCATCGCCCGACGACCTCCGCCGAATGGCCGCGCAGGCTTGGCGCGTGCCGCCGGACGATGTGCGCTACTTCTTTCCGGACAGCAGCTTCGAGTGGGAGGCAGACAGACGCGTCACGATTCATCTCAAGAAAGACGGTCTCTTCCTCCTGGAAGACGGCACATTCACCCATCCACGATTCATGAGCTACATGGGGGCGATCCCTTGGGCCAGGATTGATTTGCTGAATGTCGTCGAACTATTCCAGTCCACCCTCCCCGGAACCGGCAGCGCCGTCCTGGAGCTCATCTGGGGCCTCTGCGACGACCAGTCCCGGACAGACGGTCCGATCTCCCTCCACTACCGTGGTCTTCCGACCTACCCATCGGAGCCGGCCTACGGACTGTTCTCTTCATTTTTCAGGTCCGAAGTCCCCAACGGCGAGAACCCGCACGAGTTGTTCATGGACGTACATCGCGCGAACCGGATCGCGTGGTGGCCGCGCCATGACCCGCCGTGGCGCTACTTCGATCGGGCCCGGCAGCTTGTCGTGACGATCCAAGGCGGCGCGGTTCAGAAAGTGACGGTGGTGGATGACCCTGTCGGTGTCCCCTATGTGGCTCCGGGAACGAGAGGAGGGTTTGCTTCGTGCGGGCGGACCGCCGCCGTCGTAGAAAACCGGTTACAGCTCCGAGACGGCGCCAATATTCGACTGTTGCCGCTGAACCCTGTTTGGGGCGTCGCCCATGAAACTCTTTCGCACAGGATGGCGGCCTATCCTTTCGACTGGCGCGCCTTCTTTGGCGGCTCTCCGCCCAAGCTTGCTCCTGTATCCATTCAAACGCTCGCGCTCTTCTATCCGGACGACGACACTGAAGTGGCGGAGCTCTCTACCCAACCGTTTGTCCTGGAACAGCTCTACGTGTCTCTGAATAGAGTCGCCGATCTTCCAACGAGGCTTGCGCGGATCAGGCGCGTGCTGATCGACGGTTTCGACGCCGTGGCGGCAGGCTGCATCGATTTGGACTATGCGAGGCAGACGACCGTGCTCTATCGCTCACCGGAATGGGCGCAAAGACAGGCACAGGCGCTCTGGGATCAGGCGGCCCAAACCGGCAAGTTGGACGCCGTGCGGGAGACGCGCTTTCTTCCCTTCGATGGTGCGCGCGAAGAAGTGTACGCGGGAAAGTACGACGTGGTGTATTCTTGGATTCCCTTTGCGGACTACGAGGATCGGGATTGGTGCACGAGGGCGCTTTCAACCATCACCACTGCTTTGACCCGCGGCGGTTTGGCCTTTGTGGTCGGCCCCTCGCGGCTCGGAGCAACCCTTCCAGCCTATTCGATGCACCTGCTCGACAGCACCGGTGCGAAGGAACTGCTATCTCTTCCTTTGCTGCAAGAACATCTGCGCCTGCATCCCCGGACTCGCCTGAACGAGACCCTTGCGGTTTTTCTGATCGAGAAACAATGACCCCATCGAGTTCCGATCGAATCGACGCCCCTCACCCCACAGCAGCGACAGGCGATGGCGCAGTGCAAAGTCAAGCAATGAGCCCATAGCACTGCCCCATGATGCAGGCGGGAACGCTCATGGTCAGCACCTACGACGGGCAGCTTGTCGCTGCCTGACAGCCGCCGCGGCACCTTTACTGAAGGAAACCAGAAACACCGCTCGCCTCCACCACACCCTAGCCAACCTTCTTCATCTCACTCGCCAACAGGTCGTTAATGAGCGATTGATACGGCACATGCCGTTTAGCCGCGACGGCCCTCAGCCAACGGAGCACTTTGGGGTCGAGACGGATGGCAATCAGTTGCCTCGGCTCATCTCCCAACGGGGGCCGTCCAACCCTTCGCATGGAGGCCAATTGCTCGTCTGACAGAGGGGGGATGTCTGAGTAATCAATCTTTTGCTTCTTGGTAACGCTTTTTTTCTTTGCGATTCGCCAGCCTCGCACTGATGAGTCTGATCGTTTTTTCATGGCCGCGGCTCCTTACTGTGTAGACAATGACGAGCAAATTCCCTGCAACCGATCGCGCCAGTCTATAGCGGCGCGCTTCTTTCACCGAATGCGCAAGATCCTCACCGTCTAATCCTCCGGAGTCGAAGAATGCGCTACTCGCTTCTTCAAACGAGACTCCATGTTTTGCCTCATTGCTGACCGCTTTTCTAGAATCCCATTCGAACACCGTATTATGTATATACTATATGCGAGCAACATCGCAAGGTTGGAAGAGATGGGGTCATTGCTTGACTTTGCACCTCGTCTCACCCACGTTCAAGCGTGGATCGAATCAGCTCCTCTCACACGGGAACAGCAACAAGCCATAGCACAGTGGAAAGTCAAGGAATGACCCCGCCTCTTCAGTCCCGCTGGCACAAACCGAGCCGACGAGATTGAAGGCGGATGAGATCATGACCCGCGTGGCACGTGTCTATGGGATTTCACCCACGACTGGGGTGGGGCGCACGCATCGGGAGGCCTATTACACGGCGGTGTGGTTGTTGCGACGAGCGGCCAATGAACCACTGAACATGGTAGCCGTGCGATTTGGCGTCTCGCCATCACGCATCTCGAAGATTCAAGACGCCATCGAATCGACACCCCTCACCCCACAGCGGCGACAGGCGATGGAGCAGTGCAAAGTCAAGCAATGACCCCATCGAGTTCATCCCTTGAATCCGACCTTGTCCGTGTTTCTCGCTGAAAAGATCAGATGACGGCAGCAGCGTAGGAAGATGGGGCAGCCGTACTCCTCCGGCCCATCGTTTTGGCGCTCCGATCCGCGCAGCACGAAGTCCTATTCCGACCGATACGATCCGGCGTTGGTCTGATCGACCCGATTCTCAAGCTCAACCTGCCGGTTGTCCGGCAGGACACTCTGCGCCTGGCGAACGTACGCTCCGACCCAGAGAGGCCGGAGGCCGTCCAAACAGGCATAGGCGCACAGCCCGCACTGAACGCAACTCCGAAACAGATCCGCCGCTTCGTGGAAGTTCCCGAAGACGGCGCACCAGACGCCCCGCATGACGTCGATCTGCTGCGGGCAGGCTCGCACGCAGGAGCCGCACTTCCTGCAAGTGGCAACCTCCGGGAACAGATCGAAAAGCGCCTGTTTCGGATCTTCGATCGTGGCGAGATCGTAGGCTGGATTGGGACAGGGATAGCGTCCCAGGAGCGAGAAGGCAATGCCCTCCTGGATGGGAATCCGGCAGGCCAGTCCGGTTCGCACATGGGTCTCGTCAGAGAGCCGATAGAGCGCAGCGCAGGCCCCGCAGCACCCTCCTAGACATCCAAGCTCTCTGGCAGACTCCCATCCAGTTTCGAGCAACGCTCCCATCAGGGTGGTGTCCTTGGACACCCGATACGTCTTGCCCATGAAGTCAATATGGACGCGATCGTGTGCGTCGTTCATAAGACTGCGCCTCCTCGTGAAGCGTTGTTCGTGAAGCGAGATCTCGCGCCCGTCGCTCGTATCTCGCCTGCCCGCCGAAGCCTCGGCGAAGGCGGGTCACTCGTCATTCGACAAGTAGATTGCCGGATGGCCGAGACTTGGCCCCTGACCGGCGTCATCACGAATAGGCCCGCTCGTTGTGCTGGCTCAGATCCAGGCCCATCGATTCCTCCTCAGCGGACACGCGCAAGCCCACGAGCCGATCGACGAGCTTGAGAATCGCATAGGTGGCCACGAGTGAAAAGATCACCGTGACGACTATCGTCAGCACCTGGATGCCGAAGAACGTCGGACTACCGGACAACAGACCGTCTGCCCCACCCGAATTCACCGTCTTCGAGGCGAGAATCCCCGTGGCCAGAATGCCGGTCACTCCCCCGACCCCGTGGATGCCGACCACGTCCAGCGAGTCGTCGTACCCCAGCTTCGCCTTCCACCGTATCACTGCCGTATAACACAGACCGCCGGCCACCAGCCCGATCAGTAAGGCCGAAAAAGGCCCCACGTAGCCGGCTCCGGGCGTCACGGTCGCCAACCCGGCAACCGCGCCGCTGGCCACGCCCAGCACCGTGGGCGTTCCCCGGTGAACCCATTCCACGAGCATCCAAGTCAAGGCGGCAGTGGCCGCAGCCGTATGGGTGGCGATGAACGCGTTCACGGCGATCCCGTTCGCGCTCAAGGCGCTGCCGGCATTGAACCCGAACCAGCCGAACCACAGGAGTCCGGTTCCCAACAGGGTCATCGGAAGATTGTGGGGGGCCATATAATCGGTGCCATACCCCTGCCGCTGGCCCAACACCAGCGCACAGACTAACGCGGCGACCCCGGAACTGATATGCACGACCGCCCCGCCGGCGAACTCCAGGGCCCCCAGCTTCCCCAGCCATCCCCCGCCCCAGATCCAATGAGCGATC
>CAZKRM010000037.1:0-30973 GCA_964555285.1 uncultured Nitrospiraceae bacterium
CCTTTATCAGCGCATATTCTACATCATTGATCGAAGATCCCTCTACCATCCCCCCCCACAGGCAAACTGGCAGAGAAGGTACTGCACTCAGCCTCGGCGCTCGCGGCCAGAGCCAGGAATGTGAAGACGACAATGAGTAGACTGCTGGTAGATTTCATCGTTCGTTGTCCTTCATTCGTTGATTGGTTTTTTCCAGGTTTCGCTTCGCGCTATTCCCTGAGAATGGCATCATCGGAGTCGTTGGACTGGTAGTTGGAGCATCGCTTTAGGAGTGCTTTGCCATCCAGTCTAATTCGATAGACACAGGTGATGCCGTAGTTGGTGACCGTGAACGCGCCGTCACGGTACAAAGCCCTCTCAACTGAGTACAAACCCGGCTGGTCATGACCCTTGAACGATAGAGCGCGGTCATTCCCACTTCCCATCGAATAAATTCGTATCGACCAGTACAGTATCCCGTCTTTTATCTCTAAAATGTCACCATAAGAAAAATGAGGGCTAGGGGCGCGGTTTCGATCATTCACAAACCTCGCTCCCTCCACCTTCTGGAGCAGCGCGGCTTCACGCGCTTGCGGTGTGTCAGCCGCTGCCTTAGCTGCCGCAGCTTTTACTTCCTCAGATTTCCTGGCGGAAGCTAACTGGGCGTCGGCTTTGAGCGCGTAAATTTTGTCCTGTGCCTCGCGGCGTTCGCTGTCTGTGAGTTTGAATTCGAGATACAGCTTGAGGTCGTCAATGGCCGGCTCGAACTGGCCTGCGGTTTCACGTGCGAGCGCGCGGTTGTAGTAGGCCTCGGCAAACCAGGGAGCGACGGTGAGGGCTTGGGTGAACAACTCGACTGCCTTGCCGGCTCCAGCAGGATCGCTGGCCTTCCTGAGCACCGTCGCGCCCATCACGAATGGCTCGCGGGCTTCTTCTGGTATTGCAGGCGCGGGCTTGAGTGTCATGGCGAGCTTGATGATCTTTTCACGCAGGGCGTTGTCGCTCGGCGTCTTCTGCAACTGCTCGACTAGCTGCTGCAACTGCTCGCGCGGGGATTGGGCGTCGGCACTCGCGGCCAGAGCCAGGAATGCGAATACGACAATTGTGAGATTGCTGACAGACTTCATTGTTCGTTCTCCATCATTCAGTTAATTGGCCTTCTCGGGGTTCGCTTCGCTCTACCCAGGCTATGCGTACAAATTCAGATATTGCTAGTGTCGGCTACACGAAATAGGAGCTATCCCTGTGTGTTCGATGACAATGCGATCCGATGCAATCTTATAGTTTCTCCCGACGTTATAAGTTTCCCCCCGAGCGAGAGCTCCTACGATTGGTGAGCTAGTCCTATGAACGGCGCCCAATGCATAGGATGATGGATTCGCACGCGCCAGATCGGGGTCGGCCCGGATCACCTTGGTCCACTCCGTGAGCTGGCTTCCGTTGATCACCAACCAGGCCTCACTTAACTGTGTGGTTCCGCTTATCCAATCACGATTCGGGCAATCAAATCGCACGCCATTGAGACTCTTGATCAAGGCCTCATCCTTCTCCCGCTCCGTGGCGGCACGCGCTTGGGGGATGTTCGCTAATTCGTTTTTTGCCTCGATGGCATACATGCGGTTCTGCGCCTCACGTGCTTCCGCGCTCCCGGCCTGCACCGAGGCCATGTACAGCTTGATCGAGGCAATGGCCACCCCGAATTGTCGCGCCGACTCCAACGCCACCGCCAGGTTATAGTAGGCATCGCCCCACCAGGGCGCAGAACGCAGGGCTTCCCGATAGGCAGATATCGCGAGCTCGTAGCCGGAAGCGTCCTTCGCTTCCTTCTGAAACACGTTGCCTTTCACAAAGGCGCGGTTCGCTTCTTCCGGAATCACCGGCGCCGGCTTGATTTCCGAACCAAGCTTGATGATGCGCTCGCGCAGGGCGTTGTCGCTTGGCGTCTTTTGCAATTGCTCGACCATCTGCTGCAGTTGCTCGCGCGGGGTTTGCGCGTAGGCGCTCGCGGCCAGAGCCAAGAATGTGAAGGTGAGCAGGATGAGCGTGTTGATCGATTTCATAGTTCGCACTCCATCATCATTCATTCATTTCAGGTCAAACAGATATTCGACATCGGAATCCTGGGGTAGTTGCAGGGGGGATTCCCACATACGATTCTTGAACTCTTCGTTAGACATGCTTAAAACGTAGTTACGCACTTTGTCCGTTGGCGTAAATTTCCGCCCCTCTCTAAAATTTCTAAAAAACTCGTCGACTTCAGCTTTGGCTGGAACAGATTCTTTCACAGCCGGAACAGAACTTGTGACTCTTGATGTCACAGGACTCCTGTCGCGCAACGAGTACTCGGTAAGGACAATCATGCGTTTCAGCCCGGCATTGTTGGGGTCGCGGTTGAGTGCGTCCTGAAACCAGGCTTTGGCGACCTTCCAATCGCGATCCATGACGGCTTGGAATCCTTTGCGGACACGGTCGCTCACACCGGGAGGCGCAGCCGAATAGGCGGTGGCAATGGCGTTGTCCAAGGCTTTCGGCAAGCCGGATGGCACGTTGCGCGCATCTACCACCATGGGATCGCCGGACGGCACCGTGGGCGCGGGCTTGGCAAAGGCTCCTTTGAAATCGGATTTACCGCCCAGACCGGCCGGCTCATTGCGGCTATCCACCACCGAGTTGTCTGCGCCGGGCAGGGATTTCAACTGACCGCCCTGATCGAATCCGCTCCCCTTGAGGCCGGAGCTGTCCGTGCCTGAGAGGCCTTTCAGTTGAGACATCGCCCCGCCTGACGATCCCTTGAGCATCTTCGCCCTCGCGTCGCGGTCGCGAATGAATGCGGCCTCTTTCTCCTTTTTGCGTTGTTCCGCCGCCAAGCGCTCGCGCTCGATGCGATCGGCTTCGTCCTGCCGGTGTCGGCGTTCGGCGGCAGCGGCGGCCTCTGCTGCTTCCTGGGCGCGGCGCGCGGCTCCATAATCGTAGGATGGAGCGCTGTACCCACCGCCGCCACCACCTCTGGAGCCTCCTCCAGTGCAAGGATTGGCGAGAGTCGGACTGCACCCCATATCCCTCCCTTGCGCCATTGTTGGAACGGGAGCTAGGCAGGCGATGCCGAGCATGGCCCCAAGCGCTGCGGAAATTCTGATTGTGTGTGCATGTGTCATGTTGTCCTCCCACCGGCATTTCATCGTCGTCTTCTCCCCCACCTCCGACAGAACATGTTGTCTCGCTCAGTCGTTGACGAACACCTGCTTCTCGCCGCTGTTCATGCGGCCAGTCTAGCAAGATGTTAGGAAACGGCCTAAGGGTTTTGCGATTTCGTTATTCTGCGCGGTGCATCCCATCAACCTGGAAGTATTGGATGCTCGGTAAGCTCTCTCAGCGGCGGGCGATGTTCAGCTATTTTTCACCTGAAGCCAGCCGCCCACCCCCTGTACCCGATGAAGACGGTGACCGATCGGGTGCTAGCGCACCTGTCGCCGACCTTCGACCGGATGTACAACATGCTGAGGAGAGCCGGCTGGAGAGAACATCGTCACCAGGGCATGCGTGAAAGTGGGTGCACCTACTGCCGCCTCCCATGATTGCAACCGCTGGCGGCTGACTTGACTTGATGTGGTGATCGCGTATCCTTGCGGCAGTAACGCACCGCATGCTGCGAGAGGAAGGAGAGAGGGATGGCTCGTCTGGTCTTGTTACGTCATGGAGAGTCGCAATGGAACCTCGAGAACCGCTTCACCGGCTGGGTGGACGTGCCGCTGTCACCCAAAGGGATCGAGGAGGCAAAGGTCGCGGGCAGGAAACTGACGGCCTATCGGTTCGACCGGGCCTTTACCTCGGTGCTCGCGCGCGCCATTGAAACCCTGCGCCTGGTGTTGGAAGTCACCGGACAGTCCGCCATCCCGATTGAAAAAGATAAGGCCCTGAACGAGCGGATGTACGGAGAGCTGCAGGGACTCAACAAAGCGGAGACGGCACAGAAGTACGGCGACGCGCAGGTCAAAATCTGGCGGCGCAGCTACGACGTGCCCCCGCCCGGCGGGGAAAGCCTGAAAGACACAGCCGACCGTGTCCTCCCCTATTACGAGGCACGCATCAAGCCCTACGTTCTAAAGGGTGAAACGATTCTCATCGCGGCCCACGGGAACAGCTTGCGGGCGCTCGTGATGCAACTGGAACAGCTCTCGAAAGAGCAGGTGCTGGAACTCAACATTCCGACCGGCGCGCCTCTGCTCTACGAATTCGATAACCAGGGGAAGGTCCTCTCTCATCGCTATCTGTGACGCAGGCGAATGATGTCGATGAACACCTGGGTCAGCCCAGCCCTTTGAGCAGCTCGCCATAGGTCTCGAACGGGACCACATCGATCAACAAGGCCAGGAACTTCGCTCGATCTTCTTCCCGCACCGTCCCCCTGTCTTCGAGCAGGGCCCCCAGCTCCGTCTGAACCGCCAGCGGACTCCCGCCTCCTTCGACGACCTTTGCATAGGCGCGGCGGCGGGCTTCTAGCTCCTGCCGGTAGTCGGCCCACTTTGCATGGCTCAATTTGAACTGGCCGCCCCAGTCGAGCCGGATCAATTCCAGCAGGTAGTCGAACATAACCGCGCGGAACTCGCGGGGCAGGTAGGACTCGATGGCGACATGGGCCCAGTAAAGATTCAGGGAGAGCACCTCGTAGGTCACCTCTTCCGCCTGAGCCGCCGTGGTCTCGATGCCATACTCTTCCAACATCGCGCAGGAGATCGCGCGCGGTGTGACTGCGTAGAGCGCTTCGGCAGCTTCTTTGGGAGTCTTGGGATCAGCGGTCATGGGTCAGCTCACAGTGAATGAGTGGGCGGCCAGCATAACGCACCGGCGAAAGGGAGCACAACCGGTGAGCGCTCGCCGAGGTGACAAGCAGCCTGACTTGTCCCCTTCGATCCTCTGTGATAAAGTCCGCGCCGCATTGCCACTACCGGAAGGAGCGTCATGACTGCGATCACGTCACGATGCGCGAGTGTGGCCCTGGCCATGTGTCTGACTGCCGCTCTGTGCGTTGCGACCCCGGCTTTCGCAGACGACAATCGCTGGGGATTCGGGACGGACATCGGCTTTGTGAGCGGGACGGTCGATGGCACTGTCTTCGCGCTCGGCTTCAATCTGGATTACTACTTGGACCGCAACTTTTCGTTCGGCCCCATGGTGCTGCTCAACCCGACCGGAAACTTGACCCAGATCGCCATGGCGGGAACCGCCAAGTATCATCTTCGTTTGAACAACGGCATCAATGTCGTCCCCTTTGCCGGCTTGGGGTTCGTTCACGCCGACCTCGATCGTGGGACCGGCGCGAACCGCATCGATCGGAGCGACACAAGCCACTACATCCCGCTCGGCATCTCAGTCGAGTATCAGGTTGCCCCCAAGCTCGCGCTGTCGAGCACGCTCATGGTCAACCTGCACAGCATCAACCTGTCACCCTCTCTTCCAGAGAAGGACCACTCGAGCGTCGCGCTCATGTTCGGGATGCGCTGGGGACCGTAATCACTACTTCTTTTTCGACCCTTGTTTCCGCACGATCCCTCGCCCCTCTTCACCAGTCTCCTTTCCACACTTCCGATCGCCGGCCTCTTGTTCTCTTCAAAAGGGCGTTTCCACTTCCCTAATCCGGACGTAAGCCATCCATAAGAGTCGGCCGAGCCAGCCAGGCTCCGTACTGGATGCGGCCGGTGGCGACTATCTGGAGGACTTCCGCCGCCTGGCCGAAGATCCCGGCTTGCCCACGTTGCTGGGCCATGCGCTGCCGTTGCCCGATGCCGCGCGCAAGTTTCTCTATGCCTTTCATCTGGAGGAGGCCCTCGCCACGGCGAAGGCGCAGCGGCCGGCGGGCCAAGTGGCCTTCATTCCGGACGAGACCGAGCCCTTGCAGGGCTTGGCGCAGGTGAACGTCGATCTGGTCCGGGCGGTGGCGGCCCGCTGCCCGGACCAACGCATTGCGACGATCGATCAGGATGCCACGATCCACGAGAGTCACAAGCGGGAGGCCTTGCCGCACTATGACGGGGGCCGAGGCTATCAGCCCATGACGGCGGGCCCGCCCTCCGGAGCCTCGGCGAAGGAGGGTGTGGGCCGAGCTGAACCTCGTCGTGGCCGATCAGTTCCGGGACGGCAATGTGCCGGCCGGCTTCGCCCCGTTGCCTGTGGCCCAAGCCGCCTTCGCGGCCCTGCCGTCCACGATCCAGGAGTATTATTTTCGCGGCGATTCGGCCTGTCACGAGGCGGAGTTGCTCACGTGGCTGCACAATCCAGAGCGCCCCAACGGTCCCGTGGGGCGGATCGACTTTGCGATCAGTGCCCGCATGAGCCCGGCCTTGGCGGCAGCGATCCAGACCTTGCCGGAGACCGCCTGGCACCCCTACGCGGCACCGGGCGAGGCACCGGATGCCCTACGCGACTGGGCCGAGGTGCCCTTCGTCCCCAGCGAGGCGAGTGAACAGCGCGAGACCGCGCCATTGCGCTACGTCGCGGTCCGCGTGCGGCCACGCCAAGGCGATCTCTTCGCCGATGGCACGGCCGTCAAGCATGTCGCGGTCCTCTCGAACGTGTGGGACTGGGATGGCGCCCGGCTGTTGCAGTGGCATCGGGAGAAGGCCGGCACCATTGAGCACGTCCATGACGTGGTCAAGAACGAACTGGCCGGGGGCGTGCTGCCGTGCGGGCGCTTCGGCGCCAACGCGGCCTGGTTGCGCCTGGCGTTGCCGGCCCACAATGTGTTGACCGCGCTCAAGCGCCTCGCCCTGCCGCCGGGACGCCTCATCACCCATGCGCGGCAGCTCTGGCTCCGGCTCGCGACGACGCGGGCCCGGCTGGCGCAGTGGATCGAGGCCGTGCAGCTCCTGCCGGCCCCCACGTAAACCCTTCCTCGCTCCGTCCGCCGGTCGCGACGATCGCTCGCAGGGCGTCGTCTGTGCCGTGAGGCCCATCCGGCTCCAGATGCCCCCAACAGACGCCTCGGTGGCCCGGCGGCCCCTGTGCCATGTCATCCCTGGCACCGGAATGCCACGCGGTCATCGTCACGGGAGCCCTTCGCTCTGCCTCAGAAGCAAGCCCAACGACCTTACGTCCGGATTAGGGACTCTGGTCTTAGGTTGACAGGGGTATCCCTGACCAGTACAATTGCGTCCCTTCGTCCGTGAGCGGGAATAGCTCAGTGGTAGAGCATCGCCTTGCCAAGGCGAGGGTCGCGGGTTCAAATCCCGTTTCCCGCTCCAATTTTTCCTTCACTTACATCACGCCACATTTTCTCCTGAGCGTTTTTTATAGACAGTCTTCAGGCCTAACCGCACCACTTCTGCGCTCTTTCTTTGGGAATAAAATTAGCGACAAGTAGGTTCAGATAGCTCCCGCGGATGATACTTTTCCGCAGGCCAGCTCTAGACCGTAGACCATTGAACCATTGCCTGTGAGGAAGACGTGTTCGTCCTCTGCCCGATGAAGACAACGCGGCCAGGAGAATCGACAGATGGGACCAGGTGGTCAACTGTCTTCAACTGTCTATTGAGTCACAGCGCCGCCTTTTCCGGTTCCCCAAACACCTCTTGAGCCCGAGCCCGAATACGAGCCACCCGGGCGGCTCGTTCCTCTGGAGATAAGGGTGTTGTCGGAAGGCAGATTCATGATCTCCAATGGCACACGGGCTTAGGCTTCAGTCCATCGCCGTGTGTCTGAAGGGTGCATGCTAGACGTAACTGAACGACGGCGGGACAGCCGACATCCCGATCACACCCTGAACGGATATGGGCTTCCGTACCAGTACCTGGCTGGGGCAGGCGGCGCACGGAACTTGCCCTCAGTCGTCCCAGGTTACGCCAGCGCGTGCCGGCGGCTTGCGGTCTTCGACTCCTGGTCATCTTTGGCAATGCCGGACAGCACCACCGGCTCACGGTCTGGAAACTGGGCGATCAGAGACAGATTCCCGCCCATGGCTTCGATGGTCTTTCGAAGTGTGGACAGTAAGAGATCGCTGCGCTGTTCGAGGCGCGACACACTATCCTGCGTGATTCCGAGCTTCTTGGCCATCCGGACCTGCGTGAGCCTGCGCGCCCGCCGCAGTTCACGCAACGTCATTTCCTCGGCCATCAGTTCGGCGGCACGGGTCTCCACCTTCTTGCGCCGGCTCGGGCTCAATTTCTTGATGATCTCATCGACGTTCGTGGCCATGTTTATTCCTCCCGTTCCTTCTTCAGCCGCGCCAGATGCGCGGCAAACCGGTCATCGGCTTTGCGAATCAAGGCACGGTAGAACCGCTTTTCACTGACGCCCGACTTATCCCCTGCGACGAGTAGGATCGCCTTCCGCTTTGTGTCGAACGCAAACGCGACGCGCCACTCGCCGTCCGCTGCGCTGAACCGGAGTTCCTTCATATTCGCATGGCGTGAGCCGTTCAGGGTGTCTACGCGAGGCCGCCCCAAGTGCGGTCCGAAATGCTGGAGGAGACGCGTCAAGGCCAAGAGCTCCGTTTGGACGTCTTCGTGTAGCTCGTCGAACTCCGGCTTAAACTCATCGCTCAGCTCAACAATCCAGCTCACGGCCACACTATGGCATAGAGATCATATGATGTCAAAATCATATCTACAATAGGCCGAAACCTACGCTGGTTAACAACAACGCGGCGATGACCCCTGGCGGGGCACCGAGACCTCCCGATTACGGTGGCCTGCGGACCCCGGCATTTTTGATGGACGATAGCCCGGCCATCACCAACCAAGGGGCGCGCCGCACCACCTGATTCTCGCCATGCCTGTCAGGTCCAGCAGGGGCGACAGCACCCGGCCAGAATCCCACAATGCGGCCGAGATGTGTGAAAATCATCGAGTTGTGCGTGCCGGTATGCGAGGCGTCCATCTGCGATTTCTTGAAGACGCAATGAGGGAAGAAAATGCCTCACGCTCCCACCCATACTTCTGAGTCCGAGGAGGCATCGCAAACAGGAGAGATAAACAGGTTAGCTAAGAACGCAAAGGCGGGAAAGCCTCATTCCAGACCCAACCTGGTGGGGGAGCTGTTGGATGTTTAGTCTTGGCAATGTTGCCAGGGCTTCATGAGCCGCACGGAGCAGGTCGGGACGGTCACGATTTAGGACAGCGCAACATCGTAGCTGGTATTTTTGCTCCCGCCTTCGTTGCGGATGAGCATCCCGGCATCCAGTAATTCCTTAAGATCGCGCTGGGCGGTCGGCATGGAGCACTTCGCCATCGCCGCCCACTTCCGCGCCGTGAGCTTGCCCTCAAAGCCGTCGAGGAACCGGTTCAGCACTTTCCGCTGCCGTTCATTCAGGATGACGCCGGCATGGCGTTGCCAGAAATTGGCCTTGCGCAGGACAGCCGCATGCCCAATTTCCGCGGCGTCAATGGCTTTTGAGACGCAAGCGATAAACCAGAGCAGTCGTGGCGTGATCTCTAAATCCCCTTTTTGAGCGGCTTCCAGGGATGCGTAATAACCTGGCCGCTCGCGGCGAATCTCGCTTGCGAGACTATAGAATCGTTGTGATGACTGTTCCGAACGGGCCAGGCTCCGTTCTGCGAGTGCTCGTGCGATGCGCCCATTGCCATCTTCGAACGGATGGATGGTGACAAACCACAAATGTGCGACGGCCGCATGGAGGATCCCATCGATGGTGAGCGGCGCATTGATCCAGTCGAGCAAGGCCTGCATCTCGGCGTCGACTCGCTCAGCAGGGGGAGCCTGATAATGGACCTTTTCGTGCCCGATCGGACCGGAGAGCACTTGCATCGGGCCATCGGTGTCGTCGCGCCATCCACCCGTCTTGATCTTACGGATTCCCGAATAGCCGGTCGGGAACAACGCCGCCTGCCACCCGAACAGTCGTTCGCGGGTGAGCGGCGTCTCAAGATCACCCGTGGCATCGAGCATCATGGCCACCATCCCCTCCACATGCCGATCTTCAGGACCAAGGGCCGCGCCAGGGACACCCAGTCGGCGGGCGACGGAGGAACGGACGCTGGCTGGATCCAGATGTTCACCTTCGATGGCCGAACTGGCGATCGCCTCTTCGGTCACCGCACCGAGTTCAGCTTCAAGCCGGACCTCGAATCCTAGACCGGCCATTCTGCCGAGGAGGCGACCTTGTTTCAGGTGCGCCTCCGCCAACGGATTCAGTAGCTGCTCCGCATCCCATCGGAAGTGTGGCCAATCAGGACGTTCCCAGATATACACATTCACCTCATATTGTGATGCAAATATAGCGCGACTCGTATCGAACTGCAATACATTCGCATCATATATTGATGCACATATGGAGTGATTTGCATCACGGTGATGCCTCTCGGGTTCACGCCGGTCACGATATGCGATCCAGATTTCGGACTGGATAGGTTCAATACGGAAAAGGTGTTGACGGGTTTGATTCGAGAGCTGGAGTTTCTTATTGAAAAGTCCTCTGGAATAGATAGGTTCTGGTCGAGTGTATACTCACCCCGCTGTGATGGGCATGAGCGTCATGGTGTCGTTGCCGAATATGTCGATCACCTTGACGGCGATGATGTAGCGACCGGGTTTGGGGTAGGTGTGGCTGGCGGTCGTCAATTCGAGGTCCCGACTTTGGCGGGTGCGGAAGCTCTGCCATTCGTTCTCGAAGATGTAAGCGCCCGTCCAGCGTTCCTCGAAGTCGTCGGCAGATAGGGCCAGGTCACGTTGGGCCGGTTCCTGCCCGGGCAGAAAGCCCTGCACACCGCTGAGACCGGTTCCGCGAGGGACCTTGATGATCTCCTTCCGGCTTTCGTAATTGAAATCCACCGCCCAGTAATCCACCCAGTCGGTCCATTGCTTCGTCAGCACATCGCGGGTCACGACGCCCTGCTTGTCCTTGCTGATCTTGATGAGCTTGCCCGCCTCGCAGACCACCTCACTTTTTCCTTCCTTCAGTTCCGCAGCGATCGAGTCCACCAGCCCCTGCGAATAATAGACCGAGAAATCCGTCAGTTCCACCGCCAGCGTGAACTTGTCTTTCTTGTCAAAGCGTGGCGTGACTTCGATGTAGGCCACGTCGTGAAAACGGACTTGCCCCTTGTCCACAGCCCGCTTATCAAAGACTTCCGGCGGGATCGTCTTGGGCGCAAGGTCGATGCCCTTCTGCTTCGCCTCATCCAACACGGCGGGGAACAAGCCCATCTCAAACTCGAACGCCAACACGTCCACGCGGGAGGCGCCGCGCTTGCGGCATTCCGTGATGACTTCTTCGATGAAGAGCCGTCCCACCGGCAAATTGATTGGGCCAACGACGACCAGCCGCCCGCCCTGTTTGCCATGGAAGAAGCCCGTCTCCGGCAACGGCTCAGCACGATAGGCTTTCAGGATCAACTCGCGGAACTCCTGTTCCTTCCGGGCAAGGGCCTGTTCCTTCTGCTTGCCGGTGAGCCGTCCGGCCACGTTGAGATACGCCTGGCGCTCGTAGCGGCCGAGGTTCAGGACTTCAAAGGCGCGGAAGGGTTTGCCCGAGGCTTTCAATTCACGCTGGACCTGAATCAGCCGCTTGCGCGTGGTGTGAATCCCGAACTTACCAAGGTCGGTGGCAATCCATTTGCGTCCGAGCTTTTCGGCCACGGCGGCGGTCGTGCCGCTGCCACAGAAAAAGTCCGCCACCAAATCGCCTTTGTTGCTACTGGCTGAAATGATTCGCTCCAAGAGTGGTTCGGCTTTTTGAGTTGGATAGCCCAACCGTTCTTCAGCCTGCGAATTAACCGGAGAAATGTCAGTCCAGACTGAGCCAACTGTTGCCCCGCGAAGATAAGACTTCTTCTGAGGCATCCCATCCTCTCCGACTACATATTCGTCTGCATTGGCATCAATGTATTCTTGGGATGGCCAGTGTCGGCCAGTAGGCGGAGCAAATAACTTTCCAGCAAACTTTCTCGCCGGGCCTTGCCCTGCGCCAGATGCGTCACTCAGTCGATATTTTCCTTTCGAGTCTTGATTCTTGTATTTGACCTCAAGGTATTCGTCTTCATGCGCAATCTCAGGCTTATTAAAAACGAATCGGCTACTTTTCGAGTATTGGTAAATTGAATCATGGACGGACGCGAATCGTTCAGCAGTAAAGTGGGCGGTGGTGCGTTTCCATACGATTTCTGCGACGAAGTTTTGATTGCCAAAGATTTCGCCTAGAACTGTTCGGACAAAGCTGTTCATCCGCCAGTCCACATGCACAAAGATGCTACCTTCGTTGTGCATCAAATCGCGCATGAGGATGAGGCGTTCGTAAATCATGGCGATGAAGGAATCCGCGCCGCGCCCCCAGGTATCGCGGTAGGCGATTTGTTCGAGGAGGTTCGGCTCCTTGTGGAAGGTTTCGCCGCCGATCTCGATGTCCATGCTGAAGTCCGCGCCCACGTCGAAGGGCGGATCGATATAGATAAGCTTCAAGCCACCCGCGTCCTCGATCTGGCGGCGGAGCGCGCCGCTTTTGAGAGAGGAAAGAATGAGCTTGTTGTCGCCCCAGACGAGTTTATTGGTCCAGCCTTTGACCTGCCGCCCGCCCATGTCGAGGCCGAGCTCCTCGTCGTCACGCTTCTCCTTCCGGGGCTCGTCAATGTGTTCAAGCGTTTGAAAGGGCAGAATGGCGGTGCAGACTTCGCGGGACTTGCCGTTCCAGACAAGTTCGACCTCGCGTTTGTCGGCGAAGAGGACGAAACGGTATTTCTCCGGGAGCGGCTTGCCCTCATTGATAAGCTTGATAAGGTCGCGCTTCTCGGCGTCAGAGAGGTCGTACTGGGCGGTTTCGCGGGCCATAGGACTCCAGTCAATTAACCGTCAATTAAGATTTGGCCTGTAAACATTGGGGGTTGGCAGCGTCTTGTCGTGCGCATTGGCCTTCCCATCAATTAAGCCGTCACGCCCAAAAGGGGACGTACTTGGCATACTTTTTCCCCTGCTGCGGGTCCTCCGGTTTGACAAGGCCGTCTTTGATGGCGTCGCTGATGATGCGAGAGGCCATCGCCTTGTTGGGTTCGGAAATGCCAAGCCGCGCTCGCAATGTGGAATTGGTCATCGGGTCACGTTCCACATAGCGCAGGCAAGCGTGCAGATAACAGGCACGGGTGCGATCGGCGCGATCCATCTGCCGCAACGGTCGGTGCGTAAAGAGAACTGCCCGGGTGAATCCTTCGGGACTCTCAAAGAGTGGTGCCGGCAATTGATACCGTTCTGTCTCTGCCACAACCTTGTCCACTCCGCTGCCGCGTTCTTCGCACACACCAAGGCGACGCATGAATGACGCGAGAGTTTCATTACGGGAACGAGGTGGGCTATCGAGAAACCGCTCGGTTTTGACCAACGGCTCGCCGGGGTTGGTGATCTCTAATCGGTCCGAAAACACTTCGATCATCGGACCGCTGCCGGTGATGGAAAAATCTTGGTGGATGAGCGCATTGGGGATGAGCTCGCGAATGGCTGGATCGGGGTACAACGGAACTTCCCGCCGGATTCCATGATCGATCACCTCATTGCGAGGAAGCAACGCATTGAGATGGTCGGTCAAAGTCTTGAAGCCAGCGGCATAGCCTTTTCGGACCACCTGCTCGCGAACCGTTTTCAACCGCCCCTTGCCTTCGTAGACCACGATGCGAACTGCTTTTCTGGCGAGAGACTTGAATTCATCCAAGTTGCGGGCAAAGAGAATGGCTCCAAGATTCGTAATGTCCCATTTACTTGCCGCATCCTGGACAATCATGCGGTCGGCAGCAAGTCGAGCAAGGATGTTTTCGCGGTCTGTCGGCAATGGTTACTCCAACAGTTCAAAGAAGGCTGGATAGTCCAGCAGAGACAACACATCGGCCGAATCCGCATGGCGTAGCGCGGGTAATTCCTCAAATGGCGTGGTATCGAACACGCGCCAGAGCTTCTGTTCAATTTGGGGGTGATCCTTCAGCTTTTGCCGGTAGGAGCCGACCCGAATGAACTCCACGCCTTGGAACTGGACGGGCCGGCCAGGGGCGCGAGGGATTTCCAGAATTACGACAGGCTTTCCCTCATGGCTCAGCTCATGGAAATGGAAGTGCAGCCTGGGATTCAAGAGCCGGGTCAACCAGTTTTCCACATCCTCATTGCCGACCTTTGTTCTGCCGGGATGAAACGTCGTGCCTACCACTTCACGGGTCGTATCCTTCACGCCCCAGACCACATAACCGTTGGCTTGGCCTTGCAGGGCCGCGGTGTTACTCAACGCGGACAGGTATTCGCCGATATCCTCCGGCTTGGCGTTGTTTTCCTTGAACTCAGCCCAGCCAGCCTCGACCGGCAACTTGCACAGCTCGGCAACCAGACTGCGCAGATACTCTGAAGTGGGATTGCCGTTCATGCTCAGCCTTTGTATTCGATAAAGCTCGCCACCAGCGCAGTGAAGGTGCCCGGGGTATGCTTCTCGTACCCTGCTTGATCCACGAAGACAAAGTCATACCGCCGGCCGTCGTCCTCCGCGGCGGTGGCGTCGGCACACCACAGTTTGAGCCGCGCCATCTTCTGCGGCAAATCCAACTCCTCTCGTCCCTTGGTCTCGACGATCCAGACTGTGCTGTCGTGCGGTCGTGCCATAAACGGGGTTCCCTACTGCATGCCTTGGTTCGATCGGTTATGACCGAATTGAGTTACTACCCTCATTACTACCCTCTCTCATGAGTTACTACCCTTACTCCCGAGATAACGCCACCGCGCAGCCGGGCCCTTGCCCTGGCAGGCGGCTTCGCCTGCCGCTTTCAACTCGGTGAGTAAGGAGCGAATCCATTCCCGCCCCACGCCGGGACAGGCTTGCCCGATGTCGGCGAGACGGAACTCGCCGGATTGCTGGCGGATTGCCGCCAGCACCAGCCCGGCCTTTGCTCCGCGCGGGGCTTTGACCTCACCGGTACGCCGCTCGAATTCGCCATAGGCACGGCGGGCGATCGAGAGAAAATGATTGAGCCAGGGCAGGAGGTCATGCTTGCCCTCGTGCCAGCGCCGGGAGCTTTTTTGGAGGACGTGGTAGTAGTCGTCTTTTCCTTCTTCGATGAGCCGCTCCAGGCTGATGTACCGGCCTACTTCATAGCCATGCTGGTAGAGCGTCAGCAGCGTGAGCAGGCGGGAGACACGGCCGTTGCCGTCACGGAACGGGTGGATGCAGAGGAAATCGAGCACAAGCGCGCCGATGGCCACGAGCGGCGGGATGCTGTCCTGGTCGATGGCATGGCGATAGACGAGGCAGAGTTCGTCCACGGCGGCGGGCGTGGCTTTGGCCGAAACGCACTTGAACCGCACAATGGGAGCCGCGCCCGGTCGCAGCTCGATGACTTCGTTGTCCACTTTCTTGAACTGCCCGGCATCGCCGCTGCCTTCCTGACAGAGCCGATGCAGACGGCGGAGCGTGTCGGGAGTGATAGGCAAGGCGTCCGCTTGTGTGTGGATGAGCGCCAGGGCGCGGCGATAGCCGGTGATGTCCTGCTCAGACCGGTCTTTGGGGCGGGCATGGCCGAGCACGAGCGGGCGCAGGCGGTCGTGCGCGACCGTGACGCCCTCGATGCGGTTGGACGATTCGACGCTTTGGACGAGGGCCATTTCACGCAGAGCCTTCAAGGTTTGCGGAGACTGGCGGGTGTAGAGTTCCTGCTTCCCCTTGGCTTCGGCAAGATCGTTGAGCAGCCAATTGGTGCCCATCGGCACGGCAAAGTCACGAAGGCGATGGTTGCGGAAGGTCATCATGGCTGGTTCTTGTACTCCGTGAAACTTGCGGCGAGCGCGGCGAAGGTGCCCGGGGTGTGCTTCTCGAAGCCGGGTTGATCGACATAGAGGAAGTCGTATCGACGGCCGTCCTCCTCTGCAGCCGTCGCGTCGACGCACCACAGCTTGAGCCGCGCCATTTTCTGCGGCAGGTCGAGTTCTTCCCGCCCTTTGGTTTCCACGATCCAGACGACGCCGTCGGTGGTGCGCACGATGAAATCCGGCGTGTAGGTGGAGAGGTCGCCGTCGGCTCTCACATAGTCGAGCTTGAACCCGACCGCAAGGTAGTTCTTGGCGAACGCCGACACATCCTTCGCGGTTTCCAGAAAGGCGGCGAACGACAACTCGAAGCCACCGGACTGCGCCTCGCCGACGGTTTTGGTGAAGATGGATTTCCTCGCGGCAAGGAACGGGCGATGTTCGGTGCGGAATGGGCGCGTCTCGCGCAGACGAATCCGGGCTTCGATGCGCGTGGTGCCGGTGTCTTGAATGGTCAGCGCGTTGATGGCGATCTTGAAGGCGTCATACAGGACTTTGCCGACATCCGGTTCGGAGAGATTGCGGAGGACCACAGGGTCTTCGAGGTTCACCGGCGAGGAGACGAACAGATGTTCGCGCATGAAGGTTTTCACCTTCCCATAGAGTACGTCGTAGCCGCCGACGAGGCGCAGGTCCTTGAGCAATTGGCGCGCAAAGAAGGCGACGACGGAGCGGAAGTCGGCTGGCCCGGAGCCATCGAGCTGGATCGTGTGGTGAATCTCCGAGTCGAGCATCGTTTTGAAGACGATTTCCCTGGTCTCCTCGGGCGTGAACGGTTTCAGAGCTAGCCGCTTGTTGCCCAAGGCAGCCGGATCGAGCGCGTCGAGGTCTTTGAAGTCGCGCTGAAATCTGCGGGTGAGCTTGGGGAGCGGAATGTCGAGGTCGTCGAGGTTTTTGCCTGGGTTCTCTGTGTCCACTTCGACAATGAGCGAGTCCTGGCGGGTCGTGCCGCCGCCCATCGGCACGTGCTCGAAGCTGACGCCCTCGGTCTGGATGGACTCGACAAATTCCATGAAAGCGGGAGTGCCCATAACCGAGACAGTTTCCCTCGTGTCGGTGCCGAAATACATCCGGCGCAGGCCCCGCCCGAGGGTTTGCTCCGGAAGAATTTTGCTCTCCGCACTGTATTCCCGCAGCCCTACAATCACCGTCACGTTGCGCACGTCCCAGCCTTCCTTGAGCATGAGGACGGAGACGATGGCCTTGCAGCTGCTTTGCCAGGCATCGATCTCGTTTGCATCCTTGCGGAGTTTTCTGAGTTCCACTTCCTTTTTTCCGGATGACGCTTCGGAGATTTCACCGTTGTTCTTGGTGTGAATGACCAAGACCCCACCTTGCAGTTCGGGACAGATCTTTTCGAGATAGGCGCCCACATCGTCGCAGTTGCGGGTATCGTCCACCATGACGAAGAGCACGGCTTTTTTGCCCATCGGCTGATGTTCGGCGTAACTCTTCTTCCACTCCTCTATCCCAAGCGCAAGGTAGTCGGTGTACTTTTCGGTAAAGATGGCGCTCGTTTGGACGTGCAGTTTGGCACGGCTGGCTGCGTCGGGAAGGACGGGATGTTTGACGACGTTTTGATGAATGGCTTCGACCAGCGGGTAGTCGGATACCGTCTGCACAAAAATCGCTCCGTTGTCGTGGCGCGGCGTGGCGGTCACGTCCACTTGCAAGGCAAGACGGCGATCCTTCTGCAACATCTTGTGATGGATGTCCTGAATGGATTTGAACCAGGCCATCTTCGGGTCATGAATGTGGTGCGCTTCGTCGTTGAAGACGGCAAGCTCTTCGACTTCGCGGACGATCTCGCCCAGGTCGGTTTGGCTATCGGTGGTCTTGCCTGCGGGCTTCGGGCCGAATGGGGAGAGGAAGTAATCTCGCAAGTCGTCGTCCTCCAGCGAGGGATCAGCCACGTCGCCAAGGAAGACCCGATGGATATTGGTCAGGAACAGATTCCCGGTGTCACGGACGACGCGCACGTCGTCCTGGATATGGAGGGTGAGTTGAAAATCGTCGCGCCAGTTGCGGCCCTCGTAGCCGTTGCCCGGCAGGATCGGGTCGTTGAAGAAAATCTTGAGACCGTCGAGGTCGGCCCGCAGGCGGTCGAGCACGATGATGTTCGGCGCAACGACGAGGAAGTTGCGCGACAGCGCAGAGTCCGTTTCGTACAGTTTGTGAAAGAAGCTCCACGCGATGAGCAGCGAGAGGACTTTAGTTTTCCCAGCCCCCGTCGCCATTTTCAAGACATAGCGCGGCCAGTCTTCATCGAACATACCGGAGGACACCGCGCCCGAAGCATCGAAGCGAAGCAGATCGTATTTGTCGCGGGCGCGGCGCACCTCAAACAGCCAGATCACCGTCTCCACCGCCTCCCGCTGGGCAAAGTAATAACGGAATGTGGAGAGTGATCCGTCAGCGTTTTCGATCAGATGCTCGGTCTCGAACCACTGGCGGAGCAAGGCCGCTGAGGTGGCAGACACGCCGGGGTATCCTTTGGCTCGCCATGCGAAGATTTCTTGCCGCACCTTCGCCACGAGTGGCGGCACCAGTTTTTCATAGGCTGTGCTACGGAGCGCTTCGTCAGCCGGAAACCATCGTTGTTCGGGGATCAGCGGCGCATATGGCGACGTTGGAAAATCAGGGTGAAGCGACATGGTGGCTTTGGCTCAAAAGTTGACGACTTGCGCCGAAGAATACCCCTTTCATCACCAGAAATCACCCAAACCATGGAGGGGAAATGAGTGGAGTTCCGCTGCTTGCCTAAGAGGTGTGCCGAGCGGCATACTCTTCGCTGCTGGTAGCCTCATTCACCAATAAGCCATTGAAACAATTATAGGTAAGCTGCCCTACCAAGGCGAGGGTCGCGGGTTCAAATCCCGTTTCCCGCTCCATCTCTTTCTCTTTTCTCACAAATTGCAACAGCGATCAGCTTCGGAACGGATTGAGTGCCGAATCCATCCACTGCTTGACGGTTAAGTCGCTGAGGCGCGATCTGGGATGGCTCAGTGGAGGTATAGCTATGGTGTTCGTATGGAACGATGGGCTCGGAACTGGGCTCGATCAGGAGAGATGTCTGGGGCGAGCAGGTTGCCCGATGGTGCGGAGACTCAGGAGCAGATCTTCGGCGAGGACCATGTCTTCGGTGGTCAATGGGGTGTGACCGAAACGGACCCTGCAGTATAAGTTCGTCAACGTCTCGATCTGGGGTCCGGCTTCCTGCCAGTGACGTCGCACCAACTGCAGGAGTTCGGTGGGGGTTGTGCTGGTCGAGGGCCGAACGCCGTGTGAGGCGACGAGCTGGATCATCCGTCGATAGAGCTGCGTGGCGGTTGCCTGCTGAACCGAAGCGGAGCGATTTCCACGGGACAGCCGCCAGGGCCCTCTCAAAACGAGCCATCCGAGGAGAACGCATCCGATTGAGACGATGGCCAGCATGAGTCCAAACTGAGGCCGGTTGACGGTATTCAGCAGGTGCGTGATCGTAGCAAGCCCCGCGGCAAGCGGGGCGAGCAGCGCGGCCAGCGATTCAGCGAGCTTCGTCCGCAGTGCGTCACCGCCCTCGCGAATCCCTTGCACGACGGCCACCTGGTCGCTTCCGCTGTACTGGACGAAGAAGCGGTCCCATCGCAGCCGAGCCGAATCCATCATGCGTCCGAACGAGAGCCACCAAAAGTCGGGCGGTGCCGCTCCTGCCGTCGGGGTGGGATCGACGGTGATCCAGCCTGACAGCGGGAAGAACACCTCGACCCATGCGTGCGCGTCCTGCTGCCGGACCGTGAAGTAATTGCCGAAGTCGTTCCATTCAGTCGCAAGAAATCCCGTGACCAGCCGCGCGGGAATGCCGGCGGCCCGCAGCATGATGACCATGGCGGTTGCGTAGTGTTCGCAATAGCCGGTCTTGCGCTGGAAGAGAAACTCCTCGAGTGGCCGGGCAGAAACCGGCGAGCCCACCTCCAAGCTGTACCGATAATTCTGCAACAGATGTTGCGTGATCGCGGTGACCCGGCCATGCGGGGTGTTCGCGTTCCGGACGATCTGGCGCGTCAATTCCGCGACCTGCGGGCTGAGTGTCGGAAGTTGCAGGTATCGCTTCCGGATCGCATCGGGGTACTGAATCGACGGAGCAACGCGTTCTTGAGGCATCAACTGATTCAACCGGGACGCGACCGTGTATTGGATTCGCGATCCTGAAGGATAGGGGAGGTAGAGGGCTCCCATCGTGTCGGCCTGGATGCCCGGCAGCTCGCCGGTCATCGAATCGACGAACGGGGCGCCGAAGAGCACCGGGGTATCCAGCGGTTCCAAGAGAATCTCCTGACGCAGAATCGGCGACTGCTGCTGGGCCGCTCCTCCCGCGATGCCACCGCGCACTCGGTACGTCCCCACCGGCAGCTCTGCGAGCAGTCGTCGATGCGTGAAGCTGTTGCTCCAGGAGCTGCCGGCATATCGGTCGTAGGCCGCGCCGCGCAGATACAGTCGTTCAACACGGTCGCCTGTGAAACCAGGGAGTTCGACCCGCATGACCACGCTGGGATCGAGTTTGATCGAACCGATGGCGCCGAGATCGACCTTCTCGGAGAAACCGGACATGCGTAATCCCTCACCACGGCTTTTCTGAAAGAAGCCCGCTCCAATGCGCGGGAGGGCGAAAAAAATCGCGAGCGTGAGACAAAAGACGCCGACGGCCATGCCGTTCGTCGTCCAAAAGAATCGCGCGGTGATCCGGCTCGTGGCCCCGAAGCGTTCGACGGAGCCGGTGTTCGCGGCACTGCGAGATACCGACTCTTCCGTTTCTTTCGTCAGATGATAGAGCAGGAGCGTCCACACGGCGGCGAGCAAGTAGACGAGGAAAATCGAGGCAAACCACAGCTCATTCGTCAGTGCCGCTGACGCGAGGATCGCCATCAGGCTGATCGCATATAAGTGGAGAAAGTCGCGCCGCTGGTGCAGATTGAACAGCTTGTTGACCAAGAGCGCGATCAGGAAGTGGATGCCGGCCGACAATAAGTGTTGCGAGATCCACAACAGATCGATCCAGAACCCGACAAAGGCAAGCACGAGCAGAATATTCCAGGTCGTGGCGGAGATACGCGTGACGGCCGAGAGGCGCTGGAACAGGCGGACCCCGATGGTTCGCAGGAAGCTCACCACGAGCGCCAGCCCGCCGACCGTCAACACCCACGCCGACGGTTCACCCGCCAATGTCAGGCCGGCGAAGGCCGTTGACGCCAGCAGGATGGAGCTAACCCGAAAGGCCAGATTCAGCGGCATAGCAGAGTTCGGGATGGGTGGTGATGTCGAGAATCCGATTCACGCTCCCGCAGGCGTCCATGATGGTCGCGTCCGACCACGGGAGCACAGCCATGACAAACTCGTCTTGGGCGCCACGCTCCGTCAACGAACGGAACGCGGTGAGGGCCGAGCCCCCATCCAACGGGGGACAGCGCCGGCATAGGGCGAGAGTGCGAAAGAGGCCGACCAAGGCGTCAGGACCGGTCTCCGCAGGGATCTCCTCGTGGCCGACGATGGCGCGCACGGTATCGCCACGTTCCTGAAAGAACGTGGCCAGAGAAGCCATGAGCGAGACGGCCCGTTCAAACTGCTCGTCGTGCGAGTCCGGTGCAATCGTGGACAAGACGAGTGTGACCCGGCGTTGCTCCTCAGCTGCGGTTTCTTTGACGGTCAGCTGCGCAGTACGGGCGGTGGTCATCCAATGAATCGCGCGCGAATCGTCGCCCGGCCGATAGAGCCGCAGATTGTAGAGATCCACGCCGTGCCCCCGCCGAGGAAGCGCCCCGCCTTGTCCGTCACCGGTCAGTTCAAAGAACACGTCGTCCGGGAGCGGCTTGATCTCAGGCCCCACCAGCACCACCTGCTCCGCAACATAGAGCGCCTTCTTGAGGAAGAGCCCGAAGGGGAATGGAGTCAGGACCCGGATTCCCTCCAGACGATAGGGCCCTCTCCGTGCGAGCAAGAGAGGGTATGAGAGCAACGTGGAAGATTGCGCAGGGAGGTGCGAGAGATGCAGGCCGCGCTCCAGGTCCTTCCCATCCACCACATCCATGATCCGCAGGGAGAAACTGGGCAGCCGCAACTTGCGATTGGCGATCGACAGGATGGCTGTGGCCGGCTCGTTCGCCACCAGGTAGTCGGGGAGGTACCGGTGAAACTCCAGCCGCCTGAGACACAGCTCGGAGAGCACCCCGGAGATCACGATGAGACTCAGCATCATGGCGAGCAGCAGATACAAGAGATTGTTGCCGGTATTGATAGCGGCCACGCCGACGGCCAGCGTGAACAGCAGGAAGCGGGTGCCTTCAGAGGTCAGCCGGATGGAACGGTTGCGGGAAATCCAGCGGAAGAAGGAGCGAACGCGTTCAAGCATGATGGGCGGCTGCGCAGGTAAAAAGGTAAAAGTGAGGAGTCATTTTTTACTTTTTCCTTTTGCCTTTGAACTTGCTACACCGGCACCGGGACCGTCTCGAGGAGATCGAGGATGACGCGCTCCGCCTGTTCAAAGTTCCTGCCCTTCATTCCAAGGGTGCGATTCGGCATGATGCGGTGTGAGAGCACGGTCGGCGCCATTTCTTTGATGTCCTCGGGCAGGCAGTAGTCCCGCTGTCGCACGAGCGCGAGCGCCTTGGCTGCCTTGCTGAGCGCCAGCACACCCCTCGGGCTCACTCCCAAGGACAGCAGGTCACTGTGGCGAGTCCGCTGTGCGATCGTGAGAAGATAATCCATCAGGCTTTCGTCCATGCGGACTTTCTCGACCGCCTGCTGTAGATCCAGCACCTCCTGCGAGGTCATGACTGGTTGGAGCTCATCGGCCGGATGGAGGGACTGGGGCCGATCCAGAATGCGCTTCTCTTCCTCTGGAGGAGGGTAGCCGATCCGCAGCCGCATCAGAAAGCGGTCCAGCTGAGACTCGGGCAGAGGGAAGGTCCCGTGGTACTCCGCCGGGTTTTGAGTTGCAATGACCATGAATGGCTGTTCGAGCGGGTAGGTCCGGTTCTCCACGGAGATCTGGGCTTCGCTCATGGCTTCCAGCAAACTGCTCTGGGTCTTCGGCGTCGTGCGGTTGATTTCATCGGCGAGCACGATGTTGGCGAAGATCGGCCCCGACATGAACTCGAAGGCCTGTTTCTGGCGGTTGAAGATCGACACCCCCACGATGTCGGAAGGGAGTAAGTCGCTGGTGAACTGAATGCGTTTGAACGAGCAGTCCAACGAGCGGGCTAAACTGTGCGCCAGCGTCGTCTTCCCGACGCCCGGGACGTCTTCGATGAGCAAATGGCCGCGCGCCAGGAGGCACACGACCGTCATCTCGATCACGCGGGGTTTCCCCTTGATGACCAGCGCGATGTTGTCCTGGATAGCGCGAATGGCCTGGGTGGTGTTCACCATGGAGTTATCGGTGCGAGTAGGCCACGGTTGATCGGTTGGTGGGCACGGTCGCAGTCTAGCAAAGGGTGGAGGGAAGTCAACGAATCCGGTTGTTTGCGCGACGGTGGTTGAGCTGTCGTCGGAAATCGGTCACGGTGTGCGGTTCAAGTCCCATGCAGGACGCCGGCCGATTCAGTCCCAGTCGCGGACAAGAGAGTGACCCAGCGCGCGCAAGGAGCAGAACAGCCGGTGGGAAAGTGCGTCGAGGATACGGGCTTGCTGGGAATCCAGGCGTATGTTAGGTAGGAGCCCGATCATGAAACGGACCAATCGGACCGCACAGTCGCTCATGTCGAGCGTGCCGGCAACGGGCTGGGTCGTGCTCACCGTGTTCTGCCTGTTGATGGCCGCCTGTTCCGGATCAGCGTCGATGACGGCCGCTGCGGTGGAGGATGTTCAGACCGCGCAAGAGTGGGACGTCGTTCACACGAGCACAGGCCGTCTTGTGTCGATGGAACGTTGGCTGGACGAACTCGCGCAGCAGGACGTGGTGTATCTTGGCGAGGAACACCATAACCGCTTCCATGTTGAAGCGGCACGCAAGATATTGGAGGCCTTGCTGGCGCGGGCGCGGACGCCGGTGGTCGCGCTGGAGATGTTCGGGTGGGATGGGCAGGCTGCACTGGATCGCTATCTCACCGATCCCGACTGGACGCGGGCCGAGTTCCTCGATCAGTCGCGCTGGAAAGAGAATTGGGGTGGTCCGTTCGAAGACTATGAACTGCTGGTTGCGTTCGCCAGAGACCGCCGGTTGCCCGTCCAGGCATTGAACCCGCCGCGCCAATTAGTGCGGCTCGTGGCGAAGCGGGGGCTGGCGGAGGCGAAGGTCGATCCCGGCATGATTCAGTGGGGGATGAAGGAGGAGCCGATCGTTGACGATCCTGCCTACCGCGAGACGATCTTGAAACAACTCCGCGTGTGTCACGGAGGCGGAACGGACGGCGACTATCAGACCATGTATGAAGCGTCCCTGTTCCGGGACGAAGGAATGGCGAAGACGGTTGACGCAACCTTGCGAAAGTTTCAGATCGCAGCCGGTTCACCGACGGGGCCGGTGTTCAGTTACACGGGTGGCGGACATATTCAATATCAATTGCCGGTTCCCAACCGCGTGACCCGCCGGCGGCCGGATGGAGTGCGCCAGGTAACGGTGTACATGACATCGTTTCAGCCTGAGCGCCGAGACGAAATTGCCGAACTTGTCCGGGATCGAATCGCCGATTACGTATGGCTCACGCCTGTCGGTGCGCAAGGCCCCCCGCGCCGGTGTCGATAATCCAACCCATAAGGGGACGGGGTGAGGGACTAGATTTCCTGCGCGGTTCGTTCGCCGTCGCCACACGTTCAGGCTCCTCGATGCGCGTCCGTCCGCGACACGGCCCGTCAAAACCGGATGAAGGCTTGACACCTGCTTGATTGAAGGTAGAGTTGAACATGGCACGGGCTTGTCAGCCCCGCATTTCGAGGAAAGCTGGTGTATGCGAAGTAGGATCCCTTGCACCGCTGAGCGTCTCAGTCTCCTAGACCCACCGATGGTGCAGTCTGTAGTGGAACCGGCTGCCTTCCAAATCGGCTACCAGTACGTCTCTGAAAATCGTGTCCGCATTGTCGAGGCAGATGAAACGCAAGTGACTGCCGCGGTCATCGGCAATTCCGGCCTCTACGAGCAGTCGGTCCAACTCGCAGAGAGGCATTTGGTCACCAACTGCTCCTGCACCCTTCCGGAGGAGCCGATCTGCCGGCACTGCATTGCCGTGCTCCTGGAGTATCATCGGTGGGCGCCGCGCAACATACGCAAGGTTCCTGAGGCGAAGCCGCAGCCGAAGGCGCAGGAGGTGGTCGAAAGCCCAAAGCCCACCAATGGTGGCTCAGCAGACGTTAAACTGAGCGAGATCATGACCTTCGTGGAGTGGTTGCAGCCGGCAGTCAAAACCCTCGAACGAGGCCAGGCGTTGCCTGATGCACCCAGGCTGGGACCCGGCGAGGTCTCCATCTGGATCCAAGCCATTCGTAACTTGGAGGAACGTCGGAGGGAGAGTGAAGCCGTGCAGGCGGGGCTGGAAGCAGACATGCGGGAACGGGAGGCCTATGTGGCTCGTCTCACGCAGCAGCTGCAGGTGTCGATCGAAGAGGCCAAGACAGCGCAGGCCGCCAGCAAGGAATTTCAGCGCGAGCTCGCCTCCTGTAAAGGCTTGTTGGGTAAGGTGTCCGATATCACCAGGGAAGTCGGCCGCTTCGACGGACAGATGCGAAGCATGGCTCACGACTTGGTGCAGAAAGGATCGCAGCTCGAAACCTTAGCCGGATCCTGCAAAGAAGTATCGGCCGCGCTCAAGGCCCTAGCCAAATCCTCAAAGGATCAGTAAGTCCCTTCCCCCTCTTCCATTTTTCCCGGTCTCATGACCGTTCAAGCCGCTTCAGCGCACAGCGCCAGCTCATCCCCTGTCCGGGCAACCCCGAGCGTCCGCAGCGGTCCGATCCCTCTTCCCTGACGTTGACCCCTACGAGTCGCTTTTCTATACTGCTCGGCAGGTGAGAGGAGGTGCCATCATGAAGATCGTCATCGGGCTCGGTGTTGCTGTCCTGCTCTTGGTCGGACTTGTCCTCCTCCTGCCGTTCATCATCGACCTCAACAAGTATCAGGACCAGTACCGTCCGGCCATCGAAGAGGCGCTGGATCGCAAGATCGCCATCCAAGATATTCGGCTGACCATCTGGCCGAGGATCGGCGCCCGCGTCGCCGGGTTTGCCGTCATGGACGATCCGGCCTTCAGTCCCAGCCCGTTCACCTCGCTCGCGTCGTTGGATGTGGGCGTCAAACTCATGCCGCTGCTCAGCGGCAAGGTCGAGGTGGAGGAGATGACCCTCCGCGATCCCGTCATGACAGTCATCAAGAACAAACAAGGCATCATGAACGTCTCCACGATCGGCTCGAAGGGGCCGGCCAGGCCCAGGCCCCAGCAGCCGGAGGCGCCGCCTGCTCAGCCGAGCGGGAGCCCTTTGCAGGCGCTGGCCCTGCTCGCCGTCGATCGCGTGGCCATCACCGGGGGGAAACTGACCTACCGCGATCAGTCAACCGCGAAGCCGACGGAGTACCAGGTCCAGGATCTCGAACTCCTGATCAAGTCCGTTCACCTCGGCGAGACTCCGAGTCTACACCTGGGGGCAACGGTGCAGCCGTTCAACCTGCCGGTCGAGCTTGACGGCTCCTTCGGTCCTCTCGTCGAGACCCTCGACCTGAAGCGTTTCGATTTCACGCTCGCGCTCGGCAAGATCGCGCTGGCGCTGACCGGCAGTGCGGTCGGTGGCACTCTCCATGCGACGCTGTCGTCCCCACTGATCGACACGACAGACTTGCCGGTTGCGCTCCCGCTGACCAAGCCGATCCAGGTGAAAGATCTGCATGTCACCGCCACGGCGAGCTATCCGCTGAAAGAAGGCGTCCCACCCTTGGAACTCGCGGATGTCACCGATCTCGGACTGGCTGTGGCGCTGGGCAACTCCGTGATGAATGTCAACGGCACGGTGTTGGGCGGCCACGCGAACGTGAACGTGACATCATCGGCCATCAACACCGCCGATCTGCCGATTGTGTTGCCGCTCAAGAAACCGGTCGAGGTAAGGGACCTCCGCGTTGCCGCTGAACTCAAGGACCAAGAAGCGCGCGTCAGCACCCTCTCGTTCCAGTTGTTCAACGGACAGGCCAACGCCAACGCCGGGCTGACGCTGGGATCGCCTGTTCCGCCGTTCACCGGCAAGGTCACGATTCAGGGCTTGCAGTTGGGGCCGGCGCTGGAGGCGGTCGGTATCGATCAGGTGACGGTGAGCGGCACCGCTCAGGCCGATTTGGCATTGCACGGCCAGGGCTTCTCCCTGCCGGACCTCACCCGCGCGCTCGACGGGATCGGTCACGTCGCAGTGAAAGACGGCAAGATCGAGGGAGTCAATGTGATGCAGGAGGCGTTGACCCTGCTCAAGGTGGCCGGCGTGAACCAAGACAATGTCAAGGCTACCGCATTCTCGACGATCGAGACCGATGTCGCCATCAAGCAGGGCATCGTGAACGTGCAACGCCTCTTACTGGACAGCCATGATTTCCAGGCCACGGCCAACGGCACGATAGGGTTCGACCAGACCCTCAATCTCAAAGCGAATCTCAATCTGTCCCAATCGCTGAGTCAGAAGATCAGCGGTGCATCCCCGGTAGCGAGGCTCGCCATGAGTGGAGGGCGCCTGACTGTCCCGCTCGTCATCACCGGCACAACCCAGGCCCCGTCTTACAGACTCGACACCAAAGCAGTCGGGGCAAAGGTACAGGAACAAGTCAAAGAGAAGGTCAAGGAGGCGGTGGGTGACCTCCTGAAGGGATCGCATAAACCCGAAGACCTCAAACAGAAGGGGCAGGAACTCTTGAAGGGCCTGTTCGGACGATAAGTAAGGAGTCGCCTATGCCGGCACCCGACATCGTGATGGATTACGCCGTTCGGTACGGTTTCAAAGTGCTCGGCGCGGTGGTCATCTTCGCCATCGGCGCCCTGATTGCGCGATCGATCGGGAACTTTGCGAAACAGTGGCTGGATCGCCAGGACATGGAACCGCCGGTCCGCATGCTCCTGGTTCGTCTGGTCAAGGGAGTCGTCCTGCTCTTCGCACTCCTGGCGACCCTCGACCAGCTTGGTGTGCAGATCGCTCCGCTGATCGCCGGCCTCGGCGTCGCCGGCCTTGGGATCGGCATCGCCATGCAGGGCGTGCTCAGCAATGTCATGGCCGGCCTGTCCATCATCTTCACGAAGCCCTATCGCATCGGCGAGCACATCTCGCTGCTCGGAGTGCATGGCGATGTCCTCACGATCGATATCTTCTCGACCGTGCTGATGCATCCCGACCGTTCGCGCATCGTCATTCCCAACCGGAAAATCGTGGGCGAAGTCCTGCATAACTTCGGCTCGATTCGTCAGCTCCATCTCTCCGTCGGCGTGTCGTACAAGACCGACCTCAACCGGGCGCTGGCCCTCATCCGTGAATTGCTGGCCCAGAATCCTCGTGTGCTCAAGGAGCCGGCCCCTGTCGTCGGAGTGTCATCGCTTGGCGATTCGGCCGTGACCATCGCCGTCGAGCCCTGGGTTGCCGTCGTAGACTATAGTCTTGCGCAGGCCGAGCTGAATCAGACCATCATCGAACGATTCCGCGCCGAGAACATCGAGATTCCCTTCCCACAACACGAAGTGCGGCTGCTCACGACGCCCTGAGTGTTCACCGAAATCCAAGGTGGGTGGATTCCACTCATGCGCACTCTCCTGCGTGAGGCATCATGGCCGCTTCAGCCTGGCCATTTCGCCACAGCACGATCGCAAGCAAGGACCGTGCTTTCTTCCTAAATCGTCCAATCCTCCACGAATTCATAAAATTCGGCAGCACGCACACCGGTGGCACTCACTTTGCTGTCACCAACGCGAGGCTTCAGCCTATTGCCCGGTATCTTTCTCTCAGGCTCTCCATCATGAGATCGGTCTTGAGTCTCCGGGAACAATCCGTTATAGAACATCTCTACGCAACTTACTCTCAGAGTTCAAGCGATCGTGAATACGAGTTGGAGATTCCTGAAGGAGGAACGAATGAGAACGGGTTTCTGGTCCCTCATTGCCTTCGGACTCATCATCGGTCTTTCCGGTCCTTCGTACGCTGGAGAGAGGCCGGCCGTAGATATAGTGACGCTCAAAGACGGCAGCATCATCTACGGCGAGGTGATCGAGATGTCGGGCGGCACCCTCCACATCAAGAGCGCTTCTGCGACGGATGTAATCAAGGTGAACTGGTCCGATGTGGCCAAATTGAACGTCTCTCACCCTATGCCGTTCCACTTGAAAGAGGGCACTGTGCTGATGGGGACCGCCGAGGAGAGTGAGGCCGGCACGATGCGGATCAAGGCAGAGCCGATGCAAGGTACGATGACTATTCCGCTGGACTCGGTCGTCTCCGCGAATCCCCTGGTCCAGCCGCCGGTGGTGTACAACGGCAGCCTCCAGGCTGGATTTTCGCAGACCACGGGCAACAGTCATCTGCGCAACGCGAGCGTGATCGGTGAGTTTGTCGGTCGCAGTGAACAACTGCGCTTGTCGCTCTTGGGGCGATATGTCTATGGCGATAACGCCGGCAATCTTATTACCCGGAACTCGCGGGGCACCATCAAGCTCGACTTCTTCATCACCAAACGGTTCTTCTGGTTCGCCTCCGCCTATTTCGAGCAGGATACGTTCCAAGACCTCAAAATGCGAACCGCGCTTGCGAGTGGTCCCGGTTACCAGTTTATCGAGCGAGGAGATTTCACCAGCTCGTGGCTCAAAGACATGACACTGTACGCAGAAGCTGGTGCCGCCTACTTCAATGAAGATTTCAAGCTGGCGGATGATAAGGCAACGGTCCGCGGGCGCTGGTCGATCAAATTCAACTGGCCGCTCTTCGAGGACCGGGTCACCATCTACCACTATCAGGAAGGATACCCCTCATTGCAGAACAGCAAGGAGTTTTACCTCACCATGGACAACGGGGTGCGCTTCAAGATCATCGATGGCTTCGTGAGCGGAATCCAGGTGACCACGCGATATAACAATACCCCGCCACCGAAGACCTCGGATACGGACAACCTGTACCTGTTCACGCTCGGCTACAATTTCGACACGAGCCGGAAGCGATAAGGGCTGAGAGCCCACTGCCATACACCTTCCTTTCTAAGGAGGACGCATCATGCTGCAAGAGTTTAGAGACTTTGCCATGCGAGGCCACGTGCTCGATATGGCGATCGGCGTCATCATCGGCGGGGCGTTCGGGAAAATCGTGTCGTCGCTGGTGAGCGATGTACTGATGCCGCCGATCGGGCTGATGATGGGCAAGGTCGACTTTTCCAGTCTCTTCCTGACCCTTTCCGGCACGCCGCACCCGTCGTTGTCGGCCGCGAAGGCGGCGGGGGCTCCGACCATCAACTATGGAGTCTTCCTGCAATCCGTCTTCGACTTCCTCATCATCGCGTTCGTGATCTTCCTGTTGGTGAAGCAGGTGAACCGACTGAAGAAACCGGAAGCCCCCCCGGCGCCACCTTCCACCAAGAACTGTCCCCTTTGTTTGTCCGCCATTCCGATCAAGGCGACGAAGTGTGCGCACTGCACCTCGGACGTCAAGGCTGCGTAGGTTGAGATTCTGTGTCTGTGTCATTCGTCTTTTTTCACAAAGGAGAGCACGATGCGATACACGAAAGTGACGGTGTTGGCGATGGGCGCCCTGCTGCTCGCAGGATGCAGTGGAAAGTACGAGCCTATTTGTTGTGACGGGGGGTACGAATACCGGCACCGATCCCAGCGGGATGCCGATAAGGCCTCCTCCGATATGAACGCCCGCTTAGCGGCTCTTGACCGAGAACGCCAGCGGCTGGCCGATGAGTTGGCTGCAGCCCAGAAACAGACCGGCAATTTGAGCGATCGCGTGAAGGACTTGGAGCGGCAGTTGGCGGACCGGGACGCGGAACTCGGCCGCCTTCGCAGCGCGGCCAGTGAGCGCAACAGTTTGGTCGGCCAACTCAATGCCTCGTCCAGCCGTACTCGAGACCTTGAAGGGCAGCTGGCTGCAATGCAGAGCAGCGCCGGGGACTCCTCCAAACTGGCAGCCCAACTGTCCAGTGCCAACAGCGAGCTCGACCAACTCAGGCAACGGAACGGGGAACTCGAACGGCAGCTCTCGGCATTGCAGAGCGGTGTCGGCGATAAAGACAAGCTTGCGGCGGACCTCG
>CAZKRM010000037.1:31073-33589 GCA_964555285.1 uncultured Nitrospiraceae bacterium
CTCTCGGCATTGCAGAGCGGTGTCGGCGATAAAGACAAGCTTGCGGCGGACCTCGACCACGCCACTCGACGGAATGCCGAGCTTGAGCGACAACTGGCAGCATTGCAAAACAGCGCCGGGGACTCCTCCAAACTGGCGGCCCAACTGTCCAGTGCCAACAGCGAGCTCGACCAACTCAGGCAACGGAACGGGGAACTCGAACGGCAGCTCTCGGCATTGCAGAGCGGTGTCGGCGATAAAGACAAGCTTGCGGCGGACCTCGCGACGGCCAAGCAACGGATGACCGACCTGGAAGCGCAGATGGCTATGCTGCACAGCAGCGCGGGAGACAAAGAGAAATTGGCGGCTGAGTTGGCGACTGCGAAGCAGCGCATCGCGGAGCTCGAGTCCCAGTTCGCAGCTCTGCGCGGTGCGGCCGGCGACCGGGACAAACTCGCCGCCCAGCTCGCGGATCGTGACGCGGAATTGGCTAGGCTCCGGGGAGAACTCTCCGCCGAAATGCAGAAGCTGACGCAGGCCCAACGTGGCCTCATCAAAGCGTTGCGTCCGGAAATCGACAAGGGCAACATCACGGTTGACCTGAACAATGAACGGTTGCTGATCAACTTGGCGTCGGCCTACCTGTTCGGTCTGGGCGAAGATCAGCTCAAGCCGGGCGGAGCCGATGCCTTGAAGCGTGTCGGGGCGATCCTCAAGGATTATCCTGAGTATAACGTGGAGGTCGCCGGTCACACCGATAACCGGCCGATCCGGAGCGCGCTGAAGAAGCGGTTCCCAACAAACAAGGAACTGTCTGAAGGGCGGGCAACGAGCGCGATCAAGGCGCTCAACAATGGCGGGTTGGCAGAGAGCGCCATGAAGTCGATGGGCTATGCCGAGACCAAGCCTGTGGCGCCCAACACCACGGACGCGGGCCGGCAGAAGAATCGTCGGGTCGAAGTTCGCGTGACGCCGAAGTAAGGGACGCAGTGTTCTCGTTTCAGCTGTACTGGTCTTCCGTATAGACCTGCTTGATCGACCAAAACACGGCTTCCTTGAGCTTTTTAATCTGAGGGTCAGGTGGATCTTTCCGAATCTTCTGCAGCTTCCTGTCGAGCGCGAAGAGCGGCTCAACCGATCGCCGGTCCGGCACCCGCCCCAATGCCCAGGCGATCTCCGTTTGTACCGTGATGTCGATGCCCGGCGCGTCCAGCATTTCGAGAAGCGGAGGGACCACCGTCGAATCGCCATGCGTATTCCCCAAATCCCCCAGCCCCTTGGCCGCGGCGGCTTGGAGTTCCGGCTGCTTGGAATGCTTCAGGATATCGACCAGCACCGGGATCCCTTCTTTTCCCATGTTGCCGAGCGCCACCGTAGCCTGCTTGGCCAAATCCTTGTCCTTGAGAGCCTCCTTTAGTCTCGGGAGTGCTTCATCCGCTACCATCTCGCCCAATAAGGACACGATCTTCAGCTTGCGGAGCTGACTGGTCTCCGACGCGTCTAAGAGTTTCAACAGCCGCTCCGGTTGTCCCCACTCGGCTGTGACGATCACTGGAAAGTCGTACTGCTCCAAACGCTCCTTTAACTTCGTCATCGCATAGGCACCGGCATCGGAAGCCTTGGCGGCTTGTGCCGCTTGGAGCGCATCCTCGAACTCCGTCCTGATCTCCTTTTGCCAGTTGATCTTCATGGTCCCGAGCACATAGTTGAGCTGGCAGGCCGGCCCCTTCCAGAGACGCGAGGGGGCATCGGGTAAGTCGGCGTCTCCCCCGGATCGCGTCGTCCCTTCCCAGGTCTTTCGCTGCTCACACTTCACTTTGAAGACAACATCATGCGGCTTCGTGCTCTCACGAACCGGGGTGTAGCCTAACTCGGCCATTCGGCTCGACACGACTTCCGCAATGGGATCGGCATCCATCGCACCCTTGTCCGTCAGGACGATCGCTTCGACCAACACCGTTTGTATCTTCCCCAATTGGGCCTTTTGCTCCGGGGTGAAGTAATCGCGATACGCCCAGCCTGAACCGGCCGGCGCCAACGTAAGCATCACTGTCGTGAAAACAATTGCGCCTCGTATCATCCTGCACCTCCTTGTGGTGCGTCCCCATGGTCAGATGGCCGGAAACGATGAAGCGCCAAACATTATACCTCCCCCTCTCCTCCGATGCTACCACACGCCCGTTCCTCCCCTACGAAGCCCACCCGACCCCACGTGGACGTGGTCGACCCCAATGCCCTCGGGTGCCCGATTCAGGCCGCTGTTCCAGAATCCACGGCAACTGCAATCGAGCTTGTGGCCTGTCTCCCCTCCGTTTGAACCAAAAGGACTGGATGCCCCCCCTGTGTATGGGTTGACAGTGGTGCTCCTCTGACGGTACAAAATGACAGGATATATGCTCGTCTCAGCACATGACCACCCCAGCGGCTCGAGCTGACCCGGCTCCCATCGCCGTGCGAGAGTGGCGGAACTGGCAGACGCGCGAGACTTAGGATCTCGTGGGCAACCGTGGGGGTTCAAGTCCCCCCTCTCGCACCAC
>CAZKRM010000038.1:0-32302 GCA_964555285.1 uncultured Nitrospiraceae bacterium
AGATGGGAGGCTTGATGGCTTTTTTATCTCACGAGTCGTGAATTATCCGGGCTAGGTCCGTGTGGTGAACGCCGTCTTGGCGCATCTTGGCGCGCACACGATCCTGGCCGCGGCGGACATGTCCTACCTCGTCCTCTCCCTCGAAGGCCCTCGCTGGGTGCTCTACGCCGTCAAAGGGAAACTCGGCAAAGGCGAAGACTTCGTACCGGGCACGATGCTCGATCTGAAATCGATGCAGGATGCCGGCGAAGAAATCTACAATGTCTCTGTGTCAGATGACGTACTGCTGCTCATGCTGGCCGGCCTTAAACTCGCTGACTTTCATAGATCTTCGGCTTCATGGTGTTAAATTGATATAAGGTGCACCGTATGTCGAGTGAGAATGAAGTAGATTGAGTTTGTGATTTCGCCACCGCTATTACAAATTATCACGACGAAGGTCCGCCGATCTTCGATCGGAATCAAGATCAGTTCTTCCATCTGAAACAGACAGTAGAGGGGATTGAGGTCGGCGTGGTCTGGGCCCGAGTGGGAATGGGAATAGATGAAAACGGCTGTGCCGGTAATGTGTTTGGTGGTGGCACTGGTCTGAGTAAATGAGTATAATAAGAATACTTCGTGAGTCTCGGATCATTCCACCTTTTGATCTTTTGGGCTTCTGGCGCTAGTGGCGAACCAACCGCACACTCTAAGAGACTTTACGACTCCCCCTGTTGTCGAAACAGTACTGGGGGTGCAATTTGCACCTTTGGCCTTTTCAATCCCGCATTTTGGCCAGTACTGGAGCCACATTCAATCTGATTTCCCCCAATATCGGGTACTTCCTTCTCTAGGACACGTACGTGAGCAATTTGGAGGTCTTGCTGGAGGAGCGTCTCGGAAGATGGGCTTTGAAGTGGTTCAGGACCCTGAGCTTCGTTGCTGGTTTCTGGATAAGGAGGGGAACCAAATCATTCAAATTCAGCGGGATCGATTCATCTATAACTGGCAAAAAATCTCGGGGAGCGAAGTGTACCCGAGATATGAAAGTGTGCGAACCAAGTTTGAGGCAGAGTGGAAGCGTTTTCGCCAATTCTTGGACCAGGAAGGATTTGGCAAACCCGAGGTCAATCAGTGCGAAGTCATCTATGTGAATCATATTGAATATGAAAAAGGCTGGAAAAGCTTTGGTGAGCTGAGCAAGGTGATATCCTGCTGGTCAGGTAAGCATTCAGGGGAGTTTCTCCCAGAGCCAGAAAAAGTCACATTGAACGTGAGCTATTTGCTGCCAGGCAACCAGGGAAGAATGTACGTTTCGCTTGAGCCCGTGATTCGGACACGAGACGCCAAAGAGGTGCTGCAACTTAATCTTACCGTGCGTGGCGCACCATCTTCTTCCGATGATGCCGGTGTCCTAGGGTGGCTTGACGTAGGTCGGCAATGGGTGGTGGAAGGTTTTACAGATTTTACGACAGGTGAAATGCATAAAGTGTGGGGTCGCTCAAAATGATGACAGCGGATGCCGTTACGATTCAGTCGCAACCAACCATGCGGCTTGAGTATCAGCAGGAAAGGCAAAGCCGAAAATACTTCTTGCACGATGGCTCCCAAGGTATGGGAGTTATCAAAGTTCCGCCAGAGTGGACCTGGCAAGTGGAGCCTATCAAGAAGGTTTTAGGAGCACTGCTTCTCCCGGAGAATTGGGACAGTTATGGAGGGCATGCGCCTCGGAGAGAGGCCGCTGCCACAGCGATCGAGATTATTGCCTCAATTGTGCAAGAAGATCCTCCCCGGCCTCGTGTCGTTCCGCTTGGAACAGGGGGAATCCAACTCGAATGGAAAAACGGCCAGCGCGAGTTGGAAGTGGAGTGTGCACCCGACGGGTCGATTGAGGCTCTCAAAATCGAAGGCGATGCGGAGGGAGAGTCTTACGCCTCTTGCACGTCAACTGATCTTATAAGTCTTTTTGCGTGGCTCATGGCCGCGTAGTGCTCTGCTCGATTGTTGTCTATGAGCGAAGAGCTACCGGCTGACATCGACGATTCATCAATTCCTGACGACGAGCTTCTCTATCGGCGTATTCCCATCCAGCCTTCTGATACGATTCAGCCAACCGAGACTCAAGGAGAATTTCGGCCATCATCTGGGAGTTTCAGATCAGATGGGCCACTCTCCATTGATCGAGCAGCCCTCACAACTCCTGAGCAGACAAGAGATCGGGCTAAGCCCGGGGTGTTTCATGTTGCCCAATTTCAGGCAAAGGTGGCGCGGCAATGCGGTTGTCGAGTCGTGCAGGATCCTCAGCCTGACAATCCATCACATGTGTTGTTGTTCGGAGACCATGAAAGTGGATCAGGTGCGTTAAACAAGAAGCAGACTAAGGCTGTCGCGCGGGCTGCGAGGATTATCTTGCTGAGCGCCGGGGGGCTTCCGTTGTAAGCTAAATTCTCATCCAATAGCCTGAAAGAAATAAAGCTGCCCCCTTTAGTCGCCCCACTCGACGCGGGTCATTTCTTGAGGAAGCGCTTCTTCACGGCGGTGTGGGATACCACTCGCCCTTCATCGGCGGCGGTGATACCCGCATCAATCATTTTCCTGACGTAGATCTCGTACATGATGTCGTCCCGCGTCGCCTTTTCCGGTAACTTCTTCACCATCGCCAGAGCATGTTGTTTCGCAGTCGGCATGTGCGCCTCTCTCAATGCCTGGTCTAAAGTCTAGGCCTCACCTGACGGAGAGTCAAGAATTCTGCCACAGTGGCGGCCTCGGACATGTCCTATCTGGCTCTCTCCCTCGAAGGCCCTCGTTGGGTGCTCTATGCCGTCAAAGGGAAACTCGGCAAAGGCGAAGACCTCGTACCGGGCGCAACGCTCGATCTGAAGTCGATGCAGGAAGCCGGCGAAGAATTCTACAACATCCCGGTGTCCGACGAAGAAATGAAGAACGTGGTGGAGTCAGTGTACGGAGAGTTGCCGGAGGTGGAGTGAGCTCCACTCATGGTTTTAGGGGACTAAAGAGAAGTAGGCATAGATAAGCTTCTCTTAATTTCTTAGTTTATTCCGTTGATTAAGAGTCCTGCCGAGAACCTACCTCAGAACACTCAGGAGAAGGAACCAGCGGCAAAAGTGGAGGATTCGTGATGGCGAACCTCATCCTGGATCATGGTGTGTCATGCAGTTTGGGCACCACGTTGGCACCACTCGATGACGTCATAGGCTTTCCGACAGGCGGAAGGAAATGCTGAGAGAGTCAAACTGACCGAGGTAGGGGTGACCTGTCCAGCAGTCGGGTGCACGGCCTCATTGCGTTGTACACGAATTGCCTCAAATAGCGATAATAAATGAGGCGGGCACCCTTCATGGACCTCGTAGGGCAGATGGCCAGACTCCCTATGACTAGTTAGCACCTTGTTGATCTGCTCGAACATGTTTGGAAGGTTGCGCTCTTTGATCGATTTTTCGATTGCTCGGCGATCGTTCCCTCCGGTCACGGTCAATAGGGATTCAAGGAGCATGTATACAATTTTTTCACTAGCCGCCCCAACCATGACGGCTGAGGCGAACCAGGCTTGTCGATTATAGGTGACCACAGCTTCGATAAAATATTGCTTAATCACAGCGTCCACGGCTGGAATTAGAGTGATTAGTGCGGCAATGAAGCGATCAGAGTCTTCAGGAGCAGGACCATCGGACGCCACCCATCGTTTGCCTTTTTCGGTAATGTAGAACCAATTCTGATTGGGGGCTTGGTTTCCCTGTGGCCAGGGGACAATGTATCCAAAGGTCAAAAGCTGGCAGTAGCCTTCTATGAGGGAGAATATTAATGGGTCCGTGTCTCGTAGCCGGTGCCATGCACCTTCGTAGTCCTCGCCAGCTTCAACTCGATGACCAATGCGAGCAAGTTCTCTCATTGTCTCTGTCAGTAGGGTAGGAAATGGAATTTGGTTCCGAACGCGAAGGGAACCTAGAGCAGCTCGCATATCGCCAAGGATGGTACTGAGAGGGATTGTTGGCTGAGCACCGTTTGGCATAGAGACAGAGGGTAGCTCGTTAGGCTGTGACAACGCAATGATACGGCGAGTAAGCCAGATCCTGTTGATTAAGAGTCAGCAGGGCCTACTTCTTAAAAATCAGCCTCGGCTCCGTCATGTTCCCCATCGAGACCGCCACCAGCTCCCATCCGCTTGATCCAAACTCGTTCAGCTTCATTTGCATATTCTGCGTGTCGGGAAGCACCTCGACGATTTGGTACTGAAACCGCTTCTGCTCTTGGGCCTTCGCGGTGAACGGCTGCCCCATAAGCAGTAGAAGACCCAACGCGCCAAGGCTCACGCCTGCGATCAGCCACGCGAATGACGGATGTATCTTCTGCATAGATCACCTCGACTCAGGTTCGTATGATGGGTGCGCCACGTGCTCTTCTGTATTTCTCATAGCTAGCATAGATGGAATCTTCGGTGAGAAGGTGGTTTTTCATCGAGGCCCGAATCTCATCGGTCAAGATTGAAAACAAGTCTTGCCTAATTTTCAGTGCGAGAGCTTTGCCGGATGTAGGTAGGAAGAACCCTACGATCTTTCCATGTCGCGTGACAATGATCGGCTCACCCTGCTTGAGGAGGCTGGTGGCCCGATTGCGAAATTGTCTGACGGTTGCGGTCTTCATGTGGTCACCGAAGTGGGCCTAGTCTGGCACGCTATGCGATCATCTTCAACCGCGTCCCCCCGTCCCATGGAGGGGCTGTGCGCCAGGAATTCTGATCTCTGGCTAAAGCTTGGGAATAGTGCATCAATTGCTCCAAGCAACACTTCTTGGCCTCACCGCGAGTTTATGAAATAATAACCGCGTGGCTAGACTGTTTCGGTATAAATTTGAGTGGGATCCCGCCAAAGCTCGGCAAAACATTCGGAAACACGGAATTGCTTTCGAGCGAGCGGCCACGGTATTTCTCGACCCTGAAGCACTTTCTGAATTTGACGAGAAACACAGTAGCCATGAAGATCGGTGGGCCACATTGGGATTGGACACAGCCGGCACGTTATTGGTTGTGTGCCACACCTTCGATGAAGCCGCTGATGGTGCCAGAGTTCGTATCATCTCAGCCCGTAAGGCGACAAGAAACGAGACTAAGCAGTACAGGAGGGCATAAATGAAACGGGAATACGATTTTTCAAAGGGTGTGCGAGGGAAGTTTTTCCGGAAGGACGCGGCACTGCACTTCCCCGTTTATCTTGATGCCAAAGTTCACCGGCAACTCGAACGGATCGCCAAGAAAAAGCACACGGAAGTCGGAGACTTGGTTAATCAGCTCCTCAAGAAAGATGTCGAACTGCTTGAGGCCTTTTCCTGATCTATGGTTACGGATGCGCCACGCGCCAGTTGTGGCCTGTGCCGAGATCGGCTTTGAGCGGGACGGAGAGTTTCAGCTGTTTGCCGACGCCCTCCATCTCGTGTTTCACCAGCCGCTTGGCTTCGTCCAGTTCCTTCTCCGGCACCTCGAAGATCAATTCGTCATGGACCTGGAGGATCATCTTTGTGTGCGGCATCTCGTGATGCAGCGCCTTGCTCACGTTGATCATCGCCACCTTGATCAAGTCGGCGGCCGATCCTTGAATCGGACTGTTCACCGCCATGCGCTCGCCGAAGCTGCGTTGGATGGGATCGCCGCTCTGTAATTCCGGAATCGGCCGCCGTCGCCCCAGGATCGTGGTGGTGAAGCCTTTCTCTTTGCCTTCGGCGATATTCCGATCCATCAAGGCGCGCACACCGGCATACTTCTCAAAATAGGTCTCGATGTACTTCTTGGCTTCCGCCTGCGGGACGCCGATATTTTGTGAGAGGCCGAAGGGGCTGATGCCGTAGACGATGCCGAACACCACGCTCTTGGCTGCCCGCCGCATTTCGCGGGTGATCTGCGAGGCGGGGAGATGGAAAATGTCCATGGCGGTTGCCATGTGAATGTCTTCCCCCTTCTCGAACACTTCAATCAATCGAGGGTCCTGCGACAGGTGCGCGAGGATGCGCGGCTCGATCTGGCTGTAGTCGGCGCAGAGCAGGGTGTGGCCTTTCGGCGCGATGAAAGCTTCGCGAATGCGCAGGCCGTAGTCGCCCTTCACGGGAATGTTCTGCAGATTGGGATCGGTCGACGAAAGGCGGCCGGTCGCGGCGACGGTCTGATTGAGCGATGTGTGGAGCCGCTTGGTCTCCGGATTCACGAGTTCCGGCAACGCATCGACATAGGTCGATTTGAGTTTGCTGATGCTGCGATAGGCCAGGATCTGCGCTGGTAAATCGTGCTGCGTCGCGAGCTGGGTCAGTGTGTCTTCGTCGGTCGAATAGCCGGTCTTCGTTTTGCGGCCCGGTTTGAGGCCGAGCTTCTCGAAGAGCACAACGGCCAGTTGTTTCGGTGAATTGATGTTGAATTCGCCGCCTGCCAGGCCGGCGATGGTCTCCATCATCTTGTCGAGCTCATGTTCCAATTCCTTGCTCAAGACCTTCAGCCCATCGACGTCGAGCAGGAATCCGTTCCGTTCGATCTCGGCCAGCACCGGCACGAGCGGCATTTCAATCTCGTGGAAGAGTTTCACGCTGCCCTGGGCGGTCAACCGTTCGGTCATGACCGGCGCCAGCTGAGCCAGCACGGAGGCCTGTTCGGCGGCCTCGTCGCGCGAGCCGGTATCTTCGTCGAAGAGCGATTGCGGCGCTTTGGCTTCGGGGCGGGACTCGCCCAGGCGATGTCCTACGGCTTCCATCGCGATGGTCGCGAGGCTGTGGTCGCGGCGATTGGGGTTCAAGAGATAGTCCGCGACCATCGTATCGAGATAGGGGCCGGCGAAGGTGACGCCGATCCGATGGAAGGCGAGCAACGTGGCTTTCAGGTCATGCACGACCTTGGTGCGCGTCTGGTCGTGCAACAAATTCGTGATCGGGCGCATATAGGTGTGTACATCGAGCGGGAAGAAGGCGGTCCGGCCTTCCGATGACAGCGCGAATCCGAGCACGTCGGCCCGGACGCTGGATCCACCCGAGAGGAGGCATTGCACGGCAAGCGGGCTTCCCGCGGGAAGGCTTTTGACAAAACGTTCTGCGGAGGGCTCGTCTTGGATGATCGTGAGTGCTGCCGCCGGGGTCTCCGGTGGCTTGGCTGCCGGCTGCAGGGTCTTCAGTAACGCGGTGAATTCCAGTTCTCGGAGCAGGTCGGTCAGTTGGTCCTGATGCGGCGGTTTCACCCGGAAGGCGTCTGCGTCGAATTCGACCGGGCTGTTCACATCGATGGTCGCCAGCTTGCGACTGAGCCGAGCATTGTCGGCCTGTTCGATCAGCATCGCTTTGATGCGGGGCGGGGTGACTTCCTCGACGCGGCGGAGTAATTCGTCGATCGTGCCGAACTGCGCGATGAGCTTGATCGCCGTTTTTTCACCGATGCCTTTGACGCCGGGGATGTTGTCCGAGGCATCGCCCATGAGCCCCATGATCTCGATGACCCGCGCCGGTTCGACGCCGAACTTCTCGACGCACTCGGCCTCCCCGGACCACTTGTCTTTCACCGGGTCGTAGATGCGGATGTGGGGTGTGACGAGTTGCAGCATATCCTTGTCGCCGGTGACGATCACGACGTCGTCGCCGGCATGCTCCGCTTTTTGGGCGAGCGTGCCGATCAGATCGTCCGCCTCGTAGCCGGCCTGTTTCACGGCGGGAATGTTCAAGGCTTCCACGGCCCGATGGATATAGGGGATTTGCGCGCTCATGCCGTCGGGCATCGGGGGCCGCTGGGCTTTGTATTCTTTGAACTCCTGCTGCCGTAGCGTCGGGCCGCGCTCGTCGAACGCGACGACGATCCCGTCCGGTTTCCGCTCGCGCAGGATCTTCAGCAGCGTGGTCATGAAGCCATAGACCGCGTTTGTCTGGAGCCCCTTGGAATTATTCAAGGCGGGGAGGGCGAAGAAGGCGCGATAGATGTAGGCGCTCCCGTCGATGAGATAGAGCGTCTTGCGGCTGGAGTCAGTCGTCGTCATGGCGGTTTACGAACCGGGTGCGAGGGTCAGGGGTGGTTTATCGAACTTGGCGCGCATCGCATTGAGGGCCTGCAACACGGTGTGTTGGCCGACGATCTTCGCTTCCAACTTTCGCTTGCCTGGAAAATCCAGGAGCGAGATGCCGATGAGCATAGTCAGAATGCCTTGACCGGGAAGAAACAGCATGGCGAATCCTGCCAGCAGAAATACAGTGCCGACCACATTCTTGACGATCAGCCCGGCCAATCGAAGGACCGGGTGGTGATCTTTCATCCAATGGCGCGGCGTGCGGGTGTCGAAATAATCGGCCGGGAGCCGCACCATAATGAATGGGATGGCGATCAGGGTACCGATAAATCCGACCAGCGAACCGGCGGTCAGCCAGATGAGCACGTGGACAGGGATATATTGTGTGACTGTCGCGAGAATGGCATCCATGCGGGAGAGATCCTAGCATGGGGATCCTCTCAACCGGAAGGGCTAGGCATGCCTGGTTTACCTCGCAAAGGACGGCGTCATATAATGGCGGCAGTATTACCGGAGCGAGCGAATCCTTTATGCGTGTGCGGGCTCTCATGACCTGGCGACTGCTGGTATTTTCGGCCTGCTTGGCATTCACTGGGGTGATGCTGTGTGCGGTTCCCGGGGCTCTGCTGGCTGAGGGAAAAGACGATCTCCAGGTTGAGATCACGAAAAAAGGGCTGGGGAAAGAAGTCGTGATCACTCAGGGCGCGAAAGAATGGTTTATGCTGATCGAAGTGACGCCGGAGAATACGGTCGTGGTCCGGCAGGAAAAGGATCATGACCGGTATCTCGTCGATGAAAGCGAAACCCACGACCGGCCGTTGGTTCCCGCCGAAGTGGATGCGGCCATTGCCGATTACATTAACAGCGTGAAGGCCCGCGCCAAGAAGTAACGGTACCATGTCCAAGAAGCCCAGGTTCGTCATCTTTGCCCATAACGCCACCTACGACAAGTTGCATCAAGTCGCGACGCTCGGCATGACGGCCGCCGCCATGGGGAAAGATGTGATCGTGGTGTTGTTGTTCTGGACGATCAAGAAACTGGCAGAAGGGAAGATCGACCAGATCGACTTTCCTCCGGAGTATGCGGACTCTGCCGAGGAAGTGACGTGCTTATTGAAAGAGAAGAAGGTCCCGAAGATTTCCGAAATGTTTCAGGATGCCAAGCATGTCGGCCATTTTCGCCTGATCGCCTGCAGCGCCGGCCTGGAATATATGGGCGTGGACGGAAAAGCGGTTGAGGCGAAGGTCGATGAAGTCCTCGGGCTGCCCGCCATTCTGAGTCTGACCGCCGAGGCGGAGACGAAGCTCTTCATTTAGTGCGCGAGTCGCTCGAAACGCGAGACTTGCCTCTCGCTACTCTCGCTTGTCCCGCATGTCTTGCGGGTCTTGCTTGCGCTCGCTCAGCGCGAGCGCGTCACTCCCACCCGATCGCAATACTCCGTCAGTTTGCATTTGCTGCACCAGGGAGAGACCGGCTGGCAGAGGTGCTGCCCGAAGGGCACGAGCAGATCGTTGAAAGTAATCCAATATTGCGTAGGGAGTTTCCGGCGCAATGCCTCTTCGCTCTCGTCAGGGGTTGTGGTCTTGATGTAGCCCCAGCGGTTGCTGATCCGGTGCACGTGAATATCGACACAGATGCCCGGTTTGCCGTAGCCGACCGTGACGACCAGATTCGCGGTCTTCCGTCCTACCCCTGAGAGCGTGACCAACTCATCGATGGAATCGGGCACGACTCCGCCGTACGTTTCTAACAGCCGTCGGCAGATCTGATGAATGGATTTGGCTTTTGTCCGGTAGAAGCAGACCGGATAGATGGCCTGTTCAATCTTTCCAAGCGGAAGCGTCAGCATCGTGGCGGGCTCATGCGCCAGGGTAAACAGCCGCTCGCCGGCTTCAGCGGTGGTTTTATCTTTGGTGCGGAGACTGAGGAGGCAGCAGATCAGGATGCGGAACGGATCGCGGTTCGATTCGCGCGCCACAACCCCCACGACTGGTTCCTGCCATTGACGGATCTCTCGCCTGACGATCCTGATGGCGGCATGGATCTGGTCCTGACGCATCTGGTCCGACTAGCGGTGGAGTGGGAAAATGCCGACCGAGGAGAGCGCTTGAGTGAACGTACAGCCGGGGGCTATCAGCTACTCGGGCTTCCGCTTGGACAACCACTTCTGACGGCGGCGTTGAGCTTCGCGCAGTTTCGCTTTCTTCCTGACGCTCGGCTTTTCATAGAAACGGCGACGCTTCAGTTCGCGGAACAAACCTTCGCCTGCCAGCTTCTTCTTGGCAACCTTCAGAGCTTTTTCAACATTGTTATTGAAAACTTTAATTTCCATCCGGTCCGACTTTCCACTTTCTCAGGCCGCGCCTGTCTGCACCCATGACACTACGTATTAGGCGGCGGAGTGTAACATAGCCCCTTGAGTTCCTCAAGACCGTTGGAGATCTCGGCGATCCGCCTAGTGTGATCAGTGACAACTAACGGATTTCGTTGCAATTTTACGTTTGTTTTTGCCGTATGCAGACCGGCTTCGGTTGCGGCGATAGCCAGGATCATTCCAACGGTAAGATCGGATTGCACTGCCGGCGGCAGGAACATTCGAATGGTGGCGATGGCCTGTCCTGCCTCGCGGGCAAGCTTCGCTATCATGAGCGGAACCTCTGTCGCTTTCTCAAGTGCAGTTGCGAGAAGCAGGGGGCGATCTGCCTGATCGACAGGAAGTCGTCCGGCTCGTGAGACTGCTTCATAGGCCTCGCAGTCCTTCTGCATCAAAGCGGCGAGCGTTCGACCTAGATCGCTGAGGGTTTGCTCGGACTCTAACTGCTTTCCGATGCGCGCTCCCATAGCGCCCAATGATGCCGCGAGCGCTCCTGCCAGCGCCGCAGCGCTTCCACCCGCCGGTGTCGGTGCGGCCGAAGCCAGAGTCCGAAGATAGGCGGTCATAGTCGGCCCGGTATCGGTGGATAGCTGACTCGATCCGGCCCCGGCCAGTCTTGTTTCCAGAATTTGGGTGGAGTCGAAGTTCCTGATCTGTAGGAGCGAGGAAGCCGCCTGATCCAACGCGGCTTGGGGAATGAGACCGATCACCTCGCTCTCGGCAATCTCCACCCCGGCTTTGGCGGATTCGGTTTGGACTGCACGGAAAGCTGTGGCCATCGAGGTGATGCGGTAATCGGTGAGATTCATGGAAACTTGCACAATCCCGCGGCTGGCCAGCGCTACCCCGATGGCTTTCACACAGGGCAGGCCGCCATTGGAGTGCCCGATTGTGCGAGCAATCGTCTTGGCGATAGTGAGATCAGGACTGTTCAGATTCACATTGAAAGCAATCAGCGGATGTCTGGCGCCGATCACAATGGCTCCTGCGCTCTTATGGAGACGAGGTGGGCCGAAGTCCGGGTGCCAATTCCGGTCGGACGCCATTCTTGCCTCCAGCCCGGATGGTCCTCCCTGTCGAATCGCTTCCAGCTTTGTCCGGTCCGGATGACCGGCCGCCTGTTCATAGAGAAACACCGGGAGTTTCAGCTCATCTCCCACCCGTTTGCCGAGCCGATGAGCGAGCTGGACACAGTCCTCCATCGTTGTGTTCTGGATTGGGACAATGGGAACGACATCCGTTGCTCCGACGCGTGGATGCACGCCGGTGTGGGTGCGCAGGTCGATCAGCTTGGTCGCGATCCGTATCGCTTGAAACGCGGCTTCAGCGACCGCATCGGGATCGCCCGCAAAGGTCAGCACGGACCGATGGTGATCGGAATCGCTCGTTCGATCCAGGAGCCGGACGCCCGGGACCGATTCTACCGCCGTGATCAGCGCTTGAATGGTGGCGGGATTCCGACCCTCGCTGAAATTGGGAACGCACTCGATGATCTTTGGCATTGGATTCTTAATTGGTGGGAACAAAAAGCCGGAGGGACTATCTGCGCTTCCTCCGGCTTTCTGAGGCTTCGCCTGCGAAGCCGTCGTGCGGTTACTTGGTCTTCTTGACGAAGGCTTTGTAGATTCGGCCTGACGTGGCCTGCTCTTCTTCCATGCCGACCATTTGATGCCCGGTGGTATCGCACCAGGCGGGCATGTCTTTCTTGATTCCCTCGTCGTCGGACACCACTTCGAGCACCTGCCCGAGGGTGAGCTCCTTGATCTTCTTCGAAGTCAGAATAATCGGCATGGGGCAAAAATATCCGAGTGTATCGAGCTTCACGTCAGCCTGTATCATGTCTTTACTCCACAAAGATCGCGAGAAACGCGTGACTTGCGTGGCGTGTTTCTGACGGTCTTGCCTTTCCCGCCCGTCGCGCTTGTCCCGCGTATTCAAATGAACAAGTTTACGCTGCCCTGCTTGGCTTCCGCCAGATAGGTCGTGACCCCGGCGAATTGATCGATCCCGTCGATCAATGTGTCCTTGGTAATGCCCATGAGCCCCATCGTCGTCGTGCAGGCGATGAATCGCACGCCCAGTTCGAGGGCTGTCTGCATCAGTTCGGGGACTCCGGGCATCCGGTTCTGCTTCATCACGAGCTTCATCATGCTGGTGCCCAGTCCGCCGAAGTGGAACCGTGAGAGCGGGAGATTCTCGGCCCCTCCCTTGTTCAACATGCCGAACATGCGGCGCAGCCAGTCTTTGGCCGAACTGGTGGCCCCTTGCTTGCGAATCGTATTCAATCCCCAGAAGGTGAAGAAGACGGTGACCTGCATGCCCATTGCGGCGGCGCCGGTCGCAATAATGAAGGCAGCCATCGCGCGATCCAAATCGCCGCTTAAGAGAACAATCGTCACTTTGTCCGGTTTCGATTCCTGTAACTGCGCCAACGTGGCGGAGGGTTCTATTTGCGTCATTTGCATGGGCGCCTCAATTTGCGCAATTGGATTGCGCGGTGCGAACTGCCGCTATTTTCAAGGTGTTTTGACTATAGTCTCCGTATCTTTTTCTTGTCAAGGCAACGAGCTTGACCGCGCTCGTGAGGCTGGCTATAGTCCCAGCCGAATACGTTTTGACAAGACGCTGGATACTTCAGCCGCATGAGCATCGTTCTCGAGCAGGATCCCACGCCGTTGCGCAGTCCTCCGCTGTTGGGTTTCTGGTATGCGGCCGCGACCAGTTCCGATGTGGCTCCGGGCGCCATGAAGGGTGTGGTGTTGCTCAGCACGCCGATTCTTCTCTGTCGCACCAAGGATGGCCGTGTCTCTGCGATGCTCGACCTGTGTCCCCATCGGGGGATGCCCCTGTCCTTCGGGCGGATGGAGGGGGATCGGGTGGAGTGTTACTATCACGGTTGGCAATTTGAGACGGACGGGCGCTGTGCGGCGATTCCGTCTCTGGTCAGCGATTCTCCGATCGATCCCAAGAAGATCTGCGTCACATCCTATCCCTGTCAGGACCAGGACGGGTATATCTGGGTGTACATGGCGGACAGCCGCTATCCCGATCGACCGATTCCTTCGCTGATGCGGCACCCGCTTCCGTCGAGCCCCTATCTGATGTTTCAGCATTCACAGATGCTCTCCAGCGCCCTCGATGACGGCGTGGTGGGGTTGATGGATCCGGCGCATGGCCCCTACGTGCATCAGAGCAGTTTGTGGCGCAAGCCGGCCGGTCAGCACGACAAGGCGAAGACGTTCGAGCCGATCCCGAACGGATTTCGGATGATCGGCCATGCACCGTCGAAGAACAGCCCTCCCTATCAATTACTGAAGTGGTTTTCCGGTGGAGAGCTCACGACAACCATCGACTTTGTCTTGCCGAACCAGCGGTATGAATTCATCCAGTGCGGATCGTTGTGGGTGTCGATCAGGGTCCTGATGACGCCGATTTCGGAGCATGAAACCCGCATGGATTTCTGTGCGGCATGGAATGCCTTTCGTTGGCTGCCGTTCGGCACATCGATTTTCAAGTATTTCGCCAAGGGCTTTCTGGCGCAGGATAAGGTGGCGATGGATCAGCAGTCGATCGGACTCAAGTACAAGCCGCCGTTCCGCCTCGTCGGCGACGCCGACCAGCAGGCGAAGTGGTATCACAAGCTGAAAGCGGCCTATGTTGCATCGCTCCAGACAGGGCAACCACTCGATCATCCACTCAAAGGACCTGTCACGTTGCGATGGCGAAGCTAAGGTTCTTCCTCGCTTATCTCGCGCTCTCCCTCAGTCTCGCCACGCTGTGGTCTCCGTCTCTGGTCACGGCCCAAGTCTCGCGGGTTATATCAGTCCCTACGCTGGGCGTGCGTACCGATGGCTTGCCTGGGGTGATCAATCACGTCCTGATCCAGTTTGAGCGTATTGCTGCTCAGAACGGACCCGTCATTGACTTCAATGAAATCAATCTGGGGGGAGGTTCTCTGGTGGGCGAGGAGTGGAAAGATGGGGTGCGCCATGCCGTGCAGGCCGTCGCCAGGCTCGTGGGAGAGGATGGGCATGATTGGCGGATCACACTAAAGAATCGGGCCGTGACGGCTGTGACGGACGGCCGAAGTTCGAGCGGCGCCATTGCGGTCGGCATTCTGGCTGCCTATAAAGGCGATGTCCTGAGAGCGGATATCGCGGTGTCCGGCGTGATTACGCCGGATGGGCAGATCGATGTCGTGGGCGGCTTGCCGAGCAAGCTTGAGGCGGCTGCCGGGGGACCATATCGATCGCTGGTGATCTCACGCCATCAACCCTATACCTCGGACTGGCCTCAAGGTGAAGAGGCGGCGGCTCGGTTGCGCGTCGCGCTGATTCAGGTCCGCACGTTGGCGGAGGCCTACGAGGCGATGACCGGGAGCGGGCGCTAAGATTCTTTCGATTCTGTAGGCAGGATCAATTCCATCGCCCGCCGGATCTGGTCACGGGAACCGAGTAAGACCACGACATCGCCGGGGAGCAGTGTGGTTTTCTCCGACGGGTTTGACTCGGTCACCCCCGCCCTGGTCCAGGCAATGACCGAGGCCCCGGTCCGTGGCCGCAGGGACAGCTGGGAGAGCAGTTTTCCGGCTCCAGGTGAGCCTTCTTCAATTCGGCAGGTTTCTACTTCCACATCGCTGAGGGTCCCCCCGCGAAGATGATGCGCCAGTTCCGGCAAGTCGCTCCGGCGCAACAGAGCATATCCTTCCCGGCGCACCTGCTCGGCCTTTCGCATGACGAATTCCTGCGGCATGTTATAGGTGCGGAGCACCAAGGCAAAGATTTCAATCGATGTCTCAAATTCTTCCGGCACCACGTCATCGGCGCCGAGTTGATGGAGTTCTTCCAGTTCCCGCAGGTAGCGGGTCCGGACCACGATATGGAGTTTCGGATTCAAGCCTCTGGCGACTTGCACGGTGCGTCTGGCCATGAAGGGATCGGAAATCGCCACGACCAACACGCGTGCATCTTCGATTTTCACGTGGCGAAGCACGTTCGGATTGGTTGCGTCGCCGTAGTACAGCGGGAGTCCATGCCGGGTTTCCCGTTGGACGGTATCGCCGTCGAGATCCAGCGCGATGTACGGCACTTCTGTTTCGCCCAGCACCCGGGAGAGGTTTCGCCCGTTCAGCCCGTATCCCACGATGATCACGTGATCTTTGATCCGGAGATGCCGTCCTTCCGTTTCGAGGACATGGGCGGTCGTTCGACCGGGAAACCAGTGGCGGAGCCGCTGCATCGCTTCAGCCCGGCGGGCGAGGTGTGGGGACCATTGCATGAGGAACGGGGTAATGATCATCGAACAGACGGAAACCGCCAGGAACACTTGATAGGGGGCGCCGGTCAACAACGTATTCTCTTGTCCGACTTGCGCGAGGATGAAACTGAATTCGCCGACCTGCGCTAAGGCGACACCGACCATGACCGCCGAACGCGGGGGAACGGCAACGGCGAGCACGGCTCCGGCCCCGGTCACGAATTTGATCACCAGGATAGCGGCGAGGAGACCGGTCACGACGACGGGGTACTCAAGCAAGATCCGCCAGTCCATCAAGATACCGATGGACACAAAAAATAGGCTGTTGAAACTGTCCCGGAACGGCAGCACTTCCGCCATGGCCTGGTGACTGAATTCCGATTCGGAAATGATGAGCCCCGCGATGAAGGCGCCCAGTGCCAGCGAGAGACCGCCGAGCGAGGTCAGCCAGGCGATGCCGAGGCAGAGCACGATGATTGTGAGCAGGAAGAGTTCGCGGCTGCGGCTTCGGACAATGTGTTCGAGAAGTTTCGGCACAAGATACCATGCAGCGGCCACGACGAGACCGACCACCACCACAGATTTCCCGAGGGTGAGGAGGATGGCGAATGCGGCTCCTTCACTGGGACTGGACAAAATCGGGGCGAGGAGGATCATGGGAACCACGGCCAGGTCCTGGAAGACGAGAATCCCGATCGCCGCGCGGCCGTGGAGCGATTCGCTTTCACCGTTTGCCGCGAGGGCTTTCAAGACGATCGCGGTGCTGCTGAGGGAGAGGAGAAATCCCCAGAAGATGCCTTGTCGCCACGGCACACCGGCGAGCGTCGCTCCGGCCCAGACGATGGCGATGACGCCTCCGACCTGAATCGGCGCGGCCATGAAGAGCAGGCGCCTCAGCGAGGCCAGCTGCACGAGCGAAAATTCGATTCCGATCGTGAAGAGCAGCAGGACCACGCCGATCTCGGCCAGAACTTGAACCGTACTGGAGTCGGAAATCAGGTTAAACCCGTGAGGGCCGATCAGTGCTCCGGCCACCAGAAATCCCGCAATCGACGGGAGCCGGAATTGATGAAAGACAAACACGACGGCAATGGACACCGTGAAGATGACGAGCAGATTGCTGAGGACGCTGTAGTCGGTCATACGAAAGACTGCCAGGATTGAGTGTGAAGAGTCAGGCGGGGAGATCGGCTCATCCCGTTCACGTCGCGCCTCACGATTCACATGGTATAGAGCGGAGAATACCTCAGCGGAGGGTCCCGAACAAGGTAAAGCTTCTTGTCGGGCTGAGGAGAGATGGGTAGAGTGGTCCGGGATGTCAGGAGAGGAACCTGAATGATTCGCGCCATCCTGTTCGATTTTAACGGAGTCATCGCGGATGATGAGACGGCCCATGTGGAGTGTTTCTGTCAGGCGCTCCAAGAATTCGGCCTCACCCTCTCCAACACTGAGTATTACGGGACGTATCTCGGGATGGATGAACGGAGCTGCACCGCGCTCCTCCTGGCGGCGCGTGATGGAAAGAGTGACGCCGGGTTGGTCCAGCAGATTCAGGACCGGAAGGCCGAGTTATTCCGGCTCCATCCAGGCGCACGGCAACCGGAACTGTTTCCCGGTGTGATCGAGTTCGTGCAAGCTGCCCGGCCGTTGTGCCGTATGGCGATCGCTTCCGGTGGCCGTCGTGAGCAGATTGATCTGGCGCTTCGCGGAACCGTGATCGAAAGGACCATTGAACTCATCGTATCGGCGGACGATTGTCCGGTCGGGAAGCCCGATCCTGCCATCTATCTCTTGACCTTGAAGCGATTGAACAACGTCGTGCGGCCCCTCTTGAGGGCCGACGAGTGTCTGGTCATTGAGGACTCGAAGGCGGGCATTCGAGCGGCTCGGGCCGCCGGAATGCCCGTGCTCGGATTGGCGACGACCTACTCAGCCGATGAATTGCGTGAGGCTGATTGCGTCATGTCGTCGTTGGTTGCGGTCGATCCGGAAGCGCTGCTGCGGCAGTTTCACTAAGCGCCACAGGCGCACAATCTCGCGCGTTCAATCACGGCAAATCCGCTCCTGCTCTGCCATTCCCCCTCCAAAGTGGCATAGACTCTCGCGACCTCCATTGCGTAGGCTGTCGCTATTACGACGCGATTCGCATCTTGGTGCTGAAGAGTATCCGGTGCGCGGTCACAATCTTTTCCGGAGGTGCTCCATGGGCCTGAACCAGATACTTTCCGTCATGACACTGGTCGCGTTGACGGCGGTGAGTCCTGCGCACAGCGATACTCCGCCTCCGACGGAACCGTCAGAGACCTGGGAATGTCCGCAGGCCGACGGAACGTCGATCTATACGAATAAAGAAAAACCCGGTTGCCGGTCGATGACGCTGAGGTCATTATCGGTGGTTCCATCATTGGACAACATGCCGCTCATCCCTCGCTCGATCGGCAATCCTTCCCCTCGCAATCCCAACTCTCAAGAATATGGGCCGAGCAGCGGAACGCAGTATGTCCCCGACTGGGCCAAAGACTGGTATGCCTCAGCCACCGGCAGCCGTGGTGATATCTGTGGAATGTACTGGGAGTGGGTCCGATTGAATGAGAAAACGCGGGGCGGGTTCTTTTTTGGATCTGACCCGTCCTACGGCGGCGATCCGACAGGGCGGAATCAGCGGGGAGCGAGCTATTCGTTCTACGACAATGCGCGCTATATCGCACTGAATCGGATGTTCGGCACAGGGTTTATTCCGGTGGGGTGTCAGTAGGAAGAAGGGCCTCTCTCAGACCTTGTAGAACTCCCGATACCACTTCACAAAACGCGGGATGCCGACTTCGATCGGCGTTGCCGGTTTGAACCCTACATCATTGGCCAGGTCGTCAATGTCCGCATAAGTGGCCGGCACATCGCCTGGTTGCAGGGGCATGAGCTTCTTCTCCGCCTTCTTTCCCAGGGCGTCTTCCAACACTTCGATAAAATGGAGCAGCTCTACCGGCTGATGGTTGCCGATGTTATAGACCCTGGCCGGAGCCGAACTGGTTCCGGGGTCCGGCTGCTCGCCGGTCCAGGCCGGATTCGGCGTCGCCGGGTGATCGAGGGTGCGAATGATCCCCTCGACGATATCATCCACGTAGGTGAAGTCGCGCTTCATCTCGCCGTGATTGAAGACCTCGATCGGCTTCCCTTCCAGAATCGCCTTAGTGAAAATGAAGAGCGCCATATCCGGCCGTCCCCAGGGGCCATACACGGTAAAGAAGCGCAGGCCGGTGCAGGGGATGCGATACAGATGCGCGTAGCAATGGGCCATGAGCTCGTTGGCCTTCTTGCTCGCGGCATAGAGCGAGACCGGATGGTCCACGTTATCGTGGATCGAGAACGGCATGTGGGGGTTCCCGCCGTAGACGGAGCTGGAAGAGGCGTACACCAGATGGTCGACTTTGGCGTGCCGGCATCCTTCCAGAATGTTCATGAACCCTTCGATGTTGCTCTCGGTATAGGCGTGGGGATTGATCAGTGAGTAGCGGACGCCGGCCTGGGCGGCCAGGTGGACCACGCGTTTGATTCCGTGATCGGCAAAGAGCGCTTTCATGCCTGCGCGGTCGGCCAGATTCAATTTGAGAAAGCGATGGCCGCCGGCGTTCGCCAGCTGAGCCAGGCGGGCTTCTTTCAAGCGGACATCATAATAATCATTGACGATGTCCAGGCCGATGACCTGTTCGCCGCGCGCCAGCAAGCGCTGGGCCACGTGGAAGCCGATGAATCCAGCCACGCCGGTGACAAGAATGGGGGATTGTGCTCCAGCCATTTCCAAGGCACTCCTTCACAGGTAGATAACACGATGGTGCTTACGCCCGCCCGCCTGACTTCATGAACGGGGGATCGCCGTGGTCCAGGCGGTGTAAGGCCAGCGGTGTCAAGGACTCACCCGACGAGACCACTTCCACACGCCCGTCCCGGCCGGCCCGATAAATATCGAGCGCTCGAGCGCAATGATACCCGCAACCGTGAGTGTCGAGAAGGTCTTTCAGCTTTTCAGGACGTTCCCAATGGGCCGTGAGCAGCGCGGTTCTGGCAGGATTCCGCTGACTGAACATGAAGGAGAGGTGATCGGGATACCAATCCGCGCCGCCGGTGGCGTAGGAGACGAATAGCTTGGCCTGCGCTACGGTGCAGAGGTCTGCCAGGTAGGCATTGGTAAGGTAGCCGTTTTCACCTACGTCCAGCCACTTCCCGGGATGGGACAGCGAGGCATGGGCCGCATAACTTCGTATCTCGAGCAGTTGTTGCTGCGAGGCCAGTACGAGCGCGATCGGTCCGTATTTCGCAACCAGTTGCTGAATAATGTTTTCCTTGAGCGCGGAACGGCCGTTGTTGGTGGGGCCGCTGTCGGCATGCACGAGGATGTTGTGCCCGCGGTCGTGGATCAGGTAGCAGTTTCGCGGCATTTCGAGATCGCAGGGGTCTTCTCCGTAGAACGGCACCGACAGGACGGCTCCGCCGTCGAAGTCCCAGCGCTCGCCGTGTGCCAGTTCGACCACTCGCCCGAAACCCATCTCCCGCAAGAGCCCGAGATAATCGTAATGCAGTTTCTTGCGGTTGCGCCGGCTGGGCACGATGATCGGCGTTTCCTTGGGAAGATGCAGGAGTGTCCGTGGATCGACGTGATCGTCGTGGTCGTGGGTGAGAAACACGGCCGCCGGTTTCGGCAGCAACGCGCCCCACAGCGACGGCACCGACGATTCCGCAAACCAGGGAAGCAGCCAGGGGTCGAAGAGCAGCATCTGCGCCTGCTGGCGATAGAGCAGCGCCGCATGTCCGAGATGGACGAGATCCCGATCCTGCACGACGTCGAGCCAGCGTTGCCGGACGGCCGGCTGGGCGGTGCTGAGCAGACACTCATATCGGTGCAGCGACTCGATCAGCTTGAGTAAGAGCGGTTGGGCTTCGCGAGGTGCAGCCAGGACGACCGTTTTAATTTCCTCCGCTTGATGAGTGCCGTCCAACATGCCGAGGACTTTGCCCACTGCCGGGCCGAGGAGCCGCTGATCGAATCCGATCGGAATGGCCTGCCGCTTGACCGAATGGAAAATGCGCAGGCCGCCGTTGGTGACCGTCGCTGATTTCGTCGGATCGGTCGGGAATTCCCACTGAAACGTACCGTCGGGTCTTCGCCCGCAGCGAATATGTTGTTTGAGATAGGGGCGGGAGTTCACCAGTTCCGCATAGGCATCCTCCAGCCGCCGTTGCCGGTCGGGGTCATCCAGCTGGGCGCGCTTCGAAAAGACATCGCTGATCGCGGTATCGATCGAACTGGACAATAAACTATGGGCTTCGTGCAGACTGGCCACGATTTCAGGGGCGATGCCGGCCACGAAGGGAAACGGACCGGGCGCTTCCCCGCTTTCCAGTTGCACCCAGCACCAGGGGGCGAGGCTCAGGAACTGCTGGCGGGGTACGCGGTCCCAGATAGTCATGATGGCGATGAGTGGTCAGTGATCGGTGATGGGGGAGGCGAGAGCCTGAGCCGGCTGATCGTGGGTTCGTAGAGCGCTTGGATCACATTGCCGTCGGGGTCTGAAAAATAAAATGAGTAACTGCCGTCCCGGTGTTGTTTCGGCGGTTTGACGATCGCACCGCCGAGTTGCGCAATCTTCGGTGAGATCTCGGTAAACACCCGGTCGACCGCTTGGGGATTGTCGAGTATGACGCCGACATGATCCAGCAATTGGCCTTGCAGTGGTTGATAGGCACTGAGTTCGTCCTGGGGAATTTGATGGAGTGCCAGGTTGTCGCTTCCTGAACTGAAATACACATTGTCGGCATCCGGCTCCCAGACGACCGTCATGCCGAGCAGGTTTTCGTAGAACCGGCGCGATCTGGGAAGATCGGTCACCCGGAGCGCCAGATGACGGAGTCCTCGATGGAGAGGAAGAGACATGGAGTCGATCCTGTTCTCACAAATCAGCCGGTCCGAAAGTCCGTATAGTAGGGAGGCATTGCATCACCCGTCAACGGAAATTCTGCCTCCTGCGGAAGGCAGGGCGGCTGTGATACCATGGCCCATCGATTGTTGCACAAAGGAGTGGCGTGCCATGAATGCTGTACGTTCTATGATGCTCGCAGGGATGATCCTGGTTGCAGTGCCGGCAGTCACAGTGGCCGGAGGGCTGGAGAAGGAAGTGAAGGGGAAAGATGGAGCCCCGATGGTGTTGATACCCGAAGGTTCGTTCCCGATGGGCGTCCCGCACGGCGACCGGGACGGGGGACGGGATGAATATCCCCGCCATGACGTATTCGTGAACAATTTCTACATCGACAAATTTGAGTTGACGAACGGCCGGTATCTGGAGTTCGTCAAGGCCGCCAATCATCGCATCCCGCAGAATCCCAAAAATGCCACGAGAAATCTCTGGGAAGGCGACACCATCACGGAATCGTTGATCGATCGCCCTGTCATCAATGTCGATTGGGCCGATGCACAGGCCTATTGCCGGTGGGCCGGCAAGCGGTTGCCGACCGAAGCGGAATGGGAAAAAGCGGCCAAGGGGACGGCCGACCGTCGTTTCCCCTGGGGCAACGTGGAGCCGACCAACAAGCATCTGAATTTCAACCAGCAGTGGATCGGTGAAAAAACCCTGATGCCGGTGGGGAGCTACGAGGCGGGGAAGAGCCCCTTTGGCGTCTACGACATGGCCGGCAACGTCTGGGAATGGGTGAATGACTGGTATGACGCCAAGTATTATGAGAAGAGCCCGGCGAAGAATCCCACGGGTCCTGTGTCCGGCACGAAGCGAGTCCTTCGGGGCTCTGGGTGGGAAAATGAGACGCCGACCGTCAGGATTTTTACGCGCGTCGAGGGCGATCCTGCAAATCGCAACGAATCGACCGGGTTCCGCTGCGCGATGGACGCGCGGACCAAGTAGCTGGGCCTATGTATGAGTGAGAAGGGGTTTTCCGGAATCGCCGTCGCCGCATTCGAAAGCCGGATGGCGGTCGAGATGACCCGGCTCATTGAGCGGTATGGGGGCCGCCCATCGGTGGCCCCCGCTCTTCGTGAATTGCCTATCCAAGATAATCCTGCCGCTCTCCGTTTTGGGGTCCGTCTCATCGAAGGCCAAGTCGATGTGCTGGTGCTTATGACCGGCGTCGGAACGACCGCGTTGTTTGATGTTCTCAAATCCCGCCATCCCATGTCGTCCATCCTGGTCGGGGTGAAGCAGACGGCGCTCGTCGCTCGCGGACCGAAGCCGGTGGCGGCGTTGAAAGCGCTGGGTCTCGCGCCGACGCTCGTCGTGCCGGAGCCCAATACCTGGGTCGATGTCGTGTCGACGCTCGACGAGTATCGTCCGGTCAAAGGGCTGCGTGTGGCGGTGCAGGAATACGGGAGCTCCAATCCTGAATTCTTGGAGGCGTTAACGGCTCGCGGCGCTGACGTGTTTCCTGTTCCGGTCTATAAATGGGGGCTTCCGGAGAATCTGGCTCCGCTGAGGCTCGTACTGGCCGATCTGCTTGCCGGGACTATCCCTGTGATACTGATCACCAACGCGGCGCAGATCGATCATGTGATGCGGCTGCTTGAACAGGAAGGAAAAGTTTCTCTGTTCAGAGAAGTCTGCAAGACGATGATAGTTGCGTCCATCGGTCCCACTGCCAGCGAACGGCTCCGGCACTATGACCTTCCTGTCGACTTTGAGCCGTCGCATGGAAAGATGGGTCTGTTGGTAAAGGAATTGTCCGAACAGGTTCACCCGCTGCTCGCCTCGAAGCGCCGCTGATCGCCCCACAGACCCTCGACAAGACGTCCTTCTCTCAGACTCCGCTTCTCGTTCAAACCTGTGCAATGGGTGGATAGATCCCTTCGTCCAGTCTTCGGCTATCGCCATCTTTCGCGGGGTTCGGCGCGGCACTTCTTTTGCGGTTCTTCGCGACGTTCTCGCTCCATACATACGACACAAGGACTTCTTTATGAAAAGGGGGATTCGATGGCGCCAACGCTTGACCTGGACAAACAGACGGCTTCGTTCGTGTGGCAACTGGAAGAGCAACGTAAACTCGAAAAGACGCTGCTGGTTGAGCGGGTCCGCGGAACGAAAGAGGGTGCTGAGTCGGTCTTCAACGATATCAAGACTCGCGTGGCGGTGCTCGAAAAGCTGAACGGATCCGCCTGCGCCACCTGTATCGCGCCGATCGGCTGGAGCAAGCTGATTTTTACCGGTGCGGACAGCGTGTCGGCGCCCAATACGATCGGGTTCGGCGATCGCGATGAAACCCTCTGCAAGCGCGACCAGATTCGCTATTTTGAAGACACCACCTACCTGCGCCTGAGCGCGAATCCCCATTATGTGGAGCATGTGATGCCGAACAAATCGGCCCATGCGCGGGTCGGTGCCAATGCGTCGCTCTGGGATACCCTGGGCTATGCGCACGTCGGCTATGTCACACCGCTGGAGATTCCGGCCTCATTGGAACCGACGACCGTCTCGATCATGTCGCGTTTGAATACGCTCTTCAATTGGGTCGAAGCCAATGCGGTGGGCGACGAATGGTATGCCCATGTCTCGGCGACAGCCCGACTGTGGGTGGCCTACGACGGGGAGTTCCGCCAAGCGCCGCCGGCGGTATTCGTGAATGTCCTGGCGACGCCGTCGCGGATGCGGACTCACCACGATATTCCATCACCGGCGCCGAGCGCGGCGTTGACCATGCAGGTGTCGGCTTCGGCCGGCAGCGGCACGACGATCAGCGTGTACGAGAGCATCGAGCTTGTCGCGACCACCCCGAACGGCCATGCCTATCTGGACGGTATCTTTTCGTGGGAACCGTTGGCGGTGCAGCTGCGAGAGGGCTAGCGCCCGGCGTTTGTATACAGGGATCGAATGATCTCGGACGTGTTGAAGAGCATCGCGTTCGACCGGGTATAGGCGGCGTGACCGTAGTAGTGCTCCTGAACGTTTGTGGAGTTCGTACAGTCTTTGTAGTCGACCAGCAGGCAATCCCCGTCGCTGGGAAACCGTACGGCCCGGCGGGCGCATTCCAGCCAGCGTTCGAATCCATCGTAGGGCTCGACCATTTCCCACACAGCTTTATTCGCCGCTTTCGCCGCTTCGGTCGCCGGCATAGCATCGCTCCCTGCCACTGCAAGCGCCTGAACATAGTCTCCGCCCCAGGCGATAGGCATTTCCATCGTGACTTGCGGCAGTTCCATTTTGGAAAGCCAGGTTTTGCCGTCCGTCCGGAGATTCCGGTGGTTGACGATATGCAACAGGCGTCCGATTCCAGAGCGGTCCCATCCATATCGCACGGGGGCGCCCATGGTGACGACATCGAGAGTGGCGCTGTTCAGCAAGGAATGGTCAGCGAGCAAGGGGTCGATGTGTCGGGCTGTGGCGGCCAGGTCGGCTTGGCCGGTTTGTTCTGCATAGGCGGCCAGCAGGCCCAGGAGTTTCGGCCGTTTCGTAATGGGGCTGGGGCAGAGGAGATTTGAAGCGAGGGCTAGAATCAGCCCGGCCTGTCCGTGGGCCAGTACGAGAATCCGTTCTCCCGTGCCGAGCTTCTGCGTTTCGCAGAGGGTACGCAGTTCATGGAGCAAGCGGCCGGCGGCTGCGACACGCCCTAGGTGGTGATGTTCCGCGGTCCAGAGCATGCGCCGACAGGCGATCGGTTGGGGCAGGCGCTTGTTGATGGCTTGCTGAAAGAGCGCCACGTATCCATTGGTGAAGTTGCCGGCCTCGCGGACTTGGTCATCGACCATCTTTCTGGTCGCATCATCGTTCGAGAGCGGGGGCTTGAGTCCACCCGAGAGGGCCGGGATCCCGTTTCCTCCTTCTCGCATGGCGGCGAGCAGGGCATCGACGCCCGACACTCCGCGTGAATAGCCGCGTCTGAGTCCGCCAACTTCATCCAACCGCTGCATGCCGAACACGTCAGTCCCGTGGATCGATCCATGGAGCAAGACGATGGCGCGAACGCCTGCTCGCGAGAGTGCCGTGCCGCACTGGGCCATGGCGTCGAACCAGGCCGGAGACTCCGGTTGCGCGCCGCCGGTCAGTTCGGCAGTCGTCAATCGTTCGCCGGGGTTCTTTCGTGAGAGCTCGTCGTGCTGGAAGTTATTCTCGTTCGGCATGGGAAGAGGTATCTACCGCAAGTGGAAGCGGAAGTGCAATCGTGAAGGGTAAGGGGTGAGAGGCGAGAGGCGAGGAGTTATGGATCAGGTGCCGGGATATCTTACCGGTTCGAGAGGGGAGCAGTTTCGGCGTCGGTGGCCTGTTTCGGCTGCATGGGGGTCTTGAGCATGACGGCGGTGGCGGTACAGGTTTTATGCTCTTCGTCGATCCGGCGGTCGACGATTTTTACGCCCTGCAGATACTCCTGAACGATTTCTTCGCGGGTCAGCTCGATGTCCTGTTCCGTCTCGCGGCCTGATCGTTCGCGGACGCGGTCGACCATGTGTTCCTTGACCATCACGCGAATTTGCTTGGCCAGGTCGGTGCGGGCCGAAAGTTCCGAGACGCGCTGGCAGACGATCTTCCCTTTGGCCAAATCGCCTTGTCCTTTGCCGATCCAATAGCGGTCTGACGAATAGGTGCCACGGTTTTCTTCGGTTTGTGGGTGGGTTCCACTGACTGATTTATCCGATCCCTGTGGCTCCTGGTGCTGTTTGAGCTGATCGAACGATTGCTCTGCGCGGGTTTTGACATCGCCTGGCTCGGCCGTGTCGGCCTGATGCGGCAACAGGAGGGTGGTACTCACAAGCCCCAACGTGATGATCACTCTTCCGATTGTACTCTTCATCGGCTACTTTCCTCGTCTTCCCCCACCGCTCCCTCCATTTCCCCGATTTCCGCCGCCTCCTTGCCCACTGCCGCCGGGCATGTGGGGAGCTAATCGATAAGGAACCCGCGGGGCTTGGTGGGGCATGGGGGGGTGGATCTGGTGAATCGTCGGGGGCAGGCGTCGAGCGGCGGGAGGCGGATTGCCGGAATTGGTGCCCGGCGTTTGGGTGAAGCTGCCATTCTGTTGTAGGAATTGTTGCATGCGTGTGGAGGCACGCGGCGTCGACTGTTGGCCGGCCGATGGTGGAAGAAATGGATTCAGTTGATGGACATCGGTCAAATTGCGGGATCCCGGCCGATTGCTGATTTGGGGCGGTCCGGTCGGGGTGGCATGGGTGATTTCGTTTAGCGTGCGCGGCACCGCCGGAGATCCTGGGCCGGGAACCATCTGATGTGTCGGCATCTGATGCGGCGCACTTCCGGGTGTCGGCGGACTTGGCGGCTGAGGCGGCGCCGGTGGTTGTCTGGTGGTGATGATTTGTTGGGCAACTGCCACGTGAGGGCTGTTCGGGTAGAGCCCTCGCGCGACATTCAAGAGCGCGTGTGTCTGGGCCAGGCCGATCCAGGGGTAGGGATAGACGACCGGCGAGACAATCACCCAGTCGGTCCAGGCTTGCGAGACCATCGCATTCGACTGGACGCGATTGAGGATCTCTTGCCGCTGCTGAAATGCCTGCTGTGTTTGATCGGGAGTTGAGGCGCTCGCCAAGGTCTGGTTCGCGGCATCGAGTTCCTGCTGGAGCTGTTCGTTCTCCTGTTGTAACGCCGCCAGCTGTACCCGTGCGTCTTCGTTCTCTCTGAGCGCGACGATGGCGCGCCCGACTTCTTCCGTATCGATCTGGGCGACGAGATCGACTGTGACGACGATGGTGTCGCCGTCGATCGTGGTGTTGGTGTGCTGGTCCAGGACCAGGACGAGGCCGGCGGTATAGGTTCGGATCTCATCCTTGGTCATGTCCATGCCGTCTACGACCGTGATGCTTTCGAGATAGGTCGCCACCTGTTCGAGCGCGTTTCGTTTGGCAGATTCCGTCGCCATTCGAATCGCGTCTTCTCGAGTGTCGCGGTCCCCCATCCGATAGTCGCCTTGCGCAGTCACAACACGGATTTCAGCTTCCGCAGGGGGGGCCATCTGGAGCAGGGCTGCGATCAGGAACAGTGAGGAGGACAAGATGCGAGGAAGCCGCAGAGGTGTGACGAATGCCGTCTGTTGTCCTGACTGAGCCAGCATCGCCCGCACCCTTCTCTGAGGACTGACGCACCAGACCCCTGTTGGTTGACAGCAACCCTGACGGATCAGACGAATTCAGCATAACACCGGGAAACCCGTTGCGCCAGGCGATCTACGCCTACTGCAGCCACCTTGCCTTCCAGAAAATTCGCGTGCTAAGGTACATATCCCCTTATGGGTGAAAGGAAACGACGCACATCCATGCACCGCTTACCCCGATATTTGCTAACCCTCATTGTCGGTCTGTCTGTCCTGGGGCTTGAGATATTGGCTGGGCCTGCCGGCGCTCATGCTTCATCACCGCCCAAAGCGAGTGAGCCCTCACAGGGGCCCCCTGAGCATGTGATTCTATTTGTTCTTGAGGGGTTCGGTCAGGATTCCCTCAAGGGCGGTGCCATGCCGGTCCTCAGTAAGCTCGTCAAGGATGGAGCGGCGACCTGGTCTGCCACCGGAGTCAATCCGGCCTTGCGCTTGCCGACCATGGCGTCGCTGGTCACCGGGATGCCGGTCGAAAAGCATGGCATTACGTGGAATGTGTTTGAATTCAGCCGCGGTTATCCGCGTTCGCCCAGCATGTTCGACTACCTGGACTTGAGCGGTGGTCGTGACAGCGCCATTTTCTACATGGATGAGTCGCTGTACCAGCTGGCGAGACCGGAACCCTATACCGACTATCAGTTATGCGGCGCGTTGCGCCCCGAGTGCCGTTCCGACAAGATTGTGTCCTATATCCGGCAGTACTTCCAGAAAGCCACGAGCGGTTCTGGCTATGGCCATGCCATCCTCTCCGTGCCTCATCTCTTGGTCGTGCATCTGCCGGAAGCCGGCCGGGCCGGTGTGGCGCATGGGTGGAACTCCAAGGAGTATCGCCAGGCGTTGCAGGCGGTCGATGCCGCGATGAAGTCCGTATTGGAAGTGTTCAAAGAGCACGGTCTCTCGAACCGGACGACCGTGCTGGTCACGGCGCTCAGCGGCCCCGGTACGGATCTGAGCGGTGAAGCAACGACCACGGCAGGCGTCCCGATGGTGCCGTGGATTGCATCAGGCGTGGGAATCAAGCGTGGACAGGTCATCCGTCAGCCGGTGTCGATCATCGATACCGGAGCGACGGTCATGCGGATCCTCGGGCTCGAAACCCATACGGAGTGGGAAAGCAAAGCGGTCGAGGAAATTTTTCAGGCGGCAGCGGTCGTGCCGGCTGCGGTCTCGTCCAAGAAACAATAGAGCAGAGCGATTCATGAGGAAGCGATTTTTTCGTCAACGGCGTGTCGCACTTGCAGGCGCAGCGATGTTGGGTGTTCTGGCTTGTGCGTGGCCCCTGGCCGGACAGGCCGGCCCGCCGCCGGCTCATCTCAAGGAGCATCCTGTCACAATCGACGCGACTCTATTGGTGCCGGCCTCGTGGTGGCAAGTCCCCGGCGTGACGCCGTCAATCTATCACTCCGATCCGGATTCGCTGGATGCGCCGAAGACCTCCGAACGGCGGGAATTGCAGCTGAAGCCCGGCAAGTATAAATTTATTTCGTTTACGTTCGATTTCCCCTTCGCAGTGAATCTCTCCGGGACATTGGAGTTTTCGAAAGCGTTGGATCAATGTGTCGAAGGCCGCGGCACCCAGACGTTGGTGATTAAGTGTAAGCGGACGTACCCCCACGGGGGACAACGGGATCAGTATTACGAACAGAAGCCATAACTACTATGACGCACACTTTAGAAGATTTGTTGGAAGCGCTTGAAGACGTCGATGATGCGACGCGCGAAGAGGCGGCGAAGGCCCTGGCCGAACTCGGCGATCCCAAAACCATCGATCCCTTGGTGAGCGCCTGCAGTGACGATTTCTGGTCCGTGCGGGCCTATGCCGGATGCGCCGTGGCGAAAATCGGCGGGCCGAAGGCGCTGGAAGCGCTGGTCGGGCTGTTCAACGATGCCATCATGGAAGTGCGCAATCAGGCTGTCGAGGCGACGGCCAAGATGGGGCCGGCGGTGGTCGGGCGCATGATCGCGGCGTTGAAAGATGAGCGGTGGCGGGTCCGGGAGCACGCGGCAAAAACCTGCGGGGAGGTTCGTGACAGGGCGGCCGTCGATGCGCTCATCGCGGTCTGTCGTGACCGCGACGGCGCGGTGAAAAGCGCCGCGGCCGAAGCCCTGGGGAAGGTCGGCGACGCGAAGGCCGTCCCGGCCTTGATCAAGCTGTTCCGGGATTCGTCGAAGATCGTGCGTGAAACCGCCGGGACTGCGCTTATCTGCATCGGGCAACCGTCAGTCAACCCGCTGGTCGAGGCGTTGAAAGACAAGGATTTCGTGGTACGGTGCCATGCGGCCCGCGCGCTGGGCGGAATGACCACCGACTATCAAATCGGTCGGACCTGGGTTCGTGATGCCAATGTCGTCGATGCGTTGATTGCCACGCTGAAAGATCCGGATCGGGCCGTTCGCGAGGATGCCACGATAGCCTTGGGGATGATCGGTGATCCGCGCGCCATCGACGCCCTGTTGGAAGCTATGAAAGACGGGGTGGTCAAGCGCCACGCGATCGCGTCGCTCGGCATGATCGGCGATCCGCGGGCGTTGCCGGCCGTTCTGGATGCCTTGAAAGGAAAAGGCATCAAGCAGGAAGGGTCTCCGACGCCGGGCTGTATCGTGAGCGAAGATGCCTTCATCAAGGAAGCGGCCGCCACGGCCCTCGGGCAGTTCCGCGATCCCTCGGTCATTCCCGATCTCATCATGCTGTTGAAGGACGGGGTGCTACGTGAAAAAGCCGCCCAAGCCCTCACCGTGATCGGGGATACGGCCATCGAACCGTTGATTGCGTTTCTCTATGACCCGAAGGCGTCCGAAGTGGAGGCCGAGGGCGAGCGCGTGCTGTCCTATGCCTCCGTGCGGCTGACGGCCAAGGATGCGCTCCGGTTGATCGTCCTGGAAACACTGGAAACGCTGGGATGGTCCCCTCCTGCCGAAGAAGTGCAGATCAGCTCCAGCAAGGCGGACAATCTCCGGGTGGACCGGCCTTTGGGCGACACCGGACGGTTCGGGCCGTCAGGCGACGTGGCCAAGTCCAGCTAGCGTTCCAGGAGCTACTGTCGTCCTTCCTCATGCCCTCGCCAGTGGCGTGTGCGTTCCGTTGACCCTGTAAAAAACCGTGTGCTAGGGTCATCGGCTCGATTTAGGAGGTCCGGAGTGGAGGATCCCGTGGCAGAGCAGATTGCCGCCCTCAAAGACGAGGACTGGGCCATTCGAGAAGAAGCCGCCGGCTTGCTCGGGACCTTCAAAGATCCGCGCGCGGTCCAGCCGTTGGTGTCGGTCCTCCGCGATCGTGATCGGGCGGTGCGGGAAGCCGCGATCGGGGCACTGACGTCGATCGGCGCGCCCTCGGTCGAGGCCCTGGGCGCCTGTCTCGTTGACCGTGAGTTATCGGTTCAGGAAGCGGCATCGGGAATCCTGGCGTCTATCGCCGATGAACGGGTCCATGGTTCATTGGTGACCGCGTTGCGGAGCGCGGATTGGATCGTGCGCATGCATGCGGCAAAGGCTTTGGGTCGCGTGAAAAATACGGCGGCGGTCGAGCCGCTTCTTCCGCTGTTGCAAGATAAAGTCAAAGCCGTGCGGGAAGAAGTCGCGACCGCCCTGGCCTCGATCGGGGAAGCGGCCATTCCTTCGTTGCTGGACGCACTGCAGCACACCGAGTGGCTGGTTCGACTCCATGCGGTGGAGTCGCTCGGCAAAACGAAATCGCCGCGCGCGGTCGAGCCACTCCTCGCGCTGTTGTTCAACGATCAAGATTCCGCCGTTCGCGAAGATACGGTGCGGGTTCTGGGCGAAATCGGAGATCCGCAAGCGGTCGAGTTTTTGTTTACGGCGATGCGCGAGCCGGGATTGCGCACCTTGGCGGTTGAAGCCCTCGGACGCATCGGCGACCGTCGGGCGGTGCCGGTGTTGATCGAAGTGGTTGCTGGCACCTGTCCGCCGGATGTGACGCGGACGGTCGTCGGTTGCGGCGATCAATGGAGCGAAGAAGTCATCACCCAGGCTGCGGCCGCCCGGGCGTTGGGCATGATCGGCGATGATGCCGCGGTCCCTGCGCTGGTGGCCGCGCTGGAGTCGACGTTCACCAGGGCCGAGGCGGCGGCGGCTCTTGCAAAGTTCGGATCGAGAGTAGTTCCGTTCCTCATTCCACTGTTGACCGGTCATTCCGATGAAAATATGCGGTATCACGTGAAGGAAACCCTGGCGCTGGCGGGATGGAGGCCCGGACGGATCTAACAATAGGCAAGAGGCATGGGGCGAGAGGTTATCAGACCAGGAGGAAGAATTTCCCCGTGCCTCTAGCCACTGGCCTCGCGCCTGTTTCAAGAGAACCATGTCCAAAGAAACGATTGAAACGCTGGTTTCGGAGCTGGTCCATGAAGAAGACTGGCGGCGTATGCGGGCGACGGCGGCTTGTGTCGCCGGCGGTCCCCGTGCCGTCCGGGCGCTCGTCGAGGCGCTTCGGACCGGGACGCCCGAGCTGAAGAAAGAAGTGGCGGCGATGTTGTCCCGCATCAAAGATCCACAGGCCGGTGTGGCGCTGGTCGGTCTGCTGGAGGACGAAGACGACGTGGTGCG
>CAZKRM010000039.1:0-29118 GCA_964555285.1 uncultured Nitrospiraceae bacterium
CACGAAAGAAGAAGAAGAAACAACTGTCCAGTTAATTCTTGGACACTACACTAGCAATACATTCATCTTGATGTGAATAACTCAACATCAGTTGTCATAGGACCATTGCTATGAGGCGATATTGTTATACTCAAAACAAATGCGCCACAGATTCACGCACTTTCCCTGTCACTTGATTTCCTCCTGACGAGAACGTCATCTGACAAAACAATCAGTTACAGACTCGTGGCACAGTGGCACCAACATTGCGGAGGGAAAGAACCTTTCATGATTGCAAGGAGGCCGCCTTGCATTCTAGAGAAGTGAGCCGATTCAGATGAATTCTTTGAAGAAAGGAGGTGACGCAATGATGGTGAAGTCAATTCTGAGCGCGATGGCATTTACAATGGCCCTGGTATTTGGCACCGTATCCTTGAGCCAGGCTGATGAGAAGGTGGCCGCTCCAGCCCCTGCTCCGGCTGCCCCTGCTGCCGCTGCACCAGCTCCCGCCGCTCCAGCTGAAGGAGCGATGAAAGCCGAAGGGGATAAAGGCGAGAAGAAGAGCAAGAAGGGAAAGAAACACGGCAAGAAGAAGGGGAAGGTCAAGAAGGCGGAGTAACTCGTTTCAATTTCTTCGCAACCAACTGGCCCCCTTTATGCTGATATCAGTTGCTGAAGGGAGGCCGGTCTTTCCCATCTCGATTCAGCAGATCGGCAAGTTCGCAATCGCAACCCAGAATGAATATACGAGGGAAGGAAGGGCTAAGTAGGCTAGCCGTTCCGCTTCGTCAGGAGGAGAAGTCATGAAATCCACAGTCAGCGCAGGGATTGCAGCGGTCATGGTGCTCGTCCTGGCCGCCTGCGCCAAGCCCCCGACAGAACAGATCGACACCGCAGAGAAAGCCGTCAAGGATGCGCAGCAAAGCGGCGCCTCCGCCTACACGCCTCAAGACTATGCCAAGCTGGAAGGGCAGTTGGCGAACGTCAAGAAGGAAGTGGCCGATCAGGACGCCAAGTTTGCCCTCCTTCGCGATTACGGGAAAGCCGAGCAGTTAGCGGCCAGCACAAAGGCGGAAGCGGAACGCGTGAAGGGCGAGGCTACGAAAAAGAAAGAAGAAGCCAAGACCGCTGCCCTGCAAACCCAGCAAGTCGCTCAGGAGGCGGTGAAGGCGACCCAAGAACTCGTCGCGAAGGCTCCCGTCGGCAAGGATCGGGCTGCCCTAGAAGCGATCAAAGCCGATGCGGAGGGGCTCACCAAGTCGCTCGGTGAAGTCCAAAGCGCGATCGATGGCGGCGATTACCTGGCCGCACAAGCCAAAGCCAAGGCCATTCATGAGAAGAGCCAGGCCGTCTCGGCCGAAATCCAGAACGCACTGGCAAAAATCAGCGCGGCAAAAGGCAAGCACCAGCAGCCGAAAAAGGGGAAGTAAGGTACAATAAATTTTATGGATCGGGCCCGCGCCATATCTCGTCTCCTCGCTCTGGCCGCAGTCCTCGGGCTCACGAGCCTGTCGGGTTGTGTCCAGGCGATTCCCGAGGATCTCGTCGAGGCGCTGGAAAGCCTGGACCGTGCCCTCGTCGTGGAGCGGGCTGCGGAATTCGCACCAGACGAATACTCGCAGTTCGCCCGGCAGTGGGTGGCGCTGAAGGCCCGCGTGCAGACGGATGACGATCTGATTCGGTGGCCGTGGGAACCGAATCACCTGGAAGCCGATCTGCGCCACTTGCGCGACGAAGGGACACGAATGGCCCTCGAGGTGGCGCGCCGCAAAGACAGCCAGCGATTGACCGCAGAAGAACGATTAACCCGCGTGGAGCAGCGGCTGCAGGCGTTGAACACGAAGATCGTCGAGATCGACGGGCGTTTCGTGCTGGGCCACAAACCTGTCGAGACCGAATTGCTGGTCAAGCAGGCGCGATCCTACTTCGACCAGGGGCAGTTCGAGCGGGTGCTCCACACGGCGGGCCGCGCGGCCCAACTGTTGGGCGCCCAACGAGCGGTGCTGAACAGTGAACTGGGGCGGTATGCGGACCAGGAGCGGATTCATGCCTGGCAAGCTATGGCGCGCCGAACGATCGGGTGGTCTCGCACGCACCATGCCTCGTCGATTGTCGTGAGTAAAGCGGATCGCATTCTGACCCTCTACAAGAACGGGCGAAAAGTGCTAACATATCCTGTGCGTTTGGGGTACAACGGCATCCGTGAGAAGCGGTACCAAGGAGACGGCGCGACGCCGGAAGGGCGGTACCGTGTCACGCGCAAACGGGGTGAGGGACAGACCCAGTTCTATCGCGCTCTGGTACTGGACTATCCCAATGCCGATGACCGGCGCCGGTTCAAGCTTGCGCGGAAAGCCGGTCATATTCCACCGGAGCGGAACATCGGCGGGCAGATCGAAATTCATGGGGTCGAGAACGAATTGATGGGCCAGACCCTGGGCTGCGTCATGCTGGACAACCCGCAAATGGCGAAGTTGTTTGCGCTGGTGGATCAGGGAACTCCTGTCACGATCGTGGGCGCCCTTCACCCGCAGAATGCCGTCGCGCTGACGCTGGCCGACTTAGGGGATCAGGAAGAAGAAACCTGATCGTACGATGACTCGTATTTCAGCACTCCTGCTGACATCCGCCGGATTGCTGCTGCTGACGCTGTCGCAAAGCAGCGGGCTGCACGATTCGGACGCCTCCCTCATCGCTCCAGAGCGACCCGATACCCAAGCCCTTCAAAGCCTGCGTACTCGACGTGCAGCCCTGCAACGCCAGTTGGCGCAGTTGACTCCCTCCGGCCCTTACATCATCGTCGACACGGCGCGGAACCACCTCTATGTGAAGCGCCGCGAGCAGGTGATGCTCGATGCGATCGCCTCGACCGGAAGCGGAACGATCCTCGACAAACCCGGCGAAACGAGCGGCCAGTGGATCTTCGACACACCACGCGGTGAGTTTGCCGTGCAGTCCAAACTCACCAATCCGGTCTGGGTGAAGCCGGACTGGGCCTTCATCGAAGAAGGGTTGGAAGTCCCCCGCAGCCTGGTCCAGCGTGTGGAGCCCGGCGTGCTCGGCGAATACGCCCTCGGGTTCGGCAAAGGGTACTTCATTCATGGCACCCTCTATACCCGTCTCTTGGGAAAAAATGTGACGCACGGGTGTATTCGCCTGAACGATCAAGACCTCAAAGCCGTCTACCAAGTGGCAAAGATCGGCACGCCGATCATGATCTATTGACGCCCGCCTCGTCAGCGCAGACTCCATGACAGCTCTCTGCGCGATACTCTTCCTGCTCCTCGCTCACCCCTCCGTCGTTCTCTCATCCGAATTGCCTTCGCAGAACAGCCTCGACTCGGACAACCCGGCTGTATTGCGAGAAGCCAACCGCGTCCTTGAAGAGGAGTTGAAGCTGGCCGGCAGGCCGCACCCTTATCTGGTACTGGACCTGCCGACCCAGGCCGTCTTCATGAAGGGCCGGGGGATCGAACTGCACCGACTACCGGTCCTTGCCTGGCATGCGACGGATGAGTCCAAGATGACAGGCGTATTTCGTCTCACGGCCCGCCCCCCTATCGTCCGACGCAAGGCCGTCCCCACGGACAACCCGGAGCAAGAGCCCATTTCACTCAACGACATGCCTGTGGCCTTCGAGCTGCACTTCCAGCCCCCGCTGACCATCCGAGTCGTCCCTCACGCTCGCGAGCATCCCTGGCAATGGCTCACGTCAATGGGAGTCAATTCGTGGTCGTCGCTCACAAACTGGATCACCGCGCTCCTTTCAGGGAACAGCCTGACCGCTCCGCCCACCATTCGGCTCACACTCGGAGCAGAGAAGGCCCAGTCGCTCGCCTGGTCTGTCACCGAGGGCATGCCTTTACTCATCCGCCGAACAACCGATAAGGAATAAGAGCGAGAAGAGCGGCCCGTGCAGGTTTGCGTTTTCACCGACTCGGACCTAAGATACGGGGGGCGTTGCCGGCTCTTTCGTATTCACCCTACAGCCCAACGGAGGACTGCTATGGCGGCTGCACGAAGCCGGTCGAACAGCAATGCCTTTGACTCAATGATGACCGCCGCGCTTGGCGAGCTGGCCCAGTCCCGCGTGGTGGATCGGGTCTGGGCAAAAGACCATACGCTCTGGAAACCGGAGCCCACGGAGATTGAGAACCGGCTCGGTTGGCTCACGGTAGCAGACCAGATGCGGCAGCATGTCGCCGAGCTCCGTACGTTCGCCCAATCCGTCTGCCGACAAGGCATGAGGGACGTCGTGCTCTTGGGCATGGGGGGAAGCAGCCTCGGCCCCGAAGTGCTCCGCTGTACCTTCGGCTCGGCTCGCGGCTTTCCACGCCTGTGGGTGCTCGACTCGACGGTGCCCGGGTTCATCCGTCACGTGACGGACACGATCAATCCCGCGCGAACCCTCTTTCTTGTCGCCAGCAAGTCCGGTGGCACGATCGAGGTCATGTCCCTCTTCACGCACTTCTGGGAACTGGTCAATAAGACTATCGGGTCACGAGGCGGGGCGCAATTCATCGCGATCACCGACCCTGGAACCGGGCTCGAACACATGGCGCGCGACCATCGCTTTTGGCAAACCTTCACGAACCCGCCTGACATTGGTGGGCGGTACTCGGTGCTCTCCTATTTCGGACTGGTCCCCGCCGCGTTAATCGGGATGGATGTCGCGACCCTGCTGGATCGCGCCTGCGCGATGGCGGCTTCCTGTCGCCTCAGTGCCCCGCTGCGCGACAACCCGGGAGCCTACCTGGGTGCCATGATGGGCACACTCGGACTGGCCGGCCGAGACAAGATCACCATCGTCGCCTCACCCAAAGTCAGTTCATTCGGCGTCTGGGCCGAACAACTCATTGCGGAGAGCACGGGCAAAGAAGGCAGAGGCCTGGTGCCGGTTGCGGAAGAGCCATTGGCGAGCCCGTCGGCCTATGGCGACGATCGGCTCTTTGTCTATCTGAGACTACGCGGCGATGCCAATGCCGCAACGGATCGGCAGGTACAGGCGCTGGAGCGAGCAGGCCAACCGGTTGTGCGGCTCTCGTTGAAGGACCGCTACGATCTTGGCGCCGAGTTCTTCCGGTGGGAATTCGCCACGGCGATCGCAGGGCACTTGCTCGGCATCCATCCCTTCGATCAACCGAATGTCCAGGAGAGCAAAGACAACACCCAACGCGTCCTGCAGCAAGTGGAAACCAGCGGGAAACTGCCCACGATGCCGAACGCAACTCCGGCCCAAGCAGGCAAACACATCGCGGGTTACGCCCGGCCTGGCCAGTACCTCGCTATTCTGGCTTACGCGACGCCCTCGCCTCGCATGGATGCCGCCCTGCGGTCATTGCGAAAGGCCGTGCTGAAAGCCTCCAAACTCACGACCACCAGCGGCTATGGCCCACGGTATCTCCATTCCACCGGCCAGCTGCACAAGGGTGGACCGAACAGCGGCCGGTTCTTGGAACTGATCGAGGAGATGACACCGGATCTGCCGATCCAGGGCAAGCCCTTTTCCTTCGGCACCCTGGCGCAGGCGCAAGCGGTCGGCGATCTTCAATCGCTCCATGCCCACGATCGTCCGGCGATCCGCGTGAAGCTCGGCCCTCAGCCGCTTGTGACGATCCGCTCCCTAATCGACGGTCTGAAGCCCCGCACCAAGCTCAGCCGCCCGGCCCGCGCCAAGAAGCGAACGACACGGCCCAGCCGTTCGTCGACACACTGACATGACTCATGCGCGCGAGATCCGTATCATGCAAGATGGGGACGAACTCGCGCGCGAAGCAGCGGAACTCTTTCTCCGGCTCGGCGAGCAGGCGATCGCCGCGAATGGGCGCTTCCGCGTCGCGCTGGCCGGCGGGACCACTCCGGCCACGCTCCACGCCATCCTCGCCGGCTCCGAGTACGCCCATCGCCTGGATTGGGAGAAGGTCCGGTTCTTTTTTGGCGACGAACGGTGCGTGCCGCCCTCCCACCCCGAGAGTAATTTCGGCATGGCCAACGCCACGCTCTTCCAGCCCCTCAAGATTGCGCCGGAGCAAGTCTGTCGGATGAAGGGGGAAGAGCCGCCCGAAGCAGCAGCACGACAGTACGAGCAACTGTTACGCCGGGAATGGCCTGGCTCCGATCCTTCCCTCCCACGATTCGATCTCATTCTGCTCGGCCTTGGTGACGACGGGCACACCGCCTCGCTGTTCCCGGGAACGCACGCCCTCGATGAGCAGACGCGGCTGGTGGTGCCTGGCACGGCGCCGAAAGGAATACAGCCCCGGCTCACGCTCACGTTCCCCGTCCTCAATCGCGCCGGCTGGGTGCTCTTCCTGGTGACCGGCCAAAAGAAAGCCGGCATCGTGCGGATAGTGCTTGAGAAATCATCGGCCGATGGGCCATCATTACCCGCTGCGCGCGTGCATCCTGTGTCGGGGCGAGTCCTCTGGTTCCTCGACCGGGCCGCTGCGGCAGACCTGACGGTGAGTCGACAAGACATCAGCTCTCGAGAGGAATAAATGATTCTTGCTGGGGACATCGGCGGCACCAAAACAAATCTCGCCCTGTTCGAGTGGACGAGCGCGCGGGTTGATCCCACGCGGGCACAAAGCTTTCACAGCGCGGACTACAAATCATTGGAGGAGATCGTCGAGGAATTTCTCGCCCCGCCCGCCCTATCACCATCCGTCGAGGAAGAGGAGAGCGCAGCGGAACAATCGCCCCCGGAAAGCGAACAGGCAAAGGCTGCCACCCCGCCGGAACCACTCAAGATCGACGCCGCCTGTTTCGGCGTGGCCGGGCCGGTAGTTGATAATCGTTGCCAGACGACAAATCTCCCCTGGGTTATTGATGGAGCGGCTCTCGGAAAACAATTCGTCATCCCCCAGGTCCGGTTGCTGAACGATCTCGAGGCCACGGCCTACGGCACCCTGCTCCTCCAGCCGGATGAAGTGGAGGTGCTGAACGCCGGGAGTCCTCCCAAAAAGAAACAGGCGCTGGCCCTCATCGCCGCCGGTACCGGTCTGGGCGAGTCCATTCTTTTCTGGAATGGGAAACACTACAGGCCAATGCCTTCGGAAGGTGGCCACACGGACTTTGCCCCCAACAGCGACAGCGAGATCGAGCTCCTGCGACACCTGCGCAGCAACTACCTGCACGTCAGCTACGAGCGCGTGCTCTCAGGGCCCGGCCTCCATGCCATCTACGACTACCTGCGCGACACCAAGAAGAACGAGCCGACGTGGCTGGCCGAAAAGATCAAGATCGAAGATCCTGCGGCAACCATTGCGGAGGCAGGGTTGAAGGGACAGGCGGAAATCGCCAAGCAAGCATTGGAGCTTTTCGCCTCGATTTATGGAGCGGAGGCCGGTAACCTGGCGCTCAAAGCCATGGCACTGGACGGCGTGTATATCGGCGGCGGCATCGCGCCGAAGCTGCTGGCTACACTGAAGGACGGGACGTTTATGAAAGCCTTCACCAACAAGGGCCGCTATAAACGCATGATGAGCGCGATCCCGGTCAAAGTGGTGATGAACGACAAAACCGCGCTGCTCGGCGCGGCATCGGTGGCGGCCACGTTAGCCGGACCGGAGGCAGCATGACGGCTCCGGTGGATCTGGATGCCCTCAAGCGCCAGGCTGCACTTAAGGCAGTCGAATACGTCCGCGACGGAATGGTCGTCGGACTCGGCACCGGCTCGACGGCACAACATGTGGTGGTCGCGCTCGGCGAGAAGATCCGCGCGGGCATGACGATTCGCGGCGTGCCGACCTCTCACGAAACGGCTGAGCTGGCCAAACGGCACGGCATCCCCCTGATCGACACCGACAACGCCTGGGTCATCGACGTGGCGATCGACGGAGCCGATCAGGTCGATCCGCAACTCAATCTAGTCAAAGGCGGGGGCGGCGCGCTCCTCAAAGAAAAAATCGTGGCTGCGTCGGCAAAACAGTTCATCGTCGTCGTGGACCACACGAAGCGCGTGCCGGTCCTGGGCAATCCTTTCCCGCTGCCGATCGAGGTCGTACGATTCGGCTGGGGCAGCACCGCGAGGCAGATTGAAGAAGTCACCGGCGGGAAGGCCGTGCTGCGTCAGTACAACGACCAGGCGTTCAGAACCGAGGCCGGGCATGTCATTCTCGACCTGCACATCGCGCGGATCGACAACCCGGCCCAGTTGGAGGTCCAGCTCAATAATATTCCGGGCATCGTCGAGACCGGCCTGTTCGTAGGACGGACTCATCTCTTGATCGTCGGAACCCCCACCGGCGTCGAGACGCAACCTGCATCGAGGGCATGAGTGAGCGGAACGAACAAGAAGATGAGCCTAGCTCCTCCCCGAGCACTCGACCCCTATCGACTCCCAAGACACGTGGTGCCCGTTCGGTACGACCTGCGGTTTGAGCCGGACCTGACTGCCGCGACCTTCGCCGGGCACGAAACGATCACCGTCACGGTCCATCAGCCGACTTCCGAGATCACCCTCAATGCCGCTGAACTCGACATCACCTCTGCCCACATCGAAGGAGCGCCGGGCACGGCACAACAGGCACGGATCGAACTGGAGGAATCGCTCGAACGCTGCCATCTCCGTGTTCCGATACCGCTCACGCCCGGCACATGGCGGTTAGACCTGACGTTTCGAGGCAAGCTCAACGATAAGCTCCGCGGCTTCTACCGGAGTACGTACACAGACGAGCACGGCACCACTCACACGATGGCAGCCACGCAATTCGAAGCGACCGATGCGCGCCGGGCCGTTCCCTGCTGGGATGAACCGGACTTCAAGGCGGTGTTTGCGACCTCACTCGTGATCGATCCGGAATGGACGGCCATTTCCAACACCACGGTCGCGTCGGAGGCCCTCGACAATGGGAAAAAAGTGCTGCGGTTCGCAGACACGATCAAGATGTCCACGTATCTCCTCGCCTTTATCGTGGGAAAGCTCGAAGCGACGGACCCCGTGATGGTCGGCCGGACGCCGCTTCGCCTGTGGGCGGTCCCCGGCAAAGGCCACCTCGCACGATTCGGGCAAGAGATCGCCGCCGCCTCGCTCTCCTTCTTTGAGAACTACTACGGCATCCCGTACCCAGGCGACAAGCTCGACTTGATCGCCATCCCGGACTTCGCCTCCGGTGCGATGGAAAACCTGGGCGCCATCACGTACCGCGAGACCGCATTGCTGGTCGATCAGCGCAGCGCGACCCACGCCGAATTGGAACGCGTCGCGGACGTGGTTGCTCATGAGAACGCGCACATGTGGTTCGGCGACTTGGTCACGATGTCCTGGTGGAACGGGCTGTGGTTGAACGAAGCCTTCGCGACATTTATGGAGATGCTGGCCGTGGATGCCTGGAAGCCGGAATGGCAACGCTGGACGAGCTTCGGCGTCTCACGCGCCGCCGCCTTCTCGGTGGATGGACTGCGGAGCACGAGACCGATTGAGTATGCTGTTCGCGCCCCGAAGGACGCGGATGCGATGTTCGATGTGCTGACCTATGAGAAAGGAGCGTCCGTGCTCCACATGTTGGAGCAGCACATCGGGCCGACGGTGTTCCGCGACGGCGTGCGCGATTATCTGCACGCCCACGCCTACGGGAACGCCGATACGAAAGACCTCTGGGTCTCTCTTGGCAAGGTTGCCGACCAGCCGGTTCCCGAACTGATGGACGGCTGGATTTTTCAGCCGGGTTTTCCCCTCGTCACGGCCGCGCTTGACCGGTCTGGCCAGCTTGTCCTGTCCCAGCAACGATTTACTTATCTTCCCAACCCCTCACCCCTCACCCCTCACTCTTCACAATCAACATGGCACATCCCTCTGCAGATGCGGATCACCGCCGCCGGCAAGGCCGGCGCCTCGCGACTTCTCTTGACGGATCGAGAGACGACAGTTTCTCTGCCCAAGGGTGTTGAATCCGTCTTGCTGAACGACGGCGGGCATGGCTTCTACCGGGTACGGTATACATCGGAACTCCTTGAACGGATGCTGAGCGCTGGGCTCGACAAGCTCGCGGCCATCGAGCGCTTCAACCTCATCAGCGACGCCTGGGCCACGACGGTCGCCGGCCTCATGCCCATCACGGAGTACCTCGACCTCACGGCGCGTTTCAAGCAAGAGCGCGACAAGAATGTTTGGGCTGTGCTGCTGGATTCGTTCTCCCTGCTCAATCGCATCATCGCCCCGGCTGACCGGCCGGCGATCGAGGCCTTCGTGCGCGATCGCATCGGACCCACCGTGGCTGAGTTGGGTTGGATGCCGCGCGACGGCGAGAGCGAATTGACAAAGCAACTGCGGGGTGAGCTGATCGGCGCACTCGGGAAGCTGGGCAATGACCGGGAGACGCAATCGAAATCAGCGGAGCTGTACCAGACCTATCTGAAAGACGCCACTGCGGTAGACCCCAATGTCTTGCCGGCGCTGGTGGCGATCCTCGCCCACACGGGCGATGGTGCTCGATACAACGAATTCTCCGAACAGTTCAAGGCTGCCAAGACTCCGCAGGATGAACGACGCTACCTGTTCTCACTCGCAGCCTTTCAACCACGGGAGTTGCTGGCACGAACGCTGACCCGCACCCTGAACCGCGACATCCGAACGCAAGACGCTCCCTTCATTGTCAGCGCCATGATGGGGAACGTCTATGGACGAGAGCTGGCCTGGAACTTTGTCAAAACCAACTGGGATGAGATGGACCGGCTCTTCCCGAAGCAAGGCCTCCGTCGCATGTGCGGCGGCATCGTCGGCCTCGCCACCCCCGAACTCGAACGCGACGTCCGCGACTTCTTTGCCTCCCGCAAAATCGACCTCGGCGGCAAAACGCTGGAGCAGTATTTGGAGCAACTGCGGATTGCTGTGACGTTCCGTGAACGGGACGAACAAGCACTGCATCAGTATCTCAATGCCGATCGCTGATTCTTGACAAGAAAGAGACCCTCGACACAGTCGTCTTATGATTCGCGATCGACTGCTTGTGATCCTCAGTCTCATCTTTTCTTTGCTCGTGGTCCTGACCGGTTGTCCAGAAGATGAGGACCCCCAGAACTCCCCGCAACCTCTTTCTCCTTCCAGCCTGACACTTCAAACGATCACCACCGGTCTCACCTCTCCGGTGTTCATGACCGCGGCTCCGAACGACATGGCACGCCTCTTCATCGTCGAACAAGGAGGGCGGGTCAGGATTTTCGATGTGCTCACTGGAACGCTACTGTCCACTTCATTCCTCGATCTCAGCGGACTTGTCTTATCAGGCGGTGAACGCGGCCTTCTCGGCATGGCCTTCCATCCCGACTACGCCACGAGCCGGCAGTTCTATGTGTATTACACAGACGCCATCGGCGATCTCGTGACTGTTCGGTATCTGAGAGACGCAGCGAATCCAGACCTCGCTGATCCTTCTTCCGCAACGGTGCTGCTGACAATCCCACATCCGAACAACTCGAACCATAATGGCGGCATGCTCGCCTTTGGACCCGACAACTGTTTGTACGCTGGGCCTGGAGATGGCGGTGGCGGCGGTGACCCGAATAACAACGGGCAGAACTCGAACCAGCGGCTCGGCAAGATCTTGCGCCTCGACCCAACCACCGGTGGACCCTGTACCAATGTGATCGCGAACCCGTTTGCCGGAGGAGACTCGCTCGTCTGGAGCCTGGGTCTGCGCAATCCTTGGCGGTTTACCTTCGATCGACAAACCGGCGATCTGTATCTCGGCGACGTCGGGCAGAATACGCGAGAAGAGATCAACGTCTCCCTCGCGCCGAATGCTGGACGGGCGCTCAATTATGGCTGGCGGTTGATGGAAGGGTTCTTGTGTTTCAACCCAACAACCAATTGCGATCCTGGCGGCCTCACCTCGCCAGTCCTCGACTATTCCCACGCGAACGGCGCCTGTTCGGTCACAGGCGGCTATGTGTATCGTGGCTCGGCCGTTCCTGCGCTCCAAGGCACGTACTTCTACGCCGACTTCTGTGCCGGATTCGTGCGGAGCTTCCGATTCCAGAACGGGCAAGCGACTGAGCAAACTGAATGGCCACTCCTCAGCCCACCGGGGAAATTCATCACCAGTTTCGGGGAAGACGCCCAAGGTGAACTGTATATCATGACCTCCGGCGGAGGCCTCTGGCGCATCGTGCCGAACTGACCTTGCTGACCTTGCGAAAGCTATCGGGTTCAAGCCCCGGTCGGTCTTCATTCACCTACTTGGAGGTATTGTTTCTTGATCCTCGGCTCCACTATGCTTACGTACATCGCTATTGCTGGGGAGGCTTGCCCGATGCAGATCAAAAACTGTCCGAAGTGTGGAACTGCAAAAACTCGCCTGGCTCCACGCAAAACCGTGTCCGACCGCCTACTGAGCCTCCTCACCATCTATCCTTCGCGATGCCAGCTCTGCGCCACGCGCTTTCGCACCTTCCTGGGTCAGCCAGCCACCAACCAGCGCCGCAACTACGAGCGGGTCGGGGTCGAGTTCCCGGTGTGGTTTAAGCCCAGCGTCTCCAACACGCAGGAGATAGGACGGCAAGGAGTCCTCGAGAATCTTTCGATTCGCGGCTGCCGCATTCGCTGCGACGCTCCGGTCCCGACCGGTACTAGTATCAAGTTTGAATTCCAACCCTCCAGCTTCACCTTCCCCATCACCATAGACGGCGCGGTCGTACGCTCCTCGTCGAAGGATGCCATCGGAGTCCGCTTCGTGAGGTTGCTGCGAGAAGATGAACTGCGGATCCGGCAGATTATCGACCTGTGGCTTCCGGAGACCTCTCGCGAGTGATTTGAACCGGAGCGCGCTTTTCTCCCGCGATTCAGCCTATTCGTGTCGAAGCACGGCCAACGGCCGTTGGCCGAGGATGCGGAAGGTGCTGAGGAAGCCGACGATGAGCGTCAGGATGATGGTGAGGAGAAGGCCGATTGCCAAGACCTTCGGCTGGAGAGTCCACGGCAGCTCGAAGATGTAGCGGAGCAGCGCCCAAGAAAGGGCGCTCGCGAGCACGATTCCAATCAACCCCGCCACAGCCCCCATCAACACATACTCGGTCGCAAAGGATCGCGCAATGAGCCCCCGCGTGGCGCCGAGTGCTTTGAGGATCACCGATTCGTAGAGGCGCCGGTAGCGCGTGGCCGCAAGCGCGGCCGCCATGACGAGGCCGCCGGCCAACACACAGAAGAGAGCCACCGCGCGAATCGCGAGCGAGAGCCGATCCAGAATGCGGGCGAAGCTCTCCAGCACATCGCCGACGTTGATCGCGGTGACGTTCGGGAACGCCGCCACCACTGCTTGCTGCAACGGCACTTCTTGCTCAGGTGGCACGCGCACCGTCGCCACATAGGTGAACGGCGCACCGTCGAGCGATCCTGGCGACAGGATCATGTAGAAGTTCGTCGAGAAGTTCCCCCAGTCCACTTTGCGGATGCTGCGCACCTCCGCCGAGATCGTCGCACCCTGAATCTCGAGATCGATTGTGGAGCCGATGTCTACTCCGAGATTCTTCGCCGCGTCCTCTTCGACCGATACCTGCGGTTTGCTGAACGACTGTCCCGGCTTCCACCAGTCGCCTTTCGTGATCGTGTTGTCCTTCGGCAGCTGATCCACACACGTCAGCACATACTCGCGCGTGAAGTACCAGGCCTTGCGTTTCTCTTCTTTCTTCTCAGCGTCCTTGTCGTTGTCTTCTTCCACGTTGACCGGTTGCCCATTGATGGCATGCAACCGTGACCGCACGAGCGGCGTGAGCTGCGGGCCGACATCGCCGGTCTGTTGATGGATCAACCTGGAAAAACCGCTCGCCTGATCCGGCTGGATGTCGATGAAGAAGAAGGTCGGCGCATCGGTGGGCCGGTTCTCGCCGATCTGTCGGATTAAGGATCGTTCCAGCACTCCGACCGTCACGATCACCATTACGCCGATCCCGATGGCCATCATCACGCCGGCGGCCTGGCTGCCGGGTCGCTGCAGATTGCCGACGGCATGCCGCACGCTCACGGCGCGTGGCAGCGGCAGCAGACGGATCGCGTTGACGAGGACCTGCGCCGCCGACAGAAGCAACAGTGCCGCCACCGCGAGCGCCCCCAAGAACAGCAGGCCGATTCGCCACGACCCAGCCTGCCAGATCGAAAGGCCTACGAGCCCTGTCACGATCACGACCGCAGTCGTCAGCCTGGCTGTATCCCGAAGACCGAGCCGCCGCCTCAGCACCCCCTGCCAATCACGCAGCACCCCCACCGGACTGTCGTCACCGTTTACGACCTCATGGCGAAAGATCAGCGCGGGTCGCACATGGCGGATGCTCAGCAGCGGCCAGAGAGTACACAGCAGCGTGGTAAGCAGCCCCACGCTGATCCCTTTCAAGATCGGCAGCACAGAGGAGCGTGAGAGGGCGCTGGAGAAATCGACCTGCTCCAGCAGATTGGCGTCTAACAGCCCGGCCAGCGCTGTGGGCAGCACCCATTGTAGTCCGACCCCCACTGCCGCGCCGGCGAGACTGCCCACAAGTCCAAGCCCCACAGCCTGCCCCAGGTAGGTCATTATGACAGTGCTCGACTCTGCCCCCAGCGTTTTGAGGATCGCAATGCTCTGCAGTTTCTCGCGGAGGAACGCCTGGACCGACATCGCCACGCCGATCCCGCCGACGAACAGCGCCGTGAGACCGATCAGGCCCAAGTAGCGGGCGAGTTGGTCGAGAAACTGTTTGAGCTGCGGTTGCGCCTCGCGATAGGACGACACCCGTGCCGATTCCGCCGCCAGCCGTCCGCGCATCTCATACAGCAGCGGCTGCCACTCGACCGATGACGGCAGTTTCAGCAAGTACCGCTCACGGACACGGCTGCCGGGCTTGATCAACTCAGTCGCCGCCAAGCCTGATTGTGACATCATCACGCGCGGACCGAGGCTGAACATGTTGGCCATCCGATCGGGTTCCTTGCGAATGATCCCCGTGATGAGGAACGTGGCCTGCCCGATTTTCAGCCGATCTCCAACCGACAGGCCCATCCGAATCAGCAACGACTCCTGCACGACCGCGCCGTGACAAGGATCGTGAGGGGTGAGCGGTGAGGGGTGAGGGGTAGTCGGAGAGAGGACAGATGATCTCTGGGACCCCGCACAGGCCGAAGCGGAAGGCGCGAACAATTCTGACGGTGGCTTGCTTGGTTCAACCTTCACCGTGCCGTAGAGCGGATAGCTGGACTCTACGGCCTTCAGCTCCACGAGTTGCGTAATCGGATTCACGGCGGGCTGCCGATCGTTGACCGTGGTGGCCATCGCCACGAGCTCACTGGCATGGGAGGTGACAATGCGGCGATCGGCCAGCGATCGTAAAACGTTCTGCCCGCTCTCGCTCAACTGGTGAGAGACACGGACCTCCAGATCGCCGCCGAGCAGGCCACGTGCTTCACGTGTGACGGCCCGTTCGACGTTGGCCGCGAAGAGGCTGATCCCGACTACCGCGCCGACGCCCAGCGCGATACAGGTCAAAAAATAAATAAAGTGCCGCCAGGCTGCGCGGGTCTCCCGCCAGGCCATCTTGAGCGACACCGGGGCCATTACGCTGCTCCTGCCGGATCGACGGTGAGTGCCACCAACCTGTCAGACTCGATTCGACCGTCCTGCAAGGCGATGACCCGTTCCATCTGGCCGGCCAACGACGGATCATGCGTGACCAGTACCAGGGTCGTGCCATAATCACGGTGCAGACCGAGGATGAGTTCGATCACCTGTCGCCCCGTTGCTGAATCGAGATTGCCGGTCGGCTCATCGGCCAACAGAATCGGTGGCCGGCAGGCAAACGCGCGGGCGACTGCGACCCGTTGCTGCTCGCCGCCGGAGAGCTGGACCGGATAGTGATGGAGGCGCGCCCGCAATCCCACCGCCTCAAGCAAGTCGGTGGCTCGCTGGGTCGCTCGCGGCTCGCCGGCCAACTCCAGCGGCAAGGACACATTCTCCAAGGCTGTCAGCGTGGGGATGAGATGGAAGGATTGAAAGATGTACCCGATCTTCTCGCGCCGATACCGCGCCAATGCGCTCTCCGGCATCGCAGCGATTTCTAGGCCGTCCAACTTGATGGAGCCGGACGTCGGGCGATCCAGCCCCGCGATGAGGCCGAGCAAGGTAGACTTCCCGCTTCCGGATGGGCCGACAATGGCCACACGCTGTTTTTCAGGAATTTCGAGAGTCACATCGTCGAGAATCGTGACGGTCTGGCCGCCACTGGCCAGGCGCATCGTCACATGAGAGATGGCGATCATTCTGTTGGTCCCGCTCCCGACGTATCGTCCGTGCAGAGTCTATATATTATACTGGACCATGATGGTCGGCTTGAGAGTTTTCAGGATCTGCGCCTCGCGTTGTGCAACCCTTCTTCTTGTCGTCTCCGCAGTGCTCTTCTTCGGTTGCGACCAGAGCCCCTCTTCCTCATCCGCTCCGCCACCGAGCCCACCTCGCGACGGGTTTGGACAACGCCTCGGAACCGATGTCACAACACAGCCGGGCCGATCAGGGCCTCAACCTTCCGACGAACGCCTTCGCATCGTCGCGTTCGGCGACAGCCTGACCGCCGGCTTGGGAGTCACCCCCGATGAATCGTATCCTGCCCAACTGCAGCGACGATTGGACGCGGCAGGCTATCCCTATCTGGTCGTGAATGCGGGAGTCAGCGGCGACACGACAGCGGGTGGGCTGCGACGGGTAGCCTGGGTGCTGAACAGCAAGCCCTCGATCGTCATCCTCGAACTGGGTGGCAACGACGGACTCCGCGGCCTGAGCCTCACGGAGACTCGCACAAATCTGGAACAGATTATCCGACAGCTTCAAGCCCGGAAAGTCATCGTCGTGCTCGCCGGCATGAAGCTTCCGCCCAACTACGGGCTCGATTACACGACCCGCTTCGAAGCCCTGTATGCCGACCTGGCCCGCACACATCGCCTGACGCTCATTCCGTTTCTGCTCGAAGGCGTCGCCGCCAAGCCATCCTTGAACCAGGCCGACGGAATCCATCCAACCGCGGAAGGGCACCGGATTGTCGCAGAGACAGTACTGAAGACGCTCCAGCCTCTGCTCAAGAAAGAGGGACAAGCGCGTTACGTACGGTGACGGCTCGTAGAGATGCTCCCCGCCTGGCCGGACCGTACCGATCAGGCAGGGGCAACGAGAAGATTCAATCGTGGGGGAAGGCTCAGGACTTCTTGACGAACGTATCGTACACGCCGTACGCCAAGACGGCCACGATGAACGTGTAGTACAGGCCCGTGACCCCACTGTAGTCCGGCGCCCCACCTGTGGGCTCATTCGCCAACGCCAGCGAGACATTGGTCACAACGGCTCCAGCCGCCGCTAGCACACTGACTGCTTTTCTGCTCATGGCGCACCCCCCTGGTTCAGATGGTGACCGCAAAACAGGCGCGCATTCTACAGAATTCCGTCGGAGTCGCCAAGAGGGTTGCTTGGAACAGGGCGACCTCCGTCCTATTGCCTGTTGCCTGCTACTAGCGGTTATGGCATCATGCCCCCCTCTTGGAGACAGGGATGGCCAATCTGCTGGAATATGTGGGCTGTATCCACATCTACCTGGGGCCCTATCGCGGGAACCCCATCGCGCTCTATCTGAAGCGGACGACCACCGCCTGCCAGATCGGCCCCAAGGCCTATCCTTGGAACGGTGTCGTGGGGGTCGGCGAGACGCCGAACAAAGCCGCGGCTGATTTCGAGGAGAAGTGGAAGGCCAAAGGCCTGTCGCCCGAAGTCTATTCCGGGCCGTCGTGGGAAGGGGGAATCAAACCGGAGAAACCCGCGCCACCGAAACCGCCGGCTGCCCCCAAACCGGCTGCGCCTACTACCGACCCAGCCGCCGGTGTCCCTATCGTTGCCGCGCCACCTGCCCAAGCCACTGCGCAGGCTCCGCCTGATTCCGTGACTCCGCCTGAGTCTCCGTCTTCCTAGCCCACTGCCCCGTCATGCGCGCTCAGGCTGTGTGACCCGCTGCATGTCCGGTGCTGCGGCCTCGGTCGCCAGCCGGCTGTGCTTCATGCCGTACCGCATGTAGACCACGATCCCGATGATCGTCCAGACACCGAAGCGTATCCAGGTGAGCAGAGGGAGGAACGCCATCAGGCCGAGGCAGGCGAGCATGCCGAGAATGGGCACCCACGGCATGAAGGGAAGACGAAACGGGCGAGCGAGGTCGGGTTTCGTATGCCGCAATACGATCACGCCCATGCAGACGAGGACGAAGGCGAAGAGGGTACCGATGTTGGTCATGTCCGCTGCGTCGCCGATGGGGATCAGGGCGGAGAGGATGGCCACGCCGATGCCGGTCAACAGCGTCGCATGGTGCGGGGTTCTGTACGTGGGATGGACCGCAGACAGCCACGGGCCGAGCAAACGGTCTCGTGACATCGCGAAGAAGACCCGAATCTGTCCGATCATCATGACGACGAGGACGCTGGTGATGCCCGCCACGGCGCCGGTCGCGACCACCGCCGCGCCCCACTGAAAGCCGGCGACGCGCAACGCTTCCGCCACCGGCGCGTGGATGTCGATCTTCGCATAGGGGACCAACCCGGTCAGGACGGCGGCGACGATAATATAGAGGACCGTACAAATGCCGAGCGAGGCGATGATCCCGATCGGGATGTCCCGCTGCGGGTTGCGCGCCTCTTCCGCGGTCGTCGAGACCGCGTCGAATCCAATGTAGGCGAAAAACACGATCGCGGCGGCGGCTCCCACTCCCGAGAATCCGTAGGGCATGAAGGGGACCCAATTCGACGGTTCGATCGACGAAGACCCTACCGCGATGAAGAACAGAATGACGACCAGCTTCACCATGACGATCACGCCGGTGGCTCTGGCACTTTCCTTGACTCCGATCACGAGAATGATGGTGACGAGCAAGACGATAACCGCTGCGGGGATATTCGCCACGCCTCCTTCGAGGGGAGGGTGTGTAGCCCAGTGAGGCAGTTCGATGCCGGCGAGTTTCAAAATGTTGTTGAAGTATCCCGACCACCCGATGGCGACCGCCACGCAGGCGACCCCGTACTCAAGAATCAGATTCCACCCAGTCAGCCAGGCCAGAAACTCTCCGAGCGTCGCGTAGGAATAGGTGTAGGCCGACCCAGCCACCGGGATCATCGCCGCGAACTCGGCGTAACAAAGCGCGGCGAACGCGCAGGTCAGTCCGGATAGGACAAACGAGAGGACAATGCCCGGTCCGGCGCCTGGCCGGTGGGCGTCTCCCACGATGGCGGTGCCGATCAGCACGAAAATGCCGGTGCCGATGATCGCGCCGATGCCGAGCGCCGTGAGGTCCCAGGCCGTCAACGTTCTCTTGAGCCGGTGTTCCGGCCGGTCCGCGTCGGCGAGGATCTGCTCGATCGACTTGGTACGGAATAGGCGACTTGCCACGTAGGCTCCAGCGTCTGCCGTAATCAGGGTGGATCGGGCGTCGCGAAAGGCGTCGGTCCCCGCAGTTCTCTCCACAAGTATAGCAGGCCTGACCGAGGTATCCTCCGCATCAAGACAGGCTCAGGGCCTCCAAGGCGATCCCTACGGTCTCATTCATTCCGGCTCGCGGCCTTGAGGAAGGCCTGAAAGAGGCGGCGGTGGAGCTCGTGCCGATCGAACAGAAACTCAGGGTGCCACTGGATGCCGAGGAAAAACCGATGAACGGGCGATTCGATGGCTTCGATGATTCCATCGAGCGCGACGGCGCTGGCGATGAGCGACGGGGCGACCTCTTTGACCGATTGGTGATGGGAGCTGTTCACGCGCAAGCGCGCCTGATGGACGATTCGCCGCAGCAAAGTGCCCGGCGCGACCGTGACCGAATGAGAGAGTGCGGTGGCCGGCGCCGGTTGACGGTGCTGCAGCGGATCTCTGACTTGGGAGGGGATGTCCTGGAACAGGCTCCCGCCGCAGGCGACGTTGATGCTCTGCATCCCTCCGCAGATTCCCAATGTCGGCAGGCCGGACTTCGTTGCGAGCCGGACGATCTCTAACTCGAAGTCGGCCCGCCGCCGGCTGACGACCTGAAACTTGTACCGCTGCCGTTCGCCGTACAGCCGGGGATCGAGATCGGGGCCGCTCCCAGTGAGCAAGAGCCCGTCGAGATCGTTGAGCAGCCGACGCCTGGCACGGGAATCGGCGATCAACGGAAGGACGAGGGGGATGCCGCCCAGTTCCTCGATCGCGCGGACATAGCGAGCTCTCAAGAAATAGGTCGGCTCATGGCCGCCCATGTCCTCTCGGTCGCCCGCGTTGAAGTCCGGCGTGATGCCGATGAGCGGCTTCATCCCTACTGGGCCGGTGCCGGTGCCGCGCTGTCGCTCTGCGCAGGGACGCCGAGGAAACGCACGGGCTTGTCGCCGGCCAAGTGCTCCGGCGTGATGACATAGGTGCCGTACATGCTGGTCTGCCAGACGCTCTTGGCGGCCGACTCATTGCCGCCCGTGAAAGCATAGGTCAGACCGCCCACGATGCCGCCTCCGATCGCGAACGCAGCCTTGAACGGGAAGTACAGAATCGTCGCCACGGCGGATGCCGCTTGCATGCCGGCGCCGGAGGCCGTGCCCTGTGAGGTGTCGGCCGCAGACGACGTGGTCGTCTGAGGAGGAGATGGCGGTGTGTCCTGGGCGTACACTGCCGGTGCGGCCAGGATCGTGCAGAAACAGAGGACGACGATCACAGCGGTCGCGGTGAGGGCCGTTTTCGGACGCTGAGCGGATGCCGGTTGTGCGATGACGTTCACGTGCTCTCCTCCTTGTTCGAATGAGTAGCGTTCGCTGCTGAACTTCGTGGGCGCGCGGCAGAACGATTCCTCGTTCACCCATCCGCCCTTATAACAAATTCACCTGTGAATGCAAACCCCTGAAGCGCGCGAGACGCGTTACAGGGGTCCGGCAGGGTTCGCTGCATCGGCGAGATCGAGTTCTCGGAGGATGTGTGCGACGATGGCCGCGCGATGGTCCACCATGATGCGCTCCAGCCGATCCGCGAACTGTGTCGCGAGAATCCGCTGGTTCTCTTGGGCCAGTCCGGCGGCCAGTGCTAGATCGAGCTTGCAGGCGCAGATGGCTTGCGTGAGCAGTTCATCTGCTCGGTCCATGTATGAGGCCCGTTCATCCGACGGTACGCCGGCCAGTGACTTCATGAGGGCATCCGACAACGCGAGTGTCTGATGGGCCAACTCGATCTGCTTGCCGCTGACCTCGACGGCGACTTGGACGCCTCCCTTCCAACTGCGCTTCTTGACGTTGAACGTGCAGCGCGCGTGCGCAGGCTCGTCGGCCACCGGCTCCGGACCGAAGAAAAAGGTGATCCGGTACTGAGCTTGGTCTGAGGCAGCAGTGAACCACATGTCGTGAACGGCGCGCTGACAATCGCTGCCATTCTAGCACGCGCCCTATGCCGTGCCCATCTGCGAATTGACGACTCATCAGACCGGCGATAAGATGCGCGGCGATGAGCGCATCGATCGCACCGGCACAACGAGTCGCGGACATCCAACGGGCGCTTGCGGAACAGACGGGGCTCGATGGCTGGTTGTTCTACGACTTTCGGGGGAGCGACCCGTTAGCCTACCGCGTCCTCAGACTCGACCCGACCACGCACGTGACGCGTCGGTGGTACTACTGGATTCCCCGGCAGGGCCGGCCGATCAAGCTGCTCCACCGTATCGAATCCCATGTGCTCGACGCGCTGCCGGGCGAGGTAGTCCCCTACGTCTCGTGGACAGAACAGCAGGCGGCCCTGGCAACGCTCTTGCGCGGCGCCACGCGGATCGCGATGCAATATTCCCCGCAGAACGCCATTCCCTATATCTCGCGCGTCGATGCCGGTACCATTGAACTGATCCGGAGCTTCGGAGTCGAAGTGGCGACCTCGGCCGATCTCGTCCAGCGGTTCGAGGCTGTGTGGAACGAGCGGCAATTGGAATCGCACCGCGTGGCAGCCGAGGCCCTGCGCCGGATCGTCGATGAAGCCTTCGCGCACGTGCGCACATCGCTCACTGCCGGACAGGCTCTGTCCGAATATGATGTGCAGCAGTTCATGCTGGCGCGCATGCGGGCACACGGAATGGTGACCGGTAGCCCGCCGATCGTGGCTGTGAACGAGCATAGCGCGAACCCGCACTATGGGCCTGGTCGCGATGGGTCAGCGGCGATCCGTCGTGGCGACTTGGTCCTGATCGACCTCTGGGCCAAACAGCCCGCACCCGGCGCCGTCTACGCCGACATTACCTGGACTGGTTATGTCGGCGCGACCGTGCCCGCACGCCAGCAGGCTGTGTTTCACATCGTGCGGCACGCGCGCGACGCTGCGTTGGTCTTTGTGCAAGAGCGTGTGAAGGCTGGATCGTTTCCCTGCGGCTGGGAAGTGGACGATGTGTGCCGGAGTGTGATTCGGGAAGCGGGCTATGGCGACCGGTTCATTCACCGCACGGGCCACTCCATCGGCGAGGAAGTCCACGGCAACGGCGCCAACATCGACAACCTCGAAACGCAGGATAGCCGCCGCCTTCTGTCGGGCACCTGCTTTTCCATCGAGCCGGGAATTTATTTGCCCGGAGAGTTCGGCATTCGAAGCGAGTTGGACGTGTATCTTGCGGATCGAGACGCGTGTGTCTATGGCCGGCCTCTTCAAACTGAAATCGTGCCGATCCCGGTCTGAGCTCTCCGTGGTATGTGATACCGCTCTTTCGTCTCAGCCTTTCTTGACACCCATTAGTTCCGGCAGATAGAGTTTGACTCGCCTCGGTGCCTGCCCGCACTTGGGCAACGGACCGGGACGCGGGTGGTGAAAGGACGGAAAGCATGTTCGGTACGTTAGGATTCTCCGAGTTGATCATCATCCTGGTGATCGTCCTGATCATCTTCGGAGCCGGCAAACTTCCGCAGATCGGCGAAGGAGTCGGCAAAGCACTGAGGGGTTTTAAGAAAGAAGTGCACGACGTGCCCCAGCCTGACGCGCCGCCTCCGCCCGCAGACCAAGCCACCGCACCAACACTCGTCAGGCCGGCCGTCGAGGAGGCACAGGTGATTCAACCGGTCCAGGCGCAAGCCCCGTCTGCCCCGAGGCCGACGGCACCATATACGCCAGGACCAGAGCTGACGCCGGGAACCACCGCCGCGATGATGTCCAACCTGGGGCCGCAGGCTCCGAAGCCCAAAAAAGCAGCGGTTGCTGCGCCGGGGATGAATCAGGGAGCGGCGCAGTCACAGCAGCCGTTGAGCATGGAGGAACGGATGGCGGCGCCGGCGCCGATGGCGAGAGCCCAGTATCCTCCGCTTCCCCCAGGCGCTCAGCCGAAGCCGGTGGCCAAACAGCCATCGGCAGTCGTGAATAAAGAGGCGGTCGCGCGCGTGCAGGCGGCTCAGTCAGCTCAGAAGGCGAAGGCCCAGCAGCAACAAGCGGGCGTGAATCCCCAAGATATGCAGAGCCTCGGCGAAGGCCTTGGTGACGCCCTGCGGACGTTCCGCCAGGCTGTGGCGGATGTGCGCAACTCCGTGGACCCTGAGATGCGGACGATCCAGGCGGAGATGGACGCGGCGCAGAAAGAGATCCAACAGTCCATCGAAGCCGCGAAAGAATTGCCGGTTGTCCAAGAGGACCCTCCAAAGCCGGCGTAGCAAGATCGAGCCTGTCGGTTCCTCCTTGCCCCCGTGCAAGTCAACAGGTCAATCGTTCATCACATGAAGGTGTTTCTTCTACTTGTGGCGCTGAGCGGGTTCCCCGGCTGTTACCTCGATTCCTCGCCGTCGGGTCTTGACCAGGTCGTCGCTCGCTTGACCATCCTGCTCAAGGATCGGGACCCCGAGGTTCGTCTCACGGCAGCGGAGGCATTGGGAAAAATCGGACAGCCAGGTGGAGGCGCTCTGTTGCTGGAGGCACTGGGGGATCCCGATCCCGGGGTGCGTGGAGCCAGCGCCTGGGCTCTCGGCCGAGTGGCGGTCGAGGATGTGCAGGCCGGACTCCGTCTGGCCGAACGGCTGGGCGATTCTTCCGAGGCAGTCAGGCAGGCTGCATCGTTGTCGCTGGGTGAGTTCGAGCGTACGCCGGTCCTCGTGGAGGGGCTTCTCACACAGCTCCAGAGTGCGGATACGATGACGCGACGCGCGGCGGTTCTCGCGTTGGCGTCGCTCGAAGCGTCGGCTGCGTATTCGGCATTGGCGGCCGCGTTGCGCGATGAGAATGCGATCGTGCGCCAGGGTGCAGTATCGGCCTTGGGGGAACTTGCCGACGATCGCGCGATCCCCCTCCTGCGCGAACGTCTGTTGATTGATCCATCAACCGGGGTGCGCGGCGAGGCGGCCTTTCGGCTTGGAAAAATCGGGGATCGAGGAGCGTCGGGAGACGTACGGACTGCGGCGGAGAAAGATCCGGATGCGGGCGTTCGCCGATGGGCTCAGTGGGCCAGCCGGCAATTCACGGCGTCACCGCCCGGTTCCGATTGAGGGCGTTGACGAGTTCGTTGAGTTGCTCACGCGCCTCCGGATCGATGTCGGTAAACTGGACACCCATTCCAGGAAAGAGCAGGTAGCGCTCCGGCTTGTTGCGGGTCCAGGCTACCTTGGCTTTCGCTTTGAGTTTCTCCCACGGGCGATCCGGGAGCGCAAACTCCACCGACAATTCGGTTCCTTGCTTCAGGGGAGCGCTGCTCTCGATGAAGAGTCCTCCTCCGCCGACCCCTCCCGTGAGACTGTCGAACTGCTTGCCTTCGGGCGTCGTGTACCGAACTTTGACCGCCAATGGCGCGCGTGGATGCGCTCGGGCGTGGGCAAACCGGCTCTCTTCATCGGCCCCGAGAACGCGTTCGATGATGGCGCTCCAGGGCAGTGTCCCAAGCAACTCTCCCTTGTCACTCAACAGCGTGATCGTCTCACGGTCGCAATCGAGCTCCAGGATTTTCCCTTCATGCTCCTGCGTCAACGTCACCGGAAACTTCATCGACCTCATCCTCCTCACCGAAAAGGGAGCGGGGGAACGATCTGAAACCATCTGAGCCACCGTGGATCGCATGGGCGATCACGCTGCCGGCTGGCCGACGTTCTTGAACGATTGGACAAGATCAAGGACGCGGTCCCGCGTGTCCGCCGCGATGTCCGTAAACTGAACTCCCATCCCCGGACTGAAGGTATATTGATCTGCTTTAGGACAGACCCACGCGACCACTCCCTTTGCCTGCAACCACTCTGATGGGTTGTCGGGCAGGGCAAACTGGATTGCGAGCTTCGTCCCGACCGGAAGCGGCTCCAGGCTTTCGATAAAGAGCCCGCCGCCGCCGATGCCATTGGCTCGACTTTCGAACGGATTGCCCTCAGGCGTGTTGTACTTCACTCTCACGGACAACGAAACCCGCGGTTCGCTTCTCGAATCTCGCGGGAGGGGAGGAGTCCGGTAGGCCAGAATTTGGTCGATGACAAAGTCCCAGGGGAGGCTGCCGAGCGTTTCACCATTCACTCCGAGCAACGTCACTACCTCGCGTGCTGCTTCGAGGTTGAGCGTTTTGCCCTTGTGTCGCCGGCTGGAAGAAACGGGAATCTTCACACGGCCTCCTTATTCTCACTCTCCTTGTTCTTCGGTAGTATAGCGCAGAGCCCGAAAATGTCGAATAAAAGCCGAGGATTGGTACAATCGGGCTGGAGGCGAGGCTGGCGAGGAGGGTTAGGTCCTCGGAAGTCTGTATGACAGGTGGCGGCAACCGCCAAAGGGCCGTGGGAGAGCTTCAGGCGCTCTTCACCTCTTTATCCTGCTCGTAGATGCGAAGCGGGGGATGCTTGCCCAGGATGACGTCCTCCGTGATCACCACTTCTTTGATCTGCTTTTGAGAAGGCGCGTCGTACATGACGTCCAGCATCACTTCTTCCAAGATGGCGCGCAAGCCACGGGCGCCTGTTTTCTGAGCGTGGGCCTTCCGCGCAATGGCTCCCAGCGCGCCCTCGGTGAATTTCAGCTTCACCTTCTCGAACGAGAGCAGCTTATCGTATTGCTTGGTCAAGGCATTCCGCGGTTCGGTCAGGATTCGGATCAGCGCCTTTTCGTCTAACTCGTCGAGCGTGGCGACGACGGGGAGCCGGCCGACGAACTCCGGGATAAGGCCGTATTTCAGGAAGTCTTCCGGTTGGACTTTGGCGAGAAGTTCGCCCAGCCGCGCGTCATTGCGACTCCGCACGTCGGCGCCGAATCCCATCGCCTTCCGGTTCAGTCGCTGCTCGATGATGCCGTCCAGCCCGACGAAAGCCCCGCCGCAAATGAAAAGAATGTTGCTGGTGTTGACTTGAATGAACTCCTGATGCGGATGCTTGCGCCCGCCTTGCGGCGGCACGTTGGCGACGGTTCCTTCCACCAGCTTTAGGAGTGCCTGCTGGACCCCTTCGCCGGAAACGTCTCGCGTGATCGACGGACTGTCGCTCTTTCGGCTGATCTTGTCGATTTCATCGATGTAGACGATGCCGCGTTCCGCCCGTTCGACGTCGTAGTCGGCAGCCTGCAGAAGCTTGAGGATGATGTTCTCGACGTCTTCACCCACATACCCCGCTTCGGTCAGCGTCGTCGCGTCGGCGAGGGTGAAGGGGACATCCAGGTACTTCGCGAGGGTCTGCGCCAGCAGCGTCTTGCCGGTGCCCGTCGGCCCGACCATGAGGATGTTGCCCTTCTGAAGCTCGACGTCATCGACCTCCTTTTCCTTGGACGAGATCCGTTTGTAATGGTTGTGGACCGCCACGGAGAGAATCCTCTTCGCCCGCTCCTGCCCTATCACATACTGATCGAGGTGATGTTTGATGTCGGACGGCTTCTTGAGCTTGGAGGAGATCTCTTCTTTGGCCTCTTCCCAGTCCTCGGCGATGATGTCGTTGCAGAGATTGACGCACTCGTCGCAGATGTACACGGTGGGTCCGGCGATGAGCTTGCGGACCTCGTCCCGACTCTTTCCGCAGAAGGAACAACGAAGGTGACGATCCATCTTCTCCTGCTTGGCCATGCCGCCTCCTGTGTTACTTGTCTTTCGCTGCGTCTTTCCCCGATTCAGCCTGTCCGACCGCCTTCAGGGCCTTGGGAGGCCTGGTGATCACTTCGTCGACGAGCCCGTACTGTTTGGCCTCGTGGGCCGACATGAAATAGTCGCGCTCCGTGTCCTGAGCGATCTTGTCGAGGGGCTGGCCCGTGTGCTTTGCCATAATCTCGTTGAGCCGCTCGCGGATCTTGAGGATTTCTCGCGCGTGAATATCGATCTCCGTCGCCTGCCCCTGGAATCCGCCCATCGGCTGGTGGATCATCACCCGTGCGTTGGGGAGAGAAAACCGCTTGCCCTTCGTCCCACCGGCGAGCAGCAGGGCGCCCATGCTGGCGGCTTGTCCCAGACAAATCGTCGTGATGGGCGGCTTCACGTATTGCATGGTGTCGTAGATACCGAGCCCGGCCGTGACGCTGCCGCCCGGCGAGTTGACGTACAGATTAATGTCCTTCTCTGGATCTTCGGCTTCGAGGAACAGCAGTTGCGCGATGACCAGATTGGCGAACACATCGTCGATGGGGGCGCCCAGGAAAATGATCCGGTCCTTCAATAGGCGCGAATAGATGTCGTACGCGCGCTCGCCGCGATTCGTTTGCTCGACTACGATCGGAACCAACATGCAGGCTCTTCCTTTCCGCTAGAGGATCACGTTCAGCACCCGCGCGCTCATCGCGTTGCGCGCCACAGCCGCACCGGCTGTCGCCACTGTGCGGCGGCTACCCCTGAATCACCGCATGCCGATAGGCGAAGTCCAGCGCTTTATCGGCCAGAATGCGACTTCTCAACTCGTCGAGCGATTCTTGTCCCCCGGCCTGGATCACGCGGCTGAGGTCCTCGACCGACAATTTAAGCTCGGCCGCCAATCGCTGAATCTCAGCCTGGAGATCGGTCTGCTCCACGGTCAGCCCTTCCTTTTCCGCAATGGCTTCCAGGATCAAGCCGACTTTGACCCGGCGAGACGCTTCCGGAACATTCTCTGCGCGCAGTGTCTTGAGCTCCTCTGCCGTAGCGGTAGGCTGGTCATGGTCCCCCTGCGCCCCGCCTTGGCGTTGACGGCTTTGGAGCTGCCGGCGGACCATTGCCGAGAGTTCCCGCTCCACCAACGTGTCCGGCAACTCGAAGTGATGGGTTTCGACCAGGCGTTTGAGAATCGTATCTTTGTACGTCTCTTCAATGTCTTTTTTCAGTGCCCGCTCCATCTCGCTGCGGAGCCGGTCTTTGATCTCTTGGAGCGAACTGTAGGGGCCGCAATCTTTGGCGAACTCGTCATCGAGCGCGGGCAGTGTTTTCTGCTTGATCGACCGCACGGTGAGGCGGAACGTGACGGTCTTGCCGGCAACCCGCTGGTCCGGATGCGTCGGGGGATAGGGCTGCGGAAGCTCCAGCACGTCCCCTTCTTTCTTGCCAGCAAGATGAGCATCCACTTCGACTCCGAGGAGAGGGGCCTTTGAACCCACCCGATGGAGGTGGCCTTCTTTCTTCGTGCCCTCGAGCGGGGTTCCTTCCAGCAGTCCTTCGATATCGAGGGCGGCATAGTTCCCTTCGGCCAGGCCGGTGCCGGCCGGTGCCGGGTGCAGTTGGGCCTGCTGCTCTCGCAACACGTCTACTGCGCGGTCGACCTGTTCGTCCGTGACGGTCCGCTTGTCGGGCTTGAGGGAAATCGGATTGGGCGCCTTGTAGTCGCGAAGTTCGATCGTGGGCTTGATCTCGACCGTGGCCGTGAAGGTGAAGGCGGCGTCCTTCTTGATCTTCACACGCTCCAGCGGCGGAACCTCCACGAGGACGGGAACGATCCCTGCCTGTCGGATGGCGCGATCGTAATAATCCGGCACGAGGCTGCGGACCACGTCTTCCTCCACCGCGCGCGCGTAGCGCTGTTCCAACAGCGCGATCGGGGCTTTGCCGGGCCGGAAGCCGGGGATTTGAACCTGGCGATTCAATTCCGTATAGGCCTTGGCAAACCGCTTCTTCACGTCCTCGGCGGGGACTTCAATCTTGAGGGCGCGTTTCATGGGCCCCAATTCAGTCACTTCCATTTTCATAGGTCTCGTTACTGCTCCGTATTCGCGATCGGGCTATGAGCGCTTCGCTGCTGACTCCGTGTGGTGCGAGAGGGGGGACTTGAACCCCCACGGTTGCCCACGAGATCCTAAGTCT
>CAZKRM010000040.1:0-680 GCA_964555285.1 uncultured Nitrospiraceae bacterium
GTCGTCGAGTGGGATTGCTGCGGCTGCGCGTGATCCGTCCCTGGCCGGCCGATGCGATCCGGCATGCATTGCAAGGCCGCCGGGCTGTGGCCGTCCTGGATCAGAATCTGTCTCCTGGGCAAGGAGGCATTCTCTTTCAGGAGATTGCCGCTTGTCTCTACCACGAAGCCCTGCGACCGCGGGCGCTCTGTTCTTTCATCGGAGGCCTGGGAGGAAAGAATCTTTCGGAAGGGGAGTTTCAAGCGATTTTCGAACAGACGGCAGAAGCCGGAGTCTGTGGAAAAGGGATCGGGCCTGTTCTGCTGTACACAGAAGCCGAGCACCGCGAGATGACGCAGCTTCAGGTGTTGGCCGGGTCGTCAAGCGTCAGTCGTCAAACGTCAATCGCAGGAGAAATGTGACAAAAGGCGAGAGAGAGGAGCAATGGCATCCACGATTGACGAATGACGAGTGACGATTAACGAATGACAAACGACCATGTGGCAACGCGAGACATTTAAGAAGATCAAACAGATTCCCCGTGAAGAACACATACTTCCTGGAACGGCACTCTGTGCCGGCTGCGGCGGACTCGAATCCTTGCGGCTGGCCGCGAAGATCTTGGGCGACGATGTCGTCTACGTGAATGCTGCCGGGTGTTTTACGATGCTGGCGGCCTATCCATACACGCCATTTAAGGG
>CAZKRM010000040.1:690-27764 GCA_964555285.1 uncultured Nitrospiraceae bacterium
GCTCTACACGACGATGGGATCTGCACCGGCCGGCGCGCAGGGTGTGCGCGACGCTTTGGATGTCTTGATCGCCAAAGGACGGCTGCCAAAGAGCGATAACCTGAAAGTTGTCGTGTTGGGAGGAGACGGCTCCACCTACGACATGGCGCTCTCTTCCACCTCGGGGGCCATCTATCGGGGTCTCGATTTCTATTATTTCTGTTATGACAACGAAGCCTACGGAAACACCGGCATGCAGCTCTCTCCCGCGACACCCTTCGGCGCGCTGACGACCACCTCGCCCTGCAGCCGGCAGCACCCGGCCGGCGCCACGCAGGAGAAGAAAGATATCTTCGAGATCTGGCGGGCGCATAAACCGCCCTATATCGCGACCGTCGCGCCGCGGTACCCGCTGGACCTGGAGGAAAAATTCGCGCGGGCGGGCAGATTCACGGGACCGAAGCTCTTCCTCGCACTTTCCGCTTGCCCCACCGGCTGGCTCTATGATCCGGGAGAGACTCCCGAGGTCGCCAAGTTGGCGGTCGAGACCGGTCTCTGGCCCTTGAAAGAGGCGATCAACGGAGAAGTTACCCATACCTATATTCCCAAGCGTAAGCCGGTGGAAGAGTACCTCAAGTTGCAGGGCCGGTTCCGCCATCTGTTCGAGCCGACGGTGCAAACGGAAGCGATCTCGCATATTCAGGGAAGGGTGAATGCCTACTGGGAGCAAGTGAAAAAGTCAGAAAAGACAGTTTAAAGTCAAAAGCGGGTTCGTAAGGCGGTGTCACGGGAATAAGAGCATATGGCTTATAGCCTATAGCACAAGCGAACGAAACCTTCTTTGCTTGGGCCATACGCTATGAGCTATACGCCATAAGCTCTTTGCTTTTTTGAAAAGGGGGACTCTATGAGTGAGCAACACACTATCAGCGAGTTCTATGAGCAGGACCATGATCGGTTGGATGAGTTGTTTAAGACCTTTCAAAAGTTGAAGCGGTCTGATTTTGCCAAGGCCAAGGAAGCGTTCAAGGAATTCAAGCTTGGCCTGCAGCGGCATATCGTCTGGGAAGAGGATCTCCTGTTCCCTCTCTGGGAAGAAAAAACCGGGATGTCCGAAGGCGGGCCGACCTGCGTCATGCGGAACGAACATCGCCAGATCGGGCAGCAGCTCGAAGCCATTCATGACAAAGTGGCGGAGCAGAATCCTGAGAGCGATCAGGAGGAACAGGCGCTGCTGGATCTGCTCGGTTCTCACAACATGAAGGAAGAACGCGTGCTCTACCCCGCCATCGATCAGGTGACCAGCGCGGAAGAGCGTGAAACCGTTTTTCGGAATATGAAGAACATTCCGGAGGAGCGCTACAAACTCTGCTGCGGACAGCACTGACGGAGATCAATTGGAAGGGTGATATGACTGACTGGACGCGCAAGATTCTCAGGGGGCTTTCTCTTGCCGGCTTCGTTCTCGTGGGCTGGCCGGCAATCCAGTTCGCACACATTTCTGAAACGAATGTCTGGGCTGGCTCTCCATCGTCACCCAAGAGCACAAAGGCGGCAGGAGATGCCGAGCGGGGTAGAGCCGTCTTCAACGGGAAAGGCGTCCGCTACTACTGTCATGGTGTGGATGGCTATCGAGATCGGCCACCGCAACTCGAAGCCGACACCGCCGCGCTCATCGCCCGGCTCAATCCTGCACCGGCGAACTTGCGTAACCCGAAGGCGCTGCACCTGAAAACCAACAAACATCGCGCCCATGCCATTCGAGAAGGTCATCCAGGCACAGGCATGTTCCCGGACTCCACCATGACGGATCAGGATCTCACCGACACGCTGGCCTACCATTCTCTCCTCCGGCGCGAAGGTTCCTCGAAAAAACCATAACCTCTAGATAGGATCACTGTAGTGATATCGCTCCCGATAATTTGGCAGAGGCTCGTGAGCCCGGACGGGAAGACATGCGATCGCTGCGATGAGACGCATCAAGCGATACAGCGGGCCGTCGGTACACTCAAGGAGACTCTCCGCCCCCTGGGCATTGAGCCGACGTTCGAGGCCAGAGCGATCGACGAACAATCATTTAAGGCCGACCCCTCGGAGTCCAACCGCATTTGGATCGCGGACAGACCCATGGAGGAATGGCTTGGCGCGAGTGTCGGAAGCAGCCGTTGCTGTTCGGTGTGCGGCGACTCAGAGTGTAGAACGGTAGAGGTCGGAGGAACGGTGTTCGAGGCGATTACCGGGAAACTTGTTCTCAAAGCTGCGCTGCTCGCCTCCGCTCAGTTGTTGGACGCAACAACGGAGGGGCCGTCGCCTGAAGGTGAGCATCGGTGCTGCGAGATCTAATCCGAATTCACGGGGGGATCAGATGTTTGGCGTTGAAGCTCTCCAGTGTCAGGACTGTCCGCGAGGCTGATTATGCCCTCAATTTGTGTCTTGACGCGCGTTTCATATTACGTACAATGTACATATGGATGAGCTGCGGTTCGAGTGGGATGCTGCGAAGGAAAAGAGCAACGTCAGAAAGCATGGCGTTTCTTTCGAGGAAGCGAAAACGGCTTTGTATGATGAGAAGGCCGTTCAATTCTTCGACCCTGATCATTCCGATGAGGAAGACCGTTTCATTCTGCTTGGAATGAGTTTCAAATTACGGGTGATCGTCGTGTGCCACTGCCATCGAGAAAGTGAGACCGTCATTCGATTGATCTCCGCGCGAAAGGCGGACAGAAGCGAGGAGCAGGAATATTGGAGGCGAAGACGATGAGAGAACATTACGAGTTTTCTAAAATGAGAGGGCGCAAGAATCCGTATGTCAAATACTTGAAGCAGCCGGTCACGATGCGGCTGGATCGCGACACCATCGCCTATTTCAAATCGATTGCGGAGGAGATGGGTATTCCGTATCAGAGCCTGATCAATCTTTACCTTCGCGACTGTGCGGTTCACCACCGCAAACTGCAGATGAAGTGGGCTTCCTGAGAAAACTCAACCAGCAGGATGAGTGGGGGCCTATCTTTTATGTCCGTTCAATGAGCAAAACCGCGACCACTCGTTACGATGTTGCCGAGCATCTTCGAACTCCCGAGGAAATGGCGGCGTATTTGGAAGCGTGTCTGGAGGAGGCCGATGGCGATGCCGCCTTCATCGCTAAGGCGTTGGGCGATATTGCTCGCGCGAAAGGCATGGCGCAAGTTGCGCGAGATACCGGTCTGTCTCGCGAAAGCCTGTATAAGGCGCTCTCTGGTGAGCGGAGCCCTGACTTCGACACGATCCTCAAAGTGGTAAGAGCGCTGGGGCTGAAGTTATATGCCAAAGCAACCCGTCGTGGCCGGCTCCGTGGCTCAACCTCTCGTTCAGGCGGTCGCACGACCAAGCGGCGCGCAGCGTAAGCCTCCGTTTGCTATGGAACATGAGAAGGTGGAAACGAGGAGAGACCATTACGATTTCTCACAGATGAGAATGCGCAAGAACCCATATGCTATGAGCAAGAAAATCAAATACACCGATGAACCGTTGAGCAAGTTTCGCGTCATCTCCGATTTTCTTCCTTCTTCTGTCGAACTGGCTTTTCGGGAAGAGGGGGGTGAAAGTCACGTTGGCCTTGAGCAAGAAGAGGTCGAGTTCTTCAAAGCGGAAGCATCTCGGCATCATACCCAGTACCAACGGATGATCCGTCAGCTTCTCGATGCCTACGTCGATACGCAGCCCCATACCCTATCTCGTCGCGCAGCCCGGACTACTCGAAAACGGGCAGTCGGTTAGCTTTGGATGGAAATAACACGCATTCGGAAGGACACCCACGTTGGTCCCGTGCTCCCGAAGCAGAGGAGGGGATGGAGGCTCGGCTGAGTATTGAATTGGAGAAGAGGGCAGGAATAGCGCTGCGCCGGGTTGTCCTCACAGGTGTCGCTCGTCAACTTGAAAGTTTATCGAATACCGATATACAATCAACGCATGATCAAGAGCTTCCGGTGCGCCGAAACCGAAAGGCTGTTCAACGGCGAGCGGGTGCAGCGGTTCCGGAACATCGAATCGGTGGCTCGTCGTAAGCTGGAAATGGTCGCGGCTGCCAAGAAGCTGGATGATCTGCGAAGTCCGCCAGGCAATCGATTGGAAGCTCTGAAAGGCGGCCGCGCCGGGCAGCACAGCATCCGCGTGAACGATCAGTTTAGAGTGTGCTTTCGCTGGAATGAAGGCGCGGAGAATGTTGAGATCGTAGACTATCACTGAAGGAGAAGTGCCATGCGTAAGAAACTGCTGCCACCTATCCACCCAGGTGAAATTCTCCGCGAAGAGTTCATGAAGCCGCTGGGTCTGTCCGCGAACGCACTTGCGCAACGCCTTGGCGTAACCACAGCGCGTGTCAATGAGATCGCCAACGAGCGGCGCGGCATCACGGCAGACACCGCGTTGCGGCTAGGACGCTGCTTTTCCACCACAGCGGAATTCTGGATGAATCTTCAGCAGCGGTATGAGTTGGAAGCTGCCCGCCGGGAGGTCGGCGTGGCGGTGGAGCGTGAGGTCGCGGCACTTGATTTGGCGGGATAGAACGTTCTTGCCGTCTATGTCTGGGTGAGATAAGGGGTCTGACACCCTAAACCTGACCCGATCATTAAATAAGTATCGCGTTCTCGCGTAGGCTTGCCTTCCATCAGACAGCTTAGGTGCTCGCGCTAGACCGCCGGGACCCAATAGAGAACTTACAAATTAGAGTGCCGCGCATGACCTCCAATGTGCGTACACCTGATGAAGCGAGAGCCGAGCACATTCACATCATGGGTGAGGAACTCGGCTCACTATATGACGCCCTGTGGCAAGAGGTCGCATGGCTGTATGGGAAGTGGTCTGAGTACGTGGCCCTTTTCGGTACCAGAGAGTCGCGTGTTGATCTCTTAAACCAAGCCGCTCCGTCCTTTTTCCGTATCGTTCAAGATTCACTATGGGAAGACGTGCTGCTCCACATCGCGCGCCTCACAGATCCGCCCAAGTCAGCTGGAAAGTCCAATCTCACAGTTCGACGCCTCACGAGCGCCATCAATCATCCTGAGACCAAGGCTGCTGTTACGGAACTGATTGCCAAGGCACTGCTGGATTCTGCGTTCTGCCGCGACTGGCGAAACCGTCGCCTTGCACACCGGGACCTTCACTTTGCACTGGCTCGCACCGCAGAACCGCTTCAGCCTGCGTCACGTGAGAAAGTTGATGAGGTATTGCGGGCAGTAGCCGGTGTTCTGAACGCCGTTGCTAATCACTACCTGGACTCAACCACCTTTTTTGATATTGACTGCGAATCTGATGGTGCCTTCTCTCTCCTCCATGTCCTTGATGCCGGCCTCAACGCTGAGAGGGCGAGGCGCGAAAGGATCAAGAGTGGCAAATTCGACCAAACCGACTTCAAATCACGTAATCTGTAATCTAACCCTTTATTTTAACCTTTCCGCTCGTCCGTCTGCCTATGACGAAGCCATTCGACCAATGAGTCTGAGTAGGCTCTGGAACGGTGCTAGAGAAACGATTTCCTAAACCGCCTGAGGACTTGTTTCAACACGGATTCTGGCGTCCACGATTCTGCACCCCTGTCCTGGCGGAAGAGCAAAAATCGGATTCAGATCGAGTTCGCTGATTTCAGGGATTTCTTCGACGAGGCGTGAGAGGCGCAACAGCACGTCTTCGATGGCTTCCATGTCCGCCGGCGGATGGCCGCGGTAGCCGGTGAGCAACCGATAGCCCTTGATCTCGCGCACCATCTCGGCGGCGTCCCGATCCGTGAGGGGAGCGATCCGGAACCGCACGTCGCCGAGAATCTCCACATGGATGCCGCCCAGGCCGAACGCGATCAACGGCCCGAAGAGCGGATCGTGGGTCACGCCGACCATCATCTCCACGCCGCCCGACAGCATCGGTTGGACCAGCACTCCTTCCATCGCGTCCAGATTCTGATCCTGCCTGAGTCGAGCGCGAAGGGCCTCGAATGCTTCCCGAACGGCCGCCTCATCCGTCAGATTCAGACGCACTCCACCCATCTCGGTTTTATGCACGATCCGATGAGAGGCCAGTTTCACTGCGACGGGGAAGCCGACCTTCCGTGCCAGAGCGACTGCGGCCTCGGCGGTCGTCGCGACTCCACCAGGCAGTACGGGCAACCGCATTGCCATCAGAACGGCTCTGGTCTCTTTCGTGGTCAGCCAACCGCTCCCACGCTGCGCGAGAGCCTGTGCACAGATTTCGCGCGCCATTGGGAGATCCGTATCGTCAAAGTCCGGAATCATGCCGTGCGATTGCGCTCGCCATTCGGCGTAGCCAACGGCTTTGCTCAGCACCAATGCAGGGACTTCCGGCATGTGATACGTGGGAATCTTTTCAGCTTGTACTGTGAAGGACCGACCCAGGTCACCTTCCGCCATCCAACAAATAAAGACGGGCTTGCTCTTCTCGCCTGTCTTGCGCACGGCCGAGAGCCCCGCCAGGACGCCGTCTGCAATCGGGGACACGTCAGTGACCATCACGGAGACATACAAGACGATCAGCGCATCGATCTCATGCGCTCTCAAGACAGTTTCGATTGCCTTCGCATACTGATCTGGTGTCGCGGAGGCAATCAGATCCACGGGATTCTTCAGCGCAGCGGCAGGCGGAAGGAATGAGGCGAGCGTCGCTTTCGTCTGCTCCGACAGCTCTGGAACCAATAAGCCGCCAGCTTCACAGGCATCGGTACAGAGAATCGCAGGCCCTCCGGCATTGGTGATGACGCCGACACGTCGTCCCGGTGGGAGTGGCTGGGCGGACAGACCGGTCGCCAGTGCGAACATCTCTTCCAGTGTGTTAACTCGAATCACTCCGGTCTGATGGAATAAGGCGTCTACGGCCACATCGCTTGCCGCAAGCGCAGCCGTGTGAGAGCCGGCCGCGCGGCGTCCAGACTGCGAGCGTCCGGCTTTCACGGCGACGATGGGTTTGCGCCGGCTCACTCGTTTTGCAATCCTGGCAAAGCGGCGTGGGTTCCCGAACGATTCCAGATACAAGAGGATCACATCGGTGGCCGGATCTTCTTCCCAGTATTGAAGAAGATCGTTCCCGGATACGTCAGCCTTATTGCCGACGCTAACGAAGGTAGAAATCCCAAGCTGGAGCCGATGCGCGGCGGCGAGAATCGCCTGTCCGAGCGCGCCGCTTTGCGAGGACATCGCCACTCGCCCTGTGGGCGGGAAGGTCGAGGCGAAGGTGGCATTGAGCCGGACGTCCGGGTCCGTATTCAGCAACCCGAAGCAGTTCGGGCCGACCATGCGCATGCCGTGGCGACGGATGTGCTCGACCAATCGCTTCTGGAGCGCCGCGCCTTCCTCGCCGACTTCCGCAAAGCCGGCGGTGATGACGACGAGCGCACGCACGCCCTTGGCCGCGCATTCCTCGACGACGGAGAGGACGCTGTCGCGTGGAACAGCGATCACGGCGAGGTCCACCGGCCCTGGAATGGCGACGACCGAGCTGTAGGCGTGACAACCCGCGATCTCGGTGGCCTTGGGGTTGACGGGATAGATGGATCCGTTGAAACGGCCGCCGACGAGCGCATCGAGCAACCGGTACCCGATGCTGTGCGGGTCCCTGGACGCGCCGACGACGGCGACGGAACGCGGATGAAAGAAGGGTCTGAGATCTGCTGTCTGCTCCATTCAGGAGGTCCCGGGTCCGGGCAAGAACGACACAACGATGGAAATGGCGATCAGCGCGATGATGATCCACTCAAGAATTTCCATGCGACGCGTGGCGGCGCTATCCGTCATCTTGCTGTAGATGCTTTCAAGCGTCTCAAGCTTGCGCGTAATGCTCGCGTCCCAGGATTCCAGGTGAAACCGTTGGGAAGCCAGGCGGTGCAACCGGGCCAGGTACTGATCCCCAAACAGCTTGAGCGTGTTGGTCACTCGTTCAAAGAGGATGGCGCTATCGACTTGCAATCGTCCGATGCGGCGCGCGTTCGTCTGGAACCGCCCGGGGAGTATCCAGCCCGGCCGGCCTCGTGTGGACAGCGCCTCATAGGCCTGGTCGAGCGCGCGATCGAGTTGGGCGTCGAGGAACCGCATCTCCAGCAGCTCGACGTTGACGAACTCGAGCACGGCTTGGACGTCGTCCATGTCCCGACCGACGATCAGCGAGGCGTTCCAATCGATGATCGTGATGTCATCCGGACCATAGGAGATCGACTGCGCCGTCGAATCCATGACTTCCTGTTCCGCCAGGAGCTGCGTTTCAGAACGCAGGAGTTGGGCGATGTGCTGAGCATGGGTGGTCAGGACGGCATGCCCGTCGCACGCCGGCGCCGTCGCTTCGATCTGAAAGATGACATAGTCTTCCACGGCGTCCGCAATATGGGGCTGCTCGACGCTTTCCGGAATGGTTGCCAACAGATCTTCCACGCGCCGTCGCGATTCCGCAATCAACGCCTCGTTCTCGTAGAGCGCCTGGCTCAGGGCCAGGAGGTGAGACAGGGCTCCCTCCACGGGGATCGTAAACGTCACGGAGATGGCCCCGAAGTCGTACACCAGCACGTCCACACCGGGGCTTGTGTGAAAGGGGCCGATGGGAAAGGAGTCTGCCTCAGAGGACACACGGAGCGGAGCGGGACTGTAGTCGAAGTACGACGGAGCACGGCGCTTGTGTTTGATCCGGCTGCGCTCCGTCCGGCTGGTAATCCGGCGCTCGGCGTCGTTCAAGTCCACTGAACGGCCGATGTCATAGGCGAACAAGGCGTAGCAGGTGCCCTTATCGACTTGCAGCATGAGGGGCTGTGTGTCGGTCATCGCGCCAGAGCGAAGAGCCGGTGAGCGATCATGACGCCGCCGTCGGACAGGGCGCTAACTGAGCGCGTCGAACGGCGCCATCATCCGCACATAGGACAGCACATCGAGGAGTTGCTGGTCGGTCAACCGCCCACGGAACCCGTGCATGGGCGTGAAGGCGACGCCGTGCGTGATCGTGATCAGCAACTCCCAATCGGTCTTCGAGCGCGACGCGATGGACTGGAGGTTCGTGGGGGGCACGATCAGATACTTCCCCTCCGGCCCGGTCCCGTCTAACTTCTCGCCGTGACAGCGAAGGCAATGGTTCTCATACACCAATTGACCGGCCTGAGGGTTGCCTCGTAGCGCCTGTGCGGCAACCCATGAGCTGCACACGATCACCAGTGTCACAGCGCCCAGCACGACTCGACCTTTCATAGCGCCGACTCCTTCCGTGAATGAAGCTCCCCGCAGCAAGCTGCGGGGTATCCTGCGAAATTCTCCGAAGCCGCTACCCTCCTTCGCCAAGGCTACGGAGGGTTCTCCTCGCCTTCATCCCCGCAGCAGCCTACTCCGCCGAAGCAGCCGCTTCGGCTGCGAAGGCCGGAAGCTACGGGGTATTCGGCGAAGGAGAATGAAATGAATCGATGAAGACCGCCCATACCCATAGCGTCGGCCGGTCATCGCACCACCAAGACCGGACAGGCTGCCCGATGCACGATCGAATGGGAGATGCTGCCGAGAAGAAAGCGGTCCAGCCCGCGACGGCCGTGCGAGCCCACGACCAGCAGATCGAAGCCGGCGGCCTGTGCGGCAACGGTGGCTGCCGGCTCGCCGGTCAACACGTGCGTCGCCACGCTATACGATGGTCCTATGAGTGCGGCGGCCGTCGTCTTGACCAGATCCTCCGCGAAGCGCATGGCGGCGTCCGACCAGGCCTCGAAGCCGACGACACTGAACGGGTCGGCCAGACGAAGGGATTGCACCACGGTCAGGACCGAGAGTGCCACCGGCTCCTTGAAGGGATGCGCGAGCAGCCAGTCATGAATGCGGCGCGCGTCTTCGTGGCCTTCCACCGCCACGAGCACGCGCCGAACCGGCCGCGCAGTTCCCTTCACGACCAGCGTGCTCAGAGAGCCGTGCATCAGCACTCGATGCGAGACGCTCCCCAGGACGAGTTCGGTCACGAAGCTGTGCCCTCGCGCGCCGATGACCACGAGGTCTGCGGCTCCCGCCTTGGCCGTATCGAGGATGATCGAGGCCGGCGAGCCGGCCTCACAGACCGTCTTCACCGGCGGGACATCGGTCGGGACCAACGTCGAGGCCTGTTCCAGCGCTTGCCGGCCGGCGTCGAGCATGGCCTGTCTGAATTCGTCGTACCCCTGCAGGTTGGCGGCTTCGGCGACGATCGGGTACTCGAAGACGCCGAGCTTGATGCCGTGGACCAGCGTGACCTCGGTCGGGCGATAGAGGTGGAATGTCTGCTGGACGGCCGCGAAGGCTTGATCCGACCAATCGACGCCGATCACGATTCGCATAATGACTCCAGCTATGAACTATGAAGTATGAACGATGAACGCATGCAATAGCAGTCTCTCGTTCCGAACGTTCATCATTCAGCGTTCCTCGTTCATACTTTCAAAAAAGCGGATGCGGCGCCGTGCCGAAGGGCAGCACGCGCGGCGCCTCGCCGGCGTTGCCTCGTATCTTCCAGGCTCCCTGTTCGCGAATCAGGTAATGCACTTCTTCATGCCAGCTATCAATCGGCACCCTCAAGCCGGTGGTCTTCGAGACGGCCCAGAGGTGGCCGGTGCAGGTCACTTCGATGGTGGTGTCGGCGCCGGACCCGACCTTGGCGATCTTGGTGAAGAGATGCGCGCCGGCGATGTCACGATACTCGTCGAAGAGGTCGGCCCACACCTTGCGGATGTCGGCCTTCTTGAGCCCGTGGTAGTCATACTGCGCGGCATAGAGTGCCATGACCTCGTCGAGATTTAGAGCGCGGATGGCTTCTTCTGCACGCTGAAAGGTGCCGAGCATGTCCTGCAGGGTGTCGGGATCCACGTCGACCACGGCGCTCGGAGACATGTCCGTCTTGGCCCCGACGGTCAGGGCCATCCCCACGAGCAGGGCCATCGTCAGGACCACCCTCCTGTAGGCAACCTTCACGGACATCCTCCCGGTCGAATCGGCCACCGCCCCACCAGGACGCGCTGCGTTCAGCGCTCCCATTTCACACGGATGAATTGTTCGCCTTCGTCGTAATGAAAGTCGAGCGCTCCGTCATAGGCATGGTGGAGGGCATCTCCGATCCGTCGAGGCAGGTGCGTGTCGGTCGTGGAGATGACCAGCGCGCCGCGTTGTTCCTCGATGGACATGAGGCGGGACAGCGGGTGTTCCGCCTTCTCCTTCGCCTCGGCGTTGCGCACGACGCCCAGAATTTCATCCTTCCGCTCGGTCACGAACGATCCGGTCAGCGTCACCATGCCTTTGGGGTACTTGTCCCGAATCCGGAGACAGGCCGGGCAGACGATCTCGTCGGCTTCCGGCGGCTTAGGGTTCCAGGTCCACCGGCCTTTGTGGAACAGGGCTCCGCACTCGGAACAGACCGTGGGTTCTTTGAGCTTGCCGTGCAACTTGTACGTGTCGTGCTGATATTCCTGTACGGTTCGATCCCTGCGAGTTCCTAACCCTGTAGTGCCCTTGGCTGATGCAGTCATGTTGGTTCTTCTCCTCCCTGGCTCACAAGACGTCCGACGAGGCCGGCGACGAGGGCGTGCGTTCGAGCATCGCTTCCTCGGCCAGATTGAGATACTGGATCACATCGCGATCCTCGATTTGAGCGAAGTCGACGTAGAAATTTCCCACGGCATAGAACGGGTCCGGTGTCATGAGAATCGCCAACTCGTCCACATGCGATTGAATTTCACGGACCGACGAGTGAGGCCCGACAGGAATCGCTCCCACCAGACGGCGAGGCTGCAAGCTTCGAATGGCGAGTGCCGAGGCCATAAACGTCGAGCCCGTCGCGATGCCGTCATCGACCAAGAGCACGGTGCGGCCCGTGAGTTGCGGGAGCTGTCGTCCCTGCCGGTACAAATCCTTGCGCCTGGCGATCTCTTTCTCTTGGCCGTGGATCAACCGGTCCAGCTCATGCCGGGATAACGACAACGCGCCGACCGCCTCTTGGTTGAGATAGAGCGATCCCGTCTCGGCCAGCGCCCCGATCGCGTACTCGGGATTGTCCGGCGCACCAATCTTGCGCGTGATAAACACGTCGAGCGGCACATGGAGGGCGAGGCTGAGTTGATAGCCTACCGCCACACCGCCGCGAGGAAGGGCGAGAATCAACGCCGTCGGATCGTCACGATATCGGCTCAGTTCACCGGCCAGCATCCGGCCCGCTTCTTCGCGATCGTGGAACATCACGCGTCTTTCCTCCTTCGATCCAGGGCGCCGATCCTTTTCCCTCATAGGATTCCGTGCGTGACTCCCACACCGATGAGGAATGTTGCCAGCAGCGCGAGCGCTGCGATCAACCACCAGAGCCGGTGGTGGGATGCTCGGATATCATGATGCCAAAGAATGTCCATGGCACTTCAACCTCCTTCCTCTGCTTCAAGCGACCTTGACCTCGATGGCTTTCGGTTTGGCTTTCTCCGATTTGGGGAGGTGCACTTTCAGGACACCCTCCTTGTACTCAGCGCTCACCTTCGAGCCATCCGCGTCTTCCGGAAGCGTGAAGCTGCGGGTGAAACTTCCATAGGCTCGCTCGACCCGGTGATACTTCTTGCCCTTCTCTTCCTTCTCGTACTTCCGCTCGCCCGAGATCGTGAGGATGTCGTCATGCACGTTCAGTTTGATGTCCTCTTTCTTCATCTCAGGCACTTCCGCCTTGATCAGGTACTCCTTGTCGTCTTCTGCGATGTCAACCAACGGCGCCCACTCGGAGACTGTAATGGCCTCCTTCTCGCCATTGGTTCGAGCCAGTGGGCGACCGAAATAGGTCGAGAGGCGTTTCTCCATGTCCTCCAATTCCTTGAATGGATTCCACCGCGTCATCGTTGGATCCCAACGTGTCAGTGTACTCATGGCAGTTCCTCCTTCGTTGAGAGTGTAGGAGCGTTACCGTTTCGTAGGTGCATCAGGAATGCCAGGGAGTCCGTGCGCGGTAGCGGTAGAAAGAACTCTTTCGCGATGCGAGGTTAGTCAGGAACGCGATGGCTGGATACATGGCTGGTGGGGAGTTTCGGGTCAACCGACTTTGGGGGAGCTGTTGCCTCTTACCCCATTGATCCGGAGAGCGCCGTGCTTCATCGGTAACGGAAGGGAGGCATTGGGCTAGCCAGGGCCATTCGCGAATAATCCCGGCCGGCAGGGTGCTACGACAAGAAGGCCTTCCGAAGGCGAAGCAGGAATTCATCGACGAGTTTCGGATTCGGCTGGTGCGTGCAGGTCGCCAGCCGGCGGGATGCTTCCTCGGTCCAGAACTCTCCCACGTCGATCACCTCTCCCGCTCGATAGTGGCCCTCTTTCAGCTTCCTGATCTCCTGGCCGAGGGGAGTGTCGACGATACGCATGGTATAGGTCCCCTTCTCGAGAAGTTCGCAGAGGTTGTACAGCACGCGGATATAGGCGGCGGCATATTTCGCCGGCCGGCCGTCTTTCTTATCGAGCATCTTCTTCCGCTGGTTCTCGCAATATCCGAGGAAGGCGGTAGAGGCCTGTTGGGGAGACCAGAGCGCCGGAAGCAACGTACGAAGTTCCTCGCCCCATCGGTCCGCCTCCACCACCGGCGCGATCAACGTTTCCAGCGCCAGCGGGTAGCACTCTGAGACGAGATGTAAGAACAAACCGATCTCCCAGGAGGTCTCGTCGGTTCCTTCCTTGATCATCTTAGCGCCCTGATACTTAAAGCCCACTCGGAAGAGGTCCGCAGTCGGAATCACGAACACGCTGCGATAGTCGGCGTCACTCCCGGAGTCGGCGAGGCCATGCGCCTGCGAGCCGACGAGAACTTTCAGGATCGTATGCTCGGGGTGTGCGACCGGTGACGTCATGTCAATGCGGGGTGGTGAGCTGTGCGATGCAGCCGTTCAGCGTGGTGTATTTGGGATAATCCGCCTCGGGAATCTCCACCGTGAACGTGTCGTGCAATGCGATCACAAAGTTCAGGAAGTCCATGGAGTCGATGTCCAACTGGTCGCGAAAGCTGACGTCGGGCTTCAGCGACTGGAGATCGGCCTCCGGGGCGATCCGCCCGAGGATGCGGAGGACGGTCCCTTTCACGTCTTCCGGCGTCGAGGATGTTTTCATAGGCTGCCGGGTTCCTGCAAAAGCCGGTCGACTGCGGCAAGGAAGAGCCCGCCTCGATGGCCGTCCGTGACGCGGTGATCGGCCGACAACGTGGCGGCGATCACCGGCCTCGGTTCGATCTTTCCTCCTGTGACCCAGGGCCGCTCGACCAGCCTGCCGAATCCGATGAGCGCCACCTGCGGAGGATAGATGACGCCGAAGACCGTGTCCACACTCTGCTCGCCGAGGCTGGTGACCGTGATGGTCGGATCGGATAGTTCAGAACTGCGTAACGACCATGCGCGGGCTCGGTTCACCAGCTCCTGAAAATTCCGCATGAGCTCACCGAGACGTTGCCGGTCGGTGTGATGCAGCGCCGGGGCCACAAGGCCGCCTTGCCGCAGGGAAATGGCCACGCCGACGTGGATGTCCTTGCATGGCACGACGTCGTTCCCTTTCCACACCGCGTTCAGCTCAGGAACCTCGCGCAACGCCAAGGCCACCGCCTTGAGGAGCAAGACGCTATACAACAGGCGATCCGTCACGGGCCGTTTCAGATTCTCCTCCTTCACCCAGGCCATGGCCCGCCCCATATCGATCGTGGTGCTCAAATAATAATGCGGGATTTCCCTCTTTGAGCGAGTCATCGCGGCGGCGATGGCTTGACGCATTCGTGCCTGCCGATCAACGGCTGTCTCAGGCTGGGGAAGAGAAGCAACGGAGGGCTTGGTGTCCGCAGCGCGCTGAATATCCTCGCGTGTCATCGCGCCGCCGGGTCCTGTTCCCTGGACCGTGGCCGGATCGACTCCCAATTCTGTTGCCGATTGTTTGGCGGCAGGTGAGATGCGCAGGCGGGCGAGCGGCTTCCCTTCTTCGCGGATGATGGCCAGCACCGTTCCCACAGGAACTTTCTCCCCCGGCTGCACCACGATCTTCTCAATGACGCCGCTGGTGAACACTTCGACTTCGACGACTGCCTTGTCGGTCTCCACCTCGGCCACAATCTCGCCTTTCGTCACAGGGTCACCGGCCTTCTTCCGCCACGCGACCAATGTGCCGGCGTCCATGTCCGCGCCGAGAGTCGGCATCACGAAGTCAGCCATGACTTTACTTTCTCAAAATTTGCTCATTGGTTCATTGAGTCAGTAACAACCATTGTTGGACCAAATGATTCAATGAGCAAATGATCAAATTCTCCCGAGCAGGGCGCGCACGGTGCGCGCGATGCTCTCGACGCTCGGGAGCGCGGCGTCTTCCAGATGTTTGGGGTAAGGGATGGGGACCTCGGCGCTGCACACCCGCGCCACTGGGCCATCGAGGTCATAAAATCCGCCTTCCATAATCTGCGCGCTGACCTCGGCGGCAAAGCCGCCGGTGCGCCAGGCTTCATCAATGACCACCGCGCGATGGGTCTTTCTCACGGATTCAAGGATGGCGGCGGTATCGAGGGGACGCAGCACGCGCAGGTCGACCACTTCCGCGTTGATGCCGTCGCCGGAGAGGCGCTCGGCTGCATCGAGTGCTTTCCAAAGCGAGCCGCCGAAGGTGATCAGCGAAACATCGGTGCCCTGCCTGCGGACGGCCGCCTTGGCCAGATCCACCGGAAGAGCTCGCTCGTCCAGTTCTCCTTCCATGGGATAGAGGGAGGCGTGCTCGAACACAAAAACCGGGTCCGGTTCGCGGAGTGCGGCCAGCAGCATACCCTTCGCATCGGTGACTGTCGCGGGCGTGAGGACCTTGATGCCGGGAATGTGCGCGTACCATCCTTCGAAACTGTGAGAATGTTGTGCGGCGACCTGACGTCCGGCGCCGGTGGCCATGCGCACGATCAGCGGAATGCTGAACTGGCCGCCGGACATATGGCGAATGGTCGCCGCGTTGTTCACGATTTGATCGAGGGCCAGCAGGCTGAAATTGACCGTCATCACCTCGACGATGGGGCGCATCCCGCCCATCGCGGCTCCGATCCCGGCTCCGACGAACGTGGACTCGGAGAGCGGTGTGTCACGAATGCGATCGGGACCGAACTCGTCGAGGAAGCCGCGGCTGCAGGCGTAGGTGCCGCCGTAGCGCCCCACATCTTCGCCCATAAGAAAGACGCGTGGATCGTTCTGCAAGGCTTCCCGCAGGCCGGTACGCACCGCTTCTCTGTATGTCGTTTTGGACATGAACTTCTTCCTCCGCTCACCGCGCCTCCCCCCTCACGCCTCACTCCTTACCGGTTCGTGTACACATCCTTCGTCAAATCTTCGACCGGTTCCCAGGGCCCCGCTTCCGCAAAGGCGATGGCGTCCTCGATTTCGGCTGCGATGGTCTGCTCCATTTCGGCGAGATCATCGGACGTCAGGCATTTCCATTCTCTGAGGCGTCCCTGGAAGATCACGATCGGATCACGCTCTTTCCACTGCTCGACCTCTTCTTTCGACCGGTACAGTTCGGCGTCGTACATCGAATGGGCGCGGAATCGGTAGGTGCGGTACTCGATGAGGTACGGACCATTCCCTTGCCGTACCATGCCGGCGGCCCGTTGTGTCGCCTCTTTGACCGCGAGGACATCCATGCCGTCCACTGCTGCAGCCGGAATCGCATAGGCTTGTGCCTTGAACGCGATGTTGATTTGGGATTGATGGCGCGCCAGCGCGGTCCCCATCGCGTAGAGATTGTTCTCGCAGAGAAAGAGTACGGGGAGTTTCCAGAGCGCCGCCAGATTGAGCGATTCGTGGAATTCGCCCTCTGCGACGGCGCCGTCGCCGAAGAAGCAGGCGGTCACTCGACGGCGTTGCTGCATGTTGTCGGCCAGCGCGAGTCCGACGGCGACCGGTAGCCCTCCGCCGACAATCGCCAGGCCTCCATAGAAACGCCGCGCGGCGTCGAAGAAGTGCATCGACCCACCGCGGCCTCTGGCGCAGCCGTTGGCCTTTCCGTAGAGCTCTGCCGTGAGCGATCCCATAGGGGTGCCGCGTACGAGCGAGTGGCCGTGCTCGCGATAGGTGGCGACGATGGCATCGTCAGGCGTGAGAACCGGGATGGCTCCGACCGCCACCGCCTCCTCGCCGATGTAGAGATGCAGGAACCCGCGGATCTTGCCGAGACTATACAGCTCCGTGCATTTCTCCTCGAAGCGCCGAATGCGCAGCATCTGCCGCAAGAGCTCGAGCGCGTGCGGCCGGTCGACGGCGGTTTCCATTTATGTTGTCTCCAGTGTGGACGTGTCGCCTTCCGGCAAACCCAGTTCACGCGCCTTGAGCAGCCGTCGCATGATCTTCCCGCTGCGTGTTCTGGGGAGGCTGGGCAAAAACTCGATGTCCTTTGGAGCCACGGCAGCTCCCAATCGGGCACGCGCAAACCCGAGCAACTCGCGCCGAAGCGTGTCGCTCGGTTCAAACCCATCCTTCAGGGAGACGAACGCCTTCACGATCTCCATGGCAACCGGATCCGGCTTGCCGATCACGCCTGCCTCCGCGACGGCCTTGTGTTCGATCAGGATGCTTTCCACTTCGAACGGTCCAATCAAGTGGCCGGAGGTCTTAATCACGTCGTCCGCGCGGCCCACAAACCAGAAGTATCCATCTTCGTCCTGTTTCGCGAGGTCGCCGGTCAGATACCATCCTCCGACAAAACATGTCTTGTAGCGCTCCGGTTCGTTCCAATAGCCACGGAACATCGACGGCCATCCAGGGCGTAGGGCCAGCTCGCCCTGGACACCGGGCTTCTCGACGATCTCGATACCGCCATCCTCCGTCTTGCGCACGATCGCCGCATCGATGCCGGGGAGGGGACGGCCCATCGAGCCGGGCCGGATGTCCATCGCGGCGTAGTTTGCGATCATAATCCCGCCGGTCTCGGTCTGCCACCAGTTATCGTGGAACGGTCTGCCGAAGGCTTCTTGCCCCCAGACGACCGCCTCGGGGTTCAGCGGTTCGCCCACACTCGCGAGGAAACGAAGATGCCGGAGATCGTACTTTCTGACGAGCGCGGTGCCGCCCTTCATCATCATCCGAATGGCCGTGGGGGCGGTGTACCAGATCGAGACCCGCTGATCCTGCAGAATGCGATACCAGCGTTCGGCCTCGAAGTCCGCTTCATCGACGATGCTGGTGATGCCATGAGTCAGCGGGGCGATGATGCCGTACGACGTGCCGGTCACCCAACCGGGATCAGCCGTACACCAGAAGATGTCGTCTTTGTGAAAGTCCAGCGCGAGCTTGCCGGTGATGTGATGGGCCACGACTGCGTTGTGGACGTGGATCGCTCCTTTCGGCGTGCCGGTGGTGCCGCTGGTGAAATGGAGCAATGCCACGTCTTCAGGATCGGTGGGGGCGATCGTGAATTGAGGGCTGGCTTTCTCCATCAGCCGATGGAAGTCTTCCGTGCCTGGTATCGTCGTCGGGTGCCGGTCTTCTCCGATGAGCAGTACATGCTCCAGGCTGGGAACCGAGGAGCGGATTGCCGCGACCTTGCGCTGGTAGAGGGATTCGGTGGTGATGAGCACTTTCGCCTGGCCGATGGTCATTCGCGCACGGATCGGCTCCGGTCCGAATGCGGAAAAGAGCGGGCAGAACACGCTGCGATTCTTGAACGTCCCGAGGGCGGAGATATAGAGCTCGGGAATGCGGCCGGCCAGCACGAAGACCCGATCGCCTGTGCCTACGCCGAGGTGTTGGAGGACATGTGCGAATCGGTTGGTCAGGTCCTGCAACCGGCTATAGGAGTAGTAGTCAACTGTTCCATTCTTCCCGAGCCATCGGAGAGCGAGGTGGTGCGCTCGTGGCCCTGCCGTGTGGCGGTCGATTGCCTCATGCGCAATGTTGAGCCCTCCGTTCTTGGGAAGACCCTCTAATTCCTTCCTGGCAGCCTCCCACGAGAAGGTCGATCGGATGGCATGATAGTCGTGCAGGTTCGGAACGATGTCCCAGTCCCGTCGCGACTTGATGATCGGTGCCCAGGCCATTGACGAACCCCTCGCCGAATCTATGAGTTGTGCAAGGGGTGGACCAAGGGACCTCATAGCGAGAGAGGGAAAAGAAGCAGGAAACCAGCGGGTTGATGAGGCGGCGGGCATACCGCCGCCCTGCGGCTGTAGCAGAATTCACCACCTGCCCTTGAAGGGAAGGGGGAAATTCGGGTCAACGCGTCCGCGACTCTGGACTCGCTGACGGTAGCGTTCTGCGGGAATAAGATGAGCTGTCTTATGTCTTGCGAAGGAACCGAGGCTTGTCCCTGACGGACACCATCTTCACCAGATCCCGTACAGACAAGATTCCCACCACTTTGTGGTGCTCCGTCACCGCCAGGTGACGAACCTTCTTTTCAGCCATCAGCCCACTCGCGTCGCGGACCGTGCGGTTGATATCGATGCTGAGTAGGGGATGGTTCATCGCTGACCCGACGTGGGTGCCGCCCATATCCAGATTAGATGCCAGTCCTTTCCGAACCAGATCGCTCTCGGTCACGATTCCCACCATCTCACCGGCTTCGATTACGAGCAAGGAACCCATACGCTTTCCCGTCATGCTCTGCGCTGCGGCCAGAAGAGTTTCCTCGCTGCCGATCGTTCCAAGCGTGGTTCCCATGAGCACACTGAGCGGCCGGTACACGTTATCCAGATCGCGGAGAGGACCACTCTCCGCATCGACAAAGTACCTCACCAGGTCGCGTACGGAAATCAGCCCGACAATGTCCCCTCCCTCCAACACACAGAGATGCCGGACATGATTGGCTTCCATCAGATGGCCGGCATCCAGCATAGGCCGATCCGGGGTAATCGTCAGGAGAGGACTCGCCATGACCTGGGCCGCCCTGGCCTGAGAGGCGTCCAGCCCTTTCGCCAGAACTTTCTGAACAAGGTCCGCCTCCGTCACGATTCCTGCGATCCTGCTCACTCCGCTGCCGGGATCCACTGATTCGACGAGCACGGAGCCGATACCCTGCTCGCGCATCCGACCGGCTACGGCCACAGCGGACGCGTCTTGAGCCACCACTTCCAGGTATCGATGCATGAAGTCTCCGACGGTACCTCCCGACGGTGCAGTCATAGGCGTTCCTTTCCTTCATGGGATCTCATCTTGCCGACCCTGATTCGCCTCCGGCCATGGTAATGGACCATTACTATCCAGCGAGCAAGGACAGTGCCGTTCGAGAAAAGTGAGCTCCCCCCACCCGGTTCCCACCACTGCAAAGAACTTGAATCGAACGACATCGCCGTCTGTTTCCTTGGTTCCACTCTTCCATGCCAACGGGAGGCTGACGTAAGTCAGTGTGAGCGCCATCGAGGCGTTCCGCAACACCACGTGGGCTTCAACTGGGGAAGAAGGCGACAGGAGAGTAGGCTGGGATGGGTCGAGGCAGCCGTACTTTCAGCTGCTCCCTGGGAGAAGAAGACCGCGCCTCGCCTCATCCACGAGGCCTATTCATTGCTTGCTAGACCGGCGAGGGAGAGGTGTGACTGCAGCCTGATTGTTCAGTAGCTGAGAAGGTCGGGGTGGATTATGCCGGTGCACAACGCCGACATTGCGGCAGTCTTCGATGAAATCGCGGACTTGCTGGAGATTGAAAGCGCCAATCCGTTCCGGGTCCGCGCCTATCGCAATGCCGCCAGGACATTGCGGGACCTCAACCAGGACGTTGCCGCTATGATTGCGCAGGGGGAGGATGTCACGGAACTGCCCGGCATCGGGGAGGACTTGGCGTCGAAGATCATAGAGATCGTCGAGACCGGCACAGCCGCCATGCTTGAAGAGCATCGCAAGAAAGTACCGGCGACGCTCACGAACCTGCTCAAAATTCCAGGCCTTGGGCCGAAACGCGTGCAGGCGCTGTATCACAAGCTCGACATCCGCACGCTGGACGATTTGCGGAACGCAGCGGAGGAGGGGCGCGTCAGGACGCTGCAAAGTTTTGGAGAAAAGACCGAGCAGCACATCCTTGACCAGTTGATAGCCAGGACGAGCGAAGAGAAGCGTTTCAAACTGGCGATCGCGACCCAATATGCCGAGGCCTTCATCGCGTATCTGAAGGGATCGCCAGGGGTGAAACAGATTGTCGCGGCGGGGAGCTATCGACGAGCCAAGGAGACGATCGGAGACCTCGACCTCCTGGTCACGGCTCGTTCCGGCAGTCCGGTGATCGATCGTTTTGTGTCCTATCCGGAAGTGGAAGAGGTCCTGGCTCATGGCACTACCAAGGCGAGCGTCCGTCTGGCCTGCCGGCTTCAAGTCGATCTGCGAGTGGTCCCGGAAGCGAGCTACGGTGCCGCCCTCCAATATTTCACGGGGAGCAAGGAACACAACGTGGTGCTTCGCCAGTTGGCGCAGCAGCAGGGGCTCAAGCTGAATGAGTATGGCCTGTTCAAAGGCGATCAGTCTGTGGCAGGGGCCACCGAAGAATCCGTTTACGCGGCAGTGGGGCTTCCCTGGATTCCTCCGGAACTGCGGGAGAATCGCGGCGAGTTCGAAGCGGCGCGGGCGGGCCGCCTGCCGAAGCTCGTCGAGCTTGCCGATCTGAAAGGCGACCTGCATGCCCACACAAAAGCGACGGATGGCCGGAACACCATGAAAGAAATGGTGGAGGCGGCGCGCAAGCGCGGCTTTGAATACCTGGCGATCACCGACCACTCCCGACGTCTGGCGATGGCCCATGGTCTCGATCCGAAGCGGCTCTTCGACCAACTCGAAGAGATCGATCGTCTGAACGCATCCTTGTCCGGCTTGACGATATTGAAGGGGATCGAGGTGGACATTCTGGAAGACGGCAGCCTGGATCTTCCCGATGAAGACCTCAGCAGGCTGGATCTTGTGGTGGGGGCTGTTCATAGTCACTTCAGGCTCTCCAGGCAGCAACAGACCGAGCGGATCTTGCGCGCCATGGACCGCCCGCATTTCACCATCCTGGCCCACCCCAGCGGCCGGCTCATCGATGAACGAGAACCTTACGAAGTGGATATGTCGCGTCTGATCCGTCATGCGCGTGAACGTGGATGTGTGTTGGAAGTGAACGCGCATCCGGTCCGCCTCGATCTGACCGACACGGACTCCCAAATGGCGAAAGACGAGGGAGTTCTGGTGAGCATCAACTCCGACGCCCACAGTGTCCTGGACTTCGAGAATCTTCGCTATGGTGTCGGACAAGCTCGCCGGGGGTGGTTGGAAGCGACCGACGTGCTCAACACCAGGCCGCTCAAGGCGTTGCGTCCGCTGCTGAAGCACACGATGCAGCAGACGTGAAGCGTGAGGGGTGAGGGGTGAGGGGCCATGGGTCATCGCATGATCGAGATCGATGGATCGCAGTACTCCGGCAGCGGCACGATCGTGCGCCAGGCGGTCGCCTTCTCTGCCCTCACCGGGCAGCCCGTCCATATCGTCCATGCCAGGACTCGACGGCCCAAGCCTGGCCTCAGGCACCAGCACATTCGCGTGGTGCAGGCCATCGGAGAACTCGTGAACGGAACAGTCGAAGGACTGTCTCCTGGGTCACAAGAGATCGTCTTTCGGCCCGGAACGCTCATGACCGGCAGACGCTACCTGTGGGACATCGGCACTGCCGGATCGACGACCATGCTGGGGCTCGGCATTCTCCCGGTGCTGGCCTTTGCCTCGTCGTCCGTGAAGGTGGAATTACGAGGCGGTCTGTTTCAGGATTTCGCTCCCTCGGTCTTTCATCTCCAGCATGTCATGTTGCCCCTTCTGCACCGCATGGGGCTGGAGGTCGAGTTGGCGATGGAGCGGCCGGGGTACGTTCCGAGAGGGGAAGGCATTGTGCATCTGGCGGTGCAACCGGTTCGGCAGCCGCTTCGCCATCTGAGGATCGGGGAACCAGGAATGGTGACGCGCCTGTGGGGCATCGCGCTCTCGTCTCATTTGGAGGAACGGAAGGTGAGCCAACGGATGGCCGATGCCGCCAAGGAGGTCTTGGGGAGAGCGGGACATCGGGCCGACATCGACGTGCAACACGACCGGGAGTCCCTCCAGCCAGGCGCAGTCTTGGTCTTGTTCGCCGATCTTGGCGAGGAAGTCCGTTTGGGGGCGGATCAAGCCGGCGCCTTGAGGCGGACCGCTGAATTCATCGGGAAGCACGTGGCCGAACAGCTTATCGAGGACATGAAAACCGGAGCCACCCTGGACCGGTTCGCCTCTGACCAGATCATCCCCTTTGCCGCACTCGCGGAAGGAGAAAGCCGCTTCCGTGTCGCTGCCGTGACCGATCATCTGCTGACAAACCTATGGCTGGCAGAGAAGTTTCTCGGGGTACGGGGGACGCTCAACGACCATATCCTGTCGATGACCGGCGTCGGGTTCCAGAGACGAATGCAGGATGCGTAACGGTTCATGACGAGGGTGGGCTCACGCATGAAGATGACCCTGTACCACCTCACCGGCAGTGCGCGAGGGCGTACCGAGTTCATCGATGCCGATTCCGTGAGCGTCGGGACAGGAGAGAGCTGCGCGGACATCACAGTCGAGAACGAGAAACCGATCATTCGGGACCGAAGCGGGAAGAGAGCGCTCTTCGTCAACGGTCTGAGGCAGACGGAAGCCCTGCTGCAGGATGGCGACCTGTTGCAGCTTGGGGAACAGGGCCCACAGATGCGGTTTCGCCTGTCGCCCGACCAGGTATCCGACACGAAGTCCTGGCGGACAATCGTCGAAGATTCCCAAGACATCGTGGTTCGCACGCCGCATACCCGTTATCTCTCGCCGCTGTACCTGGCGCGGCACATTCTCAGGGACATCGTTCTTCATGCGTCGCCGGCCGTGAAAGCGGCAGCGGCGATCGTGCTGATCGCACCCATCCTCCTCAGCTCCTGGTTGGGTGTCGCCGTGTACCGAGCACACCAGGCCGTCGGCGTATCCGAGCGCCGGATGGCTGAGTTGATCGGCCAGCTTCACACCGGGCGACTCACGCAAGCCGAACTCGAACAGCGCATCGAACGGGAACGGCAGGCGGCGGAGGCGCTTCGGCAGCAACAGGAGGGAGAGATCGCGACATTGACGGCGAAGTTGAAGGTCGAGGAAGCGGCACGGGAGTCCACTCAAGACGTTCGTGCGATCCGACAGCAGCTCGCGAGCATTCGGCAGTCGCAGAGCTTTGCCGAAGAGATCGTCACGCGCTTCGAAGGAGGCGTCGGACTTCTGCAAGGCGGCTATGGTTTCAAAGAGAGAGCAACAGGCCGGCCCTTGCGCTATCAAGGGTTCGACCGGCTCGGCCATCCGTTCTTGGACAAGGATGGAAATACCTTGGTGACGGTGGAGGGGAATACGTCCCCCGTCGTCGTGTTCTACGCTGGAACGGGGTTCATCGTGGACCAGGTCGGGACGGTCGTCACGAATCGTCACCTGGTCAGGATGTGGGAATCTTTCGAGCCGGCGCAGCAGGCCATCGCCGCGGGCTTCGACCCGGAAATGACGCACCTGCGACTCTTTCTTCCTGGCGATCCGGAGCCCTATCGTCTCACGACCCTCGCGATCTCGGACCGAACCGATCTCGCGATTCTCAAGACAGATCGTCCCCCCGCCGGACGATCGCCTCTCATACCGGCTGGAACGAATGATGCTATCCGGGTGGGAGAACCGGTCGTCATGTTGAGTTATCCGGGTAGCCTCGACACCGTGCTCGCCAGAATTGCGAAGCCTGTGAGCCAGGCGATCGTCGATGCGGCCGGCGGAGATCCTCAGAAACTGGCCGACGAAGTCGCGCGACGTGGACTGGTCCGCCCGCTGGCCACACAAGGACATGTGGCCGACGTGTCGCCGGATCTGATCACCTATGAGGCCGGATCGGCCATGGGCAGCAGCGGAGCGCCGATCTTCAACAGAGCCGGGAAGGTCATCGCCGTGAATCATGGAGCGTTGCAGCGAATCGGAGGCATGCATCTGGCTTTGCCGATCCGCTTCGCCACGGAGTTGTTGGCCACGGCCCCGAGCCTGACCACGCGGAGTGAGTGAAAGGACGCCATGCGTATCCTCCTGGCCGTCGACGCGTCCCCCGATTCCAAGAATGCCGCGCAGATGGTCCGGCACTTCGCCGCTCCTCCGGAGCTCAATGTGCTGAACGTGGTGGACGAAGATGCGCTGAAGCACGCGTATATCTCGCCGGAGATGCCGGCCGACTATTTCCAGATGTACCGGCAGGAAGTGTCTGAGGTGGCTGAGCGGGTGTTGCATGAAATGAAAAGCGACCTGACCGAGCATTGCCGTCACATCCGGCTCATCGCCGACACCGGGGATGCCGCCGAGAGCATCGTCCAGACGGCGGAAGAATCTCGGCCGGACTTGATCATTGTGGGGCAACGGGGAATGACGGCGACGCCGTCGTTTCTCCTGGGCGGCGTGTCGCAAAAGGTCGCCACGTATGCGCCCTGTTCGGTTCTCGTGGTGAAGGAGTCGCTGGCCGAGCTGGAACGAGTCGTGGTCGCCGTGGACGGGTCGGACGAATCCCATAAGGCGGTGGAATTTCTGGCACGCAATCCTTTCAAGGGTTCCGTGCAGGTCACCATCGTGACGGTCTGGCCGCACCGGCGGCTGGAAGCGTCGGGGAGTTCGATGGGGGGCCAAGACCGATCCGACGTGAGGGACCTGGTGGCCGTCAAGGGCGAGGAGCTTCTTCGTCGCATCGCGGATGAGTTCGGGAAGGGGCCATACCGGATTGCGACGGAATTCCTTCACGGCGATCCGGCTTTTGCCATTCTGGATTCGGCTGTCCGGCACGAGGCCCAGATGATTGTGATCGGCTCGCGGGGTATGAAGGCTATCAAACGGTTCCTGCTCGGAAGCGTGTCGCAGAAAGTGCTGGTCTATGCGTCTTGCTCCGTCTTGATCATTCGTTAGGGCACTTGATTGATCTCCGGTGATGATTATCTGGAATCGGGAGGAGGTGGAGGGAGCCTTATGCAGGTCGGCATCCTAGGTCGGTTTGGGCTCGCCCTTGTGCAGCCAATGTGCAGAGGGCATCGCTTCTGCTTTCATCGCGGGATTGGGTCCAGGGTACGCGCCATCGTCGCTCGGTGCCAGTAGGCACGACCGTAGATGCGAGTCCGAAGTTTCGAGGCGCGGGGCAATCGGCCGGTAGGGCGACTGAAGGATTGCCGGACATGATCTCGGCCAGTCGACAGAACCGATGTCCCACATAAGGGCGAGCCGCTTTTTTTTATTTCTTCTTCCTCGTCGCTGTCTATCGTCTGCTTCTGAAGTCTTCACGCATTCCATCGATTGTACAGGGAGAACGCCGTTGCTAGATCTGAATAGCAAAGACACATATATGCTGTGGCAGCGGCCACGAGACCGCAGGACTTCCACCTGTTGAACGGAACGGTGTTTCTTCATCCGCAAGGCGAGCTCTTCATAGATCGGTAGCCCTGCCCTTCTTCGAGCCTTGCCTATTTTGCTGAGTTGACACTCACCCTAGTGAAAAGCTGTCCCCATTTCCTCTTCACCAACCCTTTTGTTCGACCTCGGTTGGACTTGACGGCGGCAGTGACTCTGTTGAGAATGTGCCGGGCCAGTTCGTATTCCTGTGTGCCGGAAAAGGTATTGGGGCACCGAGCGACGGACCGAAGATGCTCACACATCCGATTCAGATCGGGCCGGGGGCGCAGTGTAGGCTCATCGTTCGAGTCCCGTATGCTCCTGATCATGTCGCGAAAATCAAGACCGTTGCCGGTCGGCGTTGGCATCGACTAGAGAAGCATTGGACCGTGCCTCACACGGACGAGGCCATCATTCATCTGCTGACCCTCTTCGCGGGTGAACCGGTTGAAGTCGATCCGGCGCTTGGGGCTGTGAGCGCGCTCAACAAGGGGAAGCCCTCTCCGACGGTACACGTCCAGGTGCATGAGGGTCTGCGTGCCGCCTTGCAGGCCCGCCACTACTCCCGGAGAACCGAGCAGGCCTATGGCCATTGGGTCGCACGGTTTCTGCACTTTTATCAGGGGCGTCAGCCTGCCGAGATGGCCGAACCGGAGATCAATCGATTTCTGACGCATCTGGCCGTGACAGAGAAGGTCAGCGCCTCGACGCAAAACCAAGCGCTGGCGGC
>CAZKRM010000041.1:0-26691 GCA_964555285.1 uncultured Nitrospiraceae bacterium
AGAAGACCCCGGATCTCATTCCCATGTGCCATCCGATTCTCCTCACCAGCGTCGATATCTCATTCAAAGAAGAACCTCAGCCGGACCGCGAAGGCCGCTGTTCGATTATCATTACGGCGACAGCCAAGACGACTGGGCCGACCGGGGTGGAGATGGAAGCGATGACGGCGGCCTCGGTGGCGGCGCTGACGATCTACGATATGTGCAAGGCGGTGGATCGCGGAATGAGCTTCAGCGATATTGCGCTCTTGTCGAAGTCCGGTGGGAAGTCCGGGACGTATACGAGGGAAGGTTGAGGCTGAGGTTAAGGCTGAGGAACCGATGGTGACGATCAAACTGTTCGGCATGATGAAATCGTTGGCCGGCAATCAAGGCTCCTTGTCGCTCGATCTGACCAATGGGAGGCGAGTGAGGGATTTGGTGGGGCTCTTAGATGCGGGCTATCCGCAGATCGGCGAACTGATTCACAAGAGAAAAGTCCTTGTATCGGTGAACCAGGAGATCGCCCACGAAGAGACAGAAATTCGAGACGGTGACGAGGTCGCGTTGTTGCCGCCATTTGCCGGTGGAGTGCCTGAGATGACTGCCGATGATGCCCAGTTTGTGCGCGTGCAGCGTGAGGATTTTTCCGTGGATGCGGAAATCAACCGAGTGCGAAGCCGGTCGAAACGGATCGGCGGCATCTCGATCTTTCTCGGAACCGCGCGTGACCGATCGAAGGGTCGGGATGTGGATAGCATTACCTTCGAACATTACGAAGGGATGGCGCAGAAGAAGCTCCGTGAAATCCGCGAGCGGGCCTTGAAGGACTTCGATGTGCTCGAAGTGCTGATCCTGCATCGGTACGGCGAGATCGGGATCGGCGAGAACATCGTGCTGATCGTGGTCGGCGCCGAGCACCGGGCCGAAGCCTTCCGCGCCTGCAAATGGGCGATCGACGAATTGAAGCAGATTACGCCGATCTGGAAACTCGAACACACGCCGGAAGGCGAAGTCTGGGTGGAAGAACATCCGTAGCGCGTGACGAGTTAAAAGATGATGTCACAATCACCTGACCCTGCTTCATATCCAACGGTCAACGATACTCTCGGCCGCCCTCTGCGGAGTCTCCGCTTGTCCGTTACCGATCGCTGCAATCTTCGCTGCAAGTACTGCATGCCGGAAGAGGAGTACACCTGGCTCCCGCGTGAGAACATTTTGACCTTCGAGGAGATGGCGACGCTGACGGAACTCTTTACCGAGCTTGGCGTGGACAAGGTGCGGTTGACCGGCGGTGAGCCGCTCTTGCGGAGAGACCTGCCCCGGTTCGTCAGGATGCTCACGCAGAATCGCCGCATCATGGATATCGCGTTGACGACGAACGGCGTGCTGATGGCCGAGCAGGCGGAAGCCCTCTACTACGCAGGCCTGCATCGGGTGACGGTCAGCTTGGACACGTTGCGCCCGGACCGGTTCCGCGCCCTCACGAGACGGGATATGCACCGCCAGGTGTTCGACGGCATTGAGGCGGTCGTGCGTGCCGGATTCCAGGGGCTGAAGTTCGACACCGTAGCCATCAAGGGGTACAACGACGATGAGCTGGTGGATCTCATCGAGTATGGCAAGCGAGTGGGCGGCGAAATGCGGTTCATCGAATACATGGATGTCGGCGGAGCGACAGATTGGTCGCTCAATCAGGTCTTGTCGCGCGCCGACATCATCGCGTGCCTGGGCCGCCACTACGGTGGCGTGGAGCCGATCCTCGAAGCCGGCTCCGCCCCGGCCCAGCGGTTCCAGTTGCCGGACGGGACGACGTTCGGCATCATTCCCTCGACGACGGTGCCGTTCTGTCACACCTGCGATCGCAGCCGTCTGACTGCAGACGGCATGTGGTATCTCTGCCTCTATGCCAAAGAGGGACTCGATCTCCGGCAGCCTCTGCGGGCCGGCGCATCGAGGGACGAGATCAAATCCCTGATCCTCACCGGTTGGCAACGCCGGAAAGATCGCGGCGCCGAGGAGCGGAAGGATCTCGAGCAGTTCGGCCTCCGGGAGCAACATCTCATCGAGATCGCGCGATTGCGCGAAGATCCTCACCTGGAGATGCATGCGCGAGGTGGATGACGAGCGTGCGCCCCGTGCCGGTGCCTCAACGGCCTCATGGGTTCGATCCGGTTCATGCCTGAGACCTCATTCCTGACAGTGCTAAGCCTCGGCTTCCTGCTCGGTCTACGCCATGCCATGGATGCCGATCACATTGCGGCAGTATCCACCGTGCTGGCACGGCATCCCTCGGTCCGGGCCTCCGGGTTGATTGGGTTCTTCTGGGGAATGGGTCACACGCTGGTGCTTCTCCTCGTGGGGGGTGCGGTGTTGGCGCTCGACGTGACCATCCCGGAGACGCTGGCGCTCGCGTTCGAGTTCGGCGTGGGACTCATGCTGGTGGGGCTCGGCCTGTCGGTGGCGATCCGCCTGATTCGCGAGCGCTGGCACCTGCATGCGCACGAACACGGCGGCGAACGGCACCTCCATTTCCATAGCCACCAGGCCGGCGTGGATCACGCCCACTCCCACTGGCTGCGTCGTTCGATACAACCGCTGCTCATCGGGATGGCGCACGGATTAGCCGGCTCGGCGGCGCTTATGCTGTTGGTTCTGTCGACTGTCACCACGCTCGGACAAGGCATGGCGTACATCCTCGTGTTCGGATCCGGATCGATTCTCGGCATGATGCTGCTCGGCCTCGCGATCAGTCTCCCCGTCGTGTATTCACGGTTCTACGGACGACAGGCCTTGCTCGCCGTGCAAGGCCTTGCGTCGATAGGGAGCATCGCGCTGGGCCTGGCGATGATCGTTCATATCGCATCGGGCCGGAGCGCGTTCTGAGTGACGGACCCGTCTGCGTTGAGGTGTGTTTCTACGTGCGACGAGAGGAGGGGTATGCTATTCTTCGCGCTGGACGAGTCGTTCCGCCATGATACCCCCCGAATCCACTGACAGCGCAAGGGCGAATCCGTGAAGATCCGAGTGCTCGGTTGCCACGGGTCCGACCAACTGATCGCGCGGAGCAGCGGGTTGTTGCACTGTGGAACCTGCGGGTTCCTCATCGATGGGACCGTGCTGGTGGATGCCGGCACGATCGGCTCCAGGCTGCTGGTAGACGAGCAGAAACAGATCCGGCACGTGCTGCTGTCTCACCTCCACTTCGACCACATTAAGGAACTGCCGACGCTGGCGGATAATCTCGTCTGGGAGGCGGCGGCCCCGGTCGTGGTGGCGAGCATTCCGGACGTATTGAAGGGGCTTGAAGCCCATATCTTCAACGGCGACGTCTATCCGGATTTCTTCACGCTTCCGGATCCCAGGCAGCCGGTCTTGCGTTCGCAAGTCTTGGCGTTGGGGCAGGTGTCGCCGGTGTCCGGGCTGGAAGTGATGCCGATTGCCGTGAACCATCTGGTGCCGACCGTCGGGTTCATCATCGGTGACGGGCGATCGTCGTTGCTCTACAGCGGCGACACCTATCAGACCGACGAATTATGGCGGGTCGCATCGCGCATTCCGACCTTGAAGGCGGCCTTCATCGAAACCTCGTTTCCCAACGAGCTGGCGGACCTGGCCAGGCTCAGCAAGCACCTCACGCCGGCGTTGCTCGCTGAAGAAATCCGCAAGCTCGGCCGTCCGGATGTGGCCGTGCATGTGTATCATATGAAACCTCGTTTCCGGGAACAGATCGTCCAGGAAATCGAGGCGTTGAATCTTCCCCAGATCAAAGTGCTGGAGGAGGGGCAGGAACTTCTGATATAGGTGAAGCGCGATGGCCTGGTTTAAGAAACAGAAGTCGACGGAGTCCGAACCCCCGAAGCGGTCGAAGATCGCGGAAGGGATGTGGTTGAAGTGTAACCACTGCCGGGAGATCGTCTATCGCAAGGAGGTCGATCGCAATAACAAGGTCTGTCCCAAGTGCGACTATCATTTCCCGATATCCGTCCTGGAGCGAATTTCGCTGTTGGTCGATCTGGGGACGTTCAAAGAGTGGGATGCCGGGCTCGAACCGCAAGATCCCTTGGAGTTCCGGGATTCCCGTTCGTACCGTGAGCGCGTCAAAGCCCACCAAGAGAAAACCGGACGGAAAGATGCCCTGGTGATCGGGGAAGGGACGATCAACGGTCGCAAGGTTGCCCTCTGCGTGTTCGACTTCAGCTTCATGGGCGGCAGTATGGGGTCCGTCGTCGGGGAGAAGATTTGCCGTGCAGTGGATCGGGCGCTGGGGGGACGGATGCCCTTGATTCTGGTCACGGCATCCGGTGGGGCGCGTATGCAGGAAGGGATCCTTTCGTTGATGCAAATGGCGAAGACGTCGGCCTCTCTGGCCAAACTTGGAGAAGCGAAGCTCCCATTTATTACCGTGCTGGCCGACCCGACCTTCGGCGGCGTGACCGCCAGCGTCGCCATGCTGGGGGATGTCATCATCGCTGAGCCCAAAGCCTTGATCGGATTTGCCGGCCCACGGGTCATCGAGCAGACGATTAAACAGCAGCTTCCCGACCAGTTCCAACGGGCGGAATTTCTGCTGGAACATGGCATGATCGACATGATCGTCGAGCGGAAACAGTTGAAAGAGACGATCAGCACACTGGTCAATCACTTGTAGTCTCCTTCCTGCCTACCCAGGACTCGCTCATGAGCTACTCCTCCTCTGTGGATTTCCTCTATCGTCTGCAACAACACGGGATCAAACTCGGCCTCGACCAGATGCGGGCCCTGCTGGCAGGACTGGGAGAGCCGCAGCAGCGTTACCGGGCGATCCATATCGCCGGAACGAACGGAAAAGGCTCGACGGCGGCCATGACGGCCGCGATCCTCCAGGCGGCCGGCTATCGAGTGGGGTTGTACACGTCTCCGCACCTCGTGGAGTTTCGTGAGCGTATCCGCGTGAATGGAGCGATGATTTCGGAGGAGGCCGTCATGGCTCTGACCGAGCGGCTTCGGAGCTTCATCTCGACCGACCTGGCACCGACCTTTTTCGAATTCACCACGGCGATGGCCTTGCAGCATTTCGCCGAGGCCGAGATCGATGTCGCGGTGCTCGAAGTTGGGATGGGCGGACGATTCGATGCGACCAATGTAATCGCACCCCTGGCCTCTGCCATCACGACCATCGGGCTTGACCATCAGGAATATTTAGGGCACACCATCGCGGCCATTGCCGGCGAGAAGGCCGGTGTCATCAAGCCCGGTGTGCCGGTCGTCATGGGACGACTGGACCGGACGGCGGAGACGGTCATTGCTTCTGTGGCATCGGACCGTCATGCACCACTGTATCGACTGGGCTACGACTACCGGGTCATGGGCGAGACAACGGAAAACTTTGCGTATCAAGGGCTCAAGTGGAGGTTCGATCGTTTGAGTTGTCCGCTGCGCGGCACCCACCAGATGGACAACGCGGCGTGCGCGCTGGCGCTGCTGGAGGCCGCTGCTCGATCGGGCTTTTCCGTCTCGGACGAGGCCGTGCGGGCCGGCCTCCGGTCGGTCGAATGGGAAGGCCGGCTCGAACTTGTCGAGCAGGAGCCGACTATGCTGTTGGATGGTGCGCACAATCCTGAGGCGGCCACGATCCTCGCTCACTACCTGAGGACGTATCGAAAAGGCCATCCCGGCGCTCGAGTGGTGTTGGTGTGGGGGATGATGCGAGACAAAGACCATCGCGGATTTCTGGGTCCCTTGCTGCCGGTGGTCGACGAATTGGTGTTGACCCAGGCAGACATCCCCCGTGCTGCGACCATCCACGAATTACAGTCCTCCGTAGGGCCGGTTTCTGTTCCGTTCCATGCGGCTTCTGTCCCGACCGATGCGCTGGCGCTCGCCCGCCGGCTTGCTTCGCCGACCGATCTCATCTGCGTCTCCGGGTCGTTGATGCTCGTGGGTGACGTGAAAGCGATCCTGCGTGGCTGTGGGCTCTCGTCCCTCAGGGGTTGAGATGGGTCAAGGCCCCCGGTCCGTTGCCCGGCTCGTGACGTGTGCGCTTGCGGCTGCTCTTATCGCCTTTCCCGCATCCTCCTGGGCTGCATCGAAAGAACCCCCGCCATCGTCGGCGTCCGCCACCCCGGCATCGGGTCCACCAATTGAGATCGCGGCGCAGCGGATCGATTACCTCAAAGACGAAGAGATCTATGAGGCGGATGGCGCAGTGGTCGTTCGCCAGGGCACGATGCGTCTGACGAGTGACCACGCCACCATCCGGATGTTGCCCGGTACCCTGACGGCCATCGGCCATGTGACCCTCTCCGATCCGCGTTCGGATACCCGGTCAGAGCGGCTGGAGTTGAACATCAATACGGAAGCCGGGGTCATTACCAACGGGGAGGTCTATATCAAACCGTCGAACACCTTTGTCACGGGACGGCTGATGCAGCGGTTTTCCGAGGACCATTACAGGGCTAAGGACGGCAGTTTCACGAACTGCGATGCGCAGGAGGGCGAAGTGCCGGCCTGGCGGTTCACGTTCGAGGATCTGGACCTCACCGCGGGCGACAGCTTGGCGATCAAACGCGCGTGGCTCTGCGTGAACGATATGCCGCTGATCCCGATTCCCGCGCTGACCTATCCGCTGACGAACCGCAGTAGCGGCCTGCTGATTCCAAACGTCGCCTACGACAACCGGTTCGGCATGCATTACCAGCAAACCCTCTTCTGGGCGATCACTCCGAGTCAAGACCTGAGCGTGTCTCCGTCGTATTACAGCGATCTCGGATATGGCAGTGATGTCGAGTATCGCTATGTGCTGGATCGGAAATCGAAGGGGCAATGGTACCTGAGCGCACTGCAACAAACGTCGCTGCCGAATGTGGAAGGGGTGAACCCCACAAGCACCGATGTGAAAAAACTGCGAGGGCTTCTGAGCGGCCTCCATACGCAGCAGGTGACGCCGGATCTGCTGCTCCGCGCCCAGGCCTTTCTCGTGTCTGATCCTGACTACCTCCAACAACTCAGTAACTCAGGCGCCCAGCGCGCGTTGCCCAGTGGGGAGTCAAATCTATTGGCGACCCAACGATTGGCTTACGGCAATGCCTATTTCCTCGGCCAGTATTTGCAGCCGTTGATATCGGGCGGCAAGGATACCTTTCAACGCATGCCGGAACTCGGCTATTCGCTGGCCAATACGGCGCCGCTCGGCGGGCCGTTGCTGATGGGGTTGGATAGCAATTTCGTCAATTTCTACCGGGAGGAGGGGTTCAAGCTGAATCGGATCGATGTGACGCCGGGACTTTCGACCGACGTGCTGGACGTCGGCCACGTCGTGGGGTTCACCCCCCAAGTGAAGGTCCGCGAGGTGTACTACACGCGTGGGATCGAAACCGACCGGCCCTTGCATCGCGAAACGTTCTGGGCGTCGATGGATGCGACGTCGAAGTTGAGCCGCCGGTTCGGCCTGTCGGACGGAGGAGGGCTCCTCCATACCATCGAGCCGAGCGTGACGTACGAGTACGTTCCGGCTTCCGATCAGTCGAGGATCGCGCAGATCGATCAGGTGGACGATCTACCGAAGAAAAACCTCTTGACCTACTCGCTGCGGAGCCGTCTCTTGGAACAGGAGATCGGCGGGCGGACGTTTAACTGGCTCGATCTGACGTTGGCCCAGAGTTACCACACGGGTGCCGCGCAAACCAGGGCGCGGGATTTCACGCCGGGCGTGAACCCAGTGAGCGGGTCCTTTACGCAGCCGTTGCAGCCGGCGACCGTCGCTCTCGACGGGCGCAAGTTCTCCGATGTGTGGATGAAGGCCACCATCGGCAATACCATGCCTCCCACGGCGCCGGCGCCCGGTCAAGCGCCGGCGTTCGGCCGTGGAGCGGGAGCGGGTAGCGGTCCGCTGCCGGCTGTGAGTCAGTATCTGGCCATCGACGCATTCTTCGATCCCTACAAGGGGACACTCAGTCAGTGGAACACGGACCTACGTGTCCAGCAGGCCAACTACTGGTATGCGGAGATCGGTCAGCGTTACACGCGCGATGGCAATCGTGTCCGCCGCGGCGACGTCTGGAACCCCATTTCGTTCAATGAAGTCTATGCGCCCACGCCGGAAATCCAATTTGTGACGGCAGGGGGGGGCTTTCGGACGCCGTGGGGCTGGACCGTCGGGGCGAAGGGATACTACGATGTGAAGACGAGGCAGAGTTCCGAATACGATGTCGTCGCGCTGTATCAGAATCCCTGCAAGTGCTGGTCGCTCGGGTTCTACTATTTGCAGTTCCCCGACCGTGCCCAGTACAATTTTATGTTGAGTATGACGGGCATCGGATGGACCGAAAACTTCGGCACGGTCGTGATGAAGTCGATCCTGAGTCCGTTGCTCGTGGGCGAGCGGGGCTTGCCCTGGGCGGCTCCCGGCGGTCCCTATGGTCGGCCGCAGCCGGCGATGCCGACGTCCGGTCCGTCTTCGCCGGCCGGCCGATAAGGGAGGGGACCGCTTCAAGCCTGTCGCTCGCGCGTGTCTTTGAGTGTGGACGAAAAGAGGTGCTTCATGCGTGTCCGGCTTTCCGCGCATCCCATCGTGTCGCGCGTCGCGATGCTCATTCTTGTCCTTGGGATCGGTACGTCCTGGCCGGTATCGGTACTCTCCAGCGAGGCGCGGGACGGGCTGAGCCATCTCCAGCGAGCGAAAATATTCTTGGCGGCAGGGGACTTTCGCCGGGCTCTGGAGGCATGCCAGCAAGAAGTGCGCGATCGTCCGTCCGGTGAGAGTTACCTCTATCTCACCTATGTCTATCAGGCCATCGATGCCTATGTGGAGTTTCTCGCCAAGCAAGATCGGTGGGTGGCGGTTGAACATCTCTATCTCAACCTGGCGATGGGTCGAACGGAAGATCTGGTGGACCCGCCGGATGTCCTGGCACGGATTGCGAAGGAGGTGATTCAAGGTGCTGTCCAACGACAGTTCGACGTGACTGCTGCGATGGCGGCCAGGCTCGATCAAGGCGTGGTCGCTCGCCTCTGGGAGCGGCAAACGGCGTGGCGTCGGGCCCATCCCGATGATTGGTGGTTTGGGGTGCCTGACGGATGGAACTGGTGAAGGGTTTGGCGGTCCTGTAATTGACAGCTTCGCGAGGGGCGGTGTACGATGCCCCCTCATTTCTTCATGGAGATGCCTTAGCGAAGGAGGAAGCGCAGTGGGAAGTGATGTTCTCAAGGTCGATGACTCCACCTGGGATGTGGATGTGATGAAGGCCAAGGAATTGGTGATGGTGGACTTCTGGGCTGTCTGGTGCGGCCCGTGCCAGATGGTGGCCCCGATTATCGATGAACTGGCCCAGGAATATGCCGGGAAGTTGAAAGTCCGGAAGCTGAATACCGATGAAAGCCCCGAAATTGCCGGCCGGTACCAGGTGATGAGTATTCCCACGATTCTGTTTTTCAGGAATGGCCAACCCGTTGAAAAGCTGGTTGGGGCGAGGCCGAAGCGACAGTTCAAGGAACTGATCGACTCATTGCTCGCCCAGCCCGCCGGTTCCTCCTAAAGGTCCACCCATGTTCCGTGGCCATGCTGACCGAGCTGCGCGTTACCAACTTTGCCGTCATTGAGCAGCTCAGCCTTCAATTCCAGGAAGGCTTCACGGTTCTGACAGGGGAAACCGGCGCCGGCAAGTCTGTCCTCATCGATGCCCTCGCGTTGCTCGTCGGAGGGCGTGCCAGCACCGATCAAATCCGTACAGGCGTCGATGAGGCGCAACTCGAAGCGTCCTTCTCCCTCCATGGCATCCCCGCTCTCCGCGATCGGCTTCGTGCCGACGGGATTCTCGGCCCCCAAGACGATGACCTCATTATTCGGCGAGTGATCTCCCGGTCCGGCCGGCATCGCGTCTATCTCAACGGCAATCTGAGCCCGCTTCACCAGATCGAGACGCTTGGCGGCACGCTGGTCGATATTCATGGACAACATGATCAGCAGTCGTTGCTCTCCGCCGAGCAACACCTGGAGGCGCTGGATGCCTTCGGTGGTCTGAAGGATGTTCGGCATGAGTATCGGCAGGCATATGGCCAGTGGAGGGAGCATCAGCGTCAATTGGAAGATCTGCGTCGTCAATCCGTCGAGCGCGCACAGCGGGAAGACTTTCTCCGCTTCCAGTCTCGAGAGATCGCCGAGGCCGGTTTGCAGTCGGGGGAAGAAGAACGGTTGCAAGCTGAGCAGCGCCGGCTTGGACAAGGCCAACGTCTCGGTGAGCTGGCGGAGCAAGCCTATGATCTGCTCTACGCTGGAGACCAAGGGGTCCTCGGCGGGCTCGTCACGGTGGAGCGGGCAGTCGCTGAATTGGGGGCGATCGATCCAGAGGCGCAGGAGTGGCGCCGGCTTACTGAGGAGGCGGCGATTCAACTTAAAGAGCTGGCGCACCAACTGCGCGACTATCGGCAGCAACTGGAGCCTGACCCGGAGCGGCTGATGTATGTGGAGCATCGCCTTGATCTTGTACAACGGCTCAAAAAGAAATATGGCGGCAGTGTCGAATCTATCCTGGCATTCGGGGAGGAAGCCAGGCGTCAGCTCGATGCGTTGGAATCAGTCGAGACGCAGTTGTCCGACCTGCAACGGATGGTCGATGAAGATTATAAGCGGGTGGAGGCGCTGGCAGACCGGCTCACGCGAAAACGGGGTCAGGCGGCGAAGCGCATGCAGGGGGAGATGGTTGCTGAACTGTCCGTCCTGCGGATGGAGCGGACACAGTTCGAGGTTGCCATCTCTTCGGAGGATGGCGCGCAGGCGATCGGTCCCGCGGGACGGGATCGTGTCGAGTTCCTGGTATCGGCGAACCCGGGAGAGCCGCTGAAACCACTCGCCCGTGTGGTGTCGGGAGGGGAATTGTCGCGGATCATGTTGGCGATCAAGACGGTGCTGGCTGAAACGGACCGGGTACCCGTGTTGATCTTTGACGAAGTGGATACTGGAGTGGGAGGAGCGGTGGCGGCGGTAATGGGAAAGCGGCTACAGGAGCTTGGGCGCTGTCATCAGGTATTCTGTATCACACACCTCCCGCAAGTGGCCTCGCATGGGAGCCACCATATACTCGTTGAAAAGGTGGTGAGGCAGAACCGGACGGTGACATCAGCGCGAGCCCTTGACGGAGCCGAACGTGAACAGGAAATCGCTCGAATGCTTGGGGGGCTGACGGTAACCAAGAAGGTTCGGGAGACGGCGGCGGAGATGATCGGGACTGCGAGGGGAAAACGGTGATCGAGAGCGGTGGAACGGCGCGATCAGGGTTCGGATGCGCCGGTCGGTGTGGCTGCGATGGCGAGCGCGGGCAAGGACGATTTGCACTCCGACACGACGCGGGCAAAAATGTCGGTGAGCATGGGGTCAAAGTGGGTTTCGGCCTGCAACGATACCTGCCGGATCGCATCGTCGATAGAGAGGGGATGGTGGCCGGGGAATTCGGCAGTCAGATGGTCGAATTGCTGCGCAATGGCCACGATCCTGGCCAGCAAGGGAATCCCTTCGCCCTGGAGCCCATGCGGGTAGCCGGTTCCATCGAAACGCTCGTGATGGTAGGCAATGATCTGGCCGACTTCCGCCGGAAACCCCAGCGGGAGGATCATGCGGGCACCAATGTCCGCATGCTCCTTCAATGACTCTGCCGTTGCCGCGTCCGTGCGATCCTCATCGCCAAAGTGGTACTGATCGAACGTGATCTTTCCCAGATCATGGAGGAACGCGCCCAGAGCCAGCGACTTTTGCTCCGCCATCGTCAGGTTGAGTCGATTAGCCAAGAGGGTTGCGTAGAAACTCACCCGGCTGCAATGGTTGAGCAGGTGGCGGTCTTTGGCTTCCAGCAGATCGGACAGCAAGGGCAGCAGGGCCGAGGAATCGGCGGTGCCAGGCGATACTGGGAGGGGATCATCCTCAAGGGAGCGGTAGTGGGTCTTCAGGGTTGCCCACGCGTGAGCGCTCTCCGCTTCTTTTCCCCACAGGGCGCTTGAACTCTGCAAGAACGTCCGCAGGAAATCCAGCCGCTTCTTCTTGTCGAGGGTTTGATTGATCAGCGTGATCAGTTCGGTGACGTTGAATGGCTTGAGGAGGTAGCCTGCCGCTCCGTGCCGAATGCCGTCCATCGCGGATTTGAGGGTGCCGTAGCCGGTGATGATAATCACCTCGACATCGGCATAATCATGTTTGATGTCTTGGAGAAGGTCGATGCCTTGGCGGTCGGGTAATTTTTGGTCGAGGGTGATGAGATCGATGGGCTGCTCCTGGAGTACACGGAGCGCCGTGTGAGCGTTCTCTGCCGCAAGGATGTTGAAGAAAGGACGAAGTATGACCTTGAGGGCATCGCGTGGTCCGGCTTCGTCGTCCACGACGAGGACGGTCGGCTTTTTCTGAATCGTTTCGGCTGTCGAGTTTGGAGTCATACGAATTCGCCTTGGTCGGAACGGTTGACTGATAAGCAATTATTATGCCTTATCAAAGAGTTCTGCATGTGTATCAACATTCAGGGTTCTGAATACGGATAGTCCCTATATGTAGATTACTCGATTCTACAGCCATGTGCCGGTACGGTGCCAAGGGTCGAACACGTACAGCAGAAATCACGCACTCCGTTCAAAAATGTGTTATTCCTGCACCAGCGGTGTGGGTTCGACGCCGGTTGAGTTATCCGGTCGGCTGATCCCCAGTGTGTCCATTCGGTACTTCAGCATTCGCCGACTGATCCCCAACAGATTCGCCGCATGCGTTTGAACGTAATTCGTTCGTTTCAGCGCATCGAGGATGATCTCCCGTTCAAACTCCATGACGGCTTTTTCCAGTGAAAGCCGCCCGGCCAATGTGTCTTCGCGCAAGGATGATGAACGGGTATCGTTCTTGAGCATATTGGGCAGATGTTCCGGCTTGATCGAACTCGATCCCTGAGACCAGATGAAGGCCTGCTCGATGATGTTCTCCATTTCTCGGACGTTGCCGGGCCAGGGATATCGCGTGAGCAGTTCCAACGCTTCCTTGGAAAATTCCTGCTGGGGACGTTTTTCTTCGTCGACGCGTTTTGCCAGGAAATGCTTTGCGAGGAGGGGGACATCTTCGCCGCGTTCCCGGAGTGGAGTTAGATAGAGTGCGATGACATTGATGCGATAGTACAAATCCTCGCGGAACTGATTCTTCCTCACGAGCTCTTCTAGGTTCTGGTTGGTCGCGGCGACGATGCGGACATCGACCTTGATGGGCTGGACGCCGCCGATGCGAGTGAATTCCCGCTCTTGCAGGACCCTGAGGAGTTTGGCCTGAGTGATCGGGCTGAGGTCTCCGATTTCGTCCAAGAACAGCGTCCCGGTGTGCGCCAGTTCAAATTGTCCCACCCTGCGAGCGGTGGCATCCGTGAAGGATCCTTTCTCGTGACCGAAGAGTTCGCTCTCTATCAGGGTTTCAGGGAGGGCTGCGCAGTTGAGCGCGATGAAGGGGCGGTCCCGCCGCGAGCTGTTGTAATGCAGGGCCTTGGCGACCAGTTCTTTTCCTGTGCCGCTCTCTCCGGTGATGAGCACCGTGGTCCGGCTATCGGCAACCTGTTCGATCTTGGAGTAGATCTCCTGCATCGCGGGGCTCTTTCCGATGAGATTATGGAACGCGTACCGCTGCACCACCTGCGCGCGGAGCGTCCGGACTTCGCGTTCGAGTTCTTGGGAATTCAGCGTCCGGTCGACGATGATCCGGAGTTCTTCGACATCGAACGGTTTGGAGATATAATCGGCTGCGCCGAGCTTCATGGCATCGACGGCGGTTTTGACGGACTTGGTGCCGGTGAGCATGATCACGGGGACCGAGCGATCCTCCGCTCGCATGTTTTGGAGGACGGCGAGCCCGTCGGTGCCGGGCAAGATCACGTCCAACAGCACGAGGTTCGGCGATTCGCGCTGGAATACTTCGAGTCCTTCCCGGGCATCGCCGGCTTCGCCGATCTCATACATCGGCTCGAGCACCATCTTGAGGGAGGCTCGAACCCGCGGTTCGTCATCGATCAACAGAATGCGTTTCTTCATGTCTCTCCCGTGTCACGAGAAGATATGGCCCGTAGGATCGGTCGGCAAACCGATGTAGAAGGTCGTCCCCACCCCCAGCGTGCTCTCCACATGGATGTCGCCGTGATGTTCCTGAATGATCTGGTGCGCGATGGTGAGGCCGAGCCCTGTGCCTTCGTGCTCGCCGCTTTCGTGTTTCGTCGTAAAAAACGGGTCGAAGATGTGCTCCAGGTTTTCGGGCGTGATGCCTTGCCCGGTATCTTTCACTTCAATCTGAGCCCAGACCAATCCTCCCGGCTTGGAAAGCCGGTGCGTGCGCACCGTTAACGTGCCGGCGTTGTCTGCCATGGCGTCCATGGCGTTCAACAAGAGGTTGAGGAGCACTTGTTTGAGTTGCTGGCGATCCAGCATGACACGCGGCAGGTCATTCGCCAATTCTTTCTCAATTTTGATCCCTCGGCTTTCGGCTTTCACGTCGATGAAGTACAGGCAGGAGGCGACGATTTCATTGAGATCTTCGTCCGTGAGCCGGGGTTCCATATAACGAGCGTAGTCCAGCACCTCCTGGATCAACCGCTCGATCCGATAGACGTCGTCGAGCACCACTTTACTGAATTCACGGATGAATGCGGCATCGTCTTTCCGTTCCGGCGCAAGTTGGATAAACGTCTTGATCGAGGTGAGGGGATTCCTGATTTCGTGCGCAAACCCTCCCGCGATGATTTCAAGGGATCGGAGCCGATCCGTGCGTCGCATCAACGTTTGGGAGCGCCGTAAGTCTTCATAGAGGACCGCGTTGTCCAGTGCGTTCGCGGCATTCTGAGCCAAGGCCGTCAACAAGGGGAGCGTGTGATCGGCGTCGGGCGGCGGCCGATCCGTTGGGCCGAGCGTGCAGAAGCCGATCATGCGGCCTTTCGAGATGAGTGGGATGCACAGGTGTGCGCGCAGTGAGTCGAGGGTCGAAACGAGGGCACCCGTTCCCTCGTCGGTGTCGGCCTGTCCGTTGATGGCAGACCGCTGTAGAATCTCGCGATCGGCGGCAAGGCGTTGCAGGAGTGGATGTTTGGCCGACAGTTTCTGTACGGAGGGATCGCTCGATGAGAATCCTCGGCAGACGATGCGCCGGAAGACCTCTTTCTCACGATCGAGTATGAACAGTGAGGCCTCTGGAAGGTTCGCACAGTGGGACAAGCCGGCGACAATCCGATCGCTCAACGCGTCGAAGTCCGTCAGGGTTCCCATGTCCCTGCTGAACTTCGTGATCACGGAAAAGGAATCCGCGCGTTGAGCCGCTCGATTTATCTGCACGTTCTGTTCATGATGTGGCATACCCTCGGTAGGAGGCTCACCCCGGGCCTACATCCGAGTGGTCGGCAGTGTGGCAATACTAGGCAGTGCGGGATTTTAAAGCGTCACACGGCTGGAGTATACACCGCGTTGAAACTTTCAGCTAGAGGAAGGAGGCTTTTCGGCGACGGCGATGAGTACGTGACCTCCCATGAGACTGGAGACGCGAGGACGCAGGGCGCCGCTCTGGAGGAGTAGTGTCGTCAGCACGTTGTGATCGAAGGCATGCACAAGTCCCTCGCACAAAGCTTGGCGCAACCATCCAAGGTAGAGCAACAGCGTTCGGTTCGGCTCCGCGAATTCGGTCTGCTGTGAACGGCGAAGGTGCCGGCGATAGATGCCGGCGAGGTCTGTGTCGGGCGTCATACAGGCGACGATGAGCCGTCCGCCCGGAACCAGGATCCGCATCATCTCTCGGAGGCTCGTGAGGGGATGGTCCACGAAGTTCAACGAGAGAATGCTGAGGATTCGAGTGCAACGACGGTCCGCGATCGGCAGGCCGTCATGCCAATCGGTACAGATCCAATCAGCTACGAGGGGGGGATGTGCCGTGATGGTCCCACCTGAGCCACGGTCTAATTCATGGGTAAAGGAGTCGAACGCCGATTTTGCGCTGCCTAGCACTTGGAATGGTGTACCCAGCCCGATGTATCGCGGCGCTTTACCGAGTTGTCTAGGCCGACGCTGGGAGCGATAGGCCTGATTCATCAGAATCAACCGTGGTACTTCCCCTGTGCTGCAGCCGACATCGAGAATCACGTCGCTCTGGTTCAACGGGCTGAGGCGCCGATACAGATAATCGAGCAGCTGCCAGTAGTTGCTCGTTTCGGCAAGGAACGAGGCATGCTGGGCATGGGTGTGCCAAAGCGCCCGGCGGGCGAGATGCGACATATTGTGGTAGGCCCAGACCTGCTCCCGCTCCAGCCGATGTCGGCCGATAATGTCGCGCGCAGGCGCTTCCCGCTCTACGGTTGTGGTGGTGAGATCCGGCAACACCTGTCGGCAGTGCTTCAGGATGGTGTGCAGGAGCCAATGCGAAGGGTCCGCCGGCGAAATGGCCTGGGGCTCCCTGTCACGATCACTCGATACGACCTTCCCCTGAGGTTGCAGAGTCTCTAGGACACGCTGGATCGTTTCGGGAGAGGTCCAAGCATGACGATCGCCGGCGATGTCCGTTCTTCGAACGGCGATGAACATCAGAGGTGACTGGATCGAACCGACGTCCTGGAGAGTGGAGGCTAAGTCGGCATATCCTCCGTCGACGAGATCTTGCAGGAAATGGTCAAGGTCCACGTTGAGCCCGAATAGATTCGAGACGCCCCGCCGTGTGCCGGAATGGTAGTCGGCCAGAAGGTCGTGGTGGTGAACGTTCGTCAGGGCATCCTGGACATCGACGACGGCATTGAGCAGCAGCCATGCGCGAATCTCCCGTTGCCGGCCGGCAACTTTCAACGCCACTCTGGCCGCGAGATCGGAGGCGACCACCAGCACCGGTGCGAGGGGCCAGGTTCGCCTCACGAAGCTCAGGACGGATGTCATGTCATCCTGCATGCCACTGAGTGTCGCACGCTGCATCTCACCGTCGCTGAGACCGAGATGATTCGTCGCATCGTAGCGGATCACTCGCAATCCATTTGCGGCTAGGCCGTACGCGAGCTCGATCTCATCGGTCCGCGTGCAACCGTATCCTGGAGCCAGGACGATCACCGGTGCGCCGGTGCCGATGGGGGCGCGGGCGTGGTCCTCAGTCAGCGCAAGCCGCTGCCCGCTGGTGTTCCGACATTCGAGGGAGCGGCTGACGACGACCGTGCGGCCGTTGGGCTCCCGCTCCTCACCTGCGGCTACCTCCCGAGAGGGCACAAGACCCTCCACTGCGACGTCAAGAGCGCCTTCCTGAATGGCTTGAATCATCGAGAACAAGACGGCCTGCTCCTCCGGTCGAACCTGGCTCAGTTCAATCGCAAGTCTCGTCCCGTGCAGATTGACGGAGGAAGATTCTGTTGCTGTCAGCCGCCGCTCCCGGAGAATACCGTGCAGTTCCAAGGCGCTCACGGCAGTGCGGAGGACGAGGTGCACCGGTTGGTTGTCGAGGCCGATGAGTGGGGCTTGAAATGAGAGGAGCGCACCTCCAGCCCCGAGATTGACGACGGTCCCATCCGATGGAGTCGTGCCGGCCGTCAGATGAACCGGCAGGCTGGTCTCGACGCGCGTGGACCGTCGCCGCTCGATGTGCTGAGTGACCGGCGGAGACGGGAGTGGTGCAGGTGACACGGCTTTCGCCGTCTCAGCGGATGAGTCTTTACTCGTGGGGGTTGGTCTCGGCGCTGGGTGGGGCGCCGTCTCGCTTGTGGTCAGCCGGAGGACAATTCGGACCGGACCTGTGACGGAATCCTCGATGTCGATGGTCCATCCGTGATCCTGAATAATGCGATAGGCCCGGAGGAGTGTGGACGAGATCGGCGTGGGGCCGGCGACGGGAGGGGCGGTTGAAGATCCCCCGTCGCTTCCTCCCACGAACTCGACCTCGACGAGCGCGACCGGGGATAACGGGAAGAGCGTCGGCAACGTGGTGGATGAGGGCACGGCCGGCGGTGAGAGACGAGTCGAGACCCTGAGAGAGCGATGGCCGGGCAGCACAGAGACCCGTTGTTGAATGAAGCTCAGAAGGAGTGTGAACGTCTCGCGCAATGCGCGGAGGCTTCCAAGAATGGTTGGGAGGTTGGTATCGAACCGACGGTCGAGGACAATGCTCGCCGCTGCCAGGCCGGCCGTTTCCGCGTGGAGCGCGTCATCCAGTTGCTCATTGATTGCGAGTGGAACCAAGTCGGCGGACCGGGCCTGAATCGATCGGGACAGTTCCAGACCAAGTTCAGCGGCTTCTGCGGCATGGGCTGTCAGGGCTTCGAGTTTAGGCTCCAAGCCGAGTTCGCGTATCGCGGACAACAGATGCCGAGATTCCGCGAGGAGGGTGGACAGGGGGGCCTGCAGATCCTGGGAGACTGCCGTTAATCGTTGCGCTTCTGTGATGAGGCGATCGGTTTCCTGTAGCTGGATCTCGAGTTGGTGGAGTTTGGCACTCTGTTGCTTCGTTCCGGACAGATCCCGGACGAGACCCACCGTCCCCTGAAAGCGGTGCTGGGAGTCGTAGAGCCCTTTCGCATGGATCTCCGCTTGGACCGACCGCTCTTGACTCTCTCGGCTTTCTTTGGCGAGGAGATGTAGTTCAACGTGACGGGCCGAGCGGGCACCGGTTCGGCGGTCATTGAAGCGGTGTTCCGCCAGTCGCTGCTGGTCCGGAGGAAGCAGTTGCGAATAGTGTGTGCCGGTCAATTCTTCGGGGGCGTAACCGAGCAAGGGAGTGACGGTTCCGCTCACATAGGTAAACTTCCCGTCGGGGTCCAGCTCGTAGACGATGTCGGGCATTGTTTCGACGAGGCGCACGTGGCGTTCTCGTGTGCTGTCGAGTTGCAGGCGGAGGTCACGTTTTTCCAGCGCCTCGCACGCGGAGAAGAGAAGCTCGGTCAGGAAGGCAGGGGACTTCTTATACAGGAAGCAATCTGCCCCCGCACGCATCGCCCGTAAGGCGGACGCGGAATCGGTGTGGTCCGATTGCACGATGATGGCCGCGGATGGGACGTGCCGTTTTAACTCGGGAAGGATCGCGATGCCGCCGGGAGTTCCGAGATCGTCGTCGACCAGAAGAAGTTGCCATTCGCTCGTCGATACCCATTCAAGCGCTTCGTCGGCTGAGTACACCGCTTCGACACGACAGCCGGGGAAAAATCCCCGCATGCTGATGGTCACGAGCTTGACCTCTTCCGCGTGCTCATTGACCACGAGCATGGTGATGGGTTTGGAATTCGACATCATCACCTTGGCAACATCGTCTCCGGTTTCGGCATGGGGCCGTTCGGCAGATACAGCGGGAACAACGTGTCGCCACGATGGCCTCGTGTCGACTTCTCCCTGCTGTGACTCGTCGCAAGCCTGATGGCAGACGAGCCCCCCGCCATACTCGGTCCTCGCGAAGCCAGCCTGTTCCCTGCTCTGGTTTGAATAACATAATTCTCCTCGATAAACACAGTCCGCTTGCCTGGGAGAAGGTCCTTCTTTTGTAGGGGGTGCGTTGCTAAAAACTTAATTGAGATGCACCTGCACGGACAAATTTGTACAAGTCCTGAAACTTCAGATCAAGACAAGAGGAAGGGAAATTGCGAACTAATGTTATTGAGAGAAGGGGCTGGACGAAGACACGGGAGGTGGACGCGCGGCTATGTGGCACGGTCCAAACTGAGAGCGCACCCTTCTCAGGTTCTTCAGTCTCGATTATCGCGTCTGTGGGGGGGGCGGCGTGAGCCGCTTCCAGAGATAGGTTCCGCCATGCTCTCGCGGGGGGATGTTGTTACGTTGGCCGACCCTCGTGTACCACCAAATTCCTTTGGCCTGTACGCCGTCTTCAGACAGCACGATCTCGAAGCCACCCTCGCGGTCGTTCCCCGTTTGTTGCCAGGTGCCGTGCCACCGCCGATCTTTGTAGGTGGTGGTCGTGATGCGTCCGTTCTGCCAGGTGTAGGGACCGTTGCCGGTCCGATCGAGCGTGGCCTTGTAGGTTCTGTTATCCTCTACCTCCAGGATCTCCCATTCCCCGCTCAAATCCGACGCATCGGAAGCAGTGCTTGATTGAGACGTCCTCACGACCACATTCTCCGGTTGCCCATCGGCGGTGGGAACTCGGAGTTCCGCTCCACGGGGCGATTCATGCCAGGCTACGAGTAGCCACTGCCCATCACGCCGTTCCATGACGCCGGTTTCCCGAAGCGGGATCACAGTGCGCGAAACAGGAGAGTCGGAGCCGATGTAGCGAATGTAGTCCAGCTCCATCGCAAACCAGGCAAGATCGCCTCGCACCCAGAAACGCAGGTAGGTAATCGGCATTTCCAGTCTGGAGACGTAATCAAATTCATCCTGCATGTCGGAGGCAAGCGACTCCCAGCCGACGTACTTTCGCCCGCCGATCGTGTATCCGATCGCATCGGCATCATGGGCCATCAACCTGGACATGGTCGGGAGATCCCTCTCGGCGTTCGCGCGGACAATGGTCCGAAGAACGGACTCGGGTCCCGTGGAGTCTTCCGAGAAACCAGGAGTGGCGTGGCAACCGAGAAGAAGCAGTGAAAGGAAAACGATGACCCCTCTCGGACGGATCCGAGTAGTGGCAAGAGAATGTGGGGTGGGTAACCCTTCTCGACTCGACCGGAACAGCATCTCCGCAACAATTACCTGGTACGGCAAATCAAGTCAATGCCTAGTTTTCTTGAGAAGAGGAAGCGCTGTGTCGCAGCAGACCACCACGGTGACATTATCCTCTCCGCCTAGCCGGATCGCTTCATCGACTAACCTCCGGCAGGCTCGTGACGGATCTTGGCCCGCTCGCTGAAGCGTCGCTGCGATGCGGGAATCGTCCAGCATTTTCGTGAGTCCATCGGTACACAGTAGCACTGTGTCACCATGTTCTAAGGGACAGGTCCGGACGTCCGGGGCGATCCGGTCGCCGATGCCGAGCGCGCGGGTCAAGACGTGACGCTCCGGATGAGTGAGCGCTTGTTCGGGAGTCAGGATGTGCTCGCGGAGGTAGATTTCCATCAACGTGTGGTCCTGAGTCAATCGTGTCAGGGTATCGCCCCGCAGGAGATAGGCGCGGCTGTCTCCCAGGTGGGCCACGACGGCCTGTGGTTGGGGCTTGGTTGCGATGTGTACGAGGACGATCGTCGTCCCCATTCCGCGAAGCTCGCTGGAGAGCGCCCCTTGATCGAGGATTGCGTGGTGCGCGGCATGAAGGAATCCTGCGAGCAGCGATTTGACGGAGTCTCCCCCTTCGCCCAGCAATGCGGCTTGCTGCTCGGCTTGGCGTGCGATGGCATCCACCGCTATCCGGCTGGCGATGTCGCCCCCGGGATGGCCGCCCATACCATCGGCCACGATCCAGAGGTTGAGATGATTCAATACCGCGAAGGCGTCCTGGTTGGCCTGACGGACGAGCCCACGGTCGGTTTGGCCGACACCGGCCCATACGGGGTGACTCACAGGTGAGGAGTGCATCAGACAACGAACGAGGCGGCTGGCGAACGGGGGCCATAGCGGGTCACCAACTGTTCGTAGAGCCGCCGGGCCAATGGTTCCAGGTTGCGAGTATCGGCACTATTATACCGTAGGAGTCGGTCGAGCGCGGACGGATCGCCGGTCTGCCAGCGGTACCACAGCCGGACGGCATCCCACCCGTCGAGGCCACGAAGGTCGGCGTCTCGCTCCAAACCGGTCTCGACCTCGATCTGTTTCAACCCTCCCTTGAGTCCCAGGCGGCGGGCGGCAAAACACAGATCGAAGTGGGGCAGGCTGAAATCCAACCGAGGGAATTTGGCGCGGAGGTACGGGATGTCGAAAGCACTTCCGAAGAATGTGACGAGCAGATCGGTTCCTGCCAACTCGAAAGCCAATCGCTCCTCGGTCAAGGTGTCCCCATGCACGAGGCTACTCATCCGGCCGGCTCGATAGAGGCCCACGACGGTGACATCTCCATCGGCGGGAGATGTGCCGGTCGTTTCAATATCCAGAAAGAGCGTCCGGGTGCCGGCCGCCTCGAAGAGCCGCCACTGGTCGCGGGCTTTGAGGCATTGTGCGAAGAACCGGAGATTGCCCGCACGGAACTGCCCACTCGCCGTCTGCAGGTCGAGATCGTAGCCGGCTTTCCGTTCACTGGAGATCCCGATGACCTGAGGACGAGACAAAAATGTATCCCAGTCGGAGACGCCCTCTTCCCACAGACGCCGCTCCGTATGCGTGCCGATGCCTTTGAGTAAGACGAAAGTCGAGGTGAGCATCAACGATTCCTAAGTCGCCATACTGCGGGATTGCAGCCTTGATTTCAAGGGAGAAAAAAAGTACAGTCCGAAGCGGGCAGGATGTCCTATGTGAATGCCTGTGGGCAGGGATGGAGACCGGCCGATGTACGCACGGAGGAAGGTGAGGAAAGCATGTCGGAAGAGACGAAGCGCATTCGCATCACCGTGGGGGCGGTGCAGCTGGAGGCCGAGCTCAAAACAAACAAAACAGCGGGTGAAATCTATGCCGCCTTGCCGGTGGAGGCGTCGGTCAATACATGGGGCGAAGAGTTCTATTTCAACATGCCGGGAGTGAGGGACTATCGGGAAACGGCTACGACGCAGGTGAAGGTCGGTGATGTGGCGTTTTGGGGAGCCGGGCGGGTGCTGGCGGTCTTTTTCGGGCGGACGCCGATGAGTATGGGAACGGATCCTGTCCCCGCGGACCGTGTGAATGTGATCGGCCGCATCCTCGGAGATGCCACCGCGTTTCGTCGGGTGATGGATGCCGCGACAATCAAGGTGGAGCGAGTCTAACCCGAATGCAACGGTGGAAAGGCTGGTCGATGCGACTCTCGAAGGAGCGGGTGCACCACATGGCGGACGCCTTGGCCACGCGGCTCCAGCAAGAAGGTCACATCGAGCTGGTTGGAGATCGAAAACAGCTTCTGACGTCGCTCGAACACACGATTACCGACGAACTGTCGGTGGAGGATCGGGTCAACGCAGAAGTGCGACAGATGCTCAAGGCCTATGAAGCAGAAATCGAGCGGGGCCAGGTGGATTACCAGAAGATGTTTACCATGATCAAGCAGAAGCTGGTGCGCGAGCGGGGAATCATCCTGTGAGCGCTGAACGCGGAACGAGGAATGCTGAACGGGGGAAGAAAACACCGCCCAACGGGTGGCATGAAACATTCAGCGTTCATCATTCATCGTTCACCGTTGTTTGAACCATGCTGAGCGAAGACAAAGTCAGCCATCTCTCGCACGTGATTCTTGGTCTGTTCAAGAAAGGGACTGTGGCGCGACTGCAGGGGGAAGAGGGGAAAGCGCTCAAGGAGATCAAACGGGTGTTGGCTTCAGAGCTGGCACAGGAAGAAGCGATCGATCGAAAAGTGCGCGCGAAACTTGCGTCCTATTCTCGTGGCATTGTCGAGGGCAGTTCCGAATGGGAGGTGCTCTACCGCAAGACATTCGAAGAGGAGTTGCGGAAGCAGACGAAGGCCTGAACCGCATGGCTCGATGGAGATTGTAGAGGAGGTCCTATGACATACATCCGGATTCTCATGGCGGCCCTACTGATCGTTGGGGTGACAGCCTGTGCCGGCAAGCCGAAGGCTAAGCCACTGGTCCCGCTCGTGTTGACGACAGGGGCAACGCCCCAGGCACTCACCTTAACCGAACAGGGGACCAAGGCGTATCAGCGCGGGCAATTCGCCGAGGCCAAGACGGCGTTTGCGCAAGCCGTTGCCGCGGCGCCCGAATCCGGCCAGGCGCATTACAATCTTGCGATCTCGCTCAACAAGCTGGGTGAAGCGGAGGAATCGCACAAACACTTCATCGAGGCGGCCAACTTCGCTCCCGGCGACAAAGAGATTTGGGATTCGCCGGCGCTGCGTCAGTACGGGAATCCGGAGGCCGCCAAACAAGCCAAAGAACATCCGTACGCGACGGGCCGTCCGACGATCGGCAGCGGGCCGCGGTAGCGCGAGACGAAGACGATCACGGTTTGCTGGTGGGAGGAGACGGGGAGATGGTGAAGGAACTCGAAGTGGGAGGCAAGGCACCGGACTTCTCGTTGCCGGACCAATCGGGCGCCAAGGTAGCGCTGAAGGGATTGAAGGGGCGGCAGGTGGTCCTCTATTTCTATCCCAAAGATAACACGCCGGGCTGTACCACGGAGGCCTGCGGCTTTCGGGACTCGCTCGCGTCGATCGAGAAGACCGGCGCAGTGGTGCTCGGTGTGAGTCTGGATGGGAAAGACGCGCATCAGAAGTTTATCGCCGCATATCGCCTCCCGTTCCCTCTGCTCAGCGACGAAGATGCGGCGGTCTCCAAGGCCTACGGGGTCTACAAGCTGAAGAATATGTATGGGAAGAAATACTGGGGGATCGAGCGCAGCACGTTCGTGATCGATCCTGCCGGCAAGCTCAAGGCCGTCTTCCGTAAAGTGAAGGTCGATGGCCACGTCGAAGAAGTCCTTGCTGCCTTGAAATCCTCTGCATGAGCCAATGGACGTTCGTGAGAAAACCTGGCACGGGCTCCGCGCAGCCGGTGTATCGCTTCTCCCCGGTCTCGGCCACCTGTATATAGGCGAGAAACGGGGCTTCGGGCTCCTCGCCGTCGGCCTTACTCTCTTCGCGGTTTCCCGTTTCTTCTGGCAACCGGCCCTGTGGTTCTACCTCGGTCTGGCCGTCGTCTCCGCCTGCGATGCCTACTTGATCGTCACGCGAGATCGTGGGCTCATGTGACGGTGGGACCTGTTCCCTCTAGTGTAGTGCGTCCGAAGTCCCTTGTCTTTTGATCGTCATTCCGGGCTTGACCCGGAATCCAGTCTTTCTGATCTAGATTCCCGCTTTCGCGGGAATGACGGCCTTGGAATGAATGTAAAGAATTGTTAGACGCACTACACTAGCTGAACCCATGTCGAACACGTGGTGTGTCCTTACACTGATCATTGTTCTCCCGGCCTTGTCGGTCTGCGGCGTTGCGGTGGCGGCGGGCAAGACCGGCGGGACGCTGACGGTCAAAGATGCTCTGACGACGCCGGGCCAATCGGTACGCATTGAGGCCAGGCTGGTCCATTCTGGCCTGCTCGCGGATGCAGGCCTTGGCGGCGAACCGTTGGAACTCGTCCTTGATGGGAAACCGGTCGCCACTGCCATGACCGGTGGCGATGGACGCGCGTTCTTCGACTACCTTCCGAAAGTGCGAGGGACGTATGCTGCCGTGGTGCGGCTTGGGGCGACGCCGCGCGTGTCGGCAACAGACACCGCCGGTACGCTTGCCGTCTGGGAAAAAAGACGCCCGTTGCTTCTTGTGGACATCGCCGCGTTGTTGGAGGAGACGAAAGGTTCTCCGCTTCCGTTGCCGTCACTGCCTGCTGTCGGAGGGTCGCAAGGACAGATCGAGCCTGTTCCCGACGCGGCCGACGAACTGTCCCGCCTCACGCAGTTCTATTACCACGTCATCTATCTCTCATGGCCTGGCGTGGAAGGGTCGGCCTTTCATGGAGACGAGGCGATTCGCCGATGGCTCAAGGAGCACAAGTTTCCAACCGGCTTCGTGGTGGCGGTCAAGCCAGGCGCGGGCGCCTTGGGCGCGGCCCTCGATGAATTCAAGAAAGAAGGCTGGACCACGCTGAAGACCGGGATCGTCCGGTCTCCTGCTCTGGCGGAAGTGTTGTTGGAGCATCGTTTGGAGGCGATTCTCGTGCCGGATCCTTCCCGTGGCGAGGTGCCACGAAAAGCGAAGGTGGTGAAGAATTGGAAGGACGTGAGAAAGAAGTTGTAGCGGGCCAGGGTGGCGGGGCTCTCCGGTGTGCTCGCGCAGGGAAGCAGCGCCCGGCAACTCCCTGGTGAGGGGAGGTGTGAGTATGAAAGGTCACAAGCAGGGCTGCCTGAGTGAGGTTAAAAAGGTTTGACAAGTCTTTGGAAGAGCAAGAAAATACGCATCGGTTTTTTAAAATTCAACGTCCGTGCTATCCAGACCGGCATAATTATGGTTAGCCGTCATAGGCAATCAGGTAGCCGCGTTCACGCAAGAGATCTCTCGAATGCACCCATATGACTTCATATTCGCCGGTTTGGCGCTTGACTTAGTGGGCGCGGTTCTCCTAGCAAAAGGGTTCATGTTCAAGAATCCGCAAGCTTCATACTTCGAATCCTTAATGATTTACGGCCGCAATCCCCATGTATTGAAAAGCTCTTTGGTCCAACGCGCAGAAGCGCAAATTGGCGCAGCCTTGTTGGTACTTGGATTCCTATTCCAGATTTGTGGAAACTTGCACGGAGGTATCGCTGCCACCGAGCCAGGCTGGGTGAATTCCCCCGAACGCATGCTGCTTGTTCTGTTTGTCGTAGTTATCGCTACGATAATCGTCCTGTATCTAGCGACATCGAGCGCCCACGCCCAGTTCTACCGCATTTTCTTCCGAGACTTCTCAGTCGATGCAGCTCTGAAACCCCCTTCTAATGATGCGACTTGGTACGAGAGGTTGTCCCTGATCTTGGATTTGAGAAGGCATCGCGGGGAGTCTGATGCAGACTTTCTTCCTCGACTTGAAACCCGCCGGCTTGAGCTTGGTAGGCAATACGGTGGCCAGGCCCGTAGCGTCGTCGTCAGCGATTAGCGTTCAGTACACATGACGGCTAACCCCACGCCCGACACGAACGCGCGCCAGGAGGCGGCGCGCGCCGGTTGGCGTGAACGTTATGCGCCATAGAAAAGGAGGTTAGCGCGGTGCCTCCAAAGGTGAAGGAGCTTGTTGC
>CAZKRM010000042.1:0-19267 GCA_964555285.1 uncultured Nitrospiraceae bacterium
GGTCCTGGCCGATCTCCCGTTGGAGCTCGTCGAGATAGCGGAGCACCTCCGGTCGGGTCGCCGCTTCCGGCTCATCCGCCTCTGCCACGAGGTAGGCCATGTACGTCCCCCCGAATTGCTGGTTCATCAGGCGGTTGGCCTGTCTGATCGGACTCGAGGCTTTGAACCATTTGACCGGATCGTCATTCACGCGGTTTTGCTGCATTCCGTACGTTGCCAGGGCAAGCACGGCGAGACCGACGAGCAGCACCCCTCGACTTTGGGCCATCCCCGTGCGCCCCAGCCAGTCAGCCACTCTGACCAGCAGACCGCCGGTGGCCACCTCGCGCTGCCAGCGCCGCTTGAGCGTCTCCTCATTGAGCAACATCATGAAGGCGGGGAGAAACGTCACGGTCAGGATCCAGGCGGCAAAGACCCCGATGGCCACAAACAGGCCGAAAATCCGGACCGGCGGAATGTTGACGAGCATCAGCGACCCGAACCCGGCCATCACGGTATAGGAGGTGTACAATACCGGCGAGTAGAGTTCCTTCATCGTTTCGAGGATGGCCGTTCGTTTGTCTCCATAGCGGGGATAGACGTCGTAGAACTGGCTGAGAATGTGAATCCCGTCGGCCAAGCCGGTGACCATCAGAAAGATCGGGATCATGGAGCTCATGATGTGGACCGGATAGCCGAGGCCGATCAACAGCCCCATGGTCCAGAGCACGCTCAGCATCGAGACGATCAAGGGGGCCACGATGAGCCGCCAGTCCTTGAAGAGCATCCACAGACCGATGGCGATGACCAGCATCACCAGTGGAGACAGTACGCCCATCAGAAGAAACATCTGCTCCCCGAACACCATCTCTGCCATGGGCAGGCCGGCGATCTTGGCGGTGATCCCAGGCTCTTTATCGACCAGCGCCTGAATCTCCCTGGTGACCCGCGCCGCGATCTCTTTCCGCTCAATCGGGATGTAGAAGGCCACCCGCCGCCCATCCTGGGAGATGAGCTTTTCCCGGAACAGCGGATTGCCAAGCAGAGTGTCCTTGAGCTGCCGAACGTCTTCTTGCGTCTGCGGTGGGTGTTCCAAGAGCTTTCTGATCTCCAGGGTGTCCCCGCTCTTCCGCATCGTGTCGGTGGTCACGAGGCTCAAGACATCGGGAATGATGACCCCCTTGATGTTCAGGATCTCGCGGTTGATCCGGAAGAGCTTGGTGAGGTCTTCGGCGTTGAAGAGATCCCGCTCGCTTTCGAAACCGACGACGATGAGCTCATGAATCCCGAAGGTCCGTTTCGTGGACTCGTGGGAGACCCGTACCGGCGCGTCGGGCTCCAGCATGTTTTCGGGGTCCGTATCGGTGGTGATGGTGGGCAACTGGGTAACGGCCCAGATGGTGAGAAGAAGGATAACGCTGATCGTCAGCCGCGGGAAGTCCACGCACAGCCGGAGGGTCGCGTCCACCAGCCGTGCCGACCACGTGGGAGCCGGTTTTTCAGGCTCGTTCATCGATGGCCATCCCTCATCATGTCCAATCAGTCAACTGGACTCGCAACTTTGCAACTATAGGAGCCTGTCCGACATTGACCTTTCTACTGCGGCGAACGATCCGCGACCATCTGCGTCGTTCTCGGCCCGAAAAAATCCTCAACGTATTCCAGCGAATACGCCTCCGGTTTTTCCGGGCCTGCGGCCTTGCATCTGGCCGCACCTCCTTCGCCTCATCACGAAGGCAATGTCGGCAGGCTCCTAGTCAAAAAAGTCGCCGTCTTTTCAGCCGCTTGGCGAGCTGCTCCCCCTCATCCAATTGCTCAAGCAGCACCTGCCGCATCAGATCGCAGGCCTGAATGATCTTGGGATTCGCAATCCGATAATAGATATTCAGGCCCTCCCGCCGAGTCACGACAACCTTTTTCTGACGCAGCACTGCTAAGTGCTGGGAGACATTCGCTTTAGGAATTTCCAACCGATCGACGACCTCGCTGACAGGTAGTTCTTTATCCCGCAGCGTTTCAATGATTTGCAGCCGCTTGGGATGCGAGAAGATCTTGCACACTTCGGCGTGGAGTTCAAACAGCGAGGGGTCGGGGCGATTGCGTGGCATAGATTGCGAAGTTTCGAATTGCGGAAACTATAGGCTCACATCATCTGGCACGTCAAGATTTCTTCCCGCCAACTCGCGCACCGATCGTCATGTTCGGCGACTCAGGGGATAGCGGCCGGCCGGTGGCAGTGCGCGATCGTGATCGACCGCAGCTTGCACTGAGCATCCTGGCGATCTCATCCACAGCAAATCGAGGAACTTGGCGTGGCCGGCGTCCGTCGCTCACCATCCGTACTCCTTCACGAGCCGGAACCACGGTGCCGATACGAGCCGCTGGAATGCGGGCCTTCGCAAGCCGGCGAAGAATGGCGGTCTCATGCGCCGGGTCCGCGCAGATCAACAACGAGCCGGACGCAATCGCGCCCAAGGGATTCAGGCCGAAATCGGCACAGAGCTTCGCGCCCTCAGGAAGGATTCGGATAGCTCGCTCCTCCACCAGCACACCGACCCCGGCCGCCTCGGCCAGCTCATAGACCGCTGCGCTCAAGCCCCCTTCTGTCGGATCATGCATGGCATGGACGCCTCCGGCGGCCAAGGCAATCTCTGCGTCACGAACGACGCTGATACCCGGTGTGACCAGATAGTCACGGCAGCGGGCAATGAACTGCGTCGAATAGCGGTGACGGAGTTCCGTTGGTCGTTCGCGAGCCAGGATTGAGACTGCCTCAATGGGAATGCCTTTGGTCAGGAGAATCGCGTCGCCGACACAAGCACCAGCCGTGGTAATCAGCCGATCTTTGGGACATTCTCCGAGCAAACACCCGACGACTACGGGACGAGTTACCACATCTGTAATCTCAGTATGCCCGCCGCAGAGCGTGACGTTCAGACGACGACAGGCGGAGGCGAGGTGGGAGAAGATGCGGGAGACATGGGCACGTGTCGTCGCGCCGGCCGGCAGCAGAATGGTGGCGAGAAACCATCGAGGCGAGGCGCCCATCGTCGCGAGATCGTTGGCATTGATCGTGAGGGCGTAGGTGCCGATTTCATCCGCCACGAAGGTGATGGGGTCGGTCTTGACGACGAGGTAACGATCACCCAGATCAATCGCGGCAGCATCCAGACCAATGCCGGGCCCGACAACCAGTTTGGACTCGCTCGGGGCTACAGCTTGACCAAAAGCATACCGCCTCAGCAGATGACGGAGCAGGACAACCGGAACTTTTCCAGCCTGAAGGAAGCGGCCCGGGAAACGATTCGGCTTTTTCCCCAATTGCGCACGTCGAGCGAGCACTCTTCTTTCACTCCCTTCACACTTTTCTGTGACGGGATGGAGGGGGTTGGCTTCATCAGCCCGTCACTTCATATCCTCTTCAGAGGTTGAACGCGCTCCTCACTCGTTGGCTCGGCACGCCCTTGAGCAGCACTCGCTTGTGCCTGCCTCCAGCGCCGGAGCGAATTTCAACGGAGCTTGGTGGGACGCCCACTTGTTCGGCGAGAAACCGGCAGAGCTCGTCGTTCGCCGCCCCTTCGACCGGCGGCGCCGCTACGCGAATCTTCAGCGCCTCCCCGTAGAGACCGGCCAACTCGGTGCGAGACGCTTTAGGCTGGACATGAATCGTCAGGATGGCTCCCTTTGCCGTATCCTGAACAACGTGTTTCATCACAAAGAGCGCGACCGGGGCAGGCGAGAGAGAATACGGGAAAGCGCCGGCGACGGGGTTGCTCTCAACTGCGCGCGTCCACCGATCGCCTTCCGAGGCGAGGGGTGCGCGAGCACAGAGAGCAACCCCGTCGCCGGCGCTTTCATGGTCGAGGCTGACCCACGGCTTTAGAATATTGCTTTGACCAGTTCCTGAATACTGCGGTGCATGTCGGCATCGTCCGTGATGGGCCGGCTCACGGCCACCTCGCAGGCGCGGGCCGGCGGGACGCCTTGCTTGATCAGCGTGCCGGCGTAGATGAGCAGTCTCGTGCTCACGCCTTCCTCCAGCCCGTGATTTTTCAGATTGCGGACTTTTTCGCCCAGCTTCACGAGCCGCTGCGCGATCTCGCCGCTCACACCGGCTTCGCGCTCAACGACCTGCGCCTCGATCACGGACGTCGGGTAATCGAACTCGATCGCCATGAACCGCTGCTTCGTGCTCTGCTTCAAATCTTTTAGGACGCTCTGATAGCCGGGGTTGTAGGAAATCACGAGCATGAAGTTCTCGACCGCCTCGATGATCCGGCCCTTCTTCTCGATCGGCAGCATACGCCGGTCGTCGCTGAGCGGGTGAATGATGACCGTGGTGTCTTTGCGGGCCTCGACGATTTCGTCCAGGTAGACGATCGCGCCGTGCTTGACGCCGAGCGTGAGCGGCCCATCGACCCAGACGGTTTCCTGTCCCTTGAGCAAGAACCGTCCGACAAGATCGGAGGCGGTCAGGTCCTCATGGCACGCCACGGTGATCAGCGGCCGACCCAACCGGTAGGCCATGTGCTGGACGAAGCGGGTCTTGCCGCAGCCGGTCGGCCCCTTGAGCATGACCGGCAGTTTGTTCTTCGCTGCAATAGTAAAGAGACCGATCTCGCCGCGGACCTCGGCATAGTAGGGTTCTTCGCGAAGCCGGTACTGATCGATGTCTAGCTCCTGCCCTTTCATGAGGAGTCACGATAAACGGAAACAGGGGCAAGATCAAGCCGGCGCATCCGGCGCAAGCGCTCATTCTGAATTATGAAATTATGAATTGTGAGTTGGTTGATCGAGGGCAGACTCAGGCCATTGACCCGACTTTTGTTCTGGCTCATCTCATCATGCATCATTCACAATTCAACATTTCACCACGTTGAGGCTGTCGAGAACCTCGCGCACCTTCTGGGCCAGTACGCGGGGCGTGAACGGTTTCTGCAGGAAGGCGGTGTCGGCCTTCACTTTCCCCTGCGAGAAGACCGGATGGTCGGGATACCCGGACATGTAGAGCACTTTCATCCCTGGTCGGACGGCCAAGAGTTTTTCCGCGACCTCGGGCCCGCTCATTTGCGGCATCACGACATCGGTCAACAGCAAGTGAATCGGCCCCATGTATTTCGCTCCGGTCAGCAACGCTTCGATACCATGACGCGCTTCGAGGATCGTGTACCCATGGAGCCGTAAGGTTTCGTGGACCAGCCCGCGAACGCCCGGCTCGTCTTCCACGAGCAGCACGGTCTCTTTCCCCCGCACCTGTTCGCCACCGCCTGCGGCGCTGTCCGCCGCTTGCGCTGTCCCATCCACCCGTGGAAAGTAAATCTTGAACGTGGCGCCCTGCCCGGGGCTGCTCTCGACCGTAAGCGACCCGCCGCTCTGCTTGACGATGCCGTACACCGTGGAGAGCCCCAGTCCCGTGCCTTTGCCCTTTTCCTTGGTCGTAAAGAACGGCTCGAACAGGTGGGACTTGGTCTCCTCGCTCATCCCATGGCCGGTATCCGCCACGCTCAGGAGCACGTAGGGGCCCGGCTCCATTCCCTCCGGTCGTCGCCGGCCCCGTTTCAGAATCTCCACATTCTTCGTTTCAATCGTCAAGCGGCCGCCGTTCGGCATCGCATCCCGCGCATTGACGGCCAGATTCATGATGACCTGGTCCAGTTGGCCGGGGTCGGCCTTGATCTGCCCCAACTCCGGGTCGAGCACCGCACAGAGTTCGATGATGTCTTCTCCCAGCAACCGGCGCAGCATCCCATCCAAGTTGGAGACGGCGGCATTGAGATCGACGATCTTGAGCGCGATGAACTGCCGGCGGCTGAAGGCCAACAGTTGCCCGGTCAAACCGGCGGCGCGGTCCGCCGCCTTCTTGACCTCTTCCATCTCCTTGCGCAGCGCATCGCCGGCCGCCAGCCGGTTCAGGATCAGTTCGCTGTACCCCCGGATCACCGTGAGCAGATTGTTAAAATCGTGCGCCACGCCGCCGGCCAGTCGTCCCACCGCTTCCATCTTTTGCGACTGACGCAACTGCACCTCTGTCTGTCGAAGGGCGTCTTCCATGCGGATACGCTCCCTGAACTGGCCGATCTTCAAGCCCACATCCGCGACCATCTTGAGCAACTCTTCATCGGGTTCCCGCACCTGCCGGCTGAATAGCTCGATCACCCCCTCCACCTCCATGCCCACTCGGATGGGAAATCCGAACGCTCCGTGCAATCCGCCTTTCGCGGCAACGTCCGCCCGCATGAAATTGCCGTCGGCGACCACATCCTGAATCCAGGCCGGTTCGCGGCCGGCCCAGATGCGTCCCGGCAGATCGGCTCCATGCTGGATGGTCAGCTCCCACGTGTCCGCAACAAACTCGTCGGCTTGCAGCGACGAGGACCTCCAGAGGTCCAAACAGCGCAAGACATTCCCCGGCTTGTCGAGGAGCCACAGCACGCCCAATTCCCACTCCAGACTCTCGCAGATGACCTGGAGAATCTTGGAACCGGCCTCTTCCAAGGTTGCCGATTCCGCCAGGACGCGCGAGACGGCATACTGCGACGCGAGCCGCCGCTCGGCCCGCTTCCGCTCCGTAATGTCGCGCACGAACGCGCTGAAGATGTACGCATCGCCCACGCGGGCCGGGGCGACGGCCAGTTCGACGGGGAACTCATGTCCGTCACGGTGGCGGGTCGCGATTTCGACGCGCTGATTGAGGATGGGCCCTTTCCCCGTGGCAAGAAAATCTTGAAGACCCTGTTCATACGCTGCCCGATCCCGTGGTGGAATGATCGTCTCGGACAGCATCCGGCCCAACGCCTCTTCGCGGGTCCAGCCGAAAATCTTCGACGCCTGCACATTCCAATCCGTGATCACCCCGGCTGCATCCATCGTGACGACACCATCCAGCGCCGTGTCGACGATCGCGCGGTTGCGTTCTTGGCTTTGGAGGAGCGCCGCTTCCGCCGCCCGCGCCCAGTCGCTCTCCTGCCGGGCTTGCTCGTATTGCCGCTGCAACCGCCACGTGGCCCAAAACAGCAGTCCTAGCGTCGGCAGCCAGACGACGGCGCCGGCGACCCCCACTTTCCACATCGCGGATCGTGTCTCAGCATCGCCCACCGTCAGCGCGCCGATACCCAGCGCCGCCACCGTCATGACGGCCATCAACGCCGGAAGCCACCGGGAGAGGGGCTGTTCTTGGGAATGAGGGAGATTCACCAATCGGTCCGGTTGCATCATGCGGTGGCAATCCAGTTCGGGATCAGCTCGATCGGATGGTACGCCTGTTTCGACTTGGCCAAGCTCGCAAGGCCGGAGTCATCCATCGTGTTGACGACGTCTGCGCCTTGGGCCTGAGCCCTTGCGCAAAACTCACGAAAGAGAAACTGGGCTAAGCCGGTGATACGTCGATCCGCCGTTTCCAGCAACAGGCAGAAGACGGACGGTGTGAGCCAATACCCACACGTGTAGGCGCGAATGATCCCGTTCACGCGCACAACGGCGCCGGCCAGTCCCAAGGCGGCATGGTGCGTCAAGGCTTCGCCATGCGCGGGTTCGGAATCGTCCAGGAGCCATCTTGCAGGCTCATCGAGTCCCTCCGCCAGCTTCTGGTCTCGCCAGTCGCGGAACAGGACGAGGCATTCATGTCGGTCACGATCCTCATACGAGTCGAGGCGGCCGCCATGTTCCCGCTCGAACCGATTACAAGCCGCGCGCTGCGATTTGTAGCGATCGCCTGCGAGCGTGACGAGATCGGCGGTGCGATAGAGATAGTCGGCATCTTTCGGCGTCAGCCGGTATCCTGCCCGCTCCAACTCTTCCTTCAACCCTGCCGGCACGTTCTCGACCCGCGTCACAGCCGTCCCGCGATTTCGCTCCTGCATGATCCGGAACGCTTCGGCCAGCACGCGGGTCATCCGCCCGGCCCCGAGCGGCGGAAGGGGCATGAAGATCCCGTCCGGCGACTCGGCGAAGAGGCAGAGATGGCCTTCGATCTCCATCCACCGATAGGAAAGCAGCGAGTGCCAGATATAATGATAGGCGAACGAGTAGGCAGCCGGCGGCGTCGCGCCGATCCACCCCGAGGCCGCCATCGCTTCTTCAAATCGTGGGCGGTCGGCCAATGTCAATGGGTGAAGAGTTCGAAGTTCGATGTTCGAAGCCGGCGCTGTGAACCTCGAACCCCGAACCTCGAACCCGGCGCGCACGCGCGCTGTGAGCTTCGGCAACGGCCTGAGAATGACCACGTCCTCCTGGAACCGGCCGATCAGCCTCGGATGCCGTTCGAGCACGGCGAGCGTCTCCTCCTGTTCCAGCCGAATGGCCATGCGGTCGGCGAACGTGCAAATCTCTTTGGGGACTTGCTCCCGCATGAACGGGCACTTCGTATCCCATCCGAGGACGACCCGATCGTGTTCGGCATTCCACATGATCGCCAGGGGATAGAGCCGGCAATCCAGCGGACGTGACTCATAGATGCGGCAACGTGAGGTCGCCGGGTCGAAGGCAGGACAGAGATACCCATCTCCCTGCTGGTTCGGTACGACTGCCACTTGGGAACCGGCCGGATCCGGGAACCAGCCGGGATCGGCCCCGTGCTCGACGGCGCACGTGACCTCTTCACCGGTGAAGTAGGGACGCAGGAAACTGTCCCGTTCGGGGAACCGGCAGCAGACGTCGCATCGGACACATACCGCGCTCGGCACGACTTGCGGTAACGGCACCACCGGAATGAACGTGTGCCTTCCGGCCTGCAGTTCTAAAGACATACAGCTGGATGATACGACTCGATCCTGCGCGACGCAACAGGGAGAGCGATTTCAGAAACATGGGGGAGCGCCCTCACGGCACTCAGTCGCCCCTCGGCAGCACCCTCCACACTACACATCGTCTATGGCGTTCCGGCGGGAAAGAGCGTGAGAATGGACGAAACCGTCCGGTCGAACTCCGTGACGCCCACGCGCGAGGGACCAATCCCGTAACAGGCGTTCGGACTTCATCATATCGTTCCATGCGACTTCTGCTCATTGACGAGAACCCCGACGATCGGGCCCTTATCGTTCAGGCCTTGCAACGGGAGTTTGCCGGCCTGCACATCGAGCAAATCGACGACGAGGTCGGCTTTGCTCGGGCGTTGGAGCGAGGTGAGTTCGATCTGGTCAGTACCGAGTACCGGCTTCATTGGTCGAACGGCCTGGCGGTCCTATGCGCGGTGAAGGCTCGTTATCCTGACTGCCCCGTCATCATGCTCACCGGCAGCGGCAACGAGGAAATCGCGACAGAGGCGATGAAGCACGGCCTCGATGAGTACGTCGTCAAGTCCCCTCAGCACATCGTGCGTCTGCCGTCGGTGATGCATGCGGCGTTACACCGGGCGGAGACCGCCCGGCAGCGGAGAAAGGCAGAGGGAATTGCAACCAGCGAACACACGCTCAGGGCGGTGATCGAATCGGCGCCGGACGGCATCATCATCATGGACTCCGCTGGTCGCATGACGCTCGTCAACAAGCAGGCCGAGTATTTGTTCGGTTACAGTCGGGCAGAATTGCTCGGCCAACTGCTGGAGACATTGGTGCCCGAGCGTTTCCGCGACGCGCATGCGAGACATCGGACGGCCTATCTCGCCGATCCCAAGATCCGGCCCATGGGTCGCGGGCTCGAGCTCATCAGTCGCCGCAAGGACGGCAGCGAGTTTCCCGCTGAGATCAGCCTGAGCCCCCTGCAGACAGAGGAAGGGCTCCAGGTGATCGCCATCATCCGCGACGTCACGCCGCGCAAATGGATCGAAGCGGAATTGGAAGCCAAGCGGGAGCAGTTGGGGGGCATGGCCTACCAGCTCGGACAGGTGTCGAAACTGGCGACGATGGGGGAGCTGGCGGCGAACATCGCCCACGAGTTGAACAATCCGCTGACGACGGTGAGCCTGCGGGTGGAATCCCTGTTAAAGCAGACGGCCGACGATCCCGCCAAGCGACACGCGCTGGAGGTGATGGCGAACGAGGTGGAGCGTATGGGCGCTCTGGTGTCCAATCTGCTCCAGTTCAGCCGTCGCCATGTCCCGCGGATCTCCACGATCGACATCCACGAGGAGATCGCCAACTCGCTGGCCCTCATCGAGTACCGCCTGCGCACGCACGGCGTCGCCGTGCGTCGGGAATTTGCCGCCGAGGTGCCCATGATCCAAGCCGACCGCTGGCAGTTGCGGCAGCTTTTCCTGAACGTGCTGGCCAACGCCTCCGACGCAATGCCCAGCGGGGGACTGGTCACCATCCGCACAACCGCCGGGTCCCTGCCCGGCGGCCGGCCGGCCGTCACGATGACGTTCACGGACACCGGCATCGGGATCACGGCCGAGGACCTCCCGAAAATAATGGACCCGTTCTATACGACCAAGTCTGAGGGGGCCGGCACAGGACTGGGGCTGCCGATCTGCCGGCGTATCGTACAGGAGCATCACGGAACCTTGGACATCACGAGCCGGATCGGCGTCGGCACGACGGTCCACATTCTGCTGCCGGTCTCCAACGGCACCAATGCCACGTCGCTGGAGCAGGAGTGAAAGGAATACGGTGATGGCGGCGGCGGCCGGACGAATCCTGATCGTCGATGACGAAGTCGGGCTGATGACTACCCTGCAGGAATCGCTGGCGCAACAGGGTTACGAGACAGCGGGAGCGCAATCTGCACAGGACGCGCTGCGGTTACTCAAAGAACAAGAGTTCGACCTCCTCCTGTGCGACTTGATGATGCCCGACATGGATGGAATCACGCTGCTGTTCGAAGCCCAGGCCCAAGACCCCGATCTCGCAGGCATCGTCATGACGGGCCAGGCCACGATTCAGACGGCCGTGGATGCGATGAAGATCGGGGCCTACGACTACGTGCTGAAACCCTTCAAGTTGTCGGCGCTGCTGCCTATCCTGGAGCGCGCACTCCAGGTCCGGCGGCTCCGGATGGCACATGAAGAATTGCAAATCCGCGCTCGCCGGCAGGCGGCCGACATCATGGATCGGAAGCAGGCGGAAGAGGAACGGGAACGGTTGCTCGCCGAGCTGCAAGTCGCGCACAAGCGGCAGATCCTTCTCTCCCGACAGTTGTTGGAGGCGCATGAGAGCGAGCGGCGGGACGTTGCCCGCGACTTGCACGACGATATCGGGCAAATGCTGATCGCTTTGAAGATGAACCTTCAATGTGCCGACGCGGCCTCCGTGCCGACAGAGAAACGGACCACGGCCCTGAGCGAGAGTCTCCAGCTCGCAGACCGGTTGATCCATGAGGTGCGGGAGCTGGCGCTGAGTTTGCGCCCCCCTCTTCTCGACGAATTGGGGCTTGCGCCGGCCCTCAAGGCGTTTGCCGAGCGGCAAATTCAGCGCGCCGGCCTGCAACTGGATTTTGCCGCCGATCCGCTCGATCCGGCCCCGGATGCGAATCTCGCCACGGCCTGTTTCCGCGTGGCCCAGGAAGCGATGTCGAATGCCATCCGGCATGCTCGCGCAGGCACGTTGACCGTGCGGCTTCGCCGGCGGGACACGAATCTGGAATTGCTCGTCCGGGACGACGGCGCCGGGTTCGATGTCCCGATCGCGCGGGGAGAAGCCGGCCGAGGCCTTAGCATGGGCCTGTTGAGCATGGAGGAACGCGTGCGGCTCCTCGGCGGACAGATAGCGATCACCTCGGCGCCCGGGCAGGGGACGGAGATCTGCGCCTCCTTTCCGCTTCACCGGCCACCGCAGCCGTTGGAGGAGTCTCCCTCGTCATGAATCCCATCCGCATCGTCCTGGCGGAAGATCACGCCCTCGTGCGGGCCGGCATTCGCGCGCTTCTCAAGGAGATTCCGGGGATCGAGGTGGTGGCCGAGGCGAGCGACGGACGCGAGGCCATCCGGCTCGTCGAGACGCATGAGCCGGACATCCTGCTGACGGACATTGCGATGCCGGACTTGAACGGCCTGGAAGCGGTGGCGCGGCTCACCCGGAATCACCCCCGCACGCGGGTCATCGTACTCTCCATGCATGGGGACCAGGCCTATGTCCGGCAGGCGCTCAAGGCCGGCGCGGCCGGATACTTGGTCAAGGGCTCCGATGTCTCGGAGCTGGTGCTCGCGTTGAAAGCGGTCGCGGGGGGGAAGATGTATCTTTCTCCCGCCGTGTCCAAGAACCTGGTCCAGAATTATCTCCAGGGGTCGAGAGACACATCCGGACGACTCGAATACCTCACCTCGCGCCAGCGGGAAATTCTTCAGTTGATCGCCGAAGGCCGAAGCACCAAAGAGATCGCCCAACACCTCCATCTCAGCATCAAGACCGTCGAGACGCACCGCACCGGCATCATGAAGCGCCTCGATATTCATAACGTGGCCGGCCTCGTCCGGTTTGCCATCCAGATCGAGCTGATCGCGCCCGACGCCTGATTCGCCTCCCATTTTTCTTCTGTTTCGGCTCCCCTCATTTCTTTCCCCATTCTCTTTCCCCATTCGGCCCTGTGCATTTGCCGGCCTCCTGTCGGGTATCTCCCATGAGGTTCTCAGGGTTCCCCTGATACCGGTTTCCTCTGCCTTGTGCCATCCTCGATCTATGCTATGCGGACACCCCCCTCTTACCTGCATCGAATCGGAGGCTCCGTGGATCAATTACGCGTGCTCATCGTGGACAACAACCCCGACTTTCTGCAGGTCCTCTCGGACCGGATCGCATCGGATTCCCGATTCGCGATCGCCGGCATGGCTTCATCCGGACAAGAGGCGGTAAACCAAGCGCGCCGACTCCTCCCCGACCTCGTCCTGATGGACCTGGCCATGCCGGTCATGAACGGGTTGGCGGCCACGCGCGCCATCAAGAGCCAGAAGTCCCCCCCACGCGTCATCGTCCTCACTCTGTACGACGGGCCCGAAGCCCGCGATGCCTGCCGGGTGGCGGGAGCCGACGGCTTCCTGTCGAAAGTAGACGCAGGCACGAAGCTGGTGCCGTTGATCCAGCGCTTATTCAAGCCTCCCGAAGATCCGCACTGAAACCGGCGTGACGAATAGTCTTCCATGAAGAACCCCACCCTTACAGGCGGAGAGCTCTCGCGAGATCAGTGAGAAGGGAATCGGCCATGGATACGGAAGCGCAGAAACGCATGGCGGCTCAAACAGGCGTGGTCTTGCTCCTCCTGACAGGCTCGATTCTCCTGCGACAGGTCGACTGGGAAGGCGGTTTCGCCTTTCATGCCCTGACGGACACCATCGCCATGCTGTCGGCCCTTCTGGTGGGCGTGCTGGCGCTCATTTTTTGTTCAAGCGCCTGGAGACGCAGGGATTGCGCCATGCAATCAGAAGCCGCGCTTCGACTGGCCAACGCGGAGATCGAGCGCACGGCTCGACAGCGGTCGGAAGAACTAGAAGAAACTCACTATGCCCTGCAGAGCGAGATGGCGGAGCGTCGCTGGATGGAGAAAGCCCTGCGCATGCGGGAACAGCAACAGACGGTCCTCGCGCTGCTCGGAGCCGAGGCAAGCACGGGCACTGACCTGTACCGGCTTTTCGACAAATCCGTGTCCCTCGTCGCACAGACGCTGCAAAAGGATTACGACCGGGTGTTGCAATACCTGTCCACCAAACTGGAGCTGTGCGTGACCTCCGAGCCCGAGACGAACTGGCCCTCCTCGGCCGACTCGCTCGCTCCGCGGACCGTCACGCAGCCCGACTATCCCCTGTTCGATTCGATGGTCGAGCCGGATCGAGCGACCGACACCGACAAGGTGTCGAGGCTGCATGTCTTGCCGGAGTCGGGCACGGCCGCTTCGCCGGTCGGGCGTCATGACCCTCTGGTCGGCAGCACCGGCCTCCATCCCTGGGAAGAGTGTACGCTGAACCTGGATGAGACCCGGTTCATTCAGATTGTGGTTCAGTTTCTCGCCACCGCCATCGAGCGTATCAGAGCCGAATCGGAATTGCGCGAGAACAGCCAGCGGTTCGATCTTGCGGTGCGAGGCACGCGCGACGGGCTCTGGGATGCCTGGGTTCATCCCCAGGATCCCTTCCATCCCGAGAACCCGGTGTTTTACTCTCCACGATTCAAGGAGTTGCTGGGATACGACCACTCCGACTTCCGCCACGCGATGCGCAGTTGGACCTCGCGTCTCCATCAGGACGACCGGGAGTGGGTCCTCGACACGCTCAGCCGGCACCTGGCGAATCACGAGCCCTGCGAGATCGAATACCGCATGGTGACCCGGCAGGGCGAGGTCCGCTGGTTCACCACCAAAGGGCAGGCCATGTGGGATGAATCGGGCCATCCGATTCGGATGGCCGGTTCGCTCAGCGACATCACCACGCGCAAGCAGGCCGAAGAAGCGCTCCGGGAGAGCGAAGCGCGGTTCCGCAGCATGGCGGACACGGCCCCGGTCCTCATCTGGATGTCCGGCCCCGATCAGCGCTGCACCTACGTCAACAAGAGGTGGCTCGACTTCACAGGGCGGACTCTGGAACAGGAACTCGCCGGCGGCTGGGCAGAAGACATCCATCCCGACGACGTGGGCAAGAGCCTGAACACATACGTGCAGGCCTTCGAGGCCCGCCGGCCGTTTCAAATGGAATATCGACTGAAGCATGTGGAGGGACCGTATCGCTGGGTTCTGGATTCAGGAGCGCCGCGCTTCACGCCGAGCGGGGAGCTCGCCGGCTACATCGGGTCCTGCACCGACATCACGGAACGGAAGAGCCTCGAGGCCCAACTGTTCCAGGCACAGAAGATGGAGGCGATCGGGCGCCTCGCCGGCGGCGTCGCGCATGACTTCAACAATTTGCTCACGGTCATCAAGGGATACAGCGATCTGCTCCTGAATCTGTCCGATCAGCCGGCTCCTCTCCGGAAGACCATCGAGGAGATCAAGAAGGCGGCGGACCGCGCGACCGCGTTGACGAACCGGCTCTTAGCCTTCAGCCGGAAGGACACGCTCAACTCGCAGGTGGTGGATCTGAACACCGTCATCCTCGGAACCGAGTCCCTGCTCCGACGGCTGATTGGGGAGGACATCGAACTGGTCACATCGCTGGCGACCGGCCGGTGCTCGATCAACGCCGACCCGGTTTGCCTTGAGCAGGTGTTGATCAATCTCGCCGTCAATGCCCGAGACGCCATGCCGCACGGTGGCCGGCTGACCATCAAGACCGCTCGTGCCGAGCAAGACCGCGTCATGGATCAACTCCTCGCCAAACAGCCTCAACGTGCGTACGTCATGCTCAGCGTCGGTGACACCGGCGTCGGCATGGATGCGGAGACGCAGGCCAGAATTTTCGAACCTTTTTTCACGACCAAGCCGATCGGCAAGGGGACCGGCCTGGGGCTCTCAATGGTCTACAGCATCATCGAGCAGAACAGTGGCACCATTCTCGTCGCAAGCGCGCCGGGGGAAGGCTCAACGTTCACGATGTACCTTCCGCTCCTGGACGAGCCCCGTCCAGCCGTCGAACCTCCTTCAACGGCTGAGAACCTATGCGGCGGCACTGAGACAATTCTGCTGGTCGAGGACGATGCCCAGGTCCGTGCATTGACACGAACGGTCTTGCAGGACAAAGGGTACCAGGTGATCGAGGCGTCGAACGGAACCGACGCGCTTTCCATCGCCGAGACGCATCGAGGTCCCATCCATCTCCTGCTCACCGACGCCATCATGCCGCAGATGGGCGGGCAGGCCCTGGCCGAACGTCTCCTGGCCGCTCACCCCCACCTGCGCGTCTTCTTTTTCTCCGGCTATACCGATGACGTGATCGCCCAGCATGGACGCCTCGATCGGAACTGGACCATTTTTCAAAAACCCTTCTCCAATGAGGCGCTGACGAACAAGGTGCGGGAGGTCCTGGACAGTCCTCTACCGGACCGAGCCGAACCGAGCTGTACCGGTCCGCAAGAACTGCTCGGTTCTCCATCGTGTTGCCCCTCGCACGAAAGCTCGGCGTAGCGGAGACGCCGATCAAGCCGTTTTCGCACTAGGATCTCCTTCAAGCGGTCCCTTCGGCCTTGCAGAATGCTCGACCCGCCTGACGTTCCCGCTCTCCGGCGTCCATAGCGAGTTTCCGGTGAGCAGGAAGCTGTGGCCTTCGATGCAATCGACGCGCCTGTCGAATCTTGCGTAGTTCTTGACCCTCGAAACGGTCGTTGGGATACTTCAAGTCGAAACGGGCTCGCGCCAAGAACCTTTTCTATCTTATGTCTACCTCTCAATCACCGAAGTCGCACCATGACGATCCCCAGGCCCTGCTGAATTCCCAGCCGGTCATCTTCACCGTGATCGACCCCGCCTCGCACAAGGTCCTCTTCCAGAACAGATCGTCCCTCTCCAAGTTCGGCAACAGTTCCAGCCTGACCTGTTATGAAAAGTTGGTGGGGTGCCCCACTCCTTGCGCATTCTGCAAAATGCCGGAGGCGGTCCGGACCGGCGAGATCACCACCAGCGAAGTCTCGTTGCCGAACGACGAATATTTCCTCATCCAATGGTCGAAAGCCGACATGACCGACGGGCGCGTCCACGTCGTCGAGGTCGTCACCGACATCACCGAATTGAAACGCCGGCAGAGGCGGACCGAGCGCTTGAACATGCAGCTCGAAGAAACCAATCGCGAACTTCTGCATCTGAACCAACAGCTCCAAGACCGATCAATCCGGGACGGTCTGACGGGCCTCTATAATCACTCGCACTTCCAAGAGACCCTTGCTCGCATGATGGCCCACTCTCAGCGCATGGACACGCCGCTGTCCTTGCTCTTTTTGGATCTCGACCACTTCAAAACGATCAACGACACGTACGGCCATACAGCCGGCGATCAAGTCCTTCGCGAGATGGGCTGGCTGCTCGACAGCCACGAGCCTGTCGTCCGAGCCCGGAGGAACGAGCGCGCGTCCGACGTCGCCGCTCGCTATGGGGGTGAGGAGTTCGCGGTGGTGTTGGCAAACGCGACGGTGGACGGAGCCGTGACGGTGGCGGATCGCCTACGGCATCGCGTGACGACCTTGATGCTGCTGCCGGAATTGGCGACGCTCATCTCGCCTCCATTCTCATTGACGTGCAGCATCGGCATCGCCGGCTTCCCCCTGCATGCCTCCTGCCCGTCGGACCTGATCGCGGCGGCAGACACAGCCGTCTATGCGGCAAAAACTTCCGGCAGGAACTGCGTCCGCGTGTTCAACCCGGACCAGGCCTCCAACGCAACCTCCGCTCGCTGACCCCCGGTCTTCCAAGGTTATGTGGCCTCCTGTCCGCCTCTGCTCCCGCACCGCACCTCCTCTTGTGTGGGCCGTGAGCCCATGTTACGATTTCGCTTACCTCGAAAAGGTATCGCCCGGCCTCTGTCGGCTCTCGGTGGGTATCGAGGACACATTCATTGGCACCGACACAGCACTTCTCCGATACGGTAGGGCCCGACACAGCCTCCCGACGTTGCGCTACCATCCGTCACGCGTTAGTCCGAGCCGGTCTCTTTGCTGCCGCGCCAACGGACGACCCCACCACGGGGAACCACGCGGAGGGGCAAGGGACCGTCTCTCACTGGCGGATCGCACCGATCCCCTTTCTCCTCTCTCATGAGCACGTGTCGTTCTTTTGCACGTTGGGGACGGAACTGCTGGCGTTCTATCGTGCCCTTAACCGGCTCTACCAAGAAAGCGTGCGGGGGACCCAGCCGGCGTGGGTGGCGGGGTATCTCGATCAAGGCAAGCCGGAATCGCTGGTGACGTACAGCCGGATGAAGCGCTTCAAAGATCTCGTGCCCGCGGTCATCCGCCCGGATGTCATCCCGACCGCAGACGGCCTGGTGATCACTGAACTGGATTCAGTTCCCGGCGGCATCGGATTAACCGGCGCGTTGGGAAGAGCGTATAGTCAATGGTCAATGGTCAATGGTCAATCGGAAGAAACCAACGCCGCCTCTCAAGCTCCTCACCCCTCACCCCTCACCCCTCACCCATTTGAGATCGTCGGCGGACGGGACGGGATGGTGCAAGGCTTTGCCGCCATGCTGCGCGCTCAACAAGGCACCCAGCCAGGCTGTATCGCGATCGTCATCTCCGAGGAAGCGAAGGATTACCGGCCCGAGATGACCTGGCTCGCGGCCCAGCTACGCGAGTCCGGCCTGGAGGCCTATTGTGTCGATCCACGCGACGTGCGGTTCACGGAGGAAGGGCTCTTCCTGACGACCGACCGGGGAGAACAACCGGTTGCGCTCGTCTATCGCTTCTATGAGTTATTCGACCTGAAGAATATTCCAAAAGCCGAACTGGTCATGTACTGCGCGAAGAAGGGCCGCGTGACGGTGACGCCGCCCTACAAACCGGCGTTGGAAGAGAAGCTGGCCTTCGCCCTGCTCCATCACCCGGTGTTACGGCCCTTCTGGTTGCGCGAGTTGGGAGAAGGGACCTTCGTTCATCTCTCGACGCTGATGCCGAGAACGTGGGTGCTGGATCCGCGCCCCTTGCCCCCGACTGCGACGATTCCGGGGCTCGACCTCGGCGGCCGGCCGGTGACCGATTGGCGCGAGCTGGCCGGTGCGACGCAGAAAGAGCGACACTACGTCGTGAAGCCGTCCGGGTTTTCCGAGTTGGCCTGGGGCAGTCGCGGGGTCTCCGTGGGACACGATCTTCCACACACCGAGTGGGCCGCGGCGATCGAGAACGCCTTGGCGTCCTTTCCCACGACCCCTTACATCCTCCAGGAATTTCACAAGGGACAGGTGTTCGAGTTGACCTATCTGGATCTCAAGACCAACGAGGTGGTGCCCATGTCCGGGCGTGTGCGGCTCTCGCCCTATTACTTTGTCACCGGCGAACAGGCGGAACTCGCCGGCATCCTGGCCACGGTCTGCTCATCGGACAAGAAAGTCATTCACGGCATGAAAGACGCCATTATGGCCCCCTGCGCCACCGCGGGGAGCGCGAGTTCTGAGTGCTGAGTTGTGAGTTCTGAGTTTCAGACTCGAAAGGCTTCATTCAGAATTCAACACTCAGAACTCAGAATTCATAACTCAGCACTATGTCTTTAACGCTCTATCACGTCCACTGGTGCCCGGAATGCGCAATGGTGCGCGAGAAGTTGACGGAGTTGGGTCTTGCCTATGACGACGTCGTGGTACCGGACTTCCGCCCCCTGCGCAAGCAGGTCCACGAGGTATCCGGCCAGTATTATGTCCCTGTGCTCAAAGACGGCGAGACGATCCTGACCGAGACAGACGAGATCCTGACTCATCTCGAAATCTACTATGCGAAGCTGAGTTCTGAGTCCTGAATTCTGAGTTCTGAGTCCTGAGTTCTGAGTCCTGAGTTCTGAGTCCTGAGTTCTGAGT
>CAZKRM010000042.1:19367-25410 GCA_964555285.1 uncultured Nitrospiraceae bacterium
CTGAGTTCTGAGTCCTGAGTTCTGAGTCCTGAGTTCTGAGTCCTGAGTTCTGAGTTCTGAGTTCTGAGTCCTGAGTTGCAAACTCAACACTCCTGAAGCCTTAGCGAAAGGATAACCCCGTGGAGGAATGGAGAGAGATACTCGCTGAGAGCATCGTCAAACCGAAGGACCTGGCGGAGCACCTCGGCGTGGATGAGAAAGAGATCGAGGCGATTGTCGGCGACTATCCGATGCGGATCACGCCGGCCGTCATGGCCACGATCAAAGCCAAAGGCGACGCGATCTGGAAACAGGTCGTGCCCGACGTCGAGGAGATGGCCGACGCGGACGCCGAAGACGATCCGCTTGAAGAAGACCTGATGAGCCCGGTGCCACACCTCGTGCACCGGTATCCCGACCGGGTCCTGCTGATGGTCACGAACCAATGTCCTATCTATTGCCGCTTTTGCACCAGGAAGCGGCTGGTGGGAAAACCGGGCTTCCTGAAGAAGGGCGAACTGGACCGCGCGATCGCCTACCTCCGCGAGCACCAGGAAGTCCGTGACGTCATCCTCTCCGGTGGAGACCCGTTGCTGCTGCCGGATCACTTGCTCGAACGAGTCCTCAAGGCGCTGCGCACGATCCCGCATCTGGAACTGATCCGCATCGGCTCACGCGTGCCGGGGACGCTGCCTCAGCGCATCACGCCCACACTCTGCGACATGGTCAAGAAGTATCACCCGATTTATATGAACTTGCATTTCAACCATCCGGACGAGCTGACGCCCGACGTGAAAGCCGCTTGCGGCCTGCTGGCCGATGCCGGGGTGCCCCTCGGCGCGCAAACCGTATTACTGAAAGGCGTGAACGACGATCCGGAGGTGATGAAGCGGTTGGTCCATCAGCTCTTGCTCGCGCGTGTGAAACCCTATTATCTGTATCAGGCCGATCTGACGAAGGGCACCAACCACTTCCGCACGACCGTCGAAACGGGCTTGAACATTATTAAAGCGCTCCAGGGCCACACCAGCGGGATGGCCGTCCCGCATTTCGTGATCGATGCCCCCGGTGGCGGCGGGAAGATTCCGTTGCTCCCCGGCGATTATCTGATCCATATGGATGACGAAGGCGCGCTGCTCAAGAATTACGAGAACAAGACCTTCCTCTATCCGCAACCTCCCCTCACCCTCACCCCTGAGGGGAGAGGGAAGGGCGAGGGCAGGCGGGAACTGCCGATGGTGGGCGCCGGCCCGTCATGGAATGGGTGCAGCAACGGCAACGGTGGGGGGCTCGACAACCTGTGACCAGCGCGTCCCGCATCCGCGGCATTCTCCCTGACCAGCAGATCACAAAGCTGATCGCCGGCCGCGCCATTCAGTCGGCTGTCCCAATCGAGGATCGCCAGATCCAGCCGGCGAGCCTGGACCTGCGCCTGGGCAGAAAGGCCTACCGTCTCATCAGCAGCTTTCTCCCGGAACTCTCGGATATCACCAGCCGCCTCAACGTGCTGGACTTCTACCAATCCGATCTCGTGATGTACGAGATGGATTTGACGGACGGCGCCATCCTGGAAAAGGGCCACGTCTACCTCGTGCCGCTCTTGGAAAGCCTCCGTCTGCCGAAAGGCTTGCGCGCAAGGGCGAATCCCAAAAGCACCACCGGCCGGCTGGATGTGTTCACACGCGTGGTCACGGATTTGAACGCGGGGTTCGACGAAATTCGTGCCGGCTATCGTGGCCCGCTGTATCTGGAAGTGGTCCCCCGGTCGTTTGCGATCAAGGTCAAGACGGGCTACTCGCTCAATCAGATTCGCTTCGTCCAGGGTGAATCGACGGTGTCGGACAGCGCGCTCCAGGCTCTGCACAAGACCACGCCGCTGCTCTATCACAATCTCCCGTCGCCCAACGCGGTGGGCAGCCGTGACCTCAGAACGGAACACGGGCTCTTCCTCAGGATCGACTTAAAGGGGGTGGAACGAGACGGCGAGTCGGTCATCGGCTACCGCGCGAAGAAAAACAGCCATGTCGTCGATCTCTCCAAGGTCGGACACTACGCGGCGCTGGATTTTTGGGAACCCATCCGCCCGCACCGGCGAGACAGCCTTCTTCTCGAGCCGGAAGAATTCTACATCCTCGCGTCCAAGGAACGGATTCGCGTGCCGCCCGGCTACGCCGCCGAAATGGTGGCCTACGAAGCAGCCTGTGGCGAACTCCGCACCCACTACGCCGGCTTTTTCGACCCCGGATTCGGCTACGGCCAGGGCGAAATCCACGGCACGCAGGTGGTGCTCGAGGTCCGCCCGCACGACGTGCCCTTCCTGATTCACGATGGACAAACCTTCTTCAAGGTTGTATATGACAGGATGCTCGCTGTCCCGAGCCGGTTGTACGGCGCGATGCTCGGCTCCTCGTACCAACGACAAGGCCTCACGTTAAGCAAGCACTTCAAAGCCTGACCATGCCTCCGACAGACCTGCCGACCCCGCCCACCGATCCAACCCGTCACTCACCGAGTCACCCATCTCCACCTGTCCACGACGCGGCCGGCGAGAAGCACACCAACGTCATGGGCATGATGGTGGGCACGGCGTTGATGTTCATCGGATTCCTCAACGTGTTCCTCTCGATCAGCGGCGGATTCGAGATCAACGCGGTGCCGCTCCTCCTCTATTTCGCGGGCATCGCGGTCTGGGCCAACTCCGTCATCGAGAATCCAACGATCCGCTACTCCGTCATGGCCGCCGCCCTGCTGTGCGCATTGGCCTTCTTCCACTATGGCGAAGTGCTCTTCTGGCATAAGCAGGTCGTCTTCTGGAGCACCGTCGTGGTGGTGATGTGGTTCATGTTCCGCGAGCCCAAGCCCAAACAGTAACGCCGCCTACGATGGCGATTGACGTCGTCATTCCCACGCTCAACGAGGAACGCAGCCTGCCACACACCTTGGCTCACACCGCGTCATTGGGATTCGACCGCATCATTGTCGTGGATGGGGGCAGCACGGACCAGACGCGAGAAACCGTGAGACGGTTCGACGTTCACCGTTCGAAGGTTGAACCTCGAACCTCGAATCTCGAACCTCGAACGTCTTCTCTCACGCTAATCACGAGCGCGCGAGGACGAGCACATCAAATGAATGCAGGAGCCGCGGCAGGTCGTGGCGACGTGCTGCTGTTCCTGCATGCGGATACCGAGCTTCCGACTGACGCAACGCACAGCATCGAGCGGGCCCTCCAGGACCCAACTTGTGTCGGAGGTCGCTTCGATGTGCAATTCGGCCACCCCTCCCGGCTTGGTTCTGTCATCAGCACCTTGATAAATCTCCGCTCGCGCTGGAGCGGCATTGCGACCGGCGATCAGGCCATCTTCGTCCGGCGAACAATCTTCGAGCGGCTCGGGGGGTACCCGGAGATTCCACTGATGGAAGACGTGGAGTTCACCACCAGGCTCAAGCAGGCCGGACGAGTCGCGGCGCTCCGTGAGACAGTCACCACCTCCTACCGCCGTTGGCGGACCTGCGGCCCGCTGCGGACCATCCTACTCATGTGGACGCTGCGCGGGCTGTACTGGATTGGCGTGAGCCCGTTTTCCCTTGTCCGCCTCTACGGCCATGTGCGGTAAGGATTGCTCCATTGGATCATTGAGCGAGTGAATCATTGAACGAGGAATTGATCTGTGCCTCAATGAACAAATCGTCAATGAATCAATCACACAATTCCGCGCTGATCATCTTCGCGAAGGCCCCCATCCCCGGTCAGGTGAAAACGCGCCTGTGCCCGCCGCTAACCCCTGACGAAGCCGCGACGCTCCACGGAAGCTTTGTTCTGGATACGCTCGAACGATCAAAGGCCGCGGTGGCAACACTGAAACTGCCGCTCGATCGCTTTCTCGCCTGTGCGCCGTCCTCCGCGCTGGTATTCTTCAAGATCATGGAAGAACGGCAGGGCGTGAAATTGATCGATCAAGTGGGCGATGATTTAGGGGCACGTATGAATCAAGCTTTCGAAACGATGTTCGGGCTGGGATACAAGCGTGCGTTGATCGTCGGGACCGATGTGCCGACCCTCCCCCTCGACCAGTACCAACAAGCCCTCGCCCTGCTGGAGACAAATGATCTCGTGCTGGGTCCGGCCCTCGATGGCGGGTACTATCTGATCGGCTTGAAGGGAACAGCTCCCGATCTGTTCACCGGCATTCCTTGGTCGACCGACCAGGTGCTCAGCCTCACACAGGAGAAGGCAACAAAGATCGGTTTGAAGACCGCTTTGATATCACCGTGGCGCGACATTGACACCCTCGACGACGTCCAGGCCCTCATCGAGGCGAGCACGCTCGATGCTAAGAAACCCAAAAATGAGCAATCGTTTTCGAGCCGTACTGCCGGCGCGCTACAACTGATCGCCAAACGGCTTCGCACACGCAAGACAGAATAGGAGACATCGTCATGAGTCGAGTCGCACTCATCACCGGTGGGGCCAAGGGAATCGGACGGGCCATCGCCTTAGATTTGGCGAATCAGCACTGGTCTGTCGCGATCTGTTATCGAACCAGCGAGGTGGACGCAGAACAAACCAAAGCCGCCCTCATCGAGCGAGGCGGACAAGCCTTGGCCCTGCGTTGCGATGTCTCAGACCCGACCGCCGCAAAGCATCTCGTCACCCAGGTGGAACAGCAATGGGGCCGGATCGACGCCCTGATCAACGGCGCCGGACCCTATCATCGCGTGAACCTGTTCGAGGAGACCGTCGCAGGCTGGAAGGAAATGTTCGACGCGAATCTGCATCCAATTTTCTATTTGGGCCAGGCTGTGGCACCAGGGATGAAATCCCGCAAGTCCGGGCGCATCATCAATTTCAGTATGGCCAACGCCGACCAGATGGTCGCCCAACCGGACGTGACGGCCCACTACATCGCGAAGGCCGGCGTGTTGATCCTGACCCGCACACTCGCGAAGCTCTTAGCGCCGCATGGGATCACCGTCAATGCCATCTCGCCAGGCTTCATCGACTCCGGCAGCGCGCCGCCGGAGGAATTGGCCGACATCACCAAGCGCATCCCCGCCGGCTACGTCGGCACGGTCGATGATACGGTGGCAGCCGTGCGGTATTTGCTCAGCGATGAAGCGCGATACGTTAATGGGGCGAATATTCAAATTAGTGGAGGTTGGGGAATATGAGGGCGGGGCAAGTGGGCCGGTCTCAGTTGCTCGCGCACCCCGCACGATGAAACTGTGCTCGGTGGACGCGCGCAGGTGAGACCGGTCCACTCACCCCGCGCAGTGAGAGTGTAAGAAAGAAGAGCCTGAAATCCTCTGCTCGCGTGCCACGATGGACACTGTGCTCCCTCGATGCGCGCAGTGAAGGACAGTCTGGTTGCTCCCATATGAGCCTGCAGTGCTCGTCTGTCTACAGCGTTTCTTTGGTTTCTCTGGTTTCTTTGGTTCGATGAATGAAACAAACTGGCTACGCCCTACCCCTCAATACTTCCCCAGACAGGCGGGGTGATTTCCCGCGAGGAAAGGGGTATTCTTCGCCGGAACCGAAACAGAAACAAAGAGTGACGGCCGGCTATGAGTCACGCGCCCCCTATTGTTGCCACTCTCATCGAGCGGTTCGAGCAGAACCGCGAATCCTACAAAAGCCAGGGCTACAACGAAACCCAATTGCGCCGGGAATTTCTCGATCCCTTCTTCGAGGCGCTTGGCTGGGATGTCGCGAATAAGCAGGGCCACGCCGAAGCCTACAAAGATGTCATCCATGAAGATGCCATCAAGATCGGCGGCAACACCAAAGCTCCCGACTATTGTTTTCGTATCGGCGGGGCGCGCAAGTTTTTCCTCGAAGCCAAGAAACCCGCCGTCAATCTCAAGGACGAGATCAGCCCGGCCTATCAGCTCCGCCGCTATGCCTGGTCGGCCAAACTCCCGCTGTCCATCCTGACGGATTTCGAGGAGTTCGCCGTCTACGATTGCCGGACACGCCCGAATCCGCCAGACAAGCCCGGTACCGGGCGTATTCTCTATCTCACCTATCGAGACTATCTGGCCAAATGGGACGAGATCGCCTCCA
>CAZKRM010000043.1:0-25342 GCA_964555285.1 uncultured Nitrospiraceae bacterium
CCTTCAGCCACTGCGCATCCCGTTGCGCTCCCACTGTGCTCAGATCGGGGCCACGAGCCATAGGACCAACTGTGCCGCCTTTCCCCTTGATGGCATGGCATGGGACACATCTCTTGTCTGCGAAGGTTTTCTCCCCCTTAGCGATCAGAGCGGAGTCCGCCTGAGCCCAGGCTCCCGTGATGGTGAGCAGTAATGTGCCTAACAGCACGACCACGAGCGACATGTGTCTGTTCCTCTACCAATTCGCCATCAGCTCGACCAGGGCAGCGTGATCGGAGCCGCCGGTCGCCCGGTTATCCGTGTACGTATACTCCGCCGCAGCGCGGAGCCAGGTCTGCACCGGCATCACCGCGCCGAGCGTATAGTCCTGCCGCCTCGTGTTCTTGCGCGCTGCATCCTGCTCGATGAGCGCATACCGCTCAAAGAGCGTGAGCCAGGTGTCCTTGAACACTTGCTGAGATTCGACATAGAAGGCGTTGCCTTCGACATCGGTCCCGACCGAGGAGGGAACATTGTCATAGCTCCTGACAAAGCCACCTTGCAGCTCGAAAAAGCCAAATGGGACAGGGAAAATCTTGTTCGCATTGACTCCGAACCGGGAATAGTCGAACCGCTGGCTGATGGCCGATGAGGAGGCCACTCCGTGGTAAGTCCCCTTGTAGTAGAACAGCGTGAATCCCGAGGCGATGTCATCCAGGATGTGCTCGTAGGCGACGAGGTAGTCCTTCTGGGGATCGATGTCGCCTTTCGTCGCTGTCCCGCTTCCATCTTTGTTCATACCGTTCAGAACCTGCCCCAGCAGTCGGGCGCGCCCCTGCACGTAGGCCACTTCAATCCCTTTCTGATCCTTATTCAGGGCGAAGTTCGCCCCGCTGATGGCGCCGGCCCTCGTGAGCGTGGTGGAATGCAGCGGATTGGTGCTGATTCCGGTAGGCCGGTCAAACCCACCGAGCCCCACTCGTTGGAGAGGGTGCATCTGCCCAGCTCGAATGCTCACGTATCGCTCCGAGCTTCCGAACACTCCTTGAAGCTGGCCGACCAGCTCGATATCGCCCGTGCTCTCGATTTCCGATTCGACAAAGGCGGAGAAATTCCGGGAAATGGCGCCGGCATAGAAGAACGTCGCGTCGCTCAGTGTGAACTCGCTGCGCTCGATCCCACCTTCCTTATTCTCATAACCAAACCGTGCTCGGGCGCGCACAGAAAAGAAGTCTCCCACCTTCGTCACGTCCTGGTCCTTGCCAAACTCATCAGGCGTCCGGTAGCCGGCACGCCGGAACTGCTGGCCGAACGAGTTCAGCCGGGGAACGACCGGATAATGGCACATAGAGCAATCGGCATTGTGCTTACGCGCCCAAGCCGGAATGGCCTTGGATTCTCGAACGGTCGCAAGCAACGCTCCCACCAGAACCACCACGGTCAACGCCGTGACGATGGCTGACTTTCCGAAGATCGTCGCCCTCTTCGCGCTCATGGTCTCCTCCTTCCCCGGCCTCGCCATTTCACCCGCCTACGCAGGAAGCCACGGCTGTCAAGCCGTGGGGCTCCACCGATCAACCGCTCCATCGCATACAGTCCTCGCAGCAAGAAAAGGGCAACGAACATGCCAACACAACACGGCACGCCGGAGCTACACAATCCCTATCGGAGCGCAGGCTTTACTCACCGACCTTCGGACAATTCGCCCGCGACTGTGGAATTTTGGGACGACCGGCAGAGTAGCAATGGCGCAGACTGCTACGCCGCGACCCCACGATCGGCATTGGCGCGACGAGCCAAGATCCCTCGCGCGGTATGCCGGTTGCAGCGAATGAGATGTGAGGGCAGCGTCGTCTGAAAAAAAGAGGGGGACAGGGAAACATGGCGATCTCGATCGACACCGCCAAGATCGGCGCAGTTCTGCTCGGCGATGGGAAATGGCATGCGGTGAAAGAGGGAACGTTTGATATTGGATCGTATGAATTCCGAGAGGGCACCCGCCTGGTGCTCGGTGGAGGAGGAGCCGCCGGAATTTCCGAGACCGGCGCGACCTGGGATGATCCGCAGGACGACAAGCGATACGCCTGTCCCCTCTCTTCTATCCTGGCCGTCAAGTATCGGAACCGTTCCGAATAGAGAACCCCCGGCTTTAACCCGCATATTCAAGAACGCTTCTGCTGCAATCGCGGATTCGCCGCTCTTGAGCGTGAAGCGTCGTTCATTCGGGAGTGGAGTTACTGGTTTCTAGTTTCAGGTTTCATGTTGTCAGGAAACACCCTCGGAAAACTTGAAACTAGAAACTTGCAACTTGAAACCCTTGAACGAGATACGCTTCACGAGGAACGCGCTTTCGGGCCATTTCGCGCCGAACCGAGTCATAATGGCGGCCCGCCCCCCTCCTTCTCGATCTTCCGCCTCTTCGCCAGAGCCTCTGCCTGGACCACGTTTTTGCAATGGTCGCAAATCCAGTGTCCGTACAACAGGGCTGGTCCTCCCTGTCCGCAGATCAGACAATGGCTCGGCTTTTCGTACGGTGCTTTCTCCTCGATCTTCTCTTCCGATTGCATGTCTGTTTTGTCCTCTGCCTTCATCATGATGCCCTCCCTCTTGTCTGCGTCCTTAGCAGGATGCTGAAAAAGTCCGCCAGCAGCGTTCTCGCATCGTTCAGACCCTCAACGTACCCCAGAGGGTACGCCTCGGCCCTTCACTCGCTGCGGCCTTGCTGGACGGCCTTTTTGAGCATCCTGCGGGGTATCTTCCTGTTGTCCGCTCGACTGATCTCGTCGCAGGCAGACGTGCAGGCCATTGCATTTCCGGTGTGCCCAAATACTTTTTCCACTGTGAGCCCGTCTCACGAAACGGTCATGAACGTATATACTTTTCGAGGTGTCCGATGAGCTCTTCCTTCTCGTCGATCATCAAGGCGACCATGTCACGGAGGGAAGCGATGCCGACGAACTCGACTCCATCGAAGACCAACAGGTGCCGACATCGGTGTTCCTTCATGAGATCCAGGCACCAGTTCGCGGTATCGTTGGGGCCGACCTTGATGGGGTCGCCGATCATCATATCCTTGATCTTGACCTTTTCCGGGTCCTTCCCCTTCCCCACGACTTTCATCACCAGCTCACGCTCTGTGAACAGACCTCGAACCCCGGACGAATTGGTGACGACCACGGACCCGATGAATTCCTCAGTCATAAGTTTTGCCGCGTCGAGAACGGATTTGTTCTCATCAATAGTGGCGACTCGTCGCACGATTTTCGACGCGATCGTCATGATGATGCCCCCCCTCGTTACAGCCCTCCCAGGCGGCGGTCGATCGGGACATAGGCTCGGCCGTGCTGTCCTTCATAAATCTGGTCCGGGCGGAAGAGCTTATTGTCCTTGATCTGTTCCAGCCAGTGAGCGAGCCAGCCGCTCACCCGCGCCATCGCGAAAATGGTCGGGAAGAAGTCTTCATCGAGGCCCATCGTTTTGTAGAGCACGCCCGAATAGAAATCCACGTTGGCATGGATCCCTTTGCCGGCCAGCAGTTCTTCTCCCACACGCTCGACCTCTTCAGCCAGTTTGTACAGTGGAGACCCCCCGTACCGCGCAAAGAGCTGCTGGGCCAATCGCTGGAGGATGATGGCCCTGGGGTCTTTTACCTTGTAGATGCGATGACCGAACCCCATGAGCCTCTCCTTCGCGGCAAGTTTCTTTTTGATGTATGGCCGCGCGATCTCCACGGACCCAATCTCCTTTAACATCTCGACGGTCTCCTGAGCGGCTCCGCCGTGCAGAGGCCCTTTCAGAGTCCCGATCGCTGAGGAGACGACCGTATAAGGGTCCGCGAGTGTGGAGGCGGTCACCATGCCGCTGAACGTGGAGGCATTCATCGTGTGCTCGGCATGGAGAATGAGGCAGGTGTCCAGCACCTTCGCGATCAAAGGGTCCGGTACTTGCTCGGTCAGCATGTACAGAAAGTTACCGGCATGGTCCAAGTCGTCGCGAGGCTGGATCTGCTCATCGCCGCGTCGAAGCCGGTAGTACGCGGCCACGATCGTGGGGACTTTCGCGATCAGTCGGATGGTCGACCAGTATTGCACCTGGCGATCTAAGACGTTTCTGGCCGGATAGAACATCCCGAGGGCTGCGACTGCGGCTTGCAAGGCATCCATGGGATGGCCGTGATCGGGAAGGCATTTGATCAACTCCGTGATTCGATACTTGATACGCCGATGCTGTGTCACATCGGCCGTGAACCGGTCTCGTTCGGTCTGGGCCGGCAGCCGATCGTAGAGCAGCAGGGAGGTGGTCTCCAGAAAAGAACTGTGTTCGGCCAACTCCTCTATCCTGATTCCTCGGTACTCCAGCAGGCCGGTCTGCCCGTCCACGAAGCTGATCGAGGACTTGGCGGCCGGAACACCGGCCAATCCAGGCGAAAATTCCTGTGCGGCAGAACCTCTCATTGGAAGCCACCTCATTTCGATGCAGATCCTCTACACTCTGCACCATGATCGGCTTCGCTAACCGGCCAGCTTCGCGGGAGCTTGATGGAACTCAGCCACTTTCGGATGAACCAGGTCGGCAAAATCCCGATACCGCAGCTTCACGGCGCCGAAGTGCGAACCGGCTTGGAAGACAATCTCCTCATCCTCCGTCAAAGACTGATCGACATACACCTCTACGCCATAGAGATTTCCGAACGGCGGCATGGTCCCAACTGGGCAGTCAGGGAACAGCCCCTTGAACTCGTCCTCGGTGGCCAATCGCACTCGGAGCGCTCCCAGCTCCTCCGTGAGTCGCCGAAAGTCAATCCTCCAGTTGGACGGGAGCACAACCATGACGAACCGACCGTCGGCTTTCACCATGACCACTTTGGCGAACATCTTTCCTGGCACATGCAGCGTATGGGCAAGCTCCGGCGCCGTATAGGCTTCCTGATGACCCAACACTGTATACGGCACGTGATTGGCATCGAGATACTCTTGGAGTCTTCGTAGAATTGCCATGGCACCCTCCCTTCCCTGACCAGGGGAGTTCTGAGTGTTGAGTTCTGAGTTCGCCACTCATCACTCATCATTCAGAACTCAGAACTATTTCGTTACGGCCAGTACTTCGCGGTCGCTTTCACATAGCCGAAGACGGCATCCCGTCGGGCCACGATGCCGACCAGGCTCTTCCCTCGGACGACCGGGACGCGAATGAGGTGCCGCGCTTGCAGCAGATGGACCAGATCCTTGACCAGCATCTCTTCGGTGGCCGTGACGACGTCCTGGGTCATGATCTCCTTGGCCGTGAGCTGACGGAGGTCTTGGCCCTCCTCCATCACCCGCAACAGGTCGAATTCACTCACCAGGCCGAGGAGCGTCCGATCTTCCTCCACCACCGGAACGCTGCCAAAGTTCCGGTCCGTCAGGAGCTCGGCGATGGTGGCCCCCTTGGTCTGCGGGCTCACCGTGAAGACCGCATCCTCCATGACTTGCCGCACGGTCAAGGTCTTCGGATCACGGGCATTCGCGAAATACTCTGCCGCTCTCATAACGGCTCCTTTCCCTCCCTGCTCGGAGTTTCTCCTTCGCTCAGACAAGTGGCCTGCTTGTTGATGTAATAGGCAAGGGGGGTGCCATCCCTCGAGATGACGAGAGCTTGAAGACGTGATGGATTCAGCAGCACTTAAGCGAGGGGGGAAGAACCCTCGAACAAGTGAGCAGATTGCTTCGTGGCAAAAAGGGACACTTGCTACAAGCAGGCTGGCCTAAAATGCTACGGGCATAGAAGCGATCATGCGGGGCCCGCAGGCCCCGCGCCTCCTGCGTCACACCCTCGGCATATGGCGAGACACGTCGTGGAACTTAGCTGGTGTGACCATATTGCAATAGTCAAAGAGCCAATCCGCTAGTTCGGAGGCGATTCCATGCTCACGTTGCGTGAGCATGTCCATGAACCGATTCATGGCCGCGTACGTAGCGGAGTCGTCATTTCGGCGAACCATGCTCTTCACAATTTCCAACTGGCCGAGGTACGGGGCATACTTGGTCCCACCGATGTCTCCTTCCCAGCCCTGGGCCGTCACGACCGCGCCGATCATCGAGTCAACCCACACACTATCCCTTGCCCTTGCCCCGGCGTCTATCGTTCCCGCCCCCATGCTGAGCAGCAGAAGGATCGCGGCAATCCGTCCGATGGGTGGTCGTGCGATCATAGCGCCTCCTTTCTCTTCCCTCAGACCGGCGAACATCAAGACAGGAAATCCTCATGCTGCGTGCGCCAACGGCCAGGTCAGACAGTGCTTGTCGCAGGTGACTGGTCCGCCGTTGAAGGCCGAGCAGTGGATCACCTCATAGGGACTGTCATCGCTGACCAGCGTCTCGATCACCACGTCTTTGTCATGCACATCGCAGTGGGCCGCTACGGTCAGGATCGATGTGCCATGCTCCATCTTCATCATCCCGGTCCCTGCGACCAACAGCCACACCACCCCGGCGCCAAGAATCATGAGCGGGATGATCATGCCGTCCCCGATCGATCCGAACCCCCAGCGTGGATCGCGCGTGATAACCGGTTCTGCGCTCGGCCTAGTCCGTTTGGCCAATTCAGTCATGACCTGGGCTGCCGCGATCATCGTCGCTTGCGATGCAGCCGGTTCGATGACGGCACGCCTGTCCGCGAGGGTTGCGTTCAGCACCGCTCGCCCATACCGAGCTTCGGCACCCTCGATCTCTTGTGCAAGCAACTGAGCCCCGGTCACCAAGGTACGACCCAGCGCTTCCTGGGCCCGAGCCGTTGCCTCCCGTTCCCTCGAAGCGAATTCCGGTCCGCGCCAATCCGCCGGAAGCTTGAACACCCCTTCGAGAAACTCCCGTCGCATGCGAGCGTCGGCGGTCGCGGCCTTCACCACATCGGGGACGAACATCGTGTCCCTCGCTTTGGCCTGGATCAGACCGAGGATGGCCTGGCCCAACGCGACCTGCGCTCGCTCTTGTCCCTCAACGACGTAGGCAGGGGTGACCACCGCGTCGTTCATGCTCTTCTCCAACTCTTCCTCCAGGAAGGTCGTCGGCGCACCAGCCCCGCGCGGGATCAATGACTCCCGCTCCACTCCCAGATAAGCGAACAACAACGCCGCACTCCCGATGGTCGCTACCGCTCCAGCCAGCACGGCCATGTCGATGTGATCTAAGCATTTCATCGCTCCACCTCCCATTCTTTCGTTCATTCCTCCCAGAAGAACTTTTCCCAATCGACGGTCTTGTCCCACCACTCCTTGTGGCGCTTGACGTCGTGGAATGCCGGTGGCGTCACCTGGTAGCAGTAATCCCAGATCGCCTCCGCTGCGACCGCACTGATCCCGTTCTCCCGCGCCTCCAGCATATCCATCAAGCGATTCATCGCCACGTAGGTGCCTTGACGATCGCTCCGTTTATACAGACTGCGGACCAGGTGAAGCTGGCCCCAATAGGGATCAAACGTCCCCGCTTTTCCGGCGATGTCGGCAAGCCCTCGTTGGACCACGACAAAGCCGGTCATTTGATCAATCCACCCCTCTGCCGTCGCCTTGGTGGCATCACCCACAAGCGGTGTGAGGAGCAGTGTCGCCACGACTACTCCACCCATGAGAGCTGCCATCAACAATCTTTGGTTGACAACCCCTTTCATGGCTCATCCCTCCTCCCTTGCTCATCCGTTTCTCGTTTTCCGCATGCTTGCGTGCCGGCGGAACTGATTGCTCCGCAAAGCTGAATGCCCCCCTTCAACTACTGGACCATACGGATGATCCCACCAACATGGACTATGCGGATCGTCCCGCCGGGATCAGCATCCCCTCTGTGCAGGGGACAGAAAAAACGAAACTCTTCGACCTCTCCTCTTGCTCGACTCCCTTCGAATTGTGTTGTGCTCAGCACGGTTCGGACGGTCTCCTCCGGCGCGACCGTCGCCCGCAAGGGCTTCGCCGTCGGTTCACCGCTTTTGCCGACAATCTCCTCGAAGATTCCTTCCGCAAAGAAGACGTGCGTGCGGGCTGTGGGGTTCACGAGGAGAAAGACCAGCCCTCCCTCGAGCTCCGTCTCCGTGTGAATGATCACCTCGCTAGGGAGCCACGCCGCCGCGTTGTCCGGCAGGTCGTTCACCACAAAGTGGAACTCGCTGCCGTGGGCAACCTGGCTTGCCGGCAGAGCCCAAGCCAGCCCCACTGCAAGAAGGCTCACCAGCGAGGTACGCTGCCACCATCGACTCATGGGGTCGGCGACTAACCGGTTCGTCCGGCTTCTCCGGTTCCTCATCGTTGTTCTCCAGAAAGAGCAACGCGAACCCGTGACCTTCTCGAGTTCGCTGTTACGGCACAACATGGATCGTTCCCCCGACATGAGCCTCTCCTTTATGAAGAGGGCAGAAGAAGGGATAGGTTTCCTCCTCGGCACGGTCCTGCCCCATTTCGAACTGGGCCGTGCCGACCTGGACGCGCACGCTGTCCTCGGGAGTCACATTGACGCGTAATGGTTTCCTGATGGTTTCCCCATTGGCACTCATGATTTCCTCGAACAACCCATGCGCAGCAAACGCGTGGGTGCGATCCGTGGGGTTTTCCAGCACAAACACCAAGCCGTCTTGGAGCTCCGTACTCTTGTGAATCACCACCTCGTTCGGGACCCATGCCGCCCGTTTCTCGCCGAGATCCTCGGCGACGAAGTGGAACTCCGCGGCCCCGGTCGCGGGACCGTGCACCAACCCGCCGACCAGAGCCGCGGTCAGCACCCCACCCAGAATTGTTGTGCATGACCATCTCCACATAGGGCTTGATAGAGCTTGCTCACGTGTTGCGACCACTGGACGTTTGCTCAGCCGCCGCCGATCTCACCCCTGGTTTCGATGACGTACAACTCACCTTTGACTTCCGGGTGGATGTCGCACCAAATTGCGTGGCGCACGCTCTCGGCGATGCCCGTGCCGGGATCGAACGTCGAGGGCATGGTTGAGAAGTGCAGCGTCATCGTCTTTCCCGGATCCACGTGGAACGACCTCAGGGCCTTCCCACGGACCTCAAGGCCCTCGCCTTCCATTCGAACCCCCACCTCCCTGAACAGCTTGGAGGCGAACCCATGGGTGACAGTATCCTGGTTGCGGACCACGATCGTCGTCTCCGTTGACGGCATAGTCTGACCCACCGTCTCGTACCCATGCGTCCTATCGCGAATGGTGATTTCCAGCTTCACCGGCGGTTCTTTCATGGCCGCCACCTCCGCCGCATACACGGGAACCGGTCCCCCGCCCGGCAGCATCGCCGCCGCCGCCAAGGCCATCGGAACCGTGAGGAATGTGGTGATATGTCGCTTCGCATTCATAACAAACCTCCTTTCTTGTTAGGCCGAGACCTATTTCGTACGTCCGTATACCTGAAAGATATGGCGAGGCGGGCTTCTGAACAATGAGCCGAACGCATCATTTGGAGGGCGACACGCTCGATCCATGCCTGATCGGAAAGGGTTCGGCTCTTCCCGCAATGAGGCATCGCGAACCGGACGAATGACCGGAAGTGCTCAAGGAGCGAGTCCGGCTGCTCGACTAGGGCGTGCGAGGATTTGGGCGGAAGGCGATCGCGAGCGCCTGGAGGCGACTGTGGGCGCCCAGTTTCGCGAGGATGTGCTGGATGTGATTCCGGACCGTCGCCGGGCTCAGGCAGAGGATATCCGCAATGCTCTTGGTGCTCTTGCCTGAAGCCAATTGGTCGAGGATTTCCCGTTCTCGTTCGCTGAGCGGCAGAGCTTGTTGAACCGGCGGGAGCACGTGGGTTCGAATCATCGAAGGCTGAACCGGCTTCGGCCCAGGCTGTAGCAGTCCCTCGGAGGCGGACAGAGCAGACGACAGCTCTCTGACCAAATTGTGCACTCGCACTTGCTTCGTGATATCGCGGAAGAGGTGCATGGCCAGAAAGCGCCTTTTCCCCCGGGACGGTACAGGCAGGGAACTGATGTTGAGCCACACGAGACGGCCGGTTTTCGTGTGAGTCTGCAAGTCAAAATTGTGCACCGCCCCTCCGTGGGCGAGCTTGCTGCCGATCGGACAGGACACTGAACAGAGGGTCTCTCCTCCCAAGGCCTGGCCATGCAGGACATCGCGGCATTGGCGCCCTACGACCTCTCGAGCTCGAAACCCCAGGAGTCGCTCTGCTGCTTTATTCCACACCACCACCTTGCCCTCTTCATCGACGAGCATGGCTCCGTCGAGGGTTCTGGCCAGCATGTCCACAATCTGTTTCATGGTGGCTTGACTTGGCGATGGGGTTCACTCGCTCATCGGTGGCCGGCCTTATGGGGCAGCCATGGAGACGTGATAGTTCCCTGAGCCGCCTAGGAGAACGTGCGCCAGCGCGCCTCGGACCAGATAAAGGTCCGCCGGTGGGAGTCCTGTTCCGGCCGCTGTGCCAGCACGAAGCGGCAACCGGTTTGTTTGTAGATCTGCTCCGCCTTGTGCTCCATCAACAAAGCGAGATGCAGATCCGGCTTCTCAGCGCCGATCGAGACAGGCACGATAATCTGCCCCTCGGGCCCACGCAGGACACCACGGCGATCTACGTTCGGACGGGGTTCACACCTCTCTTCTTCCAGAAGTTGCAGGAAATGATCCAGCGCCAGCCGTTCCTGTTCATCCAATTCTGTCATTCGGACTACTCCTCGCAGCGTCCTACGACCAGTATCGGCTCGCTTTCAAGTAGCCATCGACCAGGTCGCGGCGGGCGACGATGCCGACCAGCTTCTTGTCCCGCACCACCGGGACTCGGGTGACATAGCGATCCTGGAACAAGATCGCCGTTTGCTCAAACGTCATGTCTTCGGTGGCCGTCAACGGATGCGGGCTCATGATCTCCACGGCCATGATCTTGCGCAAATCCCGACCGTCGATCATCGCTTGGAGCAGGTCGTATTCACTGACGAGCCCGATCAGCGTTCGATCTTCCTCCACCACCGGCAGACTGCCGAAATTGCGCTGGGTCATCAGGCGGCTGATCGTCAAGGCATCCGTCCGCGGAGTACACGAAAAGACGGCATCCTGCATCAATTGGCCCACGGTCAAGGTCTTCGGATCGCACGCGGTGGTAAGAAACTCGGTCTGACGCATGGGAGCATCCCTCACTTCTTGTTGTTGGAACCACTGCCCAGGTACACCCTCAGAATATCCCGCCTGGCGATGATTCCAATCAGTTTCTCCGCGGCATCCACGACCGGCACGCGCACCAGGTCACTGGCCCTCAAGACATGGATCAGCGTGCCGATCGTCGTTTTCTCACGGACGGAGTACGGATTGCCCGTCATGACGTCCCGGGCTGTGATGGCGCCTAACGTGTGTCCGTCATCGATCGCGGCCAACAGATCGTGCTCGCTGACGATCCCCACCAAGCGCTGCTGCTCGTCCACGATCGGCACCGCGCCGAATCCTTCGATCATCAGTGACGCAATCGCGTCCGCCTTGGTCTGAGGATGGGCGAACTGCACCTTCTTCTCCATAATCTGGACCACGGTGAGCTGCTGGAAAGGCTTGCGCGCCGGTGCATCGCCCTGACCCTGTTTCATGGCCATCGTCGCCTCCTTTGACATGGTATCATCCACCGACCTTGTTAGACCCCACAGGAAGAAGCGCGTTCGGCTCGTTGCGCTTCGAGACTTGCAAACTCTTCCAGGAGCTTCCGTTGCCGCGGCGACAGATCCGTCGGCGTACGCACTTCCATCACCACAAACAGGTCGCCTTTCCCTTTCCCTTCGAGGCGCGGCATTCCCTTTCCACTCAGACGCAAGGCGGTCCCGCTTTGCGTCCCCGCGGGAACCGTCACTTTGATGGCTTCGCCGCTCAATCCCGTCACCGGGACTTTCGTTCCAAGCGCTGCATCCGCAAACGTAATGGTTCTCAGGGCATACAGATCGTTTCCATGCCGTTCGAATGCGGGATGAGGCCGAAGATGCGGGCGAACGAGCACATCTCCCGGAGGACCACCGTTCGCGTTGGGTTCTCCCTGCCCTGCCAGGCGAATCATCATCCCGTCATCCACCCCCGGCGGAATGTGAATCTTGAGAGTATGGGTCACAAACTCATACCCGATGCCCTGGCAACTCGTGCACGGCGATTCGATGAATTGGCCGCGCCCATGGCAGGGGGGACAGGTTGTCAGGGTGACCATGCGCATGCCCTTGCTGGTTTTCACCTCCTGCTTCTGGCCGGTGCCGTGACAATCGACGCACGGCTTCGGTTTGGTGCCGGCCTTGGCTCCGCTCCCCGCACAGAGCGCACATGGTTGGGACCGGGTGACTGGAATGTCCCGTTCCCCGCCGCGCGCCGCCTCCTCCAACGTCAGATCCAAGTCGTAGCGCAGATCCACGCCTCTGCTTGCTCCGGCCCCCGGCCTGGTCCGCCGGCCGAAGAAATCCCCGAAGACGCCGGACAGATCGTCGAAGCGACCGCCGAAGAAATCGCCGAACTGAAAATCACGCATGAGGTCTTCGGCGGTCCATCGCTCGCTGACCCCCGCGTGGCCCGTCGCATCGTATTCTCGGCGCTTCGCATCGTCCGACAGCACGGCATAGGCTTCGGCAATCTCCCGGAACTTCGCGGTCGCATCGGCATCTGTATTCCGGTCCGGATGGTACTTGAGGGCAAGCTGTCGGTAGGCCTGTTTGAGCTGATCGCGCGTGGCGGATCGCTCCAACCCGAGCACGTCATAGTAATCGCGCTTGGCTTCCTTCAGCGGCATCGCGCTCACACGCTCACGAACACATCGAAACCCGTGATTCCTAATTCATCCTTTTATTGGTTGCGAGGTTCCGGCCAGCGAAGATGCACCACCTTCACCCTGCCCTCCTGCACCTTCACACCCTTGAGCCCCTGCGTCACATCATCTTTGGTCGCGGCGATGTGATAGGTGCCGGGCGGAAGATCGAGGAACAACCAGGGGCCGGCGACCTGCTCCTGGGGGATCGTCACACGCCTTGAGCCCTTTTCATCTGTGATGGTGACCTTCACGCCGCTGAGATAAGGTTTCCCTCCCGCCGTGAATACCAATTTCAGCGGGAACGGGGGGTACTCGGCTTGGCGCTCTTCGATCCCGACCCCGGCACTGAAGTAACGAATACCCTCCGCACGATAGAGCGGAATGATGTCTTTCGACGTGCCCGTCTCGCTCTGAATAATCAACTCGATCTCTTCACCGGACGGGACAATCTCCGCGCGCGTGGCAGCGTCACATCGTTCGGCCTCGGCTGCCCCAATGAGCGCCAAGGTGATCGCTCCTAATCCGACACACAGACGAAACCCCGGAACTCGTGTAATCATCGCGTGGCCCTCCTTCCCTGGTACTCTCTCGCAACGCCAATGCCATGGCCATGCAGGCGGCGAAGTCATTGATGGATTACGTCAATCGTCATCGGTCGCTCACCCGCTCGTGCCGTCCTTTCAGAGAACTGGCGCCTATTACCCCAGTAACAGAGGGCCGCCCTGCTGCAAAACGCCGCAGACCCGGAGGCTCATCGCTCACGCCCTACCGCCAAGCTCCTGAAAGGTCAACGAATCCTGACTCATCGCGAACATGAAATCTGGGCATACCCAGTGCAGTTCTCACGGCTTGAATGGGAAGGGGGCGAGTGGTGTCTCGACAAGGGGGGGCGCCGATGAAGGTGCTGGTCGCAGTCGACGGATCGGAATTCTCCCGACTGGGAGTCGAAGCCCTTGGAGCCTTGGAAAGCCATCCCCCCGAGTTGGTGTCGCTGATTCACGTCGTCGAGAGCCAAAGGATCAAGGCACTGAGCGGCACACGACCGGCGCATGGAAAGCGAGCTCTTGCCGCCATGGAGAAAGCCGGAAAGACGTTACTACGGGACATGGAGCAAGCCGCCCACACGGCCTTGCATCAAGCGGCGACCGGCCCCCACACCACGGTGCAGCAAAAGCTGGTGCATGGCCCCGTCGCCTCCACGATCGTCCGACAAGCGGATCGCCAGCGGGCCGACCTGGTCATTTTCGGCACTCGAGGACTCAGCGATGTCAGTGCATTCCTTCTGGGGAGTGTGTCGCGTAAGGTGGCGGCCCGCCTTCGTCGCGCTTGCCTGGTGGTCAAGCAGCCGCTTCACGCCCTGAAGCACGTGGTGCTGGCAGTCGATGGATCCAAGTTCTCGCGGACGGCTGCCGTCTTGTTGCGGGACCGATTGCTCCCGGAGGAGGCGAATCTCACGATTCTGTCTGTGGCAGAACCGGTGGTGACGGAACTGGCTGCCGACATGCTGTCAGCCCGCGATCTTCAGCAGTTGGGCCAACCGGCACTCGACCAGGCCCATCGCGTGGTGGGGGAGTTCCGGGATCTCTTCATGAAAGAAGGCTTCTGCGTGACGACCGACGTGCTCTCCGGACGAGCCAGCGATACCATCCTCGACTATGTCCGTACGAAGCCGGCGGACCTGTTGGTCGTCGGGTCGCGAGGTCTGACGGGCACCGAACGGCTGCAACTGGGCAGCGTCTCCGAAACGCTGTTGAAGTATGCGCCCTGCTCGCTTCTCATCGTCCGAGGCGGGCATGCCTGATACGGGCGTGCCCGCGGTTCACCATCTCCAACCCGGTGAGGTCTTTCAGCAGCTCGGCACTGTTCCGAGCGGGCTCTCACAGGAGGAGGCACGGCATCGTCTGGCCGCGTATGGCCCCAATACGCTCCTGGAAGCCGACGGATACTCCGTGGCGAAGGGGTTGTTGCGCCAGTTCACTCACTTTCTCGCCATCCTGCTCTGGATCGCCGCCGGCCTTGCCTTCCTCGCCGAGTCCATGAAGCCCGGCGAAGGCATGGTCACGCTCGGCTGGGCGATCCTCGGCGTGATCGTCATCAACGCCGTCTTCGCCTTCTTTCAGGAATACAAGGCGGAGCGCGCCGTTCATGCCCTTCATCGTCTGCTTCCCGCCAGAGCGTGGGTGATGCGAAGCGGCCAGCCGCAGGACGTGTCGCGGAGCGAGATCGTACCAGGCGATGTCCTCTTGATCGAAGAGGGAGAACAGATCCCAGCCGACGCCCGGCTCGTGGAAGCCGTCGAAATGCTCGTCGACAACTCCTCTCTCACGGGCGAATCCCGTCCGAAGCGGCGGACGGCCGAGCCGGTGACCGATGGACACCTCCTGGACCTTCCCAACCTCGTGTTCGCCGGCACCCCCGTGCTCTCCGGCAGGGGTCGGGCGGTGGTGTTCGCCACCGGCATGCAGACGGAATTCGGCAAGATCGCCCGCCTCTCCACGAGCGTGGAGACCGGCCTCAGTCCCCTGCAGAAAGAGATCGCGAAGGTGACCCATGTGGTCGCGTTGCTGTCGGTCGCCATGGGCCTGGCCTTTTTCGTCATCGGCGTGGCGATGGGACTGGGCTTCTGGATCAGCGCGATCTTCGGCATCGGCATCATCGTGGCGAACGTGCCGGAAGGCCTGCTCCCCACCGTGACGCTGGCCCTGGCGATGGGCAGCCAGCGCATGGCGAAACGCCGGGCGCTCATCAAGCAACTGACGTCCGTCGAAACATTGGGCTGCACGACCGTCATCTGCACGGATAAGACGGGGACCCTGACCGAGAACCGGATGCGAGTAGACCGTTTTTATATGGACAGTCTCGAAGTCGAGTCGAAAGAAGGCTGCTTGGTGATCGCCGGGCGCGTGACCAGCGCGGTCGAGGCCGAGGAGTATGCGCCGCTCTTCGATGCGATCATCCACTGCAACAACGCCAAGCGTGTGCGGCGGACAGACGGGCGCCCCGCCGTCACGGGCGATCCCACAGAAGTCGCCTTAGTCGAGTTTGCGATCGAGCACGGGCTCCTCCACCATGCACCCTTGCCTCGCATGGGCGAGCTGCCGTTCGACGCGGATCGGAAGCGCATGTCCACGCTCCATTGGCACGAAGGCCGGCTGGTGGCGTTCGTCAAAGGCGCGCCGGAATCGCTCATGCCCCTCTGCAATCGGATGCTCCACCACGGCGAGCGCGCTCCGATAAGCCAGGACGACCGCCGGCGAATCATGGCGCAGAGTCGTGCCTTCGCTCAGCAGGCCTACCGGGTCCTGGCTGTGGCCATGCGTGACATTGAGCGAGGTGTCGAGAAGCTGGACATCGAGACGGTCGAGCAGGATCTCACGTTCCTCGGCCTCGTCGCGATGATGGATCCCCCGCATCGCGAGGTGCCGGAGGCCATCGCGCGCTGCCGGAAGGCCGGCGTCCGCGTGATCATGATCACCGGCGACCATCCGCTCACGGCCCTGGCGATCGCCCGCCAGATCGGGCTGGTACCGAAGGAGTCCCGCACCGAGCCGGCCGCATACACACCTGTGATCGAAGGCCATCGGCTCGACGCGATGACCGAGGACGCGTTGCGCCGGCTCCTCACCCCGACCAGCCCCGGTGAAACGGAACCGGTGTTCGCGCGCATGGCGCCACGGCACAAGATGCGCGTGGTGTCGGTGCTGAAGGAGATGGGTGAGGTCGTCGCCGTCACCGGCGATGGGGTCAACGACGCCCCGGCCTTGAAGAAGGCGGACGTCGGAATCGCGATGGGTGTCGCGGGAACGGACGTGGCAAAAGAAACCTCGGACATGATCCTGTTGGACGACAACTTCGCAACGATCGTGAACGCGATCGAGGAGGGTCGCACGGTCTATGCCAATATCCGCAAGTTCGTCACCTATGTCCTCTCGAGCAACGTCCCCGAGATCGTTCCCTATCTGGGATTCGGGTTGTTCTCTATTCCACTTCCGCTGACTGTCCCGCAGATTCTTGCCGTGGACCTGGGAACGGACATGGTGCCTGCGCTGGCCTTGGGTGCCGAACGACCTCACAGCGGAATCATGGATGAGCCGCCTCGCCCGCGAACCGAACGTCTGTTGAGCCTCCCGCTGTTGCTCCGCGCCTACGTGTTCCTGGGCCTGATCGAAGCCGCCATTGCCATGACCGGATTCTTCCTCTATCTTTTCGCAAACGGCTGGACATGGGGCACCGCGCTGAGCTGGTCCGACCCGCTCTATCGCCAGGCCACCACCGTCACCTTCGCAGCGATCGTCATGACACAGGTGGCCAACGTGTTTGCCTGCCGGTCGGAATGGGTCTCGGTCTTTCGGCTTGGCTTCCTGAGCAATCCGTTGATCCTCTGGGGAATCGGAGCGGAACTGAGCCTGCTCGCCTCACTGGTCTATACGCCGTTCGGCAATGTTATTCTCGGCACCGGTCCGCTCCCGCTATGGATCTGGCCACTGTTGTCGCTCGGTGCGATCGGGCTGCTCCTGGCTGAGGAGCTTCGTAAGGTCATCGCGATTCGCTCCTCATCCTCAAACCGATTCCGTCGCACCACCGATCTCGACTCACTAGCCCGCATTATTCACGACGGTTCGTCGCGAAATTGCGGAGTCGCGCAGCGAGACGGGCGCGCGGAGCCGTGAGGAAGGGAGGCATCCTTGAACAGGATGTCGACCGACCGAGCGGCGAGCCCGCCCGCCGACAGGCTTGTCGCAGCCGCGAATCCACGATTGCAGCAGAACTGCTCGTGAATAATGCGGGCTAGAGGCAGCCCGGCGACACCGTAACCTTTCAAGGAATGACTCCGGCCGATCAGGATGGCCTTGGCCTGACGCTGGAGCAGGCTGTCGAACTGATCGTGAGCGGGATTCTTCGGTAGCGTCAGACGAGGTAGTCAGTAGGTGAACTGCTTCAGCAGCACAGGTCGCCGGCGCGCGCCCCATCGGCCCGGTTCCGCCTCGAAGACTCCCGCACAAGGCGCGCGGCAGAAACGACACTTCCCATCCGTCGTCAGGTTCCACTCGTTCAGTTCATACCAGTCCCGTCCGATGAGCTTCTGCCCGCACTCATGACAGGAGGTGCTCCCGCCTTCTCGGTCGGAGACGTTGCCGGTATAGGCGTAACGAATGCCGTTCTTCATGGCGATCCGGCGGGCCATTGTCAGGGTGGCAGGCGGCGTGTGCGGGATCTCTCGCATCTTCCAATCCGGATGAAAGGCCGTGAAGTGGATCGGCACGTCCGGCCCGAGCTGCTCGACCACCCACTGCGTCAGGGCCTCGATTTCCTGCTCGGAATCGTTTTCGCCGGGGATTAACAGCGTCGTGATTTCGAACCAGACGTTCGTGTGATGTTTGAGGTAGCTCAACGTGTCCAGCACCGGCTGGAGGCTTCCGGCGCAGACTTGTTTGTAGAACCGCTCGGTGAACCCTTTGAGATCGACATTGGCCGCATCCATGTGCCGGTAGAACTCGGCGCGCGGCGCATCGGACACATAGCCTGCCGTGACGGCCACCGATTTGATGCCCAACTCGCGACAGGCTTGAGCGGTGTCGATCGCGTACTCGTGGAAGATGACCGGATCGTTATAGGTGTACGCCACACTCCGACAACCGAGTTCCGACGCAGCCCGGGCGATCTTCTCCGGCGACGCTTCGTCGGCCAAGGTATCCATTTCGCGGGACTTGCTCATGTCCCAGTTCTGGCAGAACTTACAGGCCAGGTTGCAGCCGGCCGTCCCGAATGACAGGACAGGCGTGCCTGGTAGGAAATGGTTCAACGGCTTTTTCTCAATCGGATCGACACAGAAGCCGCTGGACCTTCCATAGGTTGTCAGCACGACTTGATCCTGCTGCCTCGCCCGCACGAAGCACAATCCCTGTTGCCCTTCTTGCAACTTGCAGAAGCGCGGGCAGAGGTCGCACTGGATGCGTCCGTCGTCGAGTTTGTGCCAATATTTGGTGGGGACAGATGTCGCCATGAGTCGGCCATTATACCAACCAGTCCCCTTCTTCGCCGATGCCATGCTCGGCAAACTGGCCCGCTGGCTTCGCATACTGGGCTACGACACCGCCTATGAGAAGGTCATTGCCGACGAGGTCCTGATCGAACGAGCGCTCCGCGAACATCGGTGGCTCCTCACCCGCGACAGATATCTGGCGCAGCGGAAGGTGTTGCGAGGCCGCCGCACGCTGATTGCGAGCGATCATCTCAAGGACCAGTTGCGGCAACTCCACCAGGAACGCAAGATCGAGATCGACATGAGCGACCAACGGGGATATCGCTGCGCGGACTGCAACACGATCCTCTCTTCGATCCTGCCGGAACAGGCGGCCCCGTTCGTCCCCCCCTTCGTCGCCCGACAGTATCGCGAATTCCATCGCTGTCCTCGCTGCAGCCGCATCTATTGGCCGGGGACGCACTGGGACGATGTCGTCCGCCGGCTTGCCGCCATCAGGGAAGGACTGCGATGAAGATCCATCACCTCGAATCCTGGGATGTCACCCCCCAAGAAGCCGTCCGGATTCAAGAGGAGCTTCGCAGCAAAGTCATCCTGCACGGACGGGTCCCACACCCCACGCTGGTCGCTGGAGCCGATGCGGCCTTCGACCTCCGAACACAGCGCATCGTTGCGGCAGTCGTAGTCCTCGCATTGCCGGAGCTGGAATTGGTCGAGCAAGTCGTCCATCAGGACCACCTCACGTTCCCTTACATTCCCGGACTCCTTTCCTTTCGAGAGGCGCCCGCGCTGCTCCGCGCCTTCGAGAAGGTCCGACACAATCCTGACGCCGTCTTCATCGACGGGCACGGATTTTCACATCCGCGGGCGGCCGGCATCGCCTGTCACATCGGCGTGTGCCTGGACAAGCCGGTCATTGGCTGTGCCAAATCCCTGTTGGTTGGAACGTATCGAGAACCAGGCCTGTCTCGTGGCGCCACCGCACCGCTTCGTAGTGCGGAAGGTCGCGTCATCGGAACTGTCGTGCGGACACGCGATCGAGTCCGGCCCGTCTTCGTCTCGGTCGGTCATCGGATCGGCCTTGCCCAGGCCGTGCAACTCACGCTCGCTTGCGGGAAGGGATACCGGATTCCGGAGCCCACGAGACAGGCCGACCTAATCGCCGAGCAGGCAAAACGCGAAGTTCTGGGTATCCGATGAGGAACAGTCCCAGCTTCATACCGCGATCATTGACGAGGCTCTTTCAGCGGTGGGGGCTTGCAGCGGTCGCCGATCTCCAAGAGTTGATGGGCCAACGGGGCCATTACATCTTGCTTCTCACAGTGCCGGCAAGCAGGATCAAGATTGGCGCGCTGGGCCGCCTCCCGCTGGCCGCTGGTCTCTATGGCTACGTGGGCTCCGCCTACGGCAGGTCGGTCACGCTCGGCCTCCGTCTGACCCGACATCTGCGCCGGAGAAAGGTCCGCCGCTGGCACATCGACTACCTGACGACCGCTCCGGCAGTGACCATGTTGGGCGCATACTGGACGACAGACCCGACCATGACGGAGACACGATTGGCGAGCATGTGCGCCGAACGGTTTCCAGTCATCCACCGATTCGGCAACAGCGATTCACCTGGCGGCGCACCGGGCCATCTCTTTTTCATCACGCCTGAACCATGACGAGCCGGCGATGAAACTCTCGAGCATTCTGCCGCTGCTGTTCTTTCTGATCCTGTTGGCCATGCTCCCGTTCGTCTTCGGCCAACTGTTCGTCTCGGCGATGGCCAAACTCAAGCTCAGGCCGACAACCGACCTGCTCCACCTGAAGGACGTCGCCAACATCGCCACCGGCATCGGCGGCGCGGGCACCTTCGACGGGATCGTGCTGTCGGGAATCGTGGCGGCGTATTTGGCGTAGCGCGCGGTCGAGCAATGCCCCTCACCGTCTGTGCGCGTGAAGCGCACCCCGTCATACGAGCGACGAGAGACGAGAGACGAACGACGAAGAGAGTCGCGGCCGAGATGGCTTCAGAAGCGTTCGGGAAGCATGTGGGCTACGCGCGCTTGGCGCGGAGACGGCGCTTGACGCCGGCAAGCGCGGCTTCTTCCCAATCGAGGCGTTCTTGAACGACTCGGCGGACCCAGGCCGCCAGATCGCGCTCACGATGCAACCGCGCGAAGAACGCCGCCTGGGCCGCGAGGCGCGGCGTGAGCGACACCGCGGCGGGCTTCGGCCGTCGTACGAGAATCGGCTTCGTCCAGGCCGTCTCATCCTCCGCTTGGGCGAGCACGATGGCGTCGATCTCGTCCTCTGATCGGAAACGTGGCTTGGGTTTTTTCATCATAAGGGCCATCCTGTGATGATACGGACGACGCGTTGGGGTTTAAGCTGAAAGATGATCTTAAGACGTCGACCTCCGACCGTCGATCCAACAAGCTGGAAACGATCGGTGTACGACTTGTTCCGCCGTACCTCGAAGTCCGAGAAGAAACATTCGACCGCCTCTTCGAATGTCACCCGATGAACGGCCAGTTTGTCTGCGTCAAAATCGTATTCGAAATCAGCCGGCGTGAACCGGTGCCAATGGACCACGCGCGTGATTGTACTGCACGCGAGCACGCTGAGCAACACTTACCGCCACGCGGGCAAAACAAAGAAAAGAAAGAGTCATTGCTTGATTGCACACTTTCCTGCGGATCGCGAAGGGGATGATGTCTTGCAATCACACATTCTCCAGATCCGGACTCACCGGCGAGGGCGTTCAGGTTGCGGCGGATGTCTTGACTCGGAAAACGATCTTCAGACCGGTAGGGGGCAAGATCAAGATGGTGATGAGGCCAGATCGATCGGCCCGGAGGTCAGTGCATGACGCAGCCGCCGTTAGACCGCTTGACCGACTCGCTTTTCGTTTTGGATAACGACGGTGGGATTAGGGCTTGGGGGAGGAATGGGCAGGCCCTTTTCCTTCAGAAGGGCCAGGTGCTCTTCCATCCCCCACCGTGCTTGGTACAGGCAATCCTCGATGGAGTGGCCTACTCCGCTGAATCCTTGAAGATCGGGGGAGTAAAACCCAAAGAAGGTGGGATCGTCCGTCGCCTCGATCACGAGCGAGTACTTGAGGTTGATCACGTTACTCCTCCCGATGCTTGAGCCCAGCCGCTTTTAGGATGGCGTGACAGGTTCCCGTCGGCACTTCCTTCGAGCCATGATAATCAATGCGGACCAGATGCTCTATCCCGGGCTTGCCATAATAACGAATGGACCCTTTTTCCTTGATGAGTGTGAACCCATTGTGTTCCAACAACCTCACCAACTCAGAAAACTTCACGAAGAACCTTGGCGCGGTGTTTGGTGGTAACTTGCATTGCTCAGAATGTCTCAACGAGTGAACGCATTATGTTCTTCGATCCAAAACCTGTCAACCTGTGGTGGAGTGGAGAAAAAGGAACCTTTTTTCTACTCAAAGATACAAGTTCTTAACCTTACACTCAGAGGGCGTCAATGCTTGATAGAAAAGTCCGAAGTCAAGAACCCCAGTATCCCCACTCAGGCAAGGGAGGAGACACTTGGTCTCGCCGATCAAAAGACAGATATGACGGTGTACTTCATCCGGCTAGATGAAGAGAGCGGCTGGACGAGTTGAACGCGCCGTAGCAGGCGGGTCACATGAGGGGAAAGAAGCAAGGTCAAGAGGAAGGACTCTCCCAATGATCACATCGATTGCCTTCACCGTCTATCCCGTCTCGGATATGGCTCGAGCCAGAGCCTTCTATGAGCATGTGCTTGGCTTGCATGTGAGCTACCACTACCGGGATGTCTGGGTGGAATATGACCTTGGCGGTTCGACCTTCGCCATTTCCACCACGGAGAGGGGCCATACTCCGGGAGCAAAGGGAGCCGTCGTGGCGTTTGAGGTATCAGACCTCGATGCCTTTGTGCACAAGATGAAGGAGCGCGCCGTGTCGTTCGTCACCGAAGCGTTCGACACACCTGTCTGCCGCATGGCGGTGATCGAAGATCCGGACGGGAATCACATCACGATCCACAAGCGCCATGCTTGAACAGTCCATGGTACCGGCAACACGGTGAAACATGCAGGCCAGACATCTCACATTTTAATTACTGGACAGCCGGGAGTCGGCAAGACCACACTCAGTCGTACACTGGCAACACGGTTGGCCAAGTACCACCCTGCTGGCTTCTATACGGAAGAAATCCGAGACGAGCAGGGAAATAGAGAAGGGTTTCGGCTCGTCACGCTCTGCGGTCGCCAACTGGTATTATCCCACATCCACCATTCTGGACCTTACCGTGTCAGCCGCTACGGTGTGGATGTCCCCGGCTTCGAGCAGCTCTTGGCTGAACTTGACCTCAGGCACGTTCAGTCGCGGCTGATCGTTATCGACGAAATCGGTAAGATGGAATGTCTCTCGCGGCGCTTTACGGACGACATGACCGCACTGCTGAACTCACCGAAGATGCTGATTGCGACGATCGCCATGAAGGGCGAAGGATTCATCAGACAGGTGAAAGATCGTCCGGACTGCCGCCTGGTCATGGTCACAAGAGAGAATCGCAACCGCCTCGCTAACGACCTCGTTGCCGAAGTGCAAAGCCGCCTCGGATAGAATCGCCTTGAGCAGCGGGGCCTTTGGTGCATCCGCCACAACCGAGGGAGACAACCCCCGAGATCGACAACAAGGAACTGGCCGAGGCCAAGGCGTTGGGCCGACGCGCGGTCGAAGTGGCGGCGAGAGTCAAGGCTGGTTCAGTCAAGTGGCGCGTCCCGCCACGTCTCCGCGACGTTTCTCGAACGGTTCCTGGCTGGACACTCCTCATAATTATAGGCCGCGGCCCCGTGGCCAAATCGATTTTGGGATAACCTGTTCCTACTCGTGCTCCCTTTTTCTTGGAAGGCGATTCTCCGATGGCTTATAATGATGCCGTCGCTTCCTACGGAGGGCTACCATGGATATCGTCACCACGCAGCACATCGAGAGTTCACCGGAAGTTGCAGGCGGCAAGCCTCGGATAACCGGACATCGCATTACCGTGCAAAACATCGTCATCTGGCATGAGCGCATGGGATTGAGCGCGGATGAGATCGCTTCCCAGCATGGATTGTCCTTGGCCGACGTATACGCGGCACTCGCATACTACTACGATCACCGCCAAGCAATAGACGAGGCTATCCTGGCCGACGAATCCTATGTCGCCGAATTGCGGAGCCGGACTAAGTCCAAGCTGAGCGGAAAAATCGGTGGCTGACCGGATTCGCTTCTATATGGACAAGCATGTTCCGAAAGCCGTGACAGAAGGATTGCGCAGGCGCGGCGTGGACGTGACCACAGTCCAAGAACTCGGCTTACAGACAGTCGAGGATGTCCGGCACCTTGAACGAGCGGCCCAAGACGGGCGTGTGGTGGTGACGCAGGATGCGGATTTTCTGCGGCTGCACGCTTCCGGTCTCCCGCATCGAGGCATTGTGTACGCGCATCAACAGACACCGGTGTCCCACATGCTGCGGTCCCTCATGCTGCTCCACGATGTCTTGTCCCCAGACGAGATGGTTCGCCACGTCGAATTTCTCTGATCCGCCAGCCCTCTCCGCCGGCGTACCTTCCATGCACAAGACGAGCCGCCGATTCGACGAGTGGTGACGATCTCTCGCGTCGGGTAATCCGGTAGGTACTGGCGGGATGTGATCTCATACTTCGTGCAACGCTTTCCTCGCGTAGCGAAGCAAGGAGGGGAGTGAGTGCCTCACGCCGAGCGATCAGAAAAGACTCCCGGTACATTTTCTGACTTTTCGGTACCTCCCGAAGCAGAGTGAGGGCAGTGGCCTAGTCGGTCCCTGTGCTCGCGGAACGCGACACGCGGGGGCTTATCCCGTCGCCAAGATCAACGAAAGGGCTTCGGGTCGAACAAGTTCTGTTTGGCGGTGTTCGCTTGGGAAGGGCGCGTCTCGGCGCGACTGGGTCGGGCGGGTGAAAAACGTTGCGCGCACGATGGGACCGATCCAGGCCATCCCTTTGAAGGAAATCAGCAAGCTTGGTAAGACCATTTACCAGTCCAGAGCTTTCCTTCCCGGCCAAGCCTCGGCGGATGCCTCGCTTCTTTCGCTAACGCTCGCGCCTCTTTCATTCAAGGCGAGCAACTACGAACGAACTGAAGTGCCGCGATTACGGTTCCCACAATCGTGGCAATGCTAATTACCCAGGAAAGGGTGCGACCTGCTTTGCTGGCCTGTGTGATCGCACAAGCCAGGTCATTTATCTTGCGGACAAACAGCGTCATGCGGATGTGCTCGACCTCACTTCCTTGTGGATCGGAGATGATCAGCTCCTTCAAGAGTTCGTCGTCTGTCTTTTGATTTAGCTCAGTCATTGGTGGAGACCATTCAAGTCAAGCAGACCGATCCCTTGTCTCTTCCAGAAATGGGCGCCCCCTTTTGTCCCCTTCAGCTTGCCAATCAGAAATCATGCTTGCCTTTTGCGCGCTTGCAAATGGCCCGCTCATCGCATCTACGGCATTTCGAGGCTTCGGGCCTGGCAGGGAACTTGCCCTGTACAATCCCATCAATAAGCAAGTCCGCCCCACTGCTGTCCAAAATAATCGAACCGGCGTTTTCCTTCCCGCTTTAGTGCTGG
>CAZKRM010000044.1:0-24969 GCA_964555285.1 uncultured Nitrospiraceae bacterium
GGCTGCTTTATCTCATGTTGAACGGATTCTACTTCTACGCGCTGCCGGTGACGGAACTGGCCAAGCCGCCGCTCCTGCCTGTCGCCGATAAAGTCGCACGAGCGCTGCTGGGCCTCGAGGCTGGCCGGTTCGTGACAGCCATCCTCTGCCTTTCGATCGCAGGAGCCGTGAGCGCCATGGTGTGGGCCGGGCCGCGCGTCTACTATGCCATGGCGCAAGACCGGTTGATTCCCTCCTTCTTTGCTGAAACTCCCGGCGCACGAGGCACGCCGATCAACGCCATCCTCCTGCAAAGCCTCTGGGCCTCAGTCCTGATTTTGTCTGGGAGCTTCGAACGGCTGGTGATCTATAGCGGCACCGTGCTCATGATCTTCAGCGCCCTTGCAGTGGGCGCAGTACCGATCCTGCGTCGGCAAGAGCCGAATCTGCCCCGTCCCTATCGCACACCGCTTTACCCGTTTGTCCCGGGATTCTACCTTCTTGTCTCAGCCGTGATTGTCGGGACCACACTCTACGAGCGTCCGGTGGAAGCGGGCCTCGGCATCGCAACCGTCTTGGCCGGAGCTCCGTTGTACCTGCTGTGGCGCCGACTGAGCGGCGGCAGCCGCTCTTGAAGCGAGACCGAGATCAAGGTTGCGCGAAGATTCGACTTGCTTCAGATGAAGCTCCCCGCAGCAGCCTACTCCGCCGAAGTAGCCACTTCTGCTACGAAGGCCAGAAGCTACGGGGTATTCGGCGAAGGAGAATAAGCCTGGACCTTTAAAGGAAGCCGGCGGACTTTTTCAACAGCCTGCCTGCCAAATCGGAGCAGACTCCATTAGCTGTGGGGCTCGGGGTCTATGTGGAGCCTGACAAGCATGTGTCCGCTGCCGGAGGCTTTCTGATCCAAACTCTTCCTCCCAAGGATGAATCGATGATCGATACATTAATAGAGAGACTCGGCCAGCTCCCGCCGGTCACACAACTCCTGCGCGAAAGGAACAATCCAGAACAGATTTTGGAGAGACTGTTCGCCGGGATGCCCTATGACACCCTTGAGAAGCGAGCGCTGGCCTTCCACTGCTCCTGCACCAGCGAAACCATCGAACGGATGCTCATCTCCCTTGGCCGAGAGCAGTTGACCAGAATGCTGACGGAGCAGGACGCGACCGAGGTGAGCTGTGAGTTTTGCAGCCAGCGTTATCCCTTCAGCCGGGAAGAGCTGGCGCACCTGATAGAGGAGAGAGGCTGACAAGCCGGCAAAGTCCGGCCAACCCAGACGCTTATAGTAAATCTGATGGGGAAGCGGGCCAATGAGCCGCGCAGCCAAATCTAAGAACTCCTGCGCCCGACGGATCTGCTCGACAGCTTCCGCGGCCGATAACCCCGGGCCGAGGTCATAATCACCCACATGACGGCTATCTTCGCCGTCGAGTAAATACTTGTGAAACTGCGGCGGCACAAGACCCGGCTTGGTGAGGCGTTCTCCGAACGCGGCCAACACAGCCGAATGTTTCGAAAACGAGAGGTCCTGTCCCAGTAACAAGGCTTCGGCCACATAAAACATGGTGTAGTAGGCGCGGGACACCGCAAAGTCAAAGAGCTTCTCACCGGCCAAGAGTTGAGCAGCGTGAAGGCTGGAGCGGGCTTTGCGGAGTAAGGCCGCCTGGTCGGGCATCATACCGCGACGCCTTCGCGCCGGATATTCATGAGCAACGGGCTCTGTTCACGTTCGAACCGGTCTGACGACACAAACGCGCGAGAGAGCACCACGCCATGCTTGAGAGAGAGCGACGCGATGATGTCGCTGGTGCGGGCGATCTCCTCTCCGGGAGACACCGCCCCCTGCAACACAACCAACACATCGATGTCCGAGCCAGGCTCGGCATCGCCACGAGCCTGCGAGCCATAGAGCATCATCCGCACCAGACGAGGGCCATACAGCGCCTCAAGCTGGCGGCGTAACTCTTTCATGATCGAATGAACTTTTTCGCTCATGGGATCTATCCCCTCTCGCGCACCATTTTATAGCAGGTTCACAAGGAATTGCCTACAACGCTTCTCAATGGTCTGCTTCATAAGCGCGAGGGATGCGGAGAGCGGTTGAGCGGCTGGCCGACTTGCAGAATAGTCCAAGCAACCGGCACGCGCCTCAAGAAAATGCAGCATATCACGGGTTTTTCTTATTGAGAAGCGAGCGCTCGCCTTCCACTGTTCCTGCACCCGCGAAACAATCGAACGGGTGCTCATCACCCTTGGCCGTGAGGAGCTGAGCAAAATGATTGCGGCCCAGGACACGACCGAGGTGAGCTGTGAGTTCTGCGGCCGGCGTTATCCCTTCAGCCGGGAAGAGCTGACGCGCTTGATGGAGGAGAGGCGCTGACAAGCCAGGCAAGCCTGGCCTAGCCCGCATTATTCATGACGGTTCGTCGCGAAACCGCGAAGTCGCATTGCGAGATGAGCGCATGGAGCCGCGAAGGAGGGAGGCATCCTTGATGCAGGATGTTGACCGACTGAGCGGCGAGCCTGCCTGCCTCCATGCCACAGAAGCCGCATGGAGGCTTGTCGGAGCGGCGAATCCGCGATTGCAGCAGAAGCGTTCATGAATAATGCGGGCCAGCAGCCGGCCCCGAAAATCCGAATGACATCACTCCGAAAAGTAAACCGGTTGAAGCTCGAGGGGGATAGCCCGCTGAAAAGAGTCATCGTGGAGGCAGAGAGCAACGGCGCGGTACGAGGCTATGTCGATGTCACCGACGGCTATCTGGTCAGGGAAGACGGGAAGCTGGACGTGGCCAATGCTCTCGGAATGCCCTATTCGTCTTAGGCTGCGATCTGTTCGAAAGAGAAGTGTGGAATGTCCGCTCTATCTCGAGCATGTTCAATCGTCATGGCGCAGATATTGCCATCCTTGTCCAAGTCGAGCTGGGTATTCTCATCCAAATCCCTGGTCTCGGCCACTTCTGCCACTCTAAACTCGATGTAGAGCGTGTCGGTGTCCTGAAAATACTTAATGGTCATGGCTTGAAGCTCCTATCAAAAAAGGCATTATGGACCGTGTGCTGGTCCGGCAATAGGACGACTCGCAAATATCGATTTCCCATCTCTTCGATCGGCGCCCAGCGACGGATGCGCCCATCCTTCTGTACAATCTCCTTCGCCGGATTGTTTACCACCCTTTCGATCCATTCCTCGCGAATGATGGCACGATCAGGGCGCTGCCGTATGAATTCGAAGTACTTCGTGAATTTCACCATGATCTCTATTCTGCAGCCACAGCGACCGGGAGAGGCAAGTCTACTGGAAAGCCTTATGTTAATCTACAGGCCCGTCCTGAGAGAAGAACTGGAGAAATCGGGGTCAGAGTGCAATTTCGAGAGAACGGCTCACGTCATTTGAGCGTCCGCGAACACAATAACACTCTGACCCTAATTTCTCTTCAATCGGTTTCGAGCAGACGGTCGAATCTGGAGGTGACCTCCTTGAGATCGGTCGTCGGCGAATCGGCCAGAAAGTTACCCGTGTGTCCGAAGAAACCGATGATCTTTACCGACGGGGTCCCATCGGCTAGATGTCTGTTCAGCATCTCGACCCACTCCGGCATCCGACGACGAGGCGCCCTACCGCGCCCAAGATTGCCAACTCCGACACCAAACACGGCGTAGATGGCCACGAGTTCGGTTCTCCGTCTAACGGCTCGCTCAGCCGCCCAGTTTACTGCGTCGGCTGGGGCGCCTTGTTGGGCGAGATGTACGTGATTCAAGCCATTTCTTGAATGAGACTTGACTCTCGCCAGAAGGCTTTCCGGCCAATAGACCTTCAACACTGATATCTTCGTCAAGATCCTCCCAATGAATCCCATGGCCCTTACCAATTAATCTCCACTTATTTCGTTCGTCCAGAGTTGCATGGAGGAGTCTGGGGAACCACGCGAGGGGAGCCGAAATGGTCCGGCCATCGTTGAGCTCCACCACTAAGGTGTCTTTTGTTACGGTTACGGCTTCGGCACGTGGAACTTCAAGGTCAACTCCTGAAGTATTCATTCCAAGCCTCCATGAGCTGCGTGTGATGATCCCGGATAATTTTGTGGATTCGACTGAGTTCTGCTCGAGTAAACCCACCGCTTCTTTGCAACCTGATAGGGTCGAGCCAGAACTTGGCGATCTTGTCCTCACGCTCGACGTGAATGTGTTGCGGTTCATCGCGATCGCTGGCGTAGAAGAACAATCGGTACGCGCCTACCCTGAGTACTGTTGGCATTTACCCTTTGTCTCTCACTGTTCTCTCGCCTAACTATTAAATCTGCTGCGGCCTACTTCTGCCGCATAGCAAGGCAAACCTCAGCCATCTGTTGCGGGCAAGTCTACTTCAAAGCCCAATGCTTATCCACCGCTCTTGCCGGTGCCAGCCGCCGGGCTAGACCGCGAATCCCCCAGCCTCTCCTGCTACCGGCTGCAGCCTAATTTCTGCCGACCCGCTATCATCAGAGACGATCGGGCGGGCTGTCGCCCGATCCGCTGCGGTTTGCGAGCTGGAGATAGATCAATGGAGGGTAGATGTCTCTATTGTTCTCAGGGCTGTCAATTCCGGCTCATCCACATATCAGGCTCTCGGTACAGATGCAGAACCGCCAGAACTGTGGTGTCCTCTGACTCTCCAACGAAGTACACGCCGTAAGTGAAATGGCGGAGGAGAGCACGGCGAACTTCGCCTTCCAGCCGCGGGAATTGTCGAGGATTGGCCTCGATACGCTGGAACACCAGGTCGAGCTCGTCGAGGAAGCGCACACCCAAGCCGGCCCGCTGGTCTTCGTACCAGATGGCGGCTGCGAGTCCGCATTATTCATGACGATTCGTCGCGAAACCGTGGAGTCGCGTCGCGAGACGGGCGCGTGGAGCGGGGAGGACCCGAGGCGTACTTGAAACAGTACGTCGAGGGTCTGAGCGGCGAGCCCGCCCGCCTGCACGGCGCGAAGCCCGCAGGCTTGTCGCAACAGCGAATCCGCGGTTGCAGCAGAAGCGGCCATGGATAATGCGGACTAAAATGTCGAGATCCGACTGAGGTTGGACGACGAGTCGCCGTGCCATTCGTCAGATCAACGATCTCGCAACTTGCGCTCGATGTCTGTGCGGACGTCTGTCCAGCGCCGACCAGCGGTTGGATTCGCCTGGTATGCCTCCAGGCGTTCGCGAATGATCCGCCGGTGCCACTCAGGCACGGGAATTTGCTCGGGGGTCGCCGCGATCCGGTCCCAGAGAGATTGCACGAGATCGATCTGTTCTTCGACCGAGAGGTCGTCGAACCCTGGAGGAGGGGTGGGGACTATCTTCGACATGCAGAGAACTCCAACGATTGCGAGTATATCGGAAACCAAGGTCCAAGAAAAGTGAACAAGCCTGATGAGGGATCGAGAAGCGGTCTAAAATGTCAGCTATGCGGCGGCGTGCTTTCGTACCGTCCGCCTTGAGCGTGAAGCTCGATGGCGCGCATGATGCTCCGCATAGGCGTCGAGTAGCCGCCGGATCATGCGCTGGTACTGCGTGTGATGTTTCCGAGCCTCACCCTTGAAGAACTCGACGCTTCGCTTGCTTAGCGCGATGGTGACTTTGACTCCTTCATCCCGAAAGACGAGTTCCTCCCGGCAAGGAAGGAAGTCAGGAACGACCTTGAGGTCTCCGAGGGGTTCGTCTGTGTACTTGATTTTCTCGCTCATAGATTCGCCTGCCTTTCCGCCAGCCCGCATTATTCATGACGGTTCGTCGCGAAATCGCGAAGTCGTCAAGCGAGACAGACACGCGGAGCCGTGAGGGCTCCGGAGAGGCCGCGCACCAACTCGGTCATGGCCCGGTAGTCCAGCGTGTCGGGAAGATCGGTCGGACGATGGTAATGGGGATTGCGGAAGAGGGCCGTGTCCGTCAGCATGACGGCCGGATAGCCCTTGTTCCAGAACGATCCGTGATCGGACCAATCCACCCCGGGAATCCACCAAGGCCCGGTGTAGGTTTCGACCGGCAAGTCCATGCGGGCTTTGAGCGCATCCCGGACCTCTGTCTGCAACGGCTGCGAATCGGCATTGCTGACGATCGTGATGAAGTTGCCGGTGGTCGGATAGCGCCAGCGCAGCCAGAACACCAGCCAAGGAAACGACTGGCTCCACGGTTCCCGCGAGAAGTATCCCACCGATTCGAGACAAAGCATCGCCTCGATCTGCTCCCCCCGCTCCTTGAGCGAACGTACGTAGACGCGGCTACCCATGCGCCGGCTGCGGAAGAACGGTGGTTCTTCCAGAGTGAAGGCCACGAACCGCACGGTCTTCCGAAAAGGCGTCTCCGCATGAAGGCGCGCCAGTTCCAGCAGCACCGCCACCCCGCTTGCGTTATCATCCGCCCCCGGCGAGCCCGCGACTGAATCGTAATGGGCTCCGATCACGATCACGCGATCAGGTTGCTCAGTTCCTTCCCGCTGTGCAATGACATTGCGGACCGCTAGATCGTTGACCCGGTAAGGCTGGGACGTGACCGTATAGCCGAACGATTCGAGTCGCGTCGCAATAAGATCGGCCGCGGCAGTCAGGTTGGCCGGATCCTGATAGCTCCGGGGACCGATGGTCACAGCCAGCGCGCGAACAAGCCCGGCAAGCTCTGCGCACACGGTCCCTTCGTTCCATTGAACCGCAGACACATTTGCGCTCCACAACCATCCGCCCATTATCGCCACCACCGCCACCGGATCTGCGCAGTCCACACAGCCTCCGCCTCAAGAACGACAAAGCCCGCTTTCGCACGATTCGCCACGGCCATCCGGGAACGGGGATGTTTCCGGATACCAGGCTGACCGATGGAGGGATCGCCGGCAACCATGTCCACCGTCACCAAGCCCTGTTCGATGCAATGCAGTTCCTGCAACGCGGCCTCGCACAATTCGTCCTTGGTCATCGCATCACCCAGCCTCGTTTCCCACTTTGACAGCGTCACTGAACCATGATCGTTCCGGTGCCGTCCTGAAACGCAATGGCGGTCCCGAACATCGCGCATTTCGCCGTCATCGTCCGTTCCAGAAAATCCGCCTCCGCTCCCCGCGCAAGACGCACCAAGAAATTCTCGATCCGCACCGGATGCAACCGAATACGCACGACGCGGTTACGCTCAACTTCCAACACGAAGAGGAAGGAGAGATCGTTCCGCTCGTCTTGATCGACCCAGTAGTCGTCCACGAAATCGCCGGTCGAGTACAGGATCACCTTGTTCTTGTAAAGCTCGATGCCTTGCGGGGTATGGTTCGAATGGCCCCAGTAGAGGTCCGCGCCCAACTCGATAAGCTGGCGGGCCAGGACTTTCATGGCCGTGGACGGGACACCCCAATTGGGCCCGACGTGCGCACTGACGATCACGAGATCGGCTCGGCGTCTGGCATAGCTCAGCACCTGGGTGAGGCGTGACCAATATGGCTCGCCCAACCCTCGGTCGCTATAGGTCACGCAGTTGACTCCGGGGCTCCGTTCCGTCGCTTCCCACTCCGGCTCGTTGTCCGTGAGCGCAACGACGGCAAGCCGTCCCCCCGGAATGTCGATGAACGCCGGCTCCAGCGCCGCTGCTAAGTTTGGGCCTGCGCCCGTGCGCGTGATGCCGGCCCTATCCAACAGGCTCAGACAGTCCAGCAAGGCTTCCTCTCCGTAATCCAGCACGTGATTATTGGCCAGCGTCACGCAATCGATGCGAGCGGCCCGCAAGACATCGATGGCGCGAGGATGAGCGCGGAAATGGAAGGCCTTGGTCTCCGGCTGCCATTCGCGTCCTCGACTGCCGATCACACACTCGAGGTTGATCGACCGGCACTCCGCCGCCAGCATCACAGGCAAGACGTCGCCCCATATGATCTCCGGGCCCAGGGCCATATTGCGGATCACATAGCGATCCACTAACCGTCCGAGCATGACGTCCCCGGTCAATGCAATCCGCATGGCATGCCCATCCCCTCAGGCGGTCCATGACGCCGTACGATCGGCCACAGGCTCTATCTCCCGAACCGTCCCATAAGCTGCGCCTCTCCCAGGATATGGCCTTTGCTCGCATCGAGGACCTGCGCCTTGGTCGCGCGCGGCTTGAGATTCAGGGCGGTATCCAACGCGTATAGTCTGAAGGAGTAGCGATGGGGCTTTCCGGGCGGCGGGCATGGTCCACCGTACCCGACCCGCTTGAAGTCGTTCAGGCCTTGCTGCGTCTCATTCGGCAAGGTCTCCTGAGCAGGAAGGCCTTCGGCTAATCCGCGAAGATCCAAGGGGATGTTGAACACGACCCAATGCACCCACGTGCCGACGGGCGCATCGGGATCGTCGGCGATCAGGACGAAGCTGCGCGTTCCCGGCGGGGGATTGCTCCAGCGCAAGGGAGGCGAGAGATCGGGGCCCTCGCAGGTATGCTTCTTCGGAATCAGCTCTCCTTCCTTGAATGCGCTACTGGTCAGTTCGAACGCCATGGAGTTCTCCTTCTCTCTTGTCTCTATACTGCACAGCAGACGCGGGGTCTATTGCCCCTCATCCAGCCGGTGTTTTGCCGCTCGACAGGGCTTCCCGCACGGTCTCCAGACACGCGATGACTTCCTCGTCCTCGACCTGAGGAAACACGTCATAGAATTGGCTGATGCCCAAGAACCACGCCGGCGTCTGGAGGATGACGACTTCATCCACCTTCGTGTTCAACTCAAGCGAAGCATCCGGAGGAGCGACAGGCACTGCCGCCACTAAGCGCGCGGCCTCTGCGGTGCGCAGCGCCGCCAGCGACGCATAGAACGTGGCTCCCGTCGCAATTCCGTCGTCCACCACGATCACCGTCTGCCCCTTCAACGGTGGAAGGGGCCTTGCTCCCCGGTACTTCTCGACTCGCCGATGGATCTCCTGTTGCTGACGTCGGACTTCCTCCTCCAACTGCTCGGCGGTCACACCATAGGCTCGAATGACGTCGGCATTCAGGTGCCGATAGCCGGTCTCCGCCAGAGCTCCCATCGCCAGCTCGGGATTCCAGGGCGTTCCCAGTTTGCGAACCACGAGCACATCCAGCGGCACACGCAGCACGAGGCTCACCTCGTAGCCGATCACGACTCCGCCGCGCGGCAGCGCCAGGACGATCGTGTCCTTCGCTCCCTTGTATCGCATGAGCGCTCTAGCAAGTTCTCGTCCGGCATCGCGACGATCCCGAAATCTGTAGCCCTCACCTTTGACCATGATCGTGTTTCCTCAATAGGGATGGGGACGGAACCACTGCGCTATCTCACTTCGAGCCGATTGACTACTGTATCCACTCCGAACACGTACCAGGCATCGAACTCGGCCATCTCCTTCTGAGCAACTGAGGGCAGATCACCTTCCAGCGTGACCACCGCCTTTTTCACACTCACACGGATGCGCTCTGCGTTGACGAAGGGATCCTTTTTCAACACGAGGCGCACCGCTTTCGCGAGTTCCTCGTCGGAGTCTTCTTGCGGCGGGACGACCTCCATGCCGTTAATGACGTCCCGACTCCCGGGTACCCACCAGGCCAGCACGCCGGCCAGTCGCTTCTGGGTGAGGGTGGTCACATGATCGTCCAAGAGCACGACCCCATCTGTAACGGACACCTGAATCACCCCGTGCGGCGTCACGGATGCCTCCCTGACGATCTCCCACGTACCTTTGCGCTTTTCTTGGATCGTACAGTTCTGCAGGCTGGGCTCCTGAAGCAACGCATCGCGCACGGCGTCCAGGATGGCTCCATCGCCCATATGTGTTGAAGGCGTCACGTGAAGTCGATCCACGATGCCTGCGACACCGGGCACAGCGACCGCGAGTTCCATGCACAGTTTCTTCGCCGCCACATGCTCCGCCTCGCCCTCCAAGGTGAGCACGCCGTCGCTGAAGTCCATGCGAACGGGATACTTGTGCAAGTTGATACGCGGCTCCCGCTCGAACGATGCCGTCACCGCTTTGATGACGTGGCTTGTGTCGACCATGGCCTCACCCCTTTTCTCTCGATGACACCACGCCCTTTTGCTAACAGACCGCATAGACTCCTTCAGCCAGCGCCTTGCAGAAAGGTGTGATTCTGTGCAAGGCGTGCTGAATCTGCCGACCGATCAGCGGCTCGACCGCTGCCAACGACACACCGTGCGCCAGATTGACCTCGACCATGACGGACTGCGGCGATGATACCGGTCGGCCGATCCGGCTCGTGAGCCAGACCGTCACTTCTCGCAGTCCCTTCACGTTATGGTGAATCTGCTCAGCCAGCACTTGGGCAAGAACATTGTAGATCTTCCCCACATGAGCCATCGGGTTTTTCCCGGCGGCGGCTTCTGCACTGGCCGGCCGGCGGAGCGAGATCACTCCACACACGCGATTCCCTCGCCCCACCTCGCCCGAGTCGCCCGCTTCCGCCGACGTGCCAAGCAGAGAGAGATACATCCCCGCGAGTCCTACTCCGCGACGGTCCAGCGCATTGAGCGCGATCTCGGCCGACAGCCTCGGCTCCGCCTTCCGTTTCACGAAGGACTGCAAGGCCCTCACCACGTCGGCCTTGCGGGCAAAGTACTGGGACTCTGTCCGGATGGCAGAAGCCAGGAAGGGCATCGCGACCGTGACCGTCAACTCCTCCCTCGTCCGTACTCCCAGCACCTTGACGTCTTGCCCCGTATCCGGAAATGCCTTCTTAAAGGAAGGGCTGTTCAGGAACTGTTCGACCTGGAAGATCAGGCGCTCCGTCTGGGTGAGTGGCGCATAGCCCACCGCGGCCGAGGTATCGTTGGCCACCGGCCCTCCCCGCCGCTCACTGACAGATTGAAGTTCTGCGGGAGCCGGCTTGAGCTCCACCTGGCACGTGAGGTGCTTCACGGGATCCACATGAGGGAGGTACTGCGTGAACCACTTATGGGCAGCCCGCTCGGCAATCTCATTCACGGGTACCCGCTTCCGTCGCCACTCACACGTGGCCCGATCGCCGATGACCAGCCGCATCGGCGTGACGACATGGCCCCCGCCGAGACGACACTCCACTTGGCCGGCAATCAGCATCCCCTTGTCGGCGTTGAAATGGAGCACGCGTCCGCACGTATTGAGATAGGCGTGTGCCAATTCGACTGCGACCCGCTCCATCGCGGAATCGCAGATCGTGTCAGGATGACCCAGGCCCTTTCGCTCGACGATTTCCATTGGCTGCTCAGCGAGAGGATCGCAGGTCGATTGCACAATCGTCGGCTTCATCGTGAAAGAGTCCCCATTCCCGTTCCGGGCATAACACGTCGCTGCGAACGCCCGCCCTCCCTCCGCGAGCCACGAGATCGCGGCAAGGAGGCGTAGGCGCTCCACCTCCTCTTATCGGTTGAGCAAGGCTAGTACCATCTGCCGAGACCGAGCCTTATCCAGAGTTCATCGGGAAAGCAGCAGCTTGGAACGGACACTTCGGTCAGACTCACAGGACCAAGGGATATCTTGCCACACCGATCCGGCCTTACGTGTAGATAAACGCTACAGGAGCCGTGAAGAAGGTCTTGGCACCAGGCTTGCTCCTTCTGCTAAGCGTCATCATCCAGGTTCTGTATCTCTTATGAACTCCCCAGGTCGGACGCTGACATCGCTGTGGATAACGGGGGTAGTGCTTATCCAGTCTCTGACTGCCGTTCCAGGTTGCAGCGGTGACTCTCGTGGTAGCCCACTGCTCGAGGATTCCACGCGCCAGGCCGAGCGCGACAGGATGGTGGACGAGCAAGTCATTCCCCGTGGCATCAAGGACCCCGCCGTTCTCGCCGCGATGCGTCGCGTTCCCCGCCATAAGTTCGTTCCCGCCTCCTACTCCGCCGTCGCCTACGGCGACGGCCCTCTCCCGATCGGCTACGATCAGACCATCTCGCAACCTTCTCTCGTCGCGCTCATGACCGAAGCGCTCGCTGTACAAGGCGCCAAGAAGGTGCTTGAGGTTGGAACCGGCTCCGGCTACCAAGCTGCGGTCCTGGCCGAGATTGTGCCGAAAATCTTGACGATCGAAATCGTCGAGCCCCTGGCGGCACAGGCCGCGCACACGCTGGCGGAACTTGGCTACCGTAACATCCACATCCGCGTCGGTGACGGCTATCAAGGCTGGCCGGAGGAAGCCCCGTTCGACGCCATCATCGTCACGGCTGCACCCGATCACGTCCCCCAGCCGCTCCTCGATCAACTCGCCATTGGAGGGCGTCTGATTCTCCCGGTCGGCAAGTTCTTTCAGGAACTGGCGCTCTATCGCCGGACCAAAGACGGCTATGAACGCACAGTGCTGACACTGGTTCGTTTTGTTCCACTGATTCGCAAGGATCGATCCACACAATCCGGTGAGCGGTGACCGATGGATTCGCCTCGCTCGGAACTTCCACGCCGCATCGGAGGTTTTACCGCCGGCTGTGTGTTGGTCAGCAACGTCGTCGGGAGCGGCATCTTCACGACGACCGGCTTCATGGCCCGCGATCTTGGCCATCCCGGGCTGATCTTGGGAATCTGGTTCTTCGGGGCCTTGCTGGCCCTCGCAGGAGCGCTGTCGTCCAGCGAGTTAGGAGCCGCTCTGCCGGTCGCGGGAGGAGAATACGCCTACCTACGCCGCGCCTATGGCCCCTGTGTCGGATTCCTCAGTGGGTGGACGTCGTTCACGGTCGGCTTCAGCGCCGCCATTGCGGCAGGGGCCATGAGCTTTGCCGCATACCTGCTTCAGATTGTTCCCTTCGACCCCGCTCAGGGCCGGCCCTTCGACAGTGAGGGCGGTCCCCTGTCAACAGGGGTTGCATTGACGCTGGTCTGGGTCGTCACCGGGTTTCATCTAGCCGGTGTGGGCACAGGTGCGAGGCCGGCAGCGGGGTGAACCAGGATGAGGACCGGACGATGCGAGAACGCTGCTTGGTGAAAAGTGCGTCTTGGCGCACCAGGGCTGGGCGGGTGAGAAGAGCGACTTTTTGAGCATCCTGTTAGAGGCCGGTGATGCCGTGGGTGATCGCGTATTTGGTCAACTCGGCAGTGGTGTGAAGGTCCAGCTGCCGCATGATGCGGGCCTTGTGGAACTCCACCGTCTTGACAGAGACCTTGAGGAGGTTGGCAATCTCTTTGGTACCGCGCCCTTCCGCCACGAGCTGGAGCACCTCACGCTGGCGCGGGGTCAGCGCCGTGGACGCAGCTTTGCCTCGCTCCCCGGTGGCCGGCTTGAGGACCGACTCCAGCACATCTTTCGTGAGCAGCGGCGTGAGATAGTGTTGGCCTTGGAGGACGGACCGGATCGCCAGGCTGAGTTCCGAAGCCGCGGAGCGCTTGAGGAGATACCCGGAGGCCCCGGCCTGAAAGGCTTCAGTCGCATAGGTTGGGCTGGCATGCATGGTCAGAAACATGAGCTTGCTCTCCGGCACGAGCTTGGTGAGCTGCCGGGCCGCGTCGAGACCGTTCAAGAGCGGCATGGAGATGTCCATGAGAATCAGATCCGGCCGCAGCTTCTGCGCCGCCTCAACCAGCGCGCGACCGTCTTCCACCGTGCCCACCACGTCGCACTCAACCTCGACCAGCTTCTGCAAGCCGGCAAGGATCAGCGAGTGGTCATCGGCCATGAGAACACGCGGCTTCTTCACGCGCCATCCTGAGAACGAGGAATCCAGGCACAGACCTTGGTACCGTTCCCGGAGATGGAATGGACCCGGAGAAACCCGCCCAGCAGACGCCCACGCTCCTGCATGCTCACTAAGCCGAGTCCTGCCCGCTGCGCGTGCTTGCTGTCCGCGTCGAACCCCTTGCCGTTATCGCGCACCGACAAGCCGATCCCTTTGGACGAGCCGCTCAGCCTGACCGTGACGTCGGTCGCCTGGGCATGTTTGGACACATTCTGAAGACTCTCCTGCATCACGCGAAACAGACAGGTGGCAACCTCCGGCGAGAGCGTCCCGGGCACCTCACGGGCGGTAAACGTCACGGGCAGCCCGGTCCGCTTCGTGAACTCGGCAACGTGCTCTCGAATGGCCACTTCCAACCCGACGTGCTCGAGCAACGAGGGGTGCAGCTTGTACGCCAGATCGTGCAGGTCATCGGAGAGCCGCCCGACCTGGCCCCGGATCACCGCGAGTTGTCGAGCGACCGGCCCAGGTAGGGCGACCGGGGCGCGTTCGATCGTCTCCAGCTCGACAGACAGAGCCGCCAATCGTTGATTGAAGTCGTCGTGCAGTTCACGAGCGATCCGCCGGCGCTCCTGTTCTTGGGCCTCGATCAGCTTCCCCGTCAGGGATTCCAACTCCTCCCGCTTTTCGCGGAGCAGGAGCACGTGCTGCTCCAGCGCCCGCGCCATTCGTACCCGGCTTGAGATATTCGTGTGCGAAATGACGACGCCGTTCGCCCCTTTCAGCGGAGTCACCCGCATCATGAACCAGCGCCCTCCTTCCGGCGAATGAGCGCTGTATTCAGCGTAAAAACTGGGATGGTGCCCCTCCAGCACGGCTTCGATACCGTTGAGAATGGACTGGGATGCCGCTTCTCCACCGGTAGCCGCTCGGCGGCACACATCGAGGTAATTCTGCCCGATCCTACCACTGGTGAACGAGCGATCCGGGTTTTGCCGGGCGAACTCCTTCCAGGCGTCGTTGGTCTCGATAATCGTCCCGTGCTTATCCAGCACACAGATATACGCTGAGAGGGAGTTCAATACGGCGCGGGTGAATGCCTCGCTTGCCCGCAGGGCCTGCTCCGCCTGCTTCCGCTCGGTGCTATTATCATCCAGCGCCTCCAACCCGGCGGCGGAGGCGCCGATCCCGCCGATGGGACAGCCCGGCTCTTCCGAGGGCAGGCCCGCCGATATAGGGGGCTTCGTCGGAGGCAGCGGCGCCGCGACAGATCGCGGCTTGGGACTCTTGTCCCTGGCGCCGGTCTTGGAAGTGGCTGTTCTTCTGGTAGGCTTTCGTGCCGCGGCCACAGAATCTTCTCCCCGGCATGACGGAGACCGCGGCATCGAGAAGTCTCGGCCCGCGGCTGAAGGGCTGATCAGGAGCCAGAGTCTAAGCCTTTTCCCAATACCAGACAAGCATTCCGACCGCCGCCGAGTGGGCACTGGTAATGTCTCCCGCGAGGACTAGGGATCTTCCTAGTTCCCCTGAGCGGGGCCTTGCCTTACAAGGTGAGACGCTTCGCGTGTGGCGATGCCGCTGCGTTGTGCGTACACGCAAGGACTTCATCGCCGCATTCACGCATTCATTGGGAGAAGGGATGGCTCGGATAGATTCTCTCGAATCGGCCATCCACCAGCAACTCGCTCGGCTCGGCACCTGCACGCTCGATGAACTCGTCGCCCTGCTGCCCGGCTATTCCTGGGCCCAAGTCTTCGCCGCAGTGGACCGACTGACGCAGGAAGGCACCGTGACTCTCCAGCATCCGGACCCGTTACGCTATATCCTTTCGCTGGCGCCGAGTCGTCCCGCCGAAGCACAGAACCCGACGCCCGCGTGAACCCCGACTGAGAACGTCACGCAACACCGGTACCTAGCAAGGAAGCACAACGATGAATAGACAGCGAAAGAGAACGCCTGATGAGTCGAGGCCGGCCTTATACGAGCACGCCTTTCAGGAAAGACTTGCCACATGTGGCCTCACCCAGCGGCAGCAGGAGGTCGTCGAGTTAGTCATCGGGGGCTTCACCAATCGTGAAATCGCAGAACGGCTTCTGATTGAGGAATACACCGTCAAGGGTCACCTGCGCGATATCTTTGAGAGGCTGAACATTCACCGCCGGACTGCCTTGATGACGAAGATCCTCGAGTTGACGCCGCCAAGATCAGCCAGTCGCCGGTATCCGCACCCCCTCACCCGCATGATTCACGACGGTTCGTCCTGCTTGTCGGCAGGCACGGCGCGAAATCGTCCGATGGAGCGTGCCTCATGAAGCGTCCCTCGACTGAGTTCGAGACGGTGAGCCTACCCCTCGACTCGGCTCGGGACCCTGAGCCCGTCGAAGGGTCGAACCGTGCCACGCAACTCGTCATGATGAACACTGTCGCCCTTTGCAACAGTGACCTTGTGAGAAGTGAGGTGTTTGCCCACAGGTTCGCCCTTCCTCCACGAGTCCGATTTCTTTGCTTCTGTTAAAAACCGTCCGCTTTTTCAGCGCTTCGCAAAGTGTGTCGTATCGAGGTATGCCGTTTGCTGTTTATTAACCGGGACAGCACGGAGAGGGGCGAGCATGAAAAAGCAAGAGGTCCCGTTCTGCGACGGATGTGGGAAAGTGCGGGATGAGATCCAACCGGAGACGAACCAGAATCCTTGGGGCGAGTGTCGCGCCTATGAGATGAAATACGGGTTCAAGTGGGATGACCTGGTCCTGACCCACACACTCTGCCCAGAGTGCCAATCCGTCTCCGAGGCGGCGCTCAAGAAAAGCGACCAACACTGAAACGTCTTGTGAGGACGTTGTTCGCGCGGGGAGGAACGACGAGTCACAGGCCAAGTCCTCACAGAGGAATCCGCACAGATGCGAGGAAAGGAACATCATGAAATGAAGCCGACAGTCGCCCGCGAAACCAAAGCGAAGAAGGCACGCGTGCCCATCGACAAACAACGCAAGACCGCTTCACCTTCCAAGACACAATCTACTAAACCGCCGGTGTCGCCCTGCGACGACTTGCATGTCCTCATCGCGCAACGGGCCTATGAACTCTATGCCGAGCGGGGTTACCGTCACGGGTCGGCGCTTGATGATTGGCTCGATGCGGAGCGGGAGATTCTCAGCCAAATCCCGCCGGCCTGACAGGGCCGCCCGATGTTGTATTGGTTTCTGACAGACTCAGGGCAAAGCTGTGGCTTTGCTTTTTTCGCCAACAAGGAGGATGACACCATGGCACACGCAACCAAATCGGAACAGGAAAGCAAGGCAGTCGCGACCCGCAGACCGGCGGAAATCCTGCCTCACAGGGGTGACTTCGAACGCTGGTTCGATCGGATGGCGGAAGACTTCTGGCGGCGTCCGTTCCCGAGCCTCCTGCGGCCGGAGCGGTGGTGGCCGACCGAGGCGGGCACGATGATGCGAATGCCGACAGTGGACGTTTACGAAGAAAAGGACGAGGTCGTCATCAAGGCTGAGATCCCGGGCCTCTCGAAAGAGGACATCAGCGTCCAACTCACCGGCTCGACGCTGACGATCAAGGGTGAAAAGAAACGGGAAGAAGAGATCAAAGAGGACGACTACTATTGTTGCGAACGGTCGTTCGGCGCATTTACACGGGTGGTCGATCTGCCTTCTGACGTGAAGGCCGATCAGGTGAAGGCGTCCTTTAAGAACGGTGTGATCGAGATTCGCATGCCGAAGACCGAGGAAGCCAAGAAGAAAGCCGTCACCGTCAAGATCGACTAAGACGTCGGATGATCCCCGACCGAGGTGATGCGCATGAGAGCCGTCTTCCGAGAGGCCGCCGCATGGGCAGGGGCCTCTCTCCTCCTTATTGGCGGGGCATCGGCGGCCACAGTCCTCGAATCGCCGACCGAGATCGTTCGAGGCACGATCAACGAAGTGCTCCGCATCCTTGAAGATCCGAAGCTGAAAGACCCGATTCAACTGAAGCCTCGCCGCAAACTGCTCGAGCAGGTGATCGGGAGCCGATTCGATTATCAAGAAATGTCGAAGCGGTCGCTCGCCGCGCACTGGAACCAGTTGAACGACGCCGAACGGACGGACTTCGTGGAGCTGTTCAAGGCCTTTCTCTCAGACCGGTATGCCGCAAAAATCGAAGGGTACTCCGGCGAGCAAGTCGCGTACCTGAAGGAACGGATCGAAGGCTCCTACGCGGAGGTCCGGACCAAACTGCTATCGAGCAAGGTGGAGGTGCCGATGGACTACCGGCTCATCGCGAAGGACGGCAAGTGGTATGCCTACGACATCATCGTGGACGGGGTGAGCTTGGTCAAGAATTACCGGAGCCAATTCACCGGCATCATTCGCTCATCGTCGTATGCCGACTTGGTGCGACGGTTGCGGGATCGCGCGGTGAGTTGATGCACGAGGAATGGCGCGATGACCGGGTCGATCCGCGCAGGAACGGGAGAACCTCGACATGACATGAACGAACGTGTTGCGCAGCGGGCTGACGCTGATTCTTACAATAGGCTCTCCAGCTGAAATTCCGGTCGACACCGCCCCGGCGTCCACGCACGGGGTTGCAGAAGGAGGCATCGCCATGAAGGTCGAAGAGATCATGACGCGCGAGGTGCAATGCTGCGGGCCCGACACGAACCTGGCCGCGGCGGCGATGATGATGTGGGACAGCGACTGTGGCGCATTGCCGGTGCTGAACGTGGAGGGCAAGGTGATGGGCATGATCACGGATCGCGACATCTGCATGGCGGCGGCCACCAAGCACAAGCCCGCCTCGGAGATCACGGTGTGGGAGACCGTGTCGGGAAAGGCTCATACCTGTCATCCGTCCGACGATATTCACACGGCGCTGGATATCATGAAACGCGAGCGGGTCCGGCGGCTCCCGGTCGTCGACGAGGACGGCATCCTCGAAGGTGTCCTCGCCATGAACGACCTCGTGTTGCACGCCGGAGAAGCCAAGGGCAAGAAAGCGCCGGATCTCTCCTTCGAAGACGTGGTGCGCACGTTGAAAGCCGTTAGCGCACACCGGGTCCTCATCGGCCTCTAAAACAGAATTGAATCATCTGTTCATTGCCTCATTGAATCAATGATCCGATGGGTCAATCGTCAATTTAGAGGGTGTTCATGTATCGCCGTGTCATGGCATTCGATTTCGACGGCACGCTGGCCGTCGAAGGAGCCGTGCCGCCCGAACTCGAGCGTGCGCTCGAGCGATGCCGCGCGAGCGGCCACGTGCTCTTTCTCGTCACCGGGCGGCGTTTCGAAACCGTCCCTCTCGGCCGGCTGAGCGAATGGTTCGCCGGCATCGTCTGGGAAAACGGCGCGGTTCTGACTCACACCGCCAGCGGGGAGACCTACCTCCCCTTCGGCCAGCTCGAGGCAGGGCTGCTGAAGGCAGTGGACGATTCCGGCATTCCCTTCGAGCGAGGCCTCGCCATCGCCGCCACCTGGACGCCCCACGATCAGGTACTATGGCGCGTGCTGGGCACGCACGGCGGCAGCTCCTCCATCGAATACAACAAAGGCGCCGTGATGGTCCTGCCCCCCGGCGCCACCAAAGGAGCCGGCCTCGAACGGCTGCTCACGCTCTGCGGATTCTCGGCAAGAAACCTGGCCGCGTTCGGCGATGCGGAGAACGATATCTCCATGCTGACGCTGGCCGAAGTCGCCGTCGCCGTCGGCGACGCGGTCCCGACCGTCCGAGAACTGGCCGACGTCGTCGCACAGGCGCCCGGCCCGCGCGGCGTCCTCGAAGTCTTGGAGCAGTACCCGCTTAGCGGCCGGTTTCTCGACATCCCACTGAAACGCGAGCGCCCGGTCCTGCTCGGCCAGAGCGACGCCGGGATGCCCGTGACCATGCCGGCGTCTCGCCTGGCGGGGAGGAACCTGGGCGTGTTCGGAGACTCGGCGACGGGTAAATCCTGGATCGTCGGCCTCATCGCAGAAGGGCTCCATCATGAGGACTACCAGGTTCTGCTGATCGACCCCGAGGGAGACTTCAGAGGCTTGCGGGTGCTGCCGCGATTCGTCTCCCTCTCCGGAGACCGGGCGACCTTGCCGGCCCCGTCGGCCGTCGTCTCGCTTCTGGATGAAGGAGGCCTCTCGCTGGTGGTCGACCTCAGCCGATACCCAATGCCCTTGCGCAACGGCTACCTGGCGGAACTGATGCGCGCGCTGCGCCCGGTCCGGGAACGCCGCTATCGGCCGCACTGGATCGTGGTCGATGAAGCGCAGCAATTTCTCTTCGAGGGCAGCGACATGACCGCCCTGGTGGCCCCCCTCCTGAACGCGGGCGGCTGGGCCTTTGTGTCGTATCGGCCTGACCGGATGAGCCCGGCCGTGTTGCAGTCGCTCCATCACTGCCTCTTCACCCGTGTGACGGATCCCCAGGCGGCGGCCGGCATACGGGAGCACTGTGGCATGTGCGGGATTCAAGCCGCGAATATCGAAAGCATCCCGATGGGAAGCGCGCTGGTCTGCGACGGTCAGATCGTCCGGATGCGGCCCGCGATCCGTCGAGTTCCACACATCCGACATTTGTACAAATACCTCGATGTGCCGTTACCGCCCGAGAAGCGGTTCCGGTTTCGCAACGCGCACGGCGCCATCGGGCAAGAAGCCGCCAGCCTGTACGAGTTTCTGCATCTCATCCCGACGTTGCCGATCGACAGCTTGGAGTATCACGATTGCCGCGAAGACTTCGTCCGGTGGGCGGATGGCGCACTCGGAGACGCAAGCCTCGCCGCACGCCTTCGCAAGGTCGCCGATCGGCAACACCAGGGGGAGGAGCTGCGCCGCGCCTTGCACCAGACCGTGTCTACGCACTACGAGGAACTGAGCGTGCTGCGCTAAGCCACGGTACGCGACACGGTCTAACGGAGAGGCATGCGCCGGCCGATCGTACGAATCCTGATGGCCTCGTGGGTCTTCTTGCTGTCGGCCGCTTGCGTGGGGCCGCTTCAGCAATGGGGGGAGGAAACGACCTTCACTCCCAAGGCCGTGTCGTTCGATCCCTCCTCGCTGAAACACGAGCAGGTTGCCGTGTTGAACGCGGTGGTGGGGTTCGGGCTGGAGGGGTACTCCCACCAAGTGTCACGCTCGCTGTCCAGTGCCTTGAGCCAGACACGAGTCCCGATCAAGTCCCTGACGGTCCACGATGCGCTGAACCGCCTCAACCGGGAGGGGTTGACCGGGGAGTATGCGGGAATGGTGTCCGACTATGTCCGGACCGGCATCCTCAACCGGGCGGGGCTCGAAAAGATCGGACGGGCACTGAACGTCACCTACGTGTTTCAGCCCAGCCTGGCCTCGTTCAGCCAATCCGTGTCCGGCCGGTTTTCGCTCTTAGGCCTGCGACTCTTTCAGACCCGCATTACCACCCTCCGCCTGGCGCTCCAACTCTGGGATACGCGAACCGGAGAAATCGTCTGGGAATCATCCGGCGAAGCGACGTTGGCGGCTGAGGACGTCCGCGAATTCCGCATCCCGTTCGATGAGATCGCCCGTCGGTTATGGTCGCGCATGCTCGACGACTTGTTGATGGGGTTGCCGGTGGAGTGAGCGTGCGGACAAGCTGAACCGGTTAGAGTTTGTAGCCGAATTTTCTGAGCAACGCCTTCCGTGCCTGGATCTCTGCCTCTTGCTCGATCCCCTTCGGCCTCTGCCCGTCCACAACCCCAAGAATGCCGCGACCCTGCGCGGTCTCAGCCAGGATGACCTCGACCGGATTGGCCGTGGCACAATAGATCCCGCACACCTCGGGCACCTGTCGGATGGCCGGCAGCACATTGATCGGGTAGCAGTTTCGCAACAAGATCAGGAAGCTGTGACCGGCCCCGATGTCCTGCGCATTGATACTCGCAAGCTCGGTCAATTCCCGATCTGTCCCGCTCCGCCGGACCAGACAGTCGCCCGACGACTCGCAGAAGGCCAAGCCGAACGCGATATTCGGCACCGCCGTGATCAGCGCCTCGTGCAGGTCTTCCACGGTCTTGATGAAATGGGCTTGCCCGAGAATCAGATTCACCGATTCCGGTTTCTGAATTGGGACGGCGACCAGATTGACCGCCACGGTGAATCACTCCTCACTCAGGTCAACACACATTCATACGGCCGGCTTCACCACTAAGATCGGACAGGGTGCAGACTGAGCCACGCCCAGCGACACGCTGCCCATGGCCATCGCCCTCATTCCCGTGAGGCCACGGGATCCCACCACAAGGAGGTCGCACCGGTCTCGTTTCGCCACGCGTGGAATCGCCTCCACCGGATGGCCGGTGACGATGCGTGTCTTGATGGTGGCCCCGGAAAGCCGGACGACTTTGACCGTCTCCTCAACAGCCTTGTGCGCCGCCGCTCGCCGCCCCTGGAGGATCTGCGCCCGAGCGTTCCGAGACTCCCCCTGCTCGACTCCCCCCATGGCAAGTTCACGGGGGCCAACGGGACGGACTGTTGACAGTACAACGACTTCGTCGATGTCGGGCAAGATCGTCAACAGACGGGCCGCTCCTTTAGATCCGCGGGACCCATCGGTCGCTAACATGACCTTGAGCTTCTTCGCGGGCCCCACCTTCGACGGCACGAGCATCACCGAGCAGGGCGCGTAATCGAGCAGCCGTTGCGACAAGCTTCCCAAGGCCAGCCCCTTCGCTCCGAGGAGTCCCCTGGTGCCGCTCACGATGATGTTGGGACGCACCTGGCGAATCAGCTTGAGGATTTCATAGATGGGAAGCCCTTCGCGGAGGATCGCCTCAATGTGCGGGTAAGGCTGCTCCAGAGACTTCATCGCCTGCGACAGCAGCGTTTCGGCCGCGGCTTCCCGCGCTTGGACGAAATACTGCCCTTTGGCCCCGAGCGCCTCAGGAAGATCGAACGGCTCCAGGATATGCACAAGCGTCAGGCGCGTGCCGACTGGATGCGGGAATCTTCTGATCCAGCGAATAATCGACTCGGCATGGCGAGATTCATCCAGCGCCAGCAGGATGTGCATACGGTGCCCTCTTCTTAATCGTCACCGGCCTACGATTTCCAGGCACACCTCTACTCTGCCGTTACGCAAGCAACACTCTCTGAATCATTGTCGGCGAAGACTGACCCAAGCACCCACAGACATCGAGTAAAGCATCATATGTGCCAACCGCTACCTCATCAATGTTGCGTGCAGAGTTCAGAATGACGCGGACACACGCCTGAAGTTCTGTCCAATAGTGCTACAGCTCGCGATTGGAGCTGTGGCATTAGCCCCCACACAGGCACACTCGTTGACTCATCACGGATAAGCCTTATCTATGAGCTGAGCGGAGGTGTTGGCGAGAGGAACACTTTCAGGAAGGGGATTGAGCGTAGAGGCGGTGAGCAGGCCCGTGAAAGGAGCGGGAAGCCTAAAACCTCTCCAAGATTCCCACGATCTAGCCAAGCTCTCTTGACCTGACCTCCGCTCCGGTTGTTTTTACCTTCCTCGCAAAGTCCCCTGCTGACGAATTCTCCACCAATGGCGTGTTGTTTTTATGAGACCTATCTGTCGTAGGTGGCAGTGTGAGAAGGACGCACTTGCTGAGGGTGGATAGAAGTATCGGTGGAAAGGAACAAAAAAAAGCGGCTCGCCCTTCTGTGGGACATCGGTTCTGTCGACCGGCCGAGATCATGTCCGGCAATCCTTCAGTCGCCCTACCGGCCGATTGCCCCGCGCCTCGAAACTTCGGACTCGCATCTACGGTCGTGCCTACTGGCACCGAGCGACGATGGCGCGTACCCTGGACCCAATCCCGCGATGAAAGCAGAAGCGATGCCCTCTGCACACTAGCTGCATATAAGCCAATACTTGCTGACCCCCAACTACTCGCTATTTTGTTGCTGTCAGATCCGGAGCGAACTTCTCAACCCACCTACGTTGTTCGGCCGTTTCGGGAATGGGAAGGCCGCGCGCTTCGGTGATTCGGCTGAAAGCCGTCTCAGCGGGGATCCCAGATGAAACAAGGAGGCACGCCGCGATGAGCCCTGACCGCCCAATCCCTTGGCGACAGTGGAGACCGACGACCTTGCCGGCGACAAGCCATGCTTCGACAGACTTCACGACTTGCAGAGTCTTGCTTCGGGACGCCGGAACGCCTCGATCCGGAATCGGAAACGACAGGAATGCCATGCCCGCGGACCGGCAGCGATCGGCTTCGCCCGTCAGCTCGAATTCGTTCGCTTCCTCCGACGTGAGAAGCGACACGATCGCATGGAAGCCGGACCGAGCCCACGAATCGACCTCGTCTTGGAGCCAGTCGCCACCGCGCGGTCTCGCCACGATGGCCACTGTGCCGGGCCAAGGGCCGTTGATCCGGTGGATTGCGCTCATCGTGGACCTCCGCCTTCCCCTGTTAATCCTTCGGAATGACGTCCCGCGGCAAGTCGTCTACAGAAATGCCGCGATCCCGAAGAATCGTGACCCTGTGATGGCCATCCATCACCGTTCCGTCCGGTCGCGTCTTCAGCGCGCCCGGTTGCCCGGGTCTCAGTGACTCCACGAGCTCGGAATCAGGAAGCCGCGCGAGCATCTGCAGCTTCGTCGGGTTCAGTGTGCTCTCAGCGTGTAACGACTTCAACGGCGGTTGCCCCAAAATCCAATTCTCCTTCAGGTCGAGTTTCGCGTCCGTCTAACGGCTGGGCGCTCAGCCGCGAGCGGCGCGAAAGTCACTTTGAATTAACCGAAACCGATGCACGCCGCTCGTCGGTCTGCAGCGCCGTGTTAGGCGCCCCGTTCGCAACGCGCAGTTCAATTCGGCGAGTTAAATAGTTTTGCCAGACAGCGCCCACGAAGATGAGGACACCGGTTAGCAGCAACCAGCGCGGTTTTCCGGCGACTATTGAGGTTTCCTCCGCGAGCAAGACTGCCAAAAGCGCGACCTCCGAACTTATATACATGAGAACGACACTCGAAGTCCGGAACCGAAGGTGTTCACGAACATCTTCCGGCGCGCTGGCTGAGAAAAAACTCCAAACGTGTTCAGCAACTCCCGAATGGTATTGGGTTTCTCCTCTCTTTGGAGAACCTTCAAATTTGAAGAACCAGAACGCCACGTCTATTAGTTGTTGAACAAAGTATCTGTGTAAAACAAACCACACGTTTCCAGTAACAATCGCTAGCACGCCGAGGATAACGAGCCATTCGCTCCTGGTTACATCCACCCGCAGAAACCAAGATGGGCGCGCTACGGCGGCGGCACTCAGGACGAGCACGCCTGGTAGGAGATGTCGGAAGATCGCGCCGAACGCCTTACCGATCGACCGCACACTTTCACTGAGTTCGGCCATAGCATTCTCCTCCGTGATTGATGTCGAGCAGGGAGCGCCTAACGTAGAAGTCACCGGCGCTGCGCGGCTTTATCGCGCAGCGTCCGTGTGG
>CAZKRM010000045.1:0-24473 GCA_964555285.1 uncultured Nitrospiraceae bacterium
ACAACCTGTTCATGACTATTAGGGTCGTGGCGAAGGACAACAAATCCCGAGACGCATAATCCTCTCGGGGTTTTTATTATCCATCGGTGTCACGCACAATGGTCGATGCCAGGTATTGAGTGCCCGATGAAGCAGAGGCCAAACGAAGGCGTCTCTCGCTCATGCGGCGGCACACTGTACCGACCTGAGTCGGCTTCCGGCCCGTCATTGCCGGCTCGCCTCACTTGACGTGGGCTGCATTGGGTTATTGAGGATCACTCTGAAATAGAGACTGCTAGTCCTTGGCCTTGGTTGCGGAGCTGCATAGGTCAGCGTATAGTATGTACGCGCTATGTACATGAAGATGGAGGCCGCATGTCGGCGGAAGCATTCAGACATAAGCACCTCAAATTAGACCAGCGGAAGATTGATCTGGCAAAGCGGTACTTCAGGGTCAAGTCAGAACAAGAGGCCATCGACAAGGCCCTGTCCTTGCTTGTCGAGGAGCACCGGCTGAACAAGGCGTTGCGACCGCTCAAGGGAATCCTGAAAGGCGATACTCGTCCGTGGCCGTACCGGTAGGCCAGAAGGTCCTGCTCGACACCAATGTCGTCATCGACTACTTGCGCGCCGGTCTTTACGGTTCGTGGGTGTTGGGCGACGACGGCAGAGGAATCCGCTTCATCTCATCCGTTGTGTTTCTTGAACTTCGGCTTGGGGCTGATACGCCCAAACGAAACCGAGCCGTAGACAAAATCTCGCAGGCGTTTCCTCCGGGTCGTATCATCACCCCAAGTGCTTCTGTCTTTGAGCAAGCCGGAAGAGTATTTCGAGCGATCTACGGAGATGGGACGCGCCTGACAGACCGGCTGGGTCCGATCAATGATCTCCTGATCGCCTTATCGGCCAGACACATTGGCGCAGCCGTCGTGACCGGCAATACGTTGGAGTTCCATCGGATAGCCAAGAAGTTGCCGGGTTTGCGTATCATTTCTCCATCAGCGGATTAGAGACTACTGGCATGGTCGGCTCGCTCACGCTCTACGTGGGCTGCGTCGGCCTGTTGAAACTGGCGCTGCGATAGTCTTCCCTAGCAGCAGACCATGCTTGTTGACAGAATTCTGTACATGAAATAGACTCCCTCTCAGAAGACATGAGGAGAATTTATGGCCATCACATCCAAAGACATCATTTCACTGAGCCATGCCAGAGCCAAGCTGACGGAACTCTGCGAAGAGGTCCACACCAAAGGCAGAGAGAAAATCATCACGAAAAACGGCGGGAGTTGCGCGGCCCTGATCGACGCCGAGCGGCTCGACTACTACCATCGCCTCGAACGGGAGCACATCCATGTAGGGTTGCTGCAGGAAGCAATCAAGGGGGTCACCGATCTAAAAGCCAAGAAGACACTCACCCTGGCTCAACTCAAGTCGCGGCATGGCCGGTAAATGGCCGGTCTTTACAGAAAACTTCTCGGCCAATCTTGCAGACATCGAGGCTTTTCTTGCTCCTGAAGGCAGCAGGGCGTTCCAACGGCTCCTGGATCGGCTGTTTGCCGACATCGTCCCAACCCTCTGCAGATTTCCTCAGTCCGGACGATCCTTCCTGAATCGTGCGATCAAATCCGCAAAGGCCGATGTTCTGACGAAAGAGCTTCGACGGCTCCTCAATAAGAACGACGACGTGCGGGAATTCGTGATGGACGATCATCTCGTTCTCTACCTCCTGCGCCGCAATCAAATCGTCTTCCTAGCCATCAAACATCATCGCCAATTGTCTTTCGACCTCAATCATTTCTGGCAGGAGGAATAAAAGGTGAGCCTGAAGAGTCGCTTTGCTTCTGGCCCACGATGGTCGGCTCGCTCACGCTCTATACGTGCTGCATAGGGCTACTGAAGCTGGCGCTGCGGTGGAGTCCCACGGCTTTATCCATCCTCCGTAGCAGACTACTGCGGAGGACGGGCAGCCGTGGCTTCCTGCGTAGGCGGGTGAACGAACATTTCGCGAGTCAGAAATTCAGCTCTCGTGGGTTTAATCGGGATAGGGGGAAGCCTCGCGGCTCCCCTCCTCCCACACCACCGCACGTACGGATCACGTATGCGGCGGTTCGGCGGATTCAGTGGTCGGTTCACTCCTCGACCAGTGTCGGCAACCCGAGCCCCGCGAAGTACCGCGCCGGCAGCGCGATAGCGAGAGCCGGGCTTTGACTCAGACGCCAGGGACCGTGTGCCGACTTGCTCGTGTTCCAGGCAAGATACAGCGACACGCCCCGCTTTCGCAGCTCTCGGTACCCCCGCCGACCCCATTGCTTCCAGTGGTAGCTCCGAAGCCGCCGCCGGATCCACTTGTCCAGATCGCGGAGCAGCGAGGTCACCTCGGCAAAGCCGAAATACCCTCTCCAACCCAGGATGAACGTCCTGAGTTCTGCCACGACCTGTCGCATAGTTCTCCCACGGGTACGGCCCGTCAACTCACGCACCTTCGCCTTGAAGGCCACCAGGGACTTCTCGCTCACCTTCCGCCGGATCGACCGGCAGTTCGTGAACGTGAATCCGAGGAACTTCCGGTTCCACGGCCGATCCACTGCGCTCTTGGCCTCGTTGACCTTGAGCTTGAGCCGACGCTCAAGAAAACGGGTCACACTGGCCATCACACGCTCTGCCGCCCGCCGACTCCGAACGTACATGTTGCTATCGTCGGCGTAGCGGACGAAGCGGTGCCCTCGCCTTTCCAGTTCCTTGTCGAGCTTATCGAGCAGCAAGTTCGCCAGCAGCGGCGAAAGCGGTCCGCCTTGCGGCGTCCCCTCCACCGTCGGTTCCATGACGCCCTCCAGCGTGAAAACCCCGGCCTTCAGGAACCGGTGGATCAGTGCCACCACTCGCCGGTCTTTCACGCGCGCCCGCACCCGACTCAGAAGCACGTCGTGGTTGACCCGATCGAAGAACTGCTCCAGATCGATGTCTACAACCCACGCGTATCCCTTCCGGATGTACGTCTGCGCTCGTGCGACCGCCTGGTGGGCACTGCGCCCCGGCCGAAAACCGAAGCTCCCCTCGGAAAACGTCGGGTCCCACTCCGCTTGCAGCACCTGCAGCAGGGCTTGCTCGACGAACCGGTCGAGGACCACCGGAACACCGAGGTTTCGGGTCCCTCCCCCAGCTTTCGGGATCGCCACTCGGCGTACCGGCTGGGGTTCATAGGTCCCTTCCACCAACGATGCCCGAATGGCAGACCAGTGGGTCTTGAGATGCGCCACCAAACCATCGACGGTCATCCCATCGATCCCCGGCGCACCCCGGTTGTGTCTGACCTGGCGGAGCGCAAGCCGGAGATTCTCACCCTCCAACGCCCGCTCCATGAGGTCCATCCCTTCCACCGAAGCGTCTTCTCCCAGTGTCCCAGCCACGGTTTCATCCCCCGGATTCCCCAGGGGCAGCAGAAGCTGCCTGTCGGATGCACGACCGCGTCTCGACACGAAGGTGACTTCTCCTTTCCTTTCCCTCCCCTCTCGGGGCACCGTTCGGGCCTTCAGTGGGGTGAGGCCTCCGGACGTACGCCGGCTCGTTTCCACCACCTACTATGCCCTCTGCTGACTTCTCCCGGCCGGTCGAAGCCGGTCGCCCGGCCCCCAGTCCATGACCGCGGACAACCGGGAGATCTCCCAGGGTAAGACACAAAACGTTTCGCGCGTGAACGCCGGATTTATAAAGCACACCCCCACTGCGGATGGAGGACTTCGCGGTCACGTGCCCGCTCGTCCCGGGTGTACCACACCTCCTATCCGGTTCCTGTATGTCGCCCCGCGCTTTTGGATTGGGCTTCCTCCAGACCCCACCTCACGATGACGCCCTTGCCCTTCTCCTAGCCTTCGGCTCCGCGACTACCTGGCGCGGGGACTTACACCCCGCTCGCTTTGTGTCATGCCTGGCACACACGGACAGCGTTCACCAGCGGCCGCTCATGATCGCAGACGCGGCCGTCTGGTGCAACGCGGGTTAGGTTGCTTCGAGATAATCACTACTCCTCGGCATCACGATTCAGAGCATGCCGGATTCTCGATAAACCGAAGGCAACAATCCATAGGACTGTCAGGAGCAAGAATACGCCGAGGGCCACTGACATGCTCTCTCGCTGTGTGAGACCGACGGCGAACCACGCGACCGAGAACGCAATCACTAGACCGACGACTGCAAGAGTGACACCAGCTAATATCGAAGTACGAAAAAAAGCGAGATGAAAAGCCTTTCCAAAACCTACCAGAGTGAAGCTGGCGTAGTACGGTGATTCCGACGCATCGAACTCATCCTCGGCTTCCTGTGCCTCGGTTAGTGAGCCGTGGGCCAGCGCACCAAACACCAACTCGAGGCCGACGATGACGGCGATGAGGAGTGAGCCGACGGTAGCCACTGATCCCCTCGCGCCCAACGCCGGAAGGATGAACCACGCAGCGGCACCACTACCAGCCAGGGCTACAAAATAGCGGAGGCCAATGAGCGCAATGAGCGTAGCCAGTCCCCAGAGCACAAGCTGCCATGCATTATGGAAGATGAAGTGCGCAACATACTCTGGAAGCCACGCCGGTTTATGAGGAATCCCTGCAAAATACGGCTTGCTATAATAAGCGGCCAGAACAACAACCAATGGACCGAGCAGGTGATGGAGAGCTGGATGAAGCAGACGCCGCCACGCGAGCTGTCGATGTTGACTGTTCACGATTACGTCACCGAGTGTTTGAAGGAAGCAGCCTAACGGATTGGCGCTCACCCGCGGCGCCGCGAAACGAGCGCTCGAATCACGCCAAGTCACCCCACGGCGCCGACGGGTGCAGCGCCTGTTAGACCGCACTCGTCGAACTCACCGGCGGACCACTTCCTCGCTCTCGATCCATTCGTTGAGAGGGGGAGGATGTGCATTATCAACTCCATCGAGGCCATCGATAATGGCGAGCGCTATGGAAGCCTCGTTCGGTCTAAGCTGACCGCTGTCAAGGAGGTGCTCCGGAATGAAATCAACCGGCATCCACTTGTCAAAGTCCACGTTCTTCAGGTGGTATTGCCGTACCCCGGCTCCAAGAACGACTCGCCGCCGGAGATAATCGTACATTCCAGTGGACGCATCAATCTGGACGGTCTGAGAACACCATTGGAGTGTCCAGGAGACTGTGAGATCGCAACCGATGGCTGGAAGGACAACGTCACGAATGCGAAGGGTAATCGGCTGCTTAAACTTGTACTTTGCCGTTACATTTCCAGATTGAGACGCCATTCCGATCAGACCCATGCACCTGTCTCGGATCCAGGCGGCGACAGGTCTATCGGCGTAAAGAATCTCTCGAGCTGAGCTGACGCTCGGAATAAGGTCCTTCACGTTAGGAACGAGGAAGTGGAAACTACTCTCACATCCCGTTACCTGTATCTTCCGAGTGTAAATCTCTTCCCTGACCTCAACGCGGATTCTTGAGTCTCCCTCAATAAGGGCACACAGCACTGGTATACCGACGCGAGCAGCTTTCCGGATGGCATCTGAAGTGAAGCCGGAGTTGCTGCAGATCATTGCGACTCTCGCATTGATATCTCGTCGCTTCGATTCAAGCGCGTCGATGGCAGCGATGCCGACAGGCCGGTTCCAATCCTTGCATTCGATCAAGACAAATTCCACTGCACCGGCGGTTCGAGGCCTGATGGCCACGTCAAGGTCACGACGTCCGTCTGGTCCTTGAACCCAAGCACCCACCTGAATGTCGGCGGCCGAATCAAGCGTGCGTGCGACCTCTGCAACGGCTTCTTGATAGATATCGCCAGCCTTGGTCATGTGCAAGCAATGCGGTCTAACGCAAAGTTAAGGGGCGCCGCGCTTTTGCGCAGTCCCGCTTGAACGACAGGTTAGGCGGATCTTACGCCCACTTCTTGCCGAGCTCCTCCAGGCCAGCTTTTTGCAAATCCTCCGGGCTCATCAGAATGCGAAATTTGCAATTCGCCTGGAAGTTGAGAAAGAAGGGCTCTGCAAAGGCGGGCACATCCGACGGAGTTTGTACGTTAATCACGAAGATTCCGCCGCGTGTTCCGTCTTGCTCCGTGAAGTAGGCCGCCTCCGGCTTGATTGTTTCGAGGATACGCCCAATGATCTCGCCCGCCTTTCCGCTTCTGACGAGGGAGTTGAAAGGCTCATGTGGGATTTCGACCGTAAGTAGCATTTTCATATGATGATCTCCTTCTGTTGCGGCATTTGAAGGCGGTGCCGCACACGCCTAATCGGGATAGGGGGAAGCCTCGCGGCTCCCCTCCTCCCACACCACCGCACGTACGGATCACGTATGCGGCGGTTCGGCGGATTCAGTGGTCGGTTCACTCCTCGACCAGTGTCGGCAACCCGAGCCCCGCGAAGTACCGCGCCGGCAGCGCGATAGCGAGAGCCGGGCTTTGACTCAGACGCCAGGGACCGTGTGCCGACTTGCTCGTGTTCCAGGCAAGATACAGCGACACGCCCCGCTTTCGCAGCTCTCGGTACCCCCGCCGACCCCATTGCTTCCAGTGGTAGCTCCGAAGCCGCCGCCGGATCCACTTGTCCAGATCGCGGAGCAGCGAGGTCACCTCGGCAAAGCCGAAATACCCTCTCCAACCCAGGATGAACGTCCTGAGTTCTGCCACGACCTGTCGCATAGTTCTCCCACGGGTACGGCCCGTCAACTCACGCACCTTCGCCTTGAAGGCCACCAGGGACTTCTCGCTCACCTTCCGCCGGATCGACCGGCAGTTCGTGAACGTGAATCCGAGGAACTTCCGGTTCCACGGCCGATCCACTGCGCTCTTGGCCTCGTTGACCTTGAGCTTGAGCCGACGCTCAAGAAAACGGGTCACACTGGCCATCACACGCTCTGCCGCCCGCCGACTCCGAACGTACATGTTGCTATCGTCGGCGTAGCGGACGAAGCGGTGCCCTCGCCTTTCCAGTTCCTTGTCGAGCTTATCGAGCAGCAAGTTCGCCAGCAGCGGCGAAAGCGGTCCGCCTTGCGGCGTCCCCTCCACCGTCGGTTCCATGACGCCCTCCAGCGTGAAAACCCCGGCCTTCAGGAACCGGTGGATCAGTGCCACCACTCGCCGGTCTTTCACGCGCGCCCGCACCCGACTCAGAAGCACGTCGTGGTTGACCCGATCGAAGAACTGCTCCAGATCGATGTCTACAACCCACGCGTATCCCTTCCGGATGTACGTCTGCGCTCGTGCGACCGCCTGGTGGGCACTGCGCCCCGGCCGAAAACCGAAGCTCCCCTCGGAAAACGTCGGGTCCCACTCCGCTTGCAGCACCTGCAGCAGGGCTTGCTCGACGAACCGGTCGAGGACCACCGGAACACCGAGGTTTCGGGTCCCTCCCCCAGCTTTCGGGATCGCCACTCGGCGTACCGGCTGGGGTTCATAGGTCCCTTCCACCAACGATGCCCGAATGGCAGACCAGTGGGTCTTGAGATGCGCCACCAAACCATCGACGGTCATCCCATCGATCCCCGGCGCACCCCGGTTGTGTCTGACCTGGCGGAGCGCAAGCCGGAGATTCTCACCCTCCAACGCCCGCTCCATGAGGTCCATCCCTTCCACCGAAGCGTCTTCTCCCAGTGTCCCAGCCACGGTTTCATCCCCCGGATTCCCCAGGGGCAGCAGAAGCTGCCTGTCGGATGCACGACCGCGTCTCGACACGAAGGTGACTTCTCCTTTCCTTTCCCTCCCCTCTCGGGGCACCGTTCGGGCCTTCAGTGGGGTGAGGCCTCCGGACGTACGCCGGCTCGTTTCCACCACCTACTATGCCCTCTGCTGACTTCTCCCGGCCGGTCGAAGCCGGTCGCCCGGCCCCCAGTCCATGACCGCGGACAACCGGGAGATCTCCCAGGGTAAGACACAAAACGTTTCGCGCGTGAACGCCGGATTTATAAAGCACACCCCCACTGCGGATGGAGGACTTCGCGGTCACGTGCCCGCTCGTCCCGGGTGTACCACACCTCCTATCCGGTTCCTGTATGTCGCCCCGCGCTTTTGGATTGGGCTTCCTCCAGACCCCACCTCACGATGACGCCCTTGCCCTTCTCCTAGCCTTCGGCTCCGCGACTACCTGGCGCGGGGACTTACACCCCGCTCGCTTTGTGTCATGCCTGGCACACACGCCTCCGGTTCAGCGGCGGCGCGCAGCGCCGTCCGCTGCAACCGATTGTTAGGCCTACGCGATGAACACAGGCGGGGTCAAACATCGAGCACCTCCGCGATCAGCTTGGTGATCTTCGCGGAGTCGATGCTTCCATTCGCCTCGTCGCGCGTGATGATCAGCGTGCCGTTCTCGCCGCTTCCTTCCTCCCGGGGCAGAATTCCGTGGGCCCGGTACCAGGCGAGCTTCTCTTCCCACCTGCGGCGGTAGCTGGGCACATGCAGCATCCCGCAGTGTTCCCAGTAGAACGTCGACCCGGATTCCATGTCCTCAATGGTGAAATCGGGGTACTTGGTGACGCCCTCGATGGTGAGCGGCTGTTCGTAGCCGTACTCGACGCCCTTGTTTGCGAGATGATCGGCGATGATGACTTCGGACTTCGAGCGCACCATTTCGCCGCGCGCGGTGCGATGGATCAGGTACTCCTCGAAGAAGTGGCCGTTGATCACCACGGGCGACGGCGCGACGAAGAGGTTGGTCAAGCGCCGCGCAGTCTCGGAGCGGTCGTCCGAGGAATACTTGCGCAATTCGGTGCGTGGGCCCTGATGCAGGATGACGATGCGGTCCTTCTGCCGAGTGAGCGCGGTATAGAGTAGCTCGCGCGAGAGCAGGCGGCAGGGGTTCGGCAACACAAGGATGACGGTGCCGAACTCGCTCCCCTGGGACTTGTGGACGGTGAGCGCGTAGGCGAGCTCGAGAACCGCGTTGCTCTCTTCGCCGAAATCGCGGCTGGTGAAGTCGTACTTGAAGCCGGGTTGCGAAGAGAATTCGACCTCGAGCTTCCACCGGAGATCCGGCAGGCCCTGCCTTCGGAAGAATCCGACGGCCACGCCGATTTCGCCGTTGGCGATGTAGGCGTCGTCCTTCGCCGGATACACCTTGCGATGCTTGTTCCACCAGACACTGGGGTCGGTGTTGACGAGGTTGATGACCTTGTCACCGTAGACGATCTCCTCGGACCCCATAGGCTTTGGGTATTTCCGCTGCCAGCCCTCCTTGCGCGCGGCATCAATCATCGCCTGCCGAAACTGTTTGTGGATCAGGCGATTCAGGTCGGGAACTCCATGCGCCGCCGACCGCACCGGCGAGAGGATCTGCCAGCCCTCGGCCGTCTCTGCGGCACCGGCCTTCTCCCCCTTGCGAGGGTTGAAAAAGCGCATGTCATTCCAGGCTTCACCCCCCAGCGTGGCATCGAAGCCGGCGATGTCATTTGCCCCTTTGAGTTTCAGTTCATCCACCAGCACGTCGATGAGGCGCGAGCGCACATCGTCAGCGGTGTCCCACTGCACGAAGCGAACGTGCCGACTCTGGCCGGTGCGCACCACTTTGTCGAACACGTCATCCTCGCCCGCCGCAATGGGTGAGCCGCTGAACCATTCGGCGAGCTGCAGGTCCTCGCGATCCTCGCCGGCCTGGCGGCGGCGAATCGTTAACTCGGCGTAGCCGGGGCCGACGCGCGGGAACTTCTCGTTGACGCCTTCTGGCGCGAGGTGCTTGACGATGTCCACGAACGGACGGCCCGCGCCAATCGGCGGGAGCTGGCGCGGATCACCGATGAGGATGAGCCGGTGCACACCCTTGAGCGCCTGGATCAGCGCCGCGAGCATCTCTTCGGTCAGCATCGATGCCTCGTCGATGATGACTGTATGCGCGCCGGCCTCGGTTGGTTTATTCGAGAGGCGATAGCGGCCCGTCGCGCCGTCGTAGCGGTGCGGACTCAGGAACTGGGCGATGGTATAGCCCTTGAGCTGGAGGCCCTTGGTGGACTGCTCCATGCGTACGCGAGCCTTTCCAGTAGGCGCCAGCAGTAGGATTCCGCCCGCCTCAACTTTTGGGTGCGAACAGAGCACCGAGAGCAACGTGGTCTTGCCGGTGCCGGCGGGGCCGATCAGCACAGAGAGTCGCGCCTCCGCAAGCTCTGTCAGCGCAACAGTCTTTTCCGCCCGGGCGCTTTCTTCCAGTTCATCGGGCTTGTCGGCCGGCTGGGCGGCGAGGTGCGCATCGAGAAGCTTTCGCCAATCGCCCGCCACGGTAAGGCGCTTGCCCTTGACTCGCTTGTTAATCGCCTCGCGAATGGTCGCACCCACCTCTGTCAGACGGCGTAACTGCAGGGCCGGAGCACCATTGGCCATGACGAGCTCGGCCACGGCATCCTCGAAGTCGTTTTTGGCGACGTTCATGAGGTCGGCGTCTACCTTACAAGGCGGCTGGAGCGTGAGCTCGCGGATGCCGAGAACCACTTGATCCTGGGGGAGGAGCGTGTTGCCGGCGGCAGCAGCGTCTTCGAGAACCTTGACTGTGAATGTACAGACGCGGCGGGCATCCGTTCCGGCGTCCAAGGCCGTCGGTGCAGGCAATGGGTGCTTCTTGCGGATGACCTCGTCCGGGAAGACACCGCGGTCGACGGTCCAAACGCTGACAGGGTCGACGGTCAGCCGGGTCAGTTCGTAGAGCAGATACGGGTTGGCGAGAATAGTCGCGTCGCTGGTGTCGATTCCGGCTTTGGCACGCTCTTCCTGAACGTAGAGAGCGGTCGCCTGCTCCCGCGTGATCTCGAAGCGGCTGAGCAGTTTGAGCAGCGCGCGGCGCTCATCGGGCAACCGAGACCACTTGCTGGACAGGGTCTTACCGATGCTCTTGGCCAACGGTGTCGGCAGATGCGTATTGGGATCGGCAAACATCTTGTCGACCAACGGCCAGGGATCGGCGTTTTCACCTGCCTTCTCGGCCAGCGCGCGGGCGACGAAGGTGCCGAACTCCAATCCGAAGGCGGACAGCGCCGAGCCGAGCCCAGGGCATGGGCCCCGCGCCTTCCATAGTTCGCCGAGTCGCGCATCGATCCACTGCAGGCACTGGTCCCACGGCCCTGGCAGGACGCCTTTTGCCTTGCGAAGCGATTCGGCACACGCGAGCAATGAAGCAATGGCGCCGTCGTGGCTGACCAATTGCGATGCATGAGAGAACTCGATGAGTCGGTCGGCCGGTGAGAAAGCTGCAATCTTTGCCGGATCGAACTCTGGGTCTTCGACTGCCTTCTCGATTGCTGTGTGATACGGCAGCAAGAAGCCATCCTTGAAGTCGGGGCGGATGGAGTGCTGGATCATTCGCTCCCACAACATCGAACGCAGCTTTCCTTTGAGATCCTTCGTGGTGTACGCGTACTCCTGCGCAGCGCCGACATGTAATACACGCCCGACGCCGATCAGGATGCGGCCACCGGCTGTGTCCTCTATGAACGGCACCTGCTTGGCGTAGAAGAAGCAGAGAGAGTGTTCGGGCTTGAGGTGGCCAGCGAAACAGTCGAGCAGGGCTGTCTGGTTAAGATGCTCCTGAATCCACTGAGTCTTGAAACCCAGGTCGGGTTCGCGTTCGGCCTGGACATCCAGCGCGTGCTCCTGGCCCATAGCCTCCATCATCTCGCGAAGCATCCAAGCGAATGGTACCGCCGGCGCGGAGTAAGGCGGGTGGCGCAGCGCCGTCGGTTTGAAGTGGCCGTGGCTCGTCTCAGGGCCGCGGTTGTAGGGATGATTGGCCTCGCGGGCGTACTCAAAGGGCGCCATGAAACCGACGCGCTCGGCAATACACGATGGCCACTTCGCTTGCGGTAAGTCCTTGATGCTCTTCCCCGCGACGGATTCCTCTGCGTCGTCGTCGCGGTCCTCTGCAATTCGCTTGAGCTTGAGGCATGCGCCATTCAGCCGCGGCGCGGCGCAGACGCGGCCGTCCCATCCGGTGTCGTGCCAAGGGACGCGGATGGAGATGTGTTTCAAAGGGTAGCTCATATCATGTCTTGCCGCTCCAGCCATTTGGTAGGCTTAACAATGTTTAGGCCGATCCGCATAAGAACCGGATCTGCCATTTTCTATCCGCGTAACACGCCATCGATTCTGGTGGACAGTACACCGGAATCGTTGTCATTTCCATCGGTTGCGGTCCAGGGACCATTTACCGCAGCATCTTATGCGGATCGGCCTAACGGCGCGGCGGGTGAGCCGCCGGACCCGACGTGCGCTCGTGCGCGGAGGGGACGGTCGGCTCCATCCGCATGATGGGCCGCGCGAGCGGTCCAGCGTGCGGGGGGCCAGCCGCCGCGCCGATGGGCCGACAGCGAGCGAGCCGCAGGCCGCGAGCGTCGGCCCATCTAATAAGTGAACCGCTTAGGGTCCCGCGATACACGCGCGGTCTATCCCCTTCTAGCTCCTCAGCGTCCCTGCTGGAAACATCCGCAATATCTGTCCCTTGTGCGCCTTTGTCAAGATGCCACCGGCCGGGATAGACGGCGAAGCCGAGCGGTGTATCCAGATAGTGGTCCGCGGTCTATCCAGCCATCAACTCCCCACGGACGGGGCTGGTCGGAAGCGGTCATAACCGATCAGCCGTGCTCGCCACGCCTGCTTGCGCGTCGCGCAGACAAGCCGCTTCCCCCCCAATTGAGCACATGGGTATAGAGCATCGTGGTCTTGACGTCTTTGTGGCCCAGCAGTTCCTGAACCGTTCGGATATCGTGCTGTTTTCCCCGAGCCGCTCCGCCTGACCGTACTTGCTTAGGCCTTCTGCCTCGTGGCTTTGTAGGAGTGTTCACAGCGCGCGGATTCCAGCACTCACCTCTGAGGGTGTCGAACTCGCGCGGCGGCGGTTGCTTGTCCTTCTCCATGCTTGCTACGATGCATCTATTTCCCTCTCAGCCTGGATGCGAACGTGCCCAACACTACACCACCATCCCAGTCTTCCAACGACCTCATCGTCGAAGGCGCCAGGCAGAATAATCTCAAAAACATCTCGCTGCGGATTCCGCACAACCAGGTGACGGCGATCACCGGCGTGTCGGGGTCCGGCAAGTCGTCGCTGGCGTTCGATACCCTATTCGCCGAAGGTCAATGGCGCTATGTGGAATCGCTCTCGACCTACGCCCGCATGTTCCTCGAAAAAGTCGATCGCCCGGATGTAGACCGGCTTATCAATGTCCGTCCCGCCATCGCAATCGAACAGAAGAACCCGGTCCGCACGGCCCGTTCGACGGTCGGCACTGCCACCGAAATTTCGGACCTGCTGCGGCTGCTGTTTGCCAAGGTCGGCAAACCGGTCTGCCCCGACTGCAAGATCGAAGCACGCGGCTACCATCCCGGTTCCGTCACGGACGAACTGCTCTCCCGCTTTCCCGATGAGCGGGCGATGGTGCTCTTTCCGATCCACGATCCCGGTCCAGGCCACGATCGGTCGCTGCTCGACTCGCTCCGCACACGCGGCTTCACGCGATTGAAGTGCGGCGAGGAGGTGCTCGACCTGCACGGCGACGTGGTCTTGCCCAAGACCCGAAGGCCTGAACTCTCGGTCCTGTTGGATCGTCTGGTCCTGCGGCAGGACAATCGAACCCGTCTGGTCGAAGCGGTGGAGACTGCCTTTCAGGAAGGCGAGGGCGTCTGCCTGGTGGAGGTCATCGGCCACGGTTTGCAGACCTTCAGCAGCCACTTTCGCTGCCAACGGTGCGGACGCACGTTTGAACCGGTCCGTCCCTCGCTGTTTTCCTTCAACCATCCCCTCGGCGCCTGCCCGGAGTGCAAAGGCTTCGGCAATGTGCTTCGTTACGACGAGGACCTGGTGATTCCCGATCGGACGCGGTCGCTCGCGCAAGGAGCCATCGAACCCTGGAGCAAACCCAGCGGCGACTGGTGGCAGAAGCAGATGTTGCTGGCGATAAAACGGCGCGGCGTGGATCTCACCGCGCCCTACAAGGAGTTGCCGCCTGAGATCACACGTCTGTTGTGGGAAGGCGACGGCAAGTTCGAAGGAGTTCGCCAGTTCTTCGAGTACCTGGAGACCAAGCGCTACAAGCTTCACGTGCGCGTGCTCCTGAGCCGGTACCGGAGTCCCGTTCCCTGTCATACTTGTGGCGGCAGCCGGCTCAAACCGGAAGCTCGTTACGTGAAGCTGGCAGGGAAGGATATTCACGAGATTACCGAACTCACGATTCATGACGCGGTCAAATGGACAGAGGCGCTGCCACTGTCACCGTTCGATGCGCAGGTGGCCAAGGACATTCTTCCTCAACTGAGAGCCAAACTTGGCTTTCTCCTCCGCGTCGGTCTCGGCTATCTGACCCTCTCGCGCCAAACCAAGACCCTGTCCGGCGGCGAAGCGCAGCGGATCGCGCTGGCTAACCAATTAGGTTCCCGCTTGGTCGGCACGCTCTATGTGTTGGATGAACCCACCATCGGTCTCCACGCCCGCGACACCGCCACGCTTGCCGGCATCCTGCGCGATCTGGCTGAGAGCGGGAACACCGTCGTGGTCGTCGAACACGATCGGCAGATGATCCAGGCCGCAGATTATCTTGTCGAGATGGGGCCTTGGTCCGGAGAGAAAGGCGGTGAAGTAGTCTGTGCCGCGCCGCGCGAAGAATTCCTGAAGGACCGGCGTTCTCTTACAGCGCGCTACTTACGTGGAGAAGAGACGATCCCGGTGCCACGGACCAGGCGGCCCGGCAACGGAAAAACCCTCAGTCTGGCCGGCGTCTGTGAGCACAACCTCAAGGACTTGCTCGTTCGCGTTCCCCTACGCATGCTGGTCTGCGTGACCGGCGTCTCCGGTTCCGGCAAGAGCACGCTCGTCGAAGAGACGTTGTATCGAGCCGTCGCGCGCGCCTTCCGCGTAGAATCTCTGCCGATGGGCCGCTTCCGCGCCATCAAAGGCCTCGAACATCTCAAGGGCATCCGGTTGATTGACCAGCAGCCGATCGGCCGCACCCCGCGATCCAATCCGATCACCTACCTGAAAGCCTTCGATGAGATTCGTGCCCTCTTCGCCTCGGAGCGGGATGCGCTGCGCCACGGACTCACGGCGGGCCACTTCTCATTCAACCAATCGGGAGGACGGTGCGACCGGTGCGAGGGAAACGGCTACGAGAAACTGGAGATGTATTTCTTTGAAGACATCTACGCGACCTGCGAGGAATGCAACGGACGGCGCTTCAAGCCGGAGGTGCTCGGCATCCGCTACCGTGGCAAGACTATCCATGACGTGCTGGGCCTGACGGTTGAGGAAGCCAAGTCGTTTTTTTCCGGCTCACCCAAGTTGACCGAAAAGCTGCATCTGCTGACGTCGATCGGACTCGGCTATCTCCGCCTTGGTCAGTCCGCTACCACGCTGTCCGGCGGCGAGGCTCAGCGGTTGAAAATCGCGGCTGAGCTGAAAGATCCCTCTGCGCGCGATCTGCTCTACATCATGGACGAGCCGACCACCGGCTTGCACGTCGAGGACATCAAGAAACTCCTCGCCGTGCTGCACAAGCTGGTGGATGCCGGCAACACCGTGGTCGTCGTCGAACACAACCTGGACGTGATCAAGACCGCCGATTGGGTTATCGACCTTGGCCCGGAAGGGGGCGAGGCGGGAGGGCAGATTGTGGCGGAAGGACGGCCCGAGCAGGTGGCGCAGGTGACCGGCTCCCATACGGGAAGCTTCTTGGCTCAGGCGCTGGCCGGCTTGACCTGACAGAACGGCCAGGGACCCACTCACAACCCTGGACGTTTCTCCGCTGTGACGGCAATCTCGATGGCATGCTCGGCCCGTCGGACGTCCAAGACCAGACTTTTCTCCGCCTCGACCTGACACAGCCGCTTGGCTTCATGATCGGATTTCACTCCGGCGAGCGTCGCACCATTGCAGGCTACCACCCGATCCCCGACCTTTAACCCTGCCTTCTCAGCTGGAGAGTCACTACGCAGTTCCCTGACCAGATAGAATCGTGAGCCGGCCAATTCCTGCAACTCCCAGTTGACTCCGACCCGCCCAGAGCCCAACAAGCCCGTTTGCGCACCGAATCGAGCGAGAATCCGATGGGCAATCACCCTGGCCAGGTTTTCCGGATCGTCACCGGTCGTATCGGTCACGTGCCCTTCACCGCTGAACAAGAGAAGGCCGCTTTCCACGTCGGTCATGCGCAACGAGAGCGACACCTTCCCCGTCCGTTCGGCCTCTTGCATCTCCCATTGCTGCACTTCCCCCACCACGATGGCGTTGGCGCCGACCAGTTGGCCGACGTGCAAGGCATCGCGATCGTCCGCATGTTCCAGCCGCAGGACCTGTTCCTTCAGCACCTCTTCGAGCTTGGCGCGCTCGACGATGTCGATATCCAGATCCAAGAGCAACGTCGTGACCATTCCAGCCACACGCGATCCGGACCCGGAGACTCCAGGGGCATCCTCGAAGAACATCACCGCCATCGTCTTATAGCGATCCACCGTAGACCGGGTGATCGGGCCCAGGCCGGTCACGATCGGTTCCGGATGTAACGGGGACACCACGCCTCTCGCGGCGCCGGCGACAGTGGAGCCAGGCGTCGTGCAGGATTTGCGCTTTTGGAGAATGGCCACCGGCGAGCCCCAGGCACAGAGCTGGTCTTCCACGAGGATCACATGGAACGGATACTCCCGTTGATGCTCCGTCGCGATGTTGGTGAAGGGATAGATGACGCAGCCGCCGACCCACACCGATACAGGACAGAGGGCCAGTTCATAGAGCCACTGCTTCCGCGCGGTGAGGGAGTATTCCCAGATGAGGACTCGACCGTCGTCGCGCAGGACACGATCCGGTCGGCCGATCTCGTCGATGACCTGGCCCTTGGTCATCGGCACCGACAACCGATCCAGCTTGGCTTCCGATTTCACGACGGTGTAGAGCACGCCGCAGCCGGACAGGGAGGCGGTAAGAAAGAAGGCCGCGATCAACCTGATCATGAGGGGTGGGCTGGTGGTGCGGGTCGCATCACGCTTCACGCATCACATGTCACGTCTAGTTGAAGCTGGGATCGAAGGGCATATCGGCATAATGCCGATAAGACTCGCCGAGCGACAGGAGAATCTCCGGCCACACGCGGGTGGGATCCTTTTCGAAGACGAGCGTCGGGTCGGCCGGCAGAGTGATCCACGAGCCTATCTTCATCTCCGATTCGAGTTGACCGGGCCCCCAGCCGGAATAGCCGAGGTAAGCACGAAAGGCGTCTGTGCTCGGAGCGGTGGTGAGAATCCGCTCGACCACGTCGACGTCGCCACCCAGACAGACCCCGTCGAACACGTGATGGGAATTGTCGGGAACCTGATCGAGCCGATAGAGCAACATCACCTGGTTCGTTTGGACCGGTCCACCCGAGTACAGCACGTGCCGCTGGCTCTCCATCACCGGGATTTGCGGCAGCGCTTCAGCCAGGTTCATCGCGGTCGGACGATTCACCACCACCCCCAGCGCCCCTTCCGGTCCGTGTTCGCACAGCAGCACCACGGCCTGTCTGAAATTCGGATCGCGGAGAGTCGGGGCCGCAACGAGAAAAATGCCTTTGCCAAGCGGCGTCATGTCATCATCCTACCGTTGCTCCCTGGCATGGCGCAAGTACCGCGCCGTATCGGAACGGACCGGCTACCGCTCATAGAGAGACGGGCGGCGGTCCTTCAGCAGATCGTTATAGAGGGTGAGCGTTTTGGTGCGGGCTTCTGTCGGGTTGATATCGAGGATGGTCAGCTCTTCCTGATCACGAGGCGCCCGATGGAGGATCTGTCCTTGAGGGGTGACAATCTCGCTATTGCCGATAAACGTGAGCGGGTCCTTGCCGCCGCGTGCTTCGGTGCCGATCCTATTCGTTGTAATCGCAAACACGCGATTCTCCAGACAACGAACCGGCATGGAATCAGGACAGTGAGGCAGGACCAGATTGGACGGATGACAGATGATGTCGGCGCCTTTGAGCGCGAGCGTCCGTGCAGACTCGGGATAATACCAGTCGAAGCAGATCATGACGCCGATCTTCGCCGGTCCGATGTCCCAGACCTGAAAGCCGGTATCGCCGGGCTGGAAGAAGATCGTCTCTTCAAAGAACAGGTGAGTTTTCCGGTAGCAACTGAGGAAGCCCGACGGCCCGACGACGACCGCTGAATTGTAACAGGCTGCACCGGTGCGCTCCGGCAACCCCGCGACGATCCACATCCTGCGCCGCCTGGCCACGTCCACCAGCCGCCTCGTGGTCGGTCCATCGGGCACCGGTTCAGCCAACGCGTGCACTTCTTCTTGCGAGATGAACTGATAGCCCGAGGCGAATAGCTCCGGCAACACCATCAACTCGCAGTCGGCCTGATCGAGACGGCTGACGACCGTATCCAGATTGCGTGTCACGTCTCCGAAGACGGGGTCGTACTGAACATACCCAACGCGCATGTGTGTCCGGTCCCTGAAAAACAAAACGGGCAGGGAACCCCTGCCCGTTTCTCTCGCCTCTGAGTTGTGAGCTTACTTCGCTTCGGACAGATGGGTGACGGCTTCTTCCGCATGCTTGGTGGCAACATCCGCATGCCCGGCCTTGCCGTGCTCGATCGCCCCCTTCAAATGGGTGATGCCTTCGCTCAGATGAGGACTCTTGACCTCACCTGCCGCACCCTCGGCATGCGTCAGCGCGCCTTCCGCATGTTTCACCAGTGCGTCGGCATGGCCCTGCTTCCCGTGGGACACGGCTTCTTTTGCGTGCTCCACTGCTTCGGATACATGCTTGTTCATGGCGAGTGCTACCGTCCCCATCAGGGGGGCACCGATCAGGGCCGCCATAACCCCGGCAACGACAGCTGTCCGGTGCATCTTGCTATGCATAGGCATCCTCCTCTGTAAATGTGTGCGAAGCGTGACTGCAATCGCTGCTTGGCTCAGGAAATGACACGACTCGGTTCAGCATAAACACCGCTCTGCATGCTGTCAAGACGGACGCGCCGGTTGATCCATATCGAGAATCTTTTGCAAACCTTTGAAGTCTTTCTCGACCGGGCACGTAAAGTCCCGGCTCCACTCCCACCACGAGCCGGGATAATTTCGCACTCTGCTATAGCCCACGGTCTTCAACACGAAATACAACCATGCCGACCGGACCCCACCGGTGCAGTAACAGATAATGTCCTTCCCGGAGTCGAGCCCTTTGTCATCCAACATGGTCGTAATCTTCTCACGGTCTTTGACCGTGGCATCCGGATTCAGAAATCCGTTCCAGGCGATATGCACCGCAGAGGGAACATGCCCTGGCCTTGGAATGCCTGAGACTTCTTTCCCAAGGTACTCTTCGAGGCTCCGCGCGTCCACGATGATGATCTCGGGATGCGGACGGCGGACAATCTGTTTCAACTCTTCCTTAAGAACGATCATCTCGGCCACCGGGTCGGCCTTGAAGGTCCCCGGCTTGGGCGTGACCCGCCCATGCTCGAAGGGCCGGCGTTCGTTCACCCACTTGACCCAGCCGCCGTCCAGAATCTTCAGGTTCTTATGCCCGAGGTATTCGAGCATCCAGAACATTCGTCCTTCGTCGCCCCAGTTATCGAAGGGATTCGAGTAGATGACGACGTCGCTGTCAGCGCTGATCCCTAACGCCCGCAGCCGCTGCTCGATCCGCGCGATGTCCGGGTCCAACAACCCCTTGGCGACGGCGTTGGGATCGCTGTACTCGTGCCAGGTGCTATGAACCGCGCCGGGAATATGCCCGCCGAACTCGTACGCCGCACGACCCCGCACGTCGATGATGACGAGCCCGGGACGTCCTACGTTCTGTTGCACAGTTTCGGTATCGATCAAGAGTGGATGGGTCATGGGACTCCTCGTATGAAAGCTGTCAGCCCTCAGCTTTCAGCAGACAGCTCGTTCCATCTGGCTGACGGCTGACGACTGAGAGCTTATCATTGCTGTCCGCCAACGCAGTTGCAAGTTCCGCAGACAGGGGAAACTCCCGCTCGTAGATCGTGAATCGATACGGATCCGTTCCCGCCAATCCGTACTTCGTCTGTAACATATCGTGCTGCCCCTCGGTCAAGATATGGTACCGCACCCGCGCCTTCAAAGTCAGGTGCTTCGTATCCGACGGAAGCCGGTACGTAAACGCGTAGTCGCGGCTCGCGAGCGGCAGGAGCCGATTGTCATATAATTCGACGACCGCCGGCTGCCACAGAATCCACCGCCCCATCGTGTTCGTCTCTTCCTTCACGACGCGCTTGCTGCCATCCTCAACGAGAAATTCCACGGTGACATGCCGATCCGGATCGCCCGTTGGAATCTTATGGCCCGCCCCGGCGTTGATCAGCGTGAGCGTGAACGTCACGCGCTCGCCGGGCTTGGGAGACGATGGCCGGGCCTTCACCTGAACCGCCACGGCCCGCTTGATCATGTCGGGATCGTGCCCACCCCGCCAGAGATGGCGGCGCCCTCGCCGGATCGGCCCGCCCTCCGCGACCGGGCGATCGACCTCCGGCATATGGCAACTCTGGCAGATGAAACCCCGTTCCTGCATGAAGAACTTGCCTTCGTATTCCGCGTAGGTCCCGCAGGGACCCACGTTGTAAAACTGGGCCGGCCCCGACACGACATTGTGGCAGCGATAACAAACCTGCGTAGTACGGAAGTTGGGATCGAACTTTGTGGGATGCGGCGCGGCAGAATCGTCATAGGGCCCCATGATGACCCCATCCCGCACGTGACAGGCCGCGCAGGTGATCGCCTCCTTTTGGTAGTCGACATCGTAATGAGGATTCGGTTCCTCAACCGCCTTCTCGACTCGCCCGCGAGGAATTTCTTTGATCAAGGTAGGCTGCTGATTTTCCAGCGGCGTGTGGCAGTTCAAGCAGACCCAGATGTTCTTATCTTTCTTCCAGTAGGCTTGAAAGAACGGATCGTCGAAGGCATGGGCGTGGATGCTCGTCTTCCACTCCTCATAGATCTCCCGATGGCACGTCCCGCAGGATTCAGCCTTCAGGCTGTCGATCCCGGCCGGCACCGCCTGAAACGGAATCGCGTGGGCATAATCCGACCGGAGCCCAAAAATGACCACCGGCTTGATCTCCGTGTAATAGACATAGACCAAGACCGTGGCGGCTGCCACTCCCACGGCGATCTTCGTGATCTTCGTCATGCTGCCAGCAACGCCAGGAGATGCCGGTCCACCGAAGCAGCCAACGCGGTCAGGTTGTAGCCACCTTCCAGACAGGAGAGGACACGATGGCGGGCATGCCGTTTGGCAATCCCCGCCACGATGCACGTCAAGCCCGCATAGCCGTCTTCTGTCAGTCCCATGCCGGCCAAGGGATCGTCCTTGTGTGCATCGAACCCGGCTGAGATGATCACGAACTCCGGCTTGAAGGCATCGGCCACAGGCACCAACGATTTCTGAAAGATGGCCCGATACTCGTCATCCCCTCCGGCTTCCATCGGCACATTGATCGTGAACCCCTCCCCTGCCCCTGTGCCTCGCTCCGTCGCACGGCCTGTCCCAGGGTAGTGTGGATATTGGTGCGTACTGAAGAACAGCACCGAGGGATCGTTTTCAAAACTGTGTTGCGTCCCATTGCCGTGGTGCACATCCCAATCGACGATGAGGACCCGTTGGAGACCATAGCGCTTCCGCACGTAGCGCGCCGCGATGGCCACGTTGTTCAAGAGACAGAAGCCCATCGCGCGCCCCGCCTCGGCATGATGACCCGGAGGCCGCACGGCGCAGAACACATGATCTACCAGGCCGGTCATGATCGCATCGACCGCAGCCAGCGCCCCGCCCGCCGCCAAGTATGCCGCGGTCAACGAGCCCGGCGACATCGACGTGTCGGGATCGAGCGACACGCGGCCATTCGTCGGCACATGGGCGTTGAGCGTTGCCACATAGCCTGGGGTGTGAACTTGCGTGATCCATTCATCTTCGGCTTTTCTGGGCTCGATCTTGGTCAGCCGAGCCCCCGTCCCGCTCTGATCGAGCTGCTGCATGATGGCACGCAACCGATTAGGCGACTCGGGGTGTCCGACCCCCATGTCGTGCTCAAGATACGCTGGATGGTAAACGAGGCCGGTTTTACCCATGCTGTAATCCAGTGATCGGTGATCCGTGATGGGTGATCAGCGACTGATGCGACGTTCCCCCCCCCAACTCATCACCCTTCACCCATCACTCATCACGTCGGCAAATCGTAACACGCAGGAAACCGCATAGACAATGCGCGTTCGCCGCTGCTATCGTCTACCAAATTGGAGGAAAAGATGCCAAATCCACGAATCGAACCGCTGAAGAGAGTCCTCGCGATGGAGCCGAACGACGAGGTGGCGTGGTTCGGCCTGGGAAAAGCCTACATGGACGATGGGAATTTCGAGGAGGCCGCAAAAGCTCTACGGCAATGCGTCACCGTGAAGCCCACCTACTCAGCCGCCTATTTCGCCTTGGCCCAGTCACTACACAAACTCGGTCAACTGGACGAGTGCCGCGCCGTCTGTGCAACCGGCATCGAGGTCTCCACCAACAATGGCGATGCCATGGTGACGAAGAATCTGGAGATGCTGAAGGGGATACTGCCGGTCTGACCACTTACCGGTAGCCTCCCGATACCGCCACTCGAAATGCACCTCTCTAGCAGGGCCAGCCAGCACCCCTTCCAGATATCGGGATCACAGATAGAGAGGGCTTTCGGCTCGACAGGGAAGTCGTGCCTGCGTAGAGTAGGATGGCGGCGGCGAGAAGACAGTTGCTCCCTCATGGCGATACTCGGACCATCCGCGCCTCCGCAGAAACGCGAGTACGTCCTTCAGCTTCGCCATAGAGACACGGCGTAGACCTCGAGGGGAGCTTGGACCTTCCGCGGAGGAGGAGGAAGAGGGAGACGGCGCTCAAGCAAACATTCAAGGTGACTCTGTATCGCCCGGTACAGCCGGCGGCGGGTCTTTTCTTTTGTGTCGTCCATGGCGATGACCGGCAAACCGACCGCCCACGCCGTCCAGCTTCCCTTTCCCCGACGCCAACGAATGGGATACTGGTACTGCGCAAGCAAGTGAGAAGTCAGCCGCCTGGCCAGAGCATCGTTGGTCTTCATAACTTCGCACGATCATCCATTGATATGGAGGTCAGTATAGCACGTTGGTCCGCCTCCAGACATCCCGACTCGAGCACCATCGCCACTGACGCTTCCTCATTGCCTCTGACCAAAGCCAGCGCTCGTTTGCCAGTCTCTTGTTGAGTCTCCTCGCTAATAACCTACTGTTTGCTCTCCTGCACCTGCGTGAGGAAGGCGTTGAAGACTTCGGCGCATTGCTCCACCTGCGCCGGCTGCCGGACACCAAGGCACGTTCCGCCTCCAATCCGGCGGGTCACTGCCCAAGAAAGCGCTGAACTTCGCGGACAAATACCTCCGCATGGTCGATGACCTGCTTCGCGTCCTCTACGGTCATCGCCGCTTCCGTCCCATAATCTCCGAGAATCCGCTGATCGAACGCGTCCAGCAGCCAGCGGTGAAGTTTGGCATCCAACAGTCCGGTCTTCACGAAATGCTCTCCAAACGCGGCATGTACGCTCCCGTGTCGCTGAAAGCGAAGCCCCTTGGAAAGGAGCACGGCCTCGGCGGCATAGAACATGCCGTAATACGCGCGGGAGACGGCAAAGTCAGCGTCACCTTCATCGAGAAGAGTCTGCGCTGCATGAATGGATCGGGCAGCTTTCTCAAGAAGAGCCTGGGCGGCAGTCATGCCGGAACCGCTTCACCCCGAACATTGGCCAGAAACGGTGTGTCGCGGCTGGTCCAATCGTCGTGCGAAAGAAACACGCGGCTGATACTCAGCCCATAGTGGAGAGAGAGAGACGAGACAAGGTCACTGGTCCTATTGATCTCATGACCGTAGCGCTCGATCCGGTCCAACACAATGAGGACATCGACATCGGATTCTTGATCGGCCATTCCACGGGCGTACGAACCATACAGATACACGCCTTTCAGGCGAGAACCGTACAGTTCGTCCAGACCAGTCCTGAGCTGGGACATGAGCCCGCGAATGCCGTTGAGCGATGGGACCACTCCGTGCTCCATAGGGTAAGATTAACGCACATCCGCCGATACCGGTCAACCAACTTTCTCGGTTACATCGGGGACGCCCCACACGTTCTACCTGAAAGCGCTTTCCTGCTTACACGACAGCACCAGACCGACCAAGAACGGCGACGCAATGGTGACGAAGAATCTGGAGGCGCTGAAGGGTTCGCTGCCGTCAGAACGGTGACCGTACATGAATTTGAAGACTTCGACGAATTTTTCAATCTGCGCGGCCACGCCGGTTTGTTTCCTCGACTGCCGATAGGAAGTAAGCGCGGGAGAATGGGGGGGCAGAGAACAATTTCTTTGACAGCAGGCTGGCGGCAAAGGAGGGAAACCGCAGAAGCGGGAAATGCGAGTCCAACCAAAAGAGGTAGACCGCTCCGCAGAAATTGCACTCTGAGGTGGCCCCATGTGTTTGGACAGTATATTCCCTTCCTTAAGTGGCGCCTC
>CAZKRM010000046.1:0-24134 GCA_964555285.1 uncultured Nitrospiraceae bacterium
CTTTCTCCGCACGACGTACGGGGAGGCATTGCGCCGAACGCTCAAGAAACAGGCCGCCGTGCTCCGCATCCTGGACTTCGGCGGACTGGCCGTGTTTGAAAACGCGAAAGACACCTATGTCTGTATTCCGCTCCTGGCGAAAACGAAGCAGCCTCCTCGCATCGAAGTCTCGCGCATTTCTTCGCTGGACTTCGCGAGTCTCGACGACAGCGCGATTGACCATCACTTCACGATTCCGCAGGAGCGTCTCTTGCCGGAGGCTTGGTCGCTGAAGTCAGATGAGGAGGCGGCGGTTTTTGAAAAGGTGATGAAGGCCGGCAAGCCGCTTGGCGAATACGTTGAGGGCAAGTTCTTTCGTGGATTGTTGACCGGCTTGAATGAGGCGTTTGAGCTGAATCAGACTCAGCGTGAGGAGCTTGTGCGGGGTGCTCGTGAAAGCGATTCCCTTATCAAGCCATTCCTTGGTGGTCAGGATATTCGCCGTTATGAGATCGAGGATGACGGGCGTTTCTTGATTGTGATTCCCTCTACCTGGACCCAGACGGCCATGGCGAAGGAGAAGAAGGTATCAGGGCAGGTATCAGAACGTGAGGCCTGGAGTTGGTTTGCTGCGACACATCGCAAAATCGCCAGGCATCTTGAACCGTTTGCCGAGGCTTGCCGCAAACGACAAGACAAGGGGCAGTATTGGTGGGAGCTGCGTCCGTGCGACTATTACGAATACTTTGACGGCCCGAAGATCATCTTCCCCGACATCTGCAAGGCGCCACGGTTCTTTCTGGATCGGAGCGGCCGGTATCTTGCCAATACCGCGTACTGCTTGGGTGTCGACGATCCGTATCTCCTGGGGATTCTGAATAGCCGATTGTTTTGGTTCGCCATCAGCAACCTCAGCATCCCGTTCGGTGTTCGTGCCGGGCAGTATCGATACCGACTCATCTATCAATACATGGAAAAGGTGCCTATCCGAGTCATCGACTTCACCTCGAAGGCAGACAAGGAGAGGCATGGCCGAATGCTCGCGCTTGTCGAGGGTACGCTGGGTTTGCACCAGCGTCTGGCTGAGGCAAAGACGTCTGCAGACAAGGACCGCCTGGACCGCCAGATCGCCGCGACCGATCAGGAGATCGACCGATTGGTCTATGACCTCTACGGCTTGACGGAAGAGGAGATCAAGATCGTTGAAGCGGCCTCGGTTGCATCTACGTCCAAAGTGAAGGAGAATGACGGCCATGAATCAGAAACCGAATCAGCCGATCGACCCCGCTCAGGCCGACGCGCGACTACAGCGATGGCGCAAGCAACACAATACCCCGGCGAAGGTGGCAGCGGCTCACCGGAAAGTCCTGCTGGAGCGGGTGAGCCAGTCCATGGCGTTCGAGAACCAGCCGGTCAGTACGGATCGCCTCAAAACCCTGACGGCAACGCGGAAGGCCAAAGCGAGCTAGGCTCCACTCGCGAATTCGACACCGCCGAAGGCCGGCTCTCTTATCAAGAACTGTCCGAACATCTCGCCGTTCCGCTCGTCGCGATCTACGACGAAATTCTTCAGAGCCGTCCGGATCAGATCATTATCACCTCAGAGTGGCTGTGCCTCAGGCACAAGCGATTAGCTGATCACTTGTATCCTGATTGGGCCGGCCGGTTCCGCGATGTGAATGTGCAGGTCGGCCCCCACACCCCACCGCCGTACTACGAAGTGCCGATCCACATGCGGCAGTTCTGCGACGACCTGAGCGCGCGGCTGTTGCATCTCAATCAGGAGTCGGTTGCGAATTGTGCAGAACTTCTGGCTTGGGCTGACTGGCGCTTCCAGTGGATTCATCCGTTCAAGGACTTCAATGGCCGCATCGGTCGCGTCGTCCTTGCCGCGCTGCTCTACCGCTTGGGGCTCCCACACGTTCAAAGCGCGCCAATTGATCCAGATGCGCGGCGTCGATACCTGGACGCGCTATACGCGGCTGATGCCGGCACTCTCGAACCGCTAACCGACTTGTGGGGCCATCGGCTCATGGAGGCACTGTAGCGGGGTCCGCAGAAAATTGAACGAGAAGAAGCTAGAAAAGGTATCACCTTTTGTTGCTCCCCAGGCCGAAGTAAGCACTATGACGATAAAACGCGAGGATGAAGAACGGGCACGCTCGGCGTTCGATGCTTGGCTCGGCTCCGTAGGAGTGCAAACCAGAGACTGGTACGCTGTCCCAACGACAGAGGAACCGCCAGACTTCCATCTTCAACTCTCCGACGGTAAGTACGGTGTCGAAGTTACCACGTTGATGGACCGCCTAGATCTTGGAACTGGTCCAAAGTCATCACAGACAATAGCGACATCAATCTACCGCTGTGTCAAGAATGTGCAATCAGAGGCCATGTCCAGGAAAATCCTGAAAGGCGCATATACGGTTTCAGCTAAACCAACACCCGATTTCTCGAAGCACGAGCAGGCCATTAGTGAAGCACTGCTGGCGTATATAGCGGACACGCGAGACATTGGGAAAGCGCCGAAACAGATAATCTATCAGCAACACCGATGCATATGGAGTGTCAAGAAGTTTGGACTACACAAATTGTACGTCGGTATTGTGCTCGGTTGGCATGCTCGTTGGGAAGGAGAGGTTAGTCGGGAATTGAGTGAGTGGCTCGAGGCACTAGTTTCAAGAAAAGCCCGGAAGCTCTGCTATGTGCCGAGGCCGCGCATTCTCTTGGTGCGCGATGCGTACAATTTAGCCGATGATGGCAAATGGCAAGAGGTTCTAAATCGCTCTGCCGCCGCACGCTCGTTTCATACCATCGCGCGCATTTATTTTCACGATGGGTGCAGCATATTGCGATCGGAAAACTTAGATTGGTACTCCGCTACCTAGTTGAGTTTGCGAACATAGAAACGGTGTCACACTAACACCTTTTGTTGCTCTGGGCCTATACCAGCGCCTGGGCAAAGCTAAGCATCCGGATGACAAGACCCGCCTCCAGCGTCAGATCGACGCGACTGACTGCGAGATTGATCGGCTTGTGTACGACCTCTATGGGTTGACGGAGGAGGAGATTGCGATTGTGGAAGACGCGGTATAATCTTGAACTCGGAGACGAGTCATGAGGGGAGAAACGGTGCCAGGCATCGTTATTCTTCACAAATAGAGTCTGCACATCTCTTGCAATGTTCGGCAACCAGGATATGCTGACCAGCACACTCAATCGTTAGGCGGCAGGATGCTTCATCGTGCTTGAATACAATTACAGGAGGGTTTCAGATGAACCCAACAAGTACCTCGATTTTTGACCTGAGCCCGTCGGAGAAACTCCAGCTTGTGGAAGACTTATGGGATGAGCTCGTTGCCACTCCCGAAGCGGTACCCGTCCATGAACAGGCTGCCGGGGTCATTGCTTGACCTTGCACTTCACGCCCTCGTCAGAGAGGCTTTCACTGCTCGTATCCTACCTTCTCCCTTGAGGGCGGGCTAGATGGTCTCCCACTGCGCGTGTCCAACGAGGGTCTGCTGAGACCGCGCGTTGCACGAGCACAGGAGACCACCTCATCTGCCCATCAGAACCTTGCCATCTCTTTAGGGAAGTGGCCAAGGCTGCCCTTTACTGCGCGCATCGAACGAGCACATTCCTATCGTGCGCGTTCTGCGAGCAAGAAGGGCACCTGGCCGCTCGCTCCCCTCCCACCCTTCTGAGGTGAGGGGTGCGCGAGCACAAGAGCATGACAGCCGCCCTCTCTTCCCCTTCCTCCCCTCACCCACTGCCTGACCCAAATAGGAAGGGCGTCTGTCGAACTCTCGATTGCGCGCGTCCAACGAGGGCCTTCTGCGAGGTAATCGGTGCGTCTTGGCGCACCGGGGGTGGGCGGGTGAGAACATACGCGTTGCGCGAGCAGGAAAGTTTGGCAGACGTCCTTCCCGCCGCTCTTCACGCATGAACCACGGCAGCAAACATCTTCACCTTGATTTTTTTGGACCGTTCTTCCACCTGGGCCGCATCATACTGAAACTGCAACCGCATCCACCCCTCCGGCGTACTGCCAAACGCCTTGGCCAAGCGAATAGCCATATCCCAAGACAGGTCTGCACTCTGGTTCACCAGATGACTCAAGGCAGACCGCGACACACCAAGGATCTTCGCCCCTTCGGTCACGCTCAAGCCATGCGCCTCCAGACAGTCCACGCGCACCGAAAACCCCGGATGGGGTGGATTCTTCATTTTCAAAGCCTTCATACCATTCTCCTTTTTCAGTGGTAGTCCTCTAAATTCACCTCGAACGCATACCCCTCCTCAAACCAGGGGGAGCGGTGGGCGAGGTAAAGCCCAAGGCCTGGCATGAGCGAGTACCTACCCCCGCTCACTGAGTCTCAGAGTCACATGAGGGTCATTGCTTGACTTGTCACTAAACTACTTCGTGTAGTTTGGTCAAGGCGACGATCGTGTACGAAGTGAGGCAACGACTCTGAATTCTTCTCGCGATTTAGAGGCCTGTACGACGCAGCGTGAAAATGAAGAAGGAGATCCGGCCAACTCTCAATGGCACACACCTTCTTGCTTACTTCCCGAACGCCTTTTTCAGCAGCGGTTCGACTTCACCCTTTTTTTCCATCGGGTCGAGGATGTCGGTATCCCCATAAAATGTTCCGTCGATGAAGACCTTCGGCAGCGTCGGCCAGTTGGTCATCTTCGTCAGGGCTTCCCGCTTGATCGGCTGCGAGAGCACATCGATCAGTTCGTAGGGATACCCGTACTTGTCGAAAAACTGCATCGTCTCTCTCGTGAACCCGCACATCGGCATCGCCTTGGTGCCCTTGCCGTAGATGAGGATTTTATGGGTCTTGATCTCCTTCTGGATTTCCTCTTCGATTGGCTCTGCCATATGAGTTCCTCCCTCGAAGCTATCGGCTATGAGCCATCAGCTATAAGCTCTCGTCCGCGGTTTTCGCCGTGATCTCGAGGGCGTGGATGCGGCCGTCCTTCATCGGCCCATCCAGCGCCTGATAGACCATGCGATGCCGGTCGAGCAGGTTTTTCCCTTTGAAATGGTCGGAGACAATGGTGACTTGTAGATGATCCATCGTCCCCGTGCGGTCGGTGACGGTTACCGTCGCGTCCGACATCGCTTGGCGAATGTAGGTGGTGAGCGTGTCAGCCGTGATCATTGTGCTCCCTGCTTGTATCGACGCGCCTGCGGCGGAGAATACCCCAGTCGTCGGAGAGAAGGCAACGCTCGGTAGACCGTATCAATTCGTATACGTGGTCGTATTGTATCCGATACGGACACTTCCCGTGTTGCGGGTACTCACACTGCTGCCACGCCATCGGACGCACCATCGTGCAGACTCACAAATCAGCGACTTCTCTCTCCCCGACGAGAACAATACCGGTGAGAAGCGCCTCGGCACTCGTCCTCATTCCGTTCACCACGCACAAGCCGGCGGCCCTCGCCTGTCCGGCTGCCTGGTGGTGGATTTCAACACCTGGTGGTTCATCTCACACAGCTCACGATGACCGGCGAGACTCCCCTCACAGTAACCCCTTGAGATATCGTGGGCTCTCTCTTGTGCAATCACTGGCATCATGCTTGCTGAACAAGCGAGTGTCACCGGCTTCGAGAGGGAACTCAGATCGAGCCATTTCACCGCAATCACCAAGGAGGGTATCATGACGGAGTACAAATCAGACTTGCTCTTCGGCGCATCGACCGGCAACGGACGCGTGCTCGTGGTAGACGACGAACCGGATATTCGGAAGGTCGTGCGGATGACCTTGCAGAAAGCCAACTATGATGTGCTCGAGGCCGAGAACGGCGAGAAGGCCATTGAGATCATCAACACCGGCGAGAATCGGCTGATGCTGGACGTCGTGATCTGCGACATCCGGATGCCGAAGATCAACGGGATCGAGGCCATCGCCTACTTCCGCAAAGAGTATCCCCGCGTCCCGGTGATCGTGTTGACCGGCTTCCCGGACACGGACATGGCCACCACCCTCCTTCGCGAAGGGGTGGTAGACTATCTCGTCAAGCCGGTGGAAGGAGAGAAACTCCGGGAGGCGGTGAAACGCGCGATGGATCAACGCGAATTGGCCCATCTCGGAGGCTAACCTGAGGTCCCGATTGTCTCCAGACCGAGGAGAGGCGCCGCCGCCTCTCCTCGAAGGGCGCACGACTCGACGGTCCAACCCCATGACTCGCCTGCAGGCCACGAAGGTTGCGATTCTCGGAGCGGGAAAAGGCGGCACGGCGCTCCTCGACTTGCTCTATCAAATGCCCGACATTGTGATCATCGGCATCGCCGACAAAGATCCCCAGGCGCCGGGCCTGGTGCGCGCCCAGGCGCTCAACATCCCCACCACCAGCCGGATACCGGAGCTGATCGCCGACCACGGTGTCAATCTGATTATGGACGTGACCGGCGATCCCGAGCTGGAACAGTACGTCCGCGCGAATAAACGGTTCGGCACCGAACTGCTCACCGGTTCGAGTTCGCGCCTCCTGTGGACGCTCGTGCAGCACGAAGCGAAGCTCCAGGCCGAACTCTTCCACGCCGAGAAGCTGGCCGGCATCGGCTCGTTCGCCACGGGGATCGCTCACGACATCAACAATCCGCTTCAGCTCATCCTGGGGCTGGCGGAAAACCTCCTGGATGAGCAGAACCTTGGAGTGGTGCATCAGCAGGCCACGGAGATCATTGAGGCCGTCCAACGGACCAGCGCGATCTGCAAAGACCTCACCCGGTACTCCAGACGATCGACCCTGGACGAGGCGGCCCCCGTCGATCTGAACGTCAAGCTCGATGAAGCGCTGAAGATCGCCCACTACGCGGTGGGCCTTCAAGATATCAGCGTCGTCAAGCTCTATGGAGCCGACGCCACCATACAGGGAAACTCCGACGAGCTGCTGCACGTATTCGTCAACCTGATTACGAACGCGGTCCACGCCATGGGACGAGGCGGCACGCTCACGCTGGAGACCCGCTGCCGGAACGGTGTGGTCAGCGTGTACGTGCGCGACACGGGCTGCGGCATCCCGCCGGAGTCGCTGCCCCATATTTTCGACCCCTTCTTCACGACCAAGCCGCCGGGCAAAGGGACGGGGCTGGGCCTCTACAATGTGAAATCGGTCGTCACGAAGATGCATGGCACGATCCACGTAGACAGCCGGGTGGGCCGGGGCACCACCTTCTGTCTGGAGTTCGCCCCGACATCGCCACCACAGAACGAGACCGCTCGATGACCACTCAACCTGCTCCCAACGGCACCGCTGCCCGATGGGGCCTGAAAGGCAAACTGATCCTCTCCATGCTCTTGGTAGGAGTGGTCCCGCTCCTGGTCGGACTGGGCATGGCCTTCTTCCAAGGATCTCAGGAGATTCGCGAAGTCAGCGGAGAGAGTTTTAAGGCGCTGGCGACGGAGGCAGCCAGAAAACTCGACCTCTTGGTTGCGGAGGAAGTGGCTCGAACCTCGCGGATTGCGACCGACCCGGCCGTGGTCCTTGCGTTGGAAAAGCGGCGCGACACCCTACAGAATCAGAATCTCACAGAACAGGAGCGTCGCGATGCGCTCGACGAGATCAACGCCCGATGGGCAGCCAAAGATCCCGCACTCGTCGAGGCAATCACCGACAGTCCGTTAGCCCGTCTCCTCCGGGAGTATTATACCGGCTCCCGCAGCGAACGAGATCAACTGTTGCCCCAAGTGGTCCGAGCGGCCACCAAAATGCTGTTTATCACCGACATCCAGGGCAACCTGGTTGCCGCCCTCACGACAACACCGTCGTTCGCCAATGGAGAGAACGCCTGGTGGAAAGGAGCCTTCGGCAAGGGCGTGGGACAGCTCTATCTCGAAGAGATCTACTTCGACGAGCAGGCGGACACCTATGTGTTCAGCATCTCGCTCCCGATCATGGACAGCTTGCGGTACGAGGTGATCGGCGTCATCCACCGCATCATCGACGCCAAGGAATTCTTCTCTCCTTCGACTCATCCGATCCGCTTCGGCAAGACCGGGCACGTGATGCTCATCGATAGCCGGGGCATCGTGATGAGCTGTCCTATCCTGCCGACCGGCGTGCAAATCTCCGATGCAAACCTGATTCCGCTCGTCACCCTCCTTCACCCAGGCTGGGTCAGTGCGCCGAGCGACGGCCACGGTGGTCAAGGCACGTCGATCATCGGCTTCGCTCCCCTGCCCGAAACCAGCCGCGCCACGAAAGGATCGCTGGAAAACGGGAGTTGGAACACCTTCGTCTGGCAGTCCTCCAGCGAGCTGTTTGCCCCCATCCGGCATTTGTTCACCTGGCTGTCCGTCTTCGGGTTCGTCGCGGTCGGGCTGCTGATTACGCTCGGGTACCTGGCCGCCGGACGCATCGTCACCCCTGTCCGTCAACTCCAGGCCGCCGCGCGCTCCATCGGGCGAGGCGAGCTGCGGGAACCGATCCGGATCAAGACGGGCGATGAATTGGAAGACCTGGCCGAGGAATTCAATCGGATGAACAACCAACTGGAGGCGGCCTTCGCAGGATTGACCGATCAGGTCAACTTGAAAACCCAGGAAGTGCGGTCCTTGCAGCAATCGACGAGCCAGATTCTCGACGCGGTCCCGACCCCCGTCATTATGGTCGATCAGGCCGAACAGGTGCGGTACATGAATCGCGCTACCAAGGAAGCATTCCACCTCAGTGAGCAGGAGGCACCGCCCGCTACGTTGTTCGAATTGTTGCCGGTGGAGCAGCCCTCCCGAGACACACTTCGACGCGAGGTCGGCACGAGCGGGAACGGGGCGGCACACCAGGCGAACAGCGCCGGCGAATCGGCCGGGGCTGAACCCCGTGATCCCTTGGTGCCGATGACGGAGCGTGCCTCCCGACTCGATACCCGCGAGCTGCACATCGGACCCAAGACCTATCGCTACGAGTGGTTCCGGCTCAGCGGCCGGCCAGGGGAAAGCGAACGCATCGGGATTATATTGCGCGACGCCACCGACGAGAGCCGCCAACAGGATCAACTGATCCAGGCGGAGAAGTCCGGCAGCCTTGGCGTGCTGACGGCCGGGATCGGACATGAACTGAACAACCCGCTCTTCGGGATTCTCGGCTTGGGCGAAGCGATTCAAGAGGAAGGGGACCCCAGCCGGGTGAAGTCCTACGCCAAAGACATCGTCGAGCACGGCCGGCGCATGGCGGCGATCATCCGGGACTTCACCGGCGTCGCGGCGCGCGGGGCGAAGGGTCAACGCGTGCCGGTCGATCTCAACGTGCAGATCGATCAGGCACTGGCGATCGTGCAGGCCTCCCACGACAATCTGCGCACGGAGATTCGCAGGGAGTACGAGGCCCTACCCAAAGTGAACGCCCTGCCGGAGGAGTTGCGCCAAGTGTTCATGAACGTGATTCTGAACGCCGTGCAGGCGATGGACGGGGGAGGGCAACTGACGGTACGAACAGCCGCGCGGGCAGGCATCGCCACGGTGGCGATTCAGGATTCCGGCCCCGGCGTTCCCAAGCAGCACCTGACGAAGATTTTCGATCCGTTCTTCACGACGAAGGGGCAGGGCGAGGGATCGGGTCTGGGGTTGACCATCGCGCGCCGCATCGTGCGCAAGTTCGGCGGCGACGTCCGGGTCGAGAGTCAGGAAGGACACGGCACTACCTGCCTCATCACCCTGCCGACCGTGGACACCACAGTCCCGAAGGAGGAGCCATGTACGACATGAGGGACAGACGGTGGAGCCTCGTCCTGTTGGGAGCGATGGCCCTGGCCTTCTCCTGGTATGGGACCCACGTGCTGGACGCGAAGGATGCCGTGAGCGCCGGCGGAATCGCCCCTGAACGGGTCGCCGAGTACGTGCACGCGGTGATCGAAGCCGATCGCACGAGCTACACGACGTTGGTCGTCAACCGCATGCAGGAGAAGGGGATCGTGAAGGCGGCCGAGCACTGGGAACAGGACAACGCGCTCCCCCTCCCCGCACAGTTGCTCCAACATTCCGGCCGGCTCGTCGCCGAGGGCGGCGGGGGCGTCCGCTATCGCCTCATCGGCCTCTCACCGATTTATCAGCGCAACGCCCCCGCGACCGACTTCGAGCGCAAGGCGCTGGAAAACATCAGCCGCCACCCGGATCGTCCCGTCACCGGCGTCGTCTCGAGTGGCCGGAAGCGGTTCTTCCAAGCCATCTATCCGGACCGGGCCGTCTCGTCCGCCTGCGTGAACTGCCACAACAGCCACCCGCTCAGCCCGAAACGCGACTTCAAGCTGAACGACGTGATGGGCGGCATCGCCATCACCATCCCGCTGGAGTAAGGGGGAGGAGAAGTTCTGAGTTCTGAGTTCTGAGTTCTGAGTTCTGAGTTCTGAGTTCTGAGTTCTGAGTTCTGAGTTATTCGACCTTCGAACCTCGATCCTGCTCAACCGTCACTCGACCTCAACCTGCGGCCGAATATTCCTCTCTGTAGATTTGGATCGCCGTCAGGAACAGGCCGACGAGGATCGGGCCGAGGAAGAGGCCGATGATGCCATAGAGAGCCAGCCCTCCCAAGACACTAAACGTCAACAGCAGCACATTGATGTGCGCGCCTTGCCCGATGAAGAGGGGCTTCAGAATCTGATCGACCATCGACACGACGCCGGCCCCCCACGCCAGCAACACCAAGGCTTTTCCCGCTGGACCTACCACGAACAGATAGAGCGCCGCCGGCCCCCACACCAACGCCGTGCCGCCGAACGGCAGCGGCGCCAGCAACATCGTCAGGGCCGTCAGCACAACCGGGAAGGGAACGCCCAGGAACGCATAGGCCCCACCGGCCAGCACCCCTTGGATGATCGCCGTCAGCAGCACGCCTTTCACCACCGCACGGATCGTCTGATCCAGGCGGGCGAAGATCTTCTCCTTGTGGGAGGGCTCCAGCGGCAGGAGGTCGTAGAACGCATCGAGCCATCGCCGTCCGTCACGGAACAAAAAGAACAGCGTGAAGATCATCACCAGAAAATCGGCCACCAGGAGAAACGCGTTGCGAACGAGCACGCTCAGTTCGTTCACCATGAACTCGCTCAGAGCTTTGGCGCTCGACAGCACGAACTGTTCGAGGTTGGCGTGTTTCAGTCCCCCCCGACCGCTGATTTCCTGCATGAGACCGGTTGCCCACGGCAGTCGCGTCAGATGCTCCGAGAGCTGCTGAATCCCGCCCACCGCCACCCAGTGGCGAATCGCCTGCTCCGCCGAGCTCGCTTCCCGTACGAGCAGCACGCCGACCAGGATGAACGGCATCACACCGAGCACCATCGCCCCGATCGTCAAGACAGCCGCCGCCACAGTCTCGCGTCCGCGCAGCCAGGCCGTCAGTCGAATCTGTAGCGGGAACGCCAAGTGCGCGAGGATCACCGCCCACAGCACGGGAAAGAGAAACGGCAGGAACATCAGCCCGATTTGATACAACAGCAGGGCGAGGACGGCGAAGAAGCCGACGGAGAAGAGCTGTTGTCGATTCATAGCGTGGGGGGAACGTGGCACAGACCTGGGCCGTACATAACAGAAAGCCGGTGGGTTGTCACGTCACTGCGCTTTGTCCCGGTTGCCTGACGGGGGCCGGAGTCGATCGACGCGGCGACAGGAGACAAAGGGAAACCGTGACGGAGCGAACGGACAACGCGGCGGTATCGGCGGCTCAGAGATCCGGCTCTTTTTCCAGCAGCGCGACCCCGCGGGTGCGGTGGGTCGGAAGTTCGCGCACGTTGCCGGGTAGTTTGAGCGGTTCGTCAAACGAGGCGGAGACGCCCATATCGGACTGGCCCTGGAACTTAGCGCCCTCTTCCATGGAAAATACCGGCGCATGGACTTCGCCCATGAGGATGCCGGTCTTCAAGAGCTGGAGCTTGTCGCTCACCGTCACGGCCGCCTGGATTTTGCCGCCGTTGATCAACGTGCCGACATTGATGGTGCCTTTGACCACTCCATCTTCTCCCACGATGACGGTGCCTTTGGTCTGGATGGTGCCCTCGAGGCGGCCATCGATACGGACCGTCCCATCGACGCGGATTTCTCCCTTGAGCTCTACGCCTTTGGCGAGCAGCGTGATGTTTTCGTCTTCCAGATACCCGTTTTTACCCATCGCACGTCCCCTTCGGCAGGCGGTGTGATGCGTGTCGGCCGATGACGAACTACCTTGAGGGTTTCAGAATACACCAGGCCTCCTGCTCGACCTAGGAGAATCCAAAAGTGTGCCTGAGCCGCTCCCAGAATCCTTCCCCATGCACCTCGCAGTAGACCGTCGGTTCGGTCCCCTCGACGAACACTTCGGCCATACGCTCCGGACATTTGGACGTGGCGAGCTGACCGGACTGGGGATCGATCTCGCGCGCCACCATACCCGACGGCATCACGAAGTCGGGCGAGTCGGCCGGGATGATCTGCCTCGCGAACTCCGTCCAGATGGGCAGCGCCGCCTGCGAGCCGGTCAAGCGAACCGGCCGTTCATCATCGAAACCGACCCAGACGCCGATCACGACATCGGGCGTGTACCCGACAAACCAGGCATCGCGGTAGCCATCGGTCGTGCCCGTTTTGCCCGCCACGATTCCCCGCAGCCCCATCGTCCTGGCCTTGGCCGCCGTGCCCCGTTCGACGACGCCCTTGAGCAGCGACGTCACGAGATACGCGGCTTGCGAGGACGCGGCTCGATGGCGTTGCGTCCACGCGTGCCACAGCGGATCGCCCGTGGCCGAGACCACTTCACGGATCGGCGTCGGCGGAATCGCCACACCGCTATTGGCCAACGTACCGTAAGCGGATGTGACTTCGAGCAGCGACACCGCCGTGCTGCCGAGTGCAATGGAGAGGTTGTCGGCCAACGGACTCCGGATGCCGAGATCGTGCGCGAGCGTGACGATGCGCTTGACACCGGCCGTCTGCGCCAGGCGAACGGCGGGCACGTTGAGCGATTGTTCCAAGGCCGTGCGCAACGTCACACTGCCGCGGAACCGGCGGTCGTAATTCTGCGGCGACCAACTGCCGGTTCCCGACTCGAACGTCACCGGCTCATCCACCACCGTCCTGATCGGCGTGATGGCCTGGCCGCTCGCATCCCGCCCGGCCTCGAACGCGGCGAGATAGATCAGCGGCTTGAACAGCGACCCCGGCTGTCGCTTGGCTTGGACGGCGCGGTTGAACTGGCTGACACGATAGTCTCGCCCCCCGACCATCGCCAAGATCCCGCCGGTCTTCGGGTCCAGCGCGATCAGCGCACCCTGCAGCGGATCATCCGGCCGTTTCAGATGCGGATACGTCGCCTCCAGCTTGGTAAGCCCGGCCGCCAGCGCCTCGCCCGCCAACCGCTGCAGCACGGGGTCCAGCGTCGTATAGACGCGCGTGCCGTCGGGGAGCGCCATGCCCGTGGTCTCCTCCGACAGGTGCATCAGGTAATCGACGAAATACGGCGCATCCGCCAAGCCGGCGTGCCTCTGGACGACCTGCACCGGCACAGTCATCGCCGCCTGCACCTGATCGTCGGCCAACAGCCCTTCATCGCGCAAGCGGCGCAGGACCACATTGCGACGCGCGCGCGCGAGCGTCGGATTCCGGATCGGCGAATAGCTATTGGGACCTTTGATCATCCCCACGATCAGCGCCGTTTCGTCAATCGTCAGTCCTTGCAGCCCCTTCCCGAAATAGCGATGTGCCGCCTCCCCCACGCCGTACACGGACACGCTGCCGACTTGCCCCAGATAAATTTCGTTGAGATAGCTCTCCAGGATGTCCTGCTTCCGGTACTTCGCTTCCAGCACGAATGCGGCGACGGACTCCTTGAGCTTTCTGGCCCAGGTCCGCCGGGGAGAGTAAAAGAGATTCTTCGCCAGTTGCTGGGTAATCGTGCTCCCTCCCTGAATGACGCCGCCTTTCGCGACATTCGCCCAGAGGGCTCGCCCCACGGCGATGGGATCGATACCGGGATGCGAGTAGAAACGCCGGTCTTCGATCAATAGCAGCGTGTCCACGACCCGGGGCGGAATCTCCGCCAGAGGAATCCACTCGCGGACCTGCCGCGACTCTCCCCGCAGCCCGCTAACCAGCTGGGGCTCGAGCGACACCGGAAAGACTTCGTCTCCCGACTCGAGCGAGGTGATGGTCGTGACTTTCCCCTGATTGACATGGAGTCTGATCGGCGACGCCCTCATCGACAAGTCCTGGAAGTCGTGCAGGTACAGGTCCAGCGCATCGTCCGTCAGACGGAACTCGCCGGGATGCGCGACGTCGTGCGTCACCGGCCGATAGCCCAGACGGTCCAGCCGTTCCAGGAGATGGGCTTCTTGAAGAAGCAGGTTGGGTTGGAGCAGGAACGGTCCGCCATAGATACGGAGCGGAGGATGGTCTTCGCCCTTGGGCAGAGTCAGCGTCGCAGACAGCATGGCCCCATAGAGACCAAGGCCGATCAAGGCCAGGGCCACGATCCCCAAGGACACAGCAAGGCTCCATTTCATCAGCCTGCGCAATCGCATCACCCTCCTGACCGCTCTGTGCTACAGCATACGCGAAGTGTGACAGGGAATCGAACAGAGACGAAACATTCACGCCCTCCCCTCCCCTCTCTTGCAGTCGCGCACCTGTAGGCCGTACACTATGCCGCGCCCGATCACACAGCCGAGTTGAACAACCCCACCTCGACCGACAACACCTGACCATTCATTCGTGTGAGTCTCACGCACCATGGCACCGACGATACTGTTAAGTTGCGAGTCGATCAGCAAAGCGTACGGGGTCAAGCCCCTCTTCAACGACCTGTCCTTGGCCCTGTTTGAAGGCGATCACGTCGGTCTGGTCGGGCCCAACGGCTCCGGCAAATCCACGCTACTCAAGATTCTGGCTGGTCTTGAAGAGCCGGATCGCGGCACCCGATCGATGCGCCGCCACGTTCGCGTGGGGTATGTCCCACAGGAACCGTCGTTTGCCGACGGCCGGACGGTCGAGGACGTGCTCGCACAGGTCCTCATCGCCGAAGGACTAGACCCCCATGAGCATACGGGTCGCGTCGCGAAAGCCGTGAGCCTCGGCGAATTTCCATCGAGCGTTCAGTCGGTCGCCACCCTGTCCGGCGGTTGGAAGAAACGCCTCGCCATCGCGCAAGTCATAATGATGGAGCCGGACGTCCTGCTGATGGATGAACCGACGAACCATCTGGATGTCGAAGGCATCCTGTGGCTGGAGGAGCTGTTGAAGGCCCAGCCACGAGCCTTTCTCGTGGTGAGCCACGACCGCCGGTTTCTGGAATCAATCGCGTCGCGCATGCTGGAACTGAACCGCTGTTATCCCAACGGCATCTTCGAAGCGAAGGGGCGCTACAGCGACTTCTTGGAACAACGAGACGCCGCGCTCCTGGCGCAGGCCGACTATCAGGCTTCGCTGGCGAATCGCGTGCGCCGCGAAGTGGAGTGGCTGCGGCGTGGGCCCAAAGCCCGCACGACCAAGGCCAAGTATCGAGTGGACGCGGCCGGCGAACTGATCGACGAACTGGACACCATGCAATCTCGAACGGGGCAGAGGACAGCCGGGATCGACTTCGTCTCGTCGGGACGCAAGTCCAAACAGTTGGTGGTCGCGCAACAGCTCTGCACATCGTTGGGTGGCAGACCGATCGTGCAGAATCTCGATGTGCGGTTAGGACCCGGCCAGCGGCTCGGATTGCTGGGCCCCAACGGGAGCGGCAAGACGACGCTTCTGAAGTTGTTGGCCGGCACGCTCCAGCCGGATTCGGGGACCATCGCGCGCGCGGACCGGCTCCGGATCGTGGCCTTCGATCAGCATCGCGACTCGCTGGACCAGGGAGCCACACTCCGGCGCGCCCTCGCGCCATCCGGCGATGCCGTCGTCTACCAGGACCGCTCGGTGCACCTGGTCTCTTGGGCCAAGCGGTTTCTGTTTCGGCCGGAACAACTGGACCTGCCGGTCTCGCGTCTGTCGGGCGGGGAGCAGGCGCGACTGCTCATTGCACGGCTCATGCTCCAACCGGCGGACCTCCTCCTCCTCGATGAGCCGACGAACGACTTGGATATTCCCACGCTCGATGTGCTGGAAGACAGCCTGCTGGAGTTTCCCGGCGCGCTGGTGCTCGTGACACACGATCGCTGGCTGCTGGACCGAGTCTCTACGATACTCCTGGCGCTGGATGGCAAGGGCAACGCGGAATGGTTCGCCGACTATGCGCAATGGGAAGCGGCGCAGGAACGACAGGCTGCCGGAAGCACTCGTCCATCGACCTCACGACCCTCCGCGGCATCCCGCACCGAATCGGAATCGATTCCCACTGCAACACGAAAAGGGCTGTCCTATCGCGAACAGCAGGAGTGGGAAACGATCGAACAGAAGATTCTCCAGGCGGAGGAAGCCGGCGTGGCCTGTCAGACAGCGGTGAACGATCCAGCCGTCATGTCCGATGCGGCCGCCCTCCACGCCCGATGCGACGCACTGGACGCGGCCCGCGCCGAAGTCGAACGGCTCTATGCGCGCTGGGCGGAGTTAGACCAGAAGCGGGCGCAGTCGGTCAGCACTCCCCAGCCCTAACGCCTGGACGTCCCTTATCCCCCACCGACGGGCTCGACCAGCTCGTGAGTGGAGGCAACCATGAGCCGGCGAGCATCCCGATCCCGGCCATGAGGAAACCCACCAGTTGCGGCGGCCACACAGCGTCCTTCGCTCCAAACAGTTCGAGCAGGCTCCATGCGCCGAGACCGGCAGCGATGGCGAAGAGGGCCCCCTGGCTGTTGGCCCGTTTCCAGTACAGGCCGGCGAACAGCGGGATGAAGGCGGCCACCAGCGTGACCTTGTAGGCACTTTCCACCATCTTGAAGATGCTCGCCTGAGAATGAAGCGCGAACATCAGCACAACCCCGGCGAAGCACACCAGCACGGTGCGCATGGTGCGGAGGAACGCGCGGTCGCTCATGCGCGGAACCAGGCCCTTCACGATGTTCTCGCTGAAGGCCACCGACGGCGCCAGCAACGTGGCACTCGAACAGCTCATGATGGCCGAGAGCACAGCGCCGAAAAAGATAATCTGGGCGAAGACCGGCGTGTGCTGCACAATCAGCGTCGGCAGCACCAGTTGCGAGTCTTTCGCCAACAACTCTCCGAACATCCGAGGGTCCACCAGCGTGGCTGAGTAGGCCAGGAACATGGGGACAAAGGCGAACAGGAAGTACAGCGTGCCGCCCAGCACCGAGCCGCGCACGGCCGTCTGCTCATCCTTGGCGGACGTAATACGCTGAAACACATCCTGCTGTGGAATCGACCCGAGCATCATGGTCATCCACGCCCCGATGAAGGGAATCCAGGCGTTGAAGCTTGCACCGGGGAAGAAATCCAGCTTGCCGGCCGCAGCCGCGTGACTGATCACGGCTCCGACGCCGCCTGTCAAACCACTGATCACCGAGGCGATGTAGAGCATGCCGCCCATGATCACCGTGATCTGGACGAGGTCGAGGATCGCCACCGAGAACATGCCGCCGAACGTCGTATAGGTGAGGACGATCGCGGCACCGATCACCATGCCCAGGGACTGGCTCACCGAACCGTTCGTGACGACGTTGAAGATCAAACCGAGGGCCTTGATCTGCGCGGCAACCCAGCCGAGGTAGGAGGCCACGATGCAGAGCGTGCAGAGCACCTCCACCGCACGGTTGTAGCGCAGCCGGTAGTAATCGCCGATGGTGAGCAGGCTCAGACGATAGAGGCGACCGGCGAAGAACAGTCCGGCGAGAATCAGGCACAGGCTGGAGCCGAAGGGATCGGCCACCACTCCGTGCAACCCCTCATTGACGAAGGTCGCGGAGATGCCGAACACCGTTTCGGCGCCGAACCAAGTGGCGAACACTGTGGCCGTGACCATCGGCAGGGGCAGGCTACGGCCGGCGACCGCGAAATCCTTGGTGTTGTGCACCAGAGTCCCGGCAAACAGCCCGATCGCCACCGAGACCAGCAGATAGAGGATGACGAAGCCGAGAATCATGCGTGGGGAACTCGCGTGGGTGACGGGATTCTAGCGAGGCCTGTCAGCCAACGCAACGCTGCGTGCTCCGCCGCGCTTCATCAGGTATGATTCCGGTGCTGTTCTCCAAGGATGAGACCGACATATCCGAGTCGGTGAGACGGAGAGGTCAGCCTCGCATCACGCGATGATGGCCCGCGCAAAGCAGTGGAGATCGTCCTGACTCCCGTTACGAAGATACTTCTCGACCTGCGCGAGAGGGAACACGAAATCGCTCTTGCCTCCGTAGAGCACCGCAGCAGCCCCGACCACGCGCCCGAACGCCTCACACGATGTCGGATCGACAGACTTTGCCCCATCGTAGTCGATCCAGCGCCAGGCATGCTTTGTATCGGAGCGGCGGATCACTTCGCCCACATACGCACCGGCCCCAAGCACGACCACATTCCAAACTTTCTCGACATCTGTCTCTGTACGAATCCGATCAAGGTACGTATGCACGTGTCTGAGGCTGTCGATCGAGTAGTCAAGTTGGGAGGGGTCGAGATGCCTCAGCCCGGGGGGCAACGACTCCGTGTCGTGAATGAACTTCCATGCCACGTCATGCAACGCCTCCGTCCGATCGGGCAGTGTTTGAGCCATAAACTTTCGAAGGCGCATGGTCGCAACCGGGGACAGGGTCACGAATTCCAGCCCAAAGGTTTGATCTGCACTCCACCGGACAGTGGCCGCCTCGACATTCATGGGAGAGAGTTGCTTGGGCAGACGAAGGTTCAGCGCAATCCAGTCCCCTTGTTGGGGCGCAGTCTCACTGACCACTCGTGCGCCTGTCATGGAGACATCGAAGACGACCCCAAGCCCATCGCGGTTTCCACCCCGCCAACTCTTCAAACCGAAAGGCGAGAATGAACAGACAAACGGGGCCGGAACTCGAACTCGCGGACACTGACGTAACTCGGTAAATGGCTTTTCTGGATAACTCGTGCCGTTCATGCGCCTGCTCCCTACTAGGAGCTACTTTACCCCAAGTGTCGCTTCTCAGGAATCGAATTGCTACAACGACAACCTTGCCTCGGAAACGTGCCGGAAACGGTTACACCGCGCCCTCCCTCCTTCTGAGGGCGCGTGCTCGACTCGACTGCCTTCGACAGGCTCAGGCCCCGAGCTTGTCGAGGGAAGTTCGTCGCAGGCCGGGAGCACAGGACCAGCGCGGGCGCCCTTCCCCTATAGCTCCTTGGTCCACCGTGATTCCAGTTCCGGGAATTTCGCCCGGTAGTCGGCATGGCTGGCGCGAATCACTTTCAGCGCTTCCTCGCGTCCGTACACACTCGTAATCTCCACTTTATGCTGCGTGGTCCCGGGAGCGCTTTTGTAGGTGAGGAAGTAGTGCTGGAGGCGATCGAGCAAAGTCAGCGGACAATCGGCGATATCGGTGAAGCTGCCGTAGACGGCATCTTCTTTCATCACGGCGATGATCTTGTCGTCCGCTTCGCCGCCGTCCGACATGCTGAGCCCGCCGATAGGCAGAGCCGTCAGCAGGATGTCGCTGTGCGGGATGGTCTTCTCCGTGAGGACGCAGATATCGAGGGGGTCCCCATCCCCGATCATGCTCTGCCGCTTCGCCCGCGTGGCAAATAAGGCGGCGACCCGCTCGCCGCAGTAGGTTTGCGGGACCAGCCCGTAATAGACGGGACAGAAGTTCGAGAACCGCTGTGGCCGATCGACCTTGAGAAAGCCGCTCACCTTGTCCACTTCGTATTTCACCGTGTCGGTCGGCACGATTTCAATGTAGGCCGTCACCACCTCCGGGGCCTGGTCTCCGATGGAGACCCCGTGCCAGGGGTGCGCTCTGAACGTCAAGCCCATGAGTCGCTGTGCGGAATCGGCTTCGGTGCCGCTCATCTGTCGTCCCTCCATAGTCGATCCTGCCCCACCGATTCCTCTTGGCGCGGATACGAGCCCTGCATCGGGCGCCCCTTCAGGCCGCGGCTGACCGCCTGACCCGCATGTCGACCTTCAGGCCTGCATGCGCCGGCTCAGCATCGAATCCCAACTCCCGAAAGACATGGCTCGTCGACCGGCGTGTTTTCATGTTCTACTCCTGTGGCTCCTCAACCGCTGGGCATCGGTTTCCACTCCGATGGGTCCATCCCCGATGGGATCTTGCAGAGCTGAGAGCCGGTTTCTCGCGGAGTCTCTGCAGGCCGGCTTCGCAGATCCTGTTACGCAAGCGGGATGCGGCTCTTATTCTGGGCCAGCCACTGGTCAAAGGTTTGTAGCGAGGGGTTGAGGGATCGTGACACAGCGAGGTTGCGCGCGCCGCAGAAGACCGATTCGAAGTCACGCTTGAACTGGAACATGTTGCCGAGGTCCTCGGCGCCCGGGAACCCGAACGTGCGGTACACCTCGGGCGACACATCGTTGTAGCGCACCTCTTGCCCGAGCGCCTTGCCGAGCGCGGCGGCCATCTGCGCGCCGGTCAAGTGCTCGCCCGCGACGCCGACGGTCTTGCCGATAAACTCGCGGTCCTTCCTGAAGATGCCGAGCGCGCACTTGCCGATGTCCTCGGCGGCAATACCTGGGAGCTTCTTATCGCCCATAGGCAAGGTGAACGTCAGCTTGCCGTCCGGACCTTTCTTGGGGCCCATGCCGAAGTGGATCAGGTTGTCCCAGTAGAACGAGGTGAGCAGGAAGGTCGTGGGCAAACCGAGCTTGGTGAACTCTTGGTTGGCCTCGCCCTTGCTGTCGAAATGCGGCACCTTGTACTTGCCCATGAGCGTGGGCATGCGGTTGTCGCTCAGCGGTATCCATTGCCGCGTGTCTTCGAGGGTAGACCAGATCACGTGTTGGACGCCCGCGTGTTTCGCCGCCTGGGCCATGGCCTTGGCTTCGGCGAATTCCTTCTCGGGCGAAAAGTGCGCCCAGAAGAAGGTGACGCAGAACGCTCCGTAGGCGCCGGTGAACGCCCGCTTCAGACTCTCCGGGTCATCCACGTCGGCGGCGACGACCTCGGCGCCCAGCCTGGCCAGCTCTTTGGCCTTATCAGACTTGACGTCTCTCGTCAGCGCACGCGCAGTAAAGCCGCTGCTCCTGTCGCTCACGATGGCGCGGACCAATCCACCACCCTGCGCCCCGGTCGCACCGACGACTGCGATGATCTTCTTGTCAGCCATGGCGAACCTCCATACCAAACTTCGGTTAAACCGTTCGCTCTAAGATAACTCTTGGCGAGCGTAGAAAGCCACCCGTGGTTCAAGCCCTCCTTATCGCGCCCCGCCTCGCTCCGCGAAAGGAGATTGCACACGGAGGTTGGGGGGTCTTGCAATCACGCCTGGCGCACACTGGCTCATGCGGCGCGGGAGGCGGCTTTCTCCAGCAGCTCGTGAATGAGTGTCTGGTAGGGTTTCCTCTGCTTGCCGGCCATGGCTTTGCGGTTGTCCCACGAGAACACGTGACTGTATCTACAGTAATTCGGGACTCGCGACAATTCGTTTCGCGCCGTTAGCCGATAGCATATGGCAGAGAGAGCAGATAGCGAATGGCTTATAGCGCGGGCGGAAGGCGAGAGGGCGGCCTGGTAGGTCCCTCACCGCGCGCATCGAGCGACCACATTCATTGGGCCGAGCTACGCTCGGCACGGGAGGGGGCCCGAACCAATTCCCCTCCCGCACCCACTCGTGCGGCCTCTGCGAGCGAACGGGACCTACCAGGCTGCCCCTCACGTTTCCATCATCTCCAGCCTGGCATCGAATTCATGCCCGCAGGCGGTGCAGCGGATGCAATCCGATTCGACCACGAATTCGTCGGACCGAATCCCCATGCCTCCACAATCCGGGCACCGGGCGAGATGGACCTTACGATCGTCCACGGTTTCATATTGCGCGCCGTGGAGACAATAGACCGGCCTCCCGTCGAGCAGCCACGCCCGACCCTGGTTGTCGACCACCGGCAAGACGAGATAATGATGGTTCACGTAGTCCTCGATGTCTCGCCGGCTTGCGAATCCGGCCTCGATCAGCTTTTCCCCTACCACCTCGTAGAGCGCGTTCCCTTTCACCATCGCCTTGGTTGGGCCCATGTTCCACCTCCTGTCTCCGGCAGGATATAGTTTTTCAACATCCTGCTACACCACGCCTGAATAATATCGGAGAATGTTGGATACCGAAATCACGCCGATGATGGCTCCGTCTTGCGTCACAGCTAAGTGCCGGGTGGCCTGCTCCTTCATCAGGCGCACGGCCTCGATGATCGGGCGATCGCCTTCGATGGCCACCAGCGGCGTGCGCATGCAAGTCTTGACGGCGGTCGTGTTGGGATTCAGACCCTTGGCGACCACCTCGCGCGCCAGGGCCGAATCAGTGATGAATCCCACATAGGACTGGCCGTCCGCCACGAGGAGCGAGCCCATCTTCCATTGCTGCATGAGCTGACCCGCCTCTCGCAGGCTGGCATCCTGATGTAGGCTCCGGATTTCGGGGGACATGTGTTCAGACACCTGGGGGCCGATGAGGGCCTGCCGACCTATCTTGCGTTTCTTGGGTTCGGCGGCTCGGCGCGCCTCCAATTCCGACACACAGCTTTCCAATACACGGCTGCGTTGCAAGAGACTTTGGCGCTGGCTATCCATGCCTGTGCCTTCCGGCGCTTCATCCGTCATATTCACCAGTCCGGCCGCCTCGCCCAGCTCCGCATATTCATACGCTTCCAACAAGTCGGAGGTCTCCCCGAGGAGGTCCCCGATCACGCGCTCCGTTTCAAGATCGAACTCTTCCAAGCTGCGGGTCGGCGTGCCCTTCCCCAAATACGGGGCCAATTGGGCGAGCTGTTCCCGCATGCGATCAATGCTTCGGTCGAGGGATACCCGTCGCTTCTGGGAAGTGATGCGCGTGTCCATAGCACCTCCTGTCTCTGCCTGGGGAGTGGCCGATCTTACCTCTCCCTGGATCGGCGAGGCAAGCGGCCTGCTCTCCCTTTTCTCCTATTTCTGTTACTCTCCGCCCCATGCCCGCTACTCTCCAAGCCTTCATTGTCATCTTCATAGCCGGCGTGTTACTCCGGAGCTTCGCAGTGCCGACGAAGACTCATGCGGAGCGGCTGGCGACGCTGGTATTCTCGGTCAGCCTGCCGGCCACGATCTTGGTCTCGCTCGACCGGATTTCGTTCGCCCCCACCGCCTGGAAGCTGCCGTTCGCCGCCTGCCTGGTCACGCTGCCTATGCTCTTGTGTTCGTGGCTGCTCGCCCGTGCGCTGCAACTCAACCGCCCCACACAAGGCGGGTTCCTCCTCGCAACCAGCTGCATCAATTCCGTGTACTTCGCCTATCCAGTCGTCCTGGCGACCTTCGGCGACGAGGGCTTGGGCCAGGCCGTGCTCTTCGATCTGGGTCAAACCATGCTGACTCTCACCGTGATCTACGGCCTCACAGCGTGGCACGGTGTGAGCTCCCCTACCGCGCGACCGGCCCTCGCCCGATTCTTCTCCGCCCCGCCGCTCTGGGCCCTATGTTTCAGCCTCGCGCTGAAAGGTATCGGCATCAGTCTGCCCTCGTGGCTGCGCGATCTGCTCACGCCGCTCCATCTCACCACGACGCCGCTTGCGAGTTTGGTGCTGGGGCTCTCGATCACCCTGGCTGCCGTGCGCCACACGGTGCGCTTGGCCGTGCTGGGGACAGTGGTGCGGATGGGTGGTGGGCTGCTCCTCGGCCTGCTCGCCGCGTTCTTGCTGGATCTCACCGGTGTGGAACGGGCGATTGTGATCCTGGTCGCCGGGATGCCCTCTGCGGTTATGGCCGTAATCTTCGCGACAGAAGCGCGTCTGGACGAAGACCTGGTCGCCTCCATCGTGACCCTCTCAATCTGTGTCGGCATCGCACTGTTGCCGCTTCTCCCCCGGCTGACTCATTTCTTAACCGGCTAGCCGCAACGACCTTCCCTGGCCGATTGAAAGAGGACCTCACAGTTATTCTTGACCGAACATTCCAATATGCTGTAGCCTGAGCCGCTTTCATAGAGAGGACCACATGCCGCGCCCGAAAGAATTCGATCCCGATCAGGCACTCGACAAGGCGATGCACGTCTTCTGGTACAAAGGCTACGAGGCCACGTCGATGGAAGATTTGCTGAACGCGATGGACATCAACCGTGGCAGCCTCTATGCCACCTTCGGCGACAAGCGCGAA
>CAZKRM010000047.1:0-23225 GCA_964555285.1 uncultured Nitrospiraceae bacterium
AGGCCCTAACGCTCCGATTTCACCAATGATTCTCGTGAGGGCAAATCCACCCTGATGCGGTTGCGGCCTTCATTGACGGAGGCGTAGAATCCAGCCGTCTAGCAGGAGAACAGGCGTATGCGATTTCTCGTCGTGTTGGCGTGTATGTTCTGTCTGCCGCTCACCGTCTCCGCCGGCAATATCAAAGATACCGATCTCATCGCCAGCAACACGTTCTTCCTTCCACCGACGACCCAGAAAACAGTTTTTATCCAAGCGAGAAACTCCTCCGACAACGAGGGCGTCTCGCTCACCGACCTCGCTGCACGCCTGACGGCCAAGGGCTATCAGATCATCCAGGATCCCAGTGCAGCTCATTACATCGTGCTCGCGAACATCGTCTATTGCAACGTGACGAAGCCGGAGATGCCGGTAGAAAGCCTAGTGGCGAGCGGCTATGGGTCCGGTATCGGTTCTTCCCTGATGGGCGGATTGCAGAGTCTCTCTGGGATGGCCAGCATGGCGGGGCCGCAGGGCGCGATGGCTGGCGCAGCCGCGTCGATGGGCCTGAGCGCCATTGAAGGAGTCGGCAGCGCCATCGGTAGCATGTTCAGCGGACCCTCCACACCGAAGATGCCGGACGACGCTAATTATGCCTGCATTGCCGATCTCCAGATTACGGAACAAGGCGTCATGGCCTCGGCTCCCGCAGCCGGCGGCTCTGGGAGCGCCGTGCAGCCGGGCGTCTACCAGACCCGTTTGGCGGCCGATGTGCATCAAAAGAAACTCGATGAAGCGGAAGCGACGCCGTTGCTGCAGCAACGGCTCAGCGCCGCGGTCGCAGGAAATTTCTGATGCGCAGGATCGGCTTTCGTCCCATCACCCGCTACCCGTCGCCGATCATTCTTCTTCTTGCGCTTGTCACGCTGACGGCCGGCTGCTCCAACATCATTCGCTCCGGCCTGATGAACAGCAATACGGTGTTCCTCGACCCCAGTATGAATCGTACGGCCTATCTTCAGTTGCGAAACATTTCGGAGAACCAGACCATCTCCCTCAATGACATCCAGACCAAGCTGACGGCCAAGGGCTACCAGATCGCCGCCGATCCTGAACGGGCTAACTATTGGATTCAGGCGAAGGTAGTCTATTGCCACAAAGCTGCCGAGGGCGTCACGCCGGAATCTGTGGCGAAAGCGAATTTCGGCGCCGGTGTCAGCAGCGGTGGGACCGTGATGGCATCCGCCAATTCAACGGGCGGCGATCAAACAGGGAGAATGACGGGCATGGGCGGGATGCCCGACATAAACGCCATGATGGCGCAGGCCATGGCCATGAGCGGCGGGCGAGGAGGCTTTCCCGGTATGCAGATGCAACAGGCTCCGAAAGAGGACGGCATCACGTATTTGTGTGTGACGGACGTGCAGATCACTGATCGAAAACTGGGCAAGACGTTGGGACAGCCGGGTGCGACGGGGACAGTCGCCGATCGGAAGGGCGACAGTCCCCTGCCGAAAGTCCAGCAAATGCGCATGGTCGGGCATGTGCGCCAGAAAGATTTGGATATTCCTGAAGCCACGCCGATTATTCAAGACAAGATCTCCACCGGCATTGCCGGACTCTTCTAGTAGATCCCCGCCCTCCCTCTGCGTTCTCCTGCTTGATCCTGTTATACTCAATCCGGTCTACGCCCGATCTTTTCTCACAAAGGCGGTCACGTGATGAGCGCTCCCACGTGGGATGATTTCGCTGAGCTCGCGTTGAAGCGCATCACGTCATCCGGCGCCGAATACGGCGACATCCGCATCGTTCACAGCACGACGCAAGCTGTCAGCGGTGAGGACCGCCGCATCGCATCGATTCGGGATACCGACGACGTCGGGTTCGGCGTGCGCGTCCTCTATCATGGCGGCTGGGGTTTTGCCGCCAGTTCTATCCTTTCCCTCGAGGAGGTGCCGCGTGTCACTGACCTGGCCGTCGAGATCGCCAAAGGATCCGCGTCAGTCGCGATCGAGAAGGTTCGCTTGGCGGCCGAGCCGGTCCATCGAGATCGAATCACGACAGCGGTTCGGGTCGATCCGTTCGCCGTTCCGCTCGGGCAGAAAGCCGACCTGCTCTTGGCGACCATGGAATCGCTGCAGGCGCAATCCGGGGTCGTGCGCAGCAGCGCCGAGCTTTGGGCGAGGCGGGACCGGAAATTATTCGCGTCGACAGAGGGATCTCGCCTGGAATTTGATCTCCTCGCGTCGAGCGGGGATTGTACGGCGACGGCCCTCCACGACGGGCGATTCGCGAGTCGGTCTTTTAACACGCCGCAGTTGCGGCGCGGCTATGAATTGATCGATGAGGCCGACTTTCTTGGGCAAGCGCCGCGCGTGGCGCGCGAGGCGGTCGAGAAGGTGCACGCGCCTGCCGTAGAGGCAGGCCTGTACGATCTGGTGCTCGACCCCGAACATCTCTCGTTGACCATGCATGAATCCTGCGGCCATCCGAGCGAGCTGGATCGGGCGCTCGGGTATGAAGCGAACTATGCCGGCACCAGTTTTCTGACGACGGAAAAGCTGGGCAGGTTTCGGTATGGGTCTCCATGCGTCAATCTGGTGGCGGACAACACGGAGCCGGAGACCTTGGCGGCCACCGGATACGATGATGACGGCGTGGCCTGCCAGAAATGGGACATTGTGCGCGAGGGACTCTTCGTCGGGTATTGCACGAATCGGGAAGTCGCGCCGAAAATTGGCGCAGTCCGCTCGCGCGGGTCGAATCGCGCCGATAGCTGGGCAACGGTCCCGATCGTGCGCATCGCCAACATCGGTTTGGAGCCGGGCGGGGCGACCGTCGATCAGCTCATGGCCGAGGTGAAGCGCGGGATCTACATCGAAGGCCACGGCTCCTACAGCATCGATCAACGGCGCTACAATTTTCAGTTCGGCGGAGATGCGTTCTGGCTGATTGAGAACGGCAAGCGGACCCACATGCTGCGCGACGTGATTTACCACGGCATCACACCGGAATTTTGGAACAGCTGCGACGGGGTAGCCGACCGGTCGCAGCGCCGACGCTATGGCTTCATTACGTGCGGTAAGGGCCAGCCGGGCCAGTCCGGTTGGATGACCCACGCCGCATCGCATGCCCGCTTCCGTAACATTCAGGTCATTCGAGGCGAGGGGCGATCATGACGGGTATCAGCGCCAAACCCTGGCCGAAGATGACCAGCCGCGAAGAATTTCAATTTCTTGCCGAACTGGTTCTCAAATGTTCGACGGCGGACCACACCCAGGTGACGCTGCACGATCAGGATGGCGGCACCACGCGATTTGCCAATAACCAGATCGTCCAAAATGTGAATACCCGCCGGGGGAGCGTTGCCGTGACCGCCGCCTTCGGGGCGAGGCAGAGCACGGCGACGACGACTGATTTCACGGCCGGCGCGCTACGCGAGACCGTCAAGCGGGCTGAGGCGATCGCACGCGTGTCTCCCGAAGATCCGGAGTACCTGCCGCCGGTCGGACCGCAGGCATTTGTGGCCTATCCCACGGCGCGCAGCGAGACGCTCAAAGCCGGACCAACCTTGCGGTTGGAATATGCCAACGAAGCGATCGGACAATGCCGCATGGAGAACATGTCGGCTGCGGGCATCGTCTCCTCATCCCGCGCGTCGGTCGGCGTAGCGGCGGGCACCGGGCTCCTCGCATTTGAAGAGCGCACGGAAGCGCGATTCGGCATTACCGTGCAAGCCGGTGACGCGACCGGGTGGGCCTCGGCGGCGCATCGCTCCATCGATCGGTTGAAGGTGCAGGAGCGCACGCTGTCCGCGATCCACAAAGCGACGATGGGGTCTGAGCCGCAGGAGCTGCCTCCCGGCCGCTATCGAGTCATCCTCGAACCGGCGGCAGTGGCCGGCCTGTGGTCGTGGATTATTTGGATGCTGGACGCGAAGTCCTATCTGAAAGGCACGAGCCCCTTTGCCGGCAAGCTGAAGAAACGGATTCTGGATAAACGGCTCTCGTTGGAGAATTGTCCGGGGCACGCTGATTTGCTCGGTGTCGGCTTTACCGCCGAAGGGCTTCCGTCTACAGCATCGCAATGGATTCATCACGGCCTTCTGCAGCAACTGCTCTACGACCGGTTTACCGCGCAAGCGCAACAGATCACGCCCATCCCGACGATCGAGGCGCCGCGTCTTTCGATCGAGGGGACGCCGGCCGGTTCGTTGGCCCAACTCATCAAGTCAACCGACCGGGCGATCCTTGTCACCAACTTCTGGTATCTCCGCACGGTGAATCCGACCGATCTGACATTGACCGGCATGACGCGGGATGGAACCTTTCTGGTAGAAAAAGGGGAGATCGTGTCCGCCGTGAAAAACTTCCGGTTTCACGAGAGTCCCCTGCGGGCGTTCCAACACGTCGAATCCTGGACGGCACCGATGGAAGCGGTGACTTCTGAAACAGGAAAGATGCTCGTGCCCGCCATGGTCATGCCGGAGTTTCATTTCTCCAGCGTCACCAGATTCTAAGCCTCAGTCGCTCTGATTGTGACGCGCACTCGCGCACCTTGTTTGGGAAAATGATTGACTCACCCTCATGGTCGGAGTAGACAAGTACGTAGCGGCCCGGAGGTATGGCTCTGTCCCTGTTCGAGCCTGCACGATGTTCGAATCTCCCCAATCAGATCGTCGCAATCCGCTCCACGATGTACTGCGGTCTGGATGGTGAAGTTGATAGAGGAGGTTTCGTCATGTCCCGTCGATTTAGCGACCAACCCATTAACCTGATCGCGCGTATTCCTTCTCCTGAGCAAATGTTCGCCGCGCGCCCGAAGCAGCGGTCCTTCATCCAACTGGTCATGGAGTCCGGAGCAAACTGTGCGCGCGGAATTGCCGACATGGTGGCGCAGCTTCACCGGTTGGGTCGGTCGATCGGCGCACCGATGAAACACCGGCCGGCCGGGAGCGTCTCTCTTGTTCAGTCCGGTGGACCAGAGGTCGCGAAGCCTCAGCCTGCTACGGGGACGGTGTATCTGTCAGACGATCGCTTGGCCAGATGGAATGCCATTCTGGATGCGACGGTCCCGCACATTGAATCAGCGGAGAGGCCGCCGGAATCCATGCCTGTCCAAGCCGTAACATCAGCACCGCGCGATGAAGTGGTCGCATTGCGCATGGAGTTGTTGACCCATCAGCAAGAAGTGGCTTGCCTGTCGGTTCAGCTGCAAGAATTGAAGGCGATGGTCGGCTCACAACAGCAGGTCTTGGTCTATTTGGGGCAAGAGTTGGAAGCGCAGCAGCAGCCGATGGCCATGGCTGCGGCCCAGGCCGCTTCGTCCGCGAAGAAAGCCAGAGTGATGCGGGCGAAGTCCGGCGGAAAAGAGCTGTCTGTTTCACGGAAAGTGTCACGCGAACCGTCACTCAATTTGTAACATGATTGATGAGGTGATTCTGTGCGAAGAGCGGTGATGCCGGGCGGGCTCTTCTGTGTGCCGACCGGCTGTGGGTCAACTACGGGGACTCACGAGGAGCCTCTCGGAATTGGTATTGTCCGGGGCACGTTGGGCGTTCATCCCGAGGGACAGGTATGGCTCGCGCGGCCGGCGGATGCGCAATCCGTGCAGGGGGCCGTGCTATTGCTGGAAGGCGGTGCGTATGTCCTTCGCCTTCTGGATGGCTCGGAGCGCCGCGTGGCGTTGGACGAAAATACCCGCATCGACCGGCCTGCTCATATCGGCGACAGAGTCGAAGCGTTTGTGGATGACAGTGGACGTGCAGTTCTTATTCGCAACATTGACCACCGCACAGACTAGCCCTCAACAGCATGGAGCCGGCGCTGTCACTCGTTCTTGCCGTTCGGCGAGGCGGCTGAGTCGCGCTGCCTCTGTGGCCCTCGCACTCCTGTTGTCGTGGGGAGGCGCCGCCGAGGCGGTGGAATCCGTCCCGCTGTTTACCGATCTCGGAGCGCTTCGTCATCCGATCACCACCACGTCCGAACAGGCGCAGCACTATTTCGATCAGGGGTTGCGTCTGGTCTACGCGTTCAATCACGAAGAGGCGATTCGTTCGTTTGAAGCAGCGGCCAGGCTTGACCCGACTGCCGCGATGGCCTATTGGGGGATTGCGCTGGCCTTGGGGCCGAATATCAATGCGCCGATGGCGAAGGCCGATGAACGGCGGGCATGGGAAGCGCTTCAGAAAGCCCGGACACAGGCCAGCCGTGTCCGTCCCGCCGAGCAACGATACATTGAGGCGCTTGGCAAACGATACAGTGCCAAAGGCGGTTCCCGTGTCGCGCTCGATAAGGCCTATGCCGTGGCGATGCGGACTGTCTGGCAGCAGTCGCCGGATGATCCGGATGCCGGGGTCCTCTTTACCGAAGCGATGATGGATCTGCGTCCGTGGGATTTCTGGACATCCGACGGACGTCCGCATCCTGGGACCGATGAGATGGTGTCGACGCTGGAAGCGGTTCTCGCCAGTTATCCCGATCACCCGGGGGCCTGCCACTACTACATCCATGTGGTTGAAGCATCGCCGAAGCCGGAGCGGGCGCTGGCCTGTGCCGAACGGTTACCTGGCCTCATGCCGGGGGCCGGCCATTTGGTGCACATGCCCGCGCATATCTATCTTCGCCTCGGCAAGTATCACGAGGCGGCAGAAGGAAACGCCCGCGCGGTTCATGTCGACAAAGAGTATCTGGCGGGACGGGCCTTGAGCGGAGACTATGCGGATGGGTACTTCACGCACAATCTGCATTTTCTCTGGGCGTCCCTGATGATGGAAGGGCGACAGGCAGAGGCGCTGAAGATTGCCCGAGAATTGACGGGGACCATCACCGAAGCGGAAGCGCGGAAGGAGAAGTGGAAAGAATTCTATCTTCCGGCGCCGTTGTTTTCGATGATCCGTTTCGGCCGGTGGGATGATCTGCTCCGCGAGCCGGTTCCACCGAAGGGACTACGGATGCAGGAAGGCATGTGGCGGCTGGGGCGGGGATTGGCGTCGGCGGCGACCGGGAGAATTCCGGGGTCTGAGGGCGAGCACTTCGTGTTGGCCGGCCTGGCGAAACAGTTCAGGCGCATCCAAAATCCGGAGGACAAGACGGAGCACACGCTGCTGAAAATCGCTGAACGCCTTCTCGCGGGAGAGATCGCCGCGCGCCGGCAACAGTATGCAGACGCGGTCAAGATTTTGCGTGAAGGGGTCAAATTGGAAGAGATGCTGCCCTACACAGAGCCTCCGTATTGGCCCATTCCCGTGCGCCACTATCTCGGAGCTACCCTGCTGCTGGCCGGGCAGCCGGTCGAAGCGGAGCAGGTCTATCGGGCGGACCTCCAGCGGAATCCCAATAACGGGTGGAGCTTATTGGGGTTGACCCAGAGTCTGCGCGCCCAGCATAAAGGGGGTGAAGCCGATGCCAGTGAACAGCAATTCAAGTCGGCCTGGACCTATGCCGACGTCACCCCAGCGGCGTCACGGTTCTAAATTGAGTGTGAGAGGAGCGGGAGGAGCGATGCGATTTATCGTCGGAGTGATGGGACCGGCCAAGGCCAAGAAGAAGGATCTGGATAACGCGCGTATCCTGGGCGAGTTTATTGCGCGGCGCGGCTGGGTGGTGTTGACCGGCGGTCGGGATGTCGGCGTGATGGACGCGGCCTGCGAAGGCGCCAAGCGGGTGGGAGGGAGCCTGACGGTTGGGATCATGCCCACGGCCAAGGACAAGGTGTCGCGTCACGTCGATGTGCCGATTATCACGGAGATGGGCAGCGGCCGGAACAATATCAATGTGCTCACCAGTGATGTCGTTGTGGCGTGTGGGTTGGGCGGATCAGGAACCGTGTCCGAGGTGGCGCTGGCGGTCAAAGCCGGAAAGCCCGTCATTCTTGTGGAGGCGTCTCCGGCCGATGTGGCGTTCTTTCGCAAGCTCGGCAAGCGATTGGTGTCTGCCGCATCGTCACCGGAAGAGGCGATCGAACTCATCATGAAGCAGATGGGAGGCGGCACACGGCGGTCTCGCTTGGAAGAACCTGCCGAATATGAAGATCTTTCGATGTGATCTCCGCCTGAAGCCTGGAAGGTTCTCCTCTCCGCGCAATCGCTCCATGTCTATTGTCCGCCAGATCCAACCCGACGCGCCGGCCGTAGTCAGTCGTAAGGTTCCTGAGGCTGGGCCGACCAATGACCAGAAGGGGGGTACCTATGAAACTGCGGAACTCTGTTATCGGCGTCTGTGCGGCGCTCATGATGGTCATCGCTGGGGTGAAGGATTGGGACTATTCCACGGCGACCGCCGCATCCATCCAGGCCAAGGCCTATTTTGCCGGCGGGTGCTTCTGGTGCATGGAGGAAGCTTTTGAGAAGGTCGAGGGTGTGCTGATGGCGGTCTCCGGCTATATGGATGGGACAGTAGTTAATCCCACGTATGAGCAGGTGTCAGCCGGCGGGACCGGGCATGCGGAGTCGGTTGAGGTGACCTACGATCCGGCCAAAGTGAGTTACGAGAAGCTCTTGGACGCATTCTGGCGCAATGTCGATCCCGTTACGCCCAACGCACAATTCTGCGATCACGGCAATCAGTACCGGGCGGCGATCTTTCCGGGTACCGCTGAGGAGCAGAAGCTGGCAGAGGACTCCAAGAAGACCATTGAGCAATCGAAGCGATTCAAGGAATCGATCGTCACGCAGATCGTTCCGGCATCGGCTTTTTATCCCGCGGAAGACTACCATCAAGATTTCTACAAGAAGAACCCGGTGCGCTATAAGTTCTACAAGTACAACTGCGGCCGTGCCCAGCGGTTGGATGAGTTGTGGGGGAGGCCGTAGCGCGAGCTGGTGCGTAATTTCTGAGGCCATTCACTTGCCAAAAAGATGAAGGTGGGCCCCCTAAGAGAGTGATGTCAGCGGGGTGTTATCGTGCTTTCATCACCAATGTACGCAGCCGTTCCCGCTGGGCCATGGTAATGTCGATGAACTCCAGTCCGAACTCCTTGTTGTCGATCCAGCGAACGATGGCCTGATTGACGCGCAGCGGCCATTGATGATCCGGCAGGAAAAGAGACAGTCGCAAGATCATCCCGATCTCGAGCGGGATTGACGAACTTGCGCGACAGCCGCTTGCCGAAATATCGAGTAACGCGGCTTCACCTTCGAATTCGTCGTCACCGAAGAAGAACAGCCGACAGGAGAGCAGCATCCGTCTTCCTCGTCGATCCTTGAGGTGATCGCTTGCCGAGTTTGGGTTCTCGGGGTGCTGTGGTCGTGCGTCCATAACCCTCATTTCCTCTCAGCTATGCGTCAGGCCTAAACTGTACCGCGTGGCCTCTCTTTCCGCCTTCCTCAAATGGTGTAGTTCGGACGGGGGGCAGCCACGCCTCAGGAAAGACCCTGAGGTCACAGAGAATGTGTAACAGAGAACGCCTCGAACGCAAGTACAAACGACTAAGAAGTAACTGTCGTGCCATCAAGAATGGCGGTGTGGCGGGGTCTTGTCAAGGAGTTGACCTTCGCCCAGGTCTCTGCGAAAAAGATCGGATTGGGATGTGAGAGAGGAGGAGCAGTGATGAAGCGAACAGGGAATCTCAGGATGGCGCAGCTCGGACCGTCAGAAATCCGAGCCATGACCCAGGCTTGTGTGAACGCCAAGGGAGTGAACATGGCCCAAGGGGTCTGTGACACGCCCGTTCCTCTGCCGGTTTTGGAGGGCGCCAAGCGCGCCATGGACCAGGGGTTCAATACCTATACGCGATTCGACGGACTCGCCGAATTACGGCAGGCGCTGGCCAAGAAGCTGGCTCGCTGCAATGGCATTCAAGCCGATCCTGAACGCAACATCACGGTGAGCGCCGGGGCTACGGGATCGTTTCATTGCGCCTGCGCCGCCCTTTTGAACCCCGGTGATGAAGTCATTCTCTTCGAACCCTATTACCAGTACCATGCGACGGCGTTGAAATCGGTCGATACTGTCCCTGTGTCGGTGCGGATGCAACCACCTGATTGGACCTTCTCGTTCGCCGAGGTGGAAAGCGCCGTTACGAACCGCACCAGAGCGATTGTGGTCAATAGCCCGGGCAATCCATCCGGAAAAGTGTTTTCGCGCGCAGAACTGGAAGGGATTGCCGCGATCGCGACACGCCACGATTTGTTCGTATTCACCGATGAAATCTACGAGTACGTGTTGTATGACGGCCGACGCCACGTCAGCCTCGCGACCTTGCCCGACATGGCCGAACGGACGATCACGATCGGAGGCTACTCCAAGACATTCAGTATTACCGGGTGGCGCATCGGCTACAGCGTTGCGGCGGAGCGATGGGCGCATCTCATCGGGGCGATGAACGATCTGTTATATGTCTGTGCGCCTGCGCCGTTGCAAATGGGTGTGGCGGCCGGCATTCACGAGCTACCGGATTCCTTCTATCGGGAGATGGCTCGGGAGTTTCAACGGAAGCGGGATCGTTTTTGCGAGGTTCTCTCGCGGGCAGGGCTCACCCCGTCCGTTCCCCAGGGCGCCTACTACGTGCTGGCGGATGCGAGCCGGCTTCCAGGGAACACCGGCAAGGCTCGCGCGCTGGCGCTGCTGGAAATGGCCGGCGTGGCCGCCGTTCCAGGGGAAGCCTTCTTCTCGGGGCCGGAGGGCGCGCGGTTTGTGCGTTTCAGCTACGCGAAATCCGAGTCTGATTTCGACGAGGCGTGCCGGCGTTTAGCGATGCTCCATCTGTAAGGCGGACGGGTTCTGATTTTCTCGAAGCGCTTGTCCCTCGCGTCTCTGCATGGTAGATAGGGTGAAACATCGGAGAGTCCGTCCGTATATGCGTCTTGTGCAATCGCGAGTGTGCGCGCTGATTGTGACGTCGCTGTTGCTGACAGCGTGCAGTGGCCCACAATCCTCACACCTTCTGACAAGCTCGTCGCTTACCGGATCGATCACTCGTGATTCGAGCGATCGCCGTGTGCTCGCCGGCGAATGGGATTATGAAGAGCAGGCCGTGGTTTTGCTCACTCTCGATGAAACAGGCAACGGGGCCTATGGGTGGAAGAAAGGGCGGCTTCGAACCGTCTCCTTCAGCGGTTTGCACTGGGAAGGAACCTGGTCGCAGGAAGAAAACGATCGAGAAGGGAACTTTGTCGTGGAATTGAGTCCGGATCTTTCCGAGGGCGATGGCCGCTGGTGGTACACACGCATCGGAGATGATCGAACCCCGACGGCGAAAGGGGGGACCTTCCACCTCTCGCGGAGGACTTCCAGTTTAGCCGCCAGCGATACGCCGCCCGCTCCTTAATCTCTCGGATTAATCGATTCAAGCAGCGCCGAATAGTCCTTCTCCCGGTATCCCCCTGGATGGCTTGCTCGAGGAGCTGGTCAACGGTCCCCCTGCCCATGACGATTAAAGTGCCGGCCTTGGCTTCGGCGAGGCTGCCGAGGACAGGCGCTTCGAAATAGTCTCCTCCGCCATCGAACATCGAGCGTTGGAATGCGCGGCGTTCATCCGGGCTGATGGTACCCATTTGAATAATGGTTCGACCGCTGCTACGCGCATGAGACCGTCGTCTTTCCTCTGTCAGTGGGCTGATCTCGGGAGTTGTCGTACCTGTGATATGAGGTGATCGGGAAATCCCTGAACGGTTGCGATGAACCCCCCAAAACGGGGAAGCGGTTGATTGTATCGGAGTAGCTGTCCCGCGCCGTCTTGCGCTGATCCGCCGGCTTCTTCGAGCAAGAGCGTTCCGGCCGCCACATCCCACTCATTTTCCGGCTCGAAGGTGACGACGCCGTGAATCGTCCCACGGGCTGCCAGCGCCAACGCCCAGGCGATGGAGCGCATCGGGCGACTGGTCATATGCGGCTCGATCGATCTGAAGCGTCCGGCATGAAGTTCCCGCGGACTGAGCGCGATCGTCGGCAGTTGGTCGGCCTCCGGCTCGTGGCGTGGCGCCGGTGCGCCGTTCAGATGGAGACCCTGGCCGCGGATCGCGGTATAGAGCTCGTCGGTCGACGGATTAAAGATCGCCGCCAGCACCGGCTGCGCGCCTTCAAGCAGCGCCACGGAGATGCAATATTCCGGTTCGTGCCGGATAAAGGCTTTGGTCCCGTCGATGGGATCGATGACCCAGACGCGTGGCTTGGTCAACCGGGCGTCGGTATCGGGAGTTTCTTCAGACAGCCATCCATCGTGTGGAAAGTGTCCGAGCAGACGATCCATGAGGATGTCATTGACGGCCTGGTCGGCCGAGGTGACCGGAGAATCGTCCGGTTTGGTGTAGATCTGAAATCCCTCTGTGGCAAGCCGCAAGGCTTCGGCTCCGGCTTCGCGTATCGCGGCGGTGAGGACTCGATATTCCTGTTCCCAAGACATAGTGCAGAGTAGCAAGGGCGCGCTGAGATTGAAAGCCGGCTCTTTCGATCGCTTGACCTCCCGAGAGAATCTGCGTACAAGCAGAGCACCAATGAAACTTGTCCAAAAGCGCTCGAAGAAAACCGGGTTGCCGCCGGGGACGCTGGTCCACATCGGCGAGAAAAAGTCCGACACCGTCGCCATGACGGTTTTCGACTATGCCGGCGCTCGCTGCGATGAGCGGACCGTGACCGATCCGGAAGAGTTACAGCCTCCCGCCGACGAGTCCGTCACCTGGGTGGATATCGGCGGGGTTCACAAGCTCGACCTGCTCGAAGCCTTCGGGAAACAATTTTCCCTCCATCCCCTGCTCCTTGAGGACATCGCGAATACCGATCAACGGCCGAAGCTCGATGACTATGAATCATATTTGTTTCTGGTCATGAAGGTTCTTTCGGTCGCGGAGACGCACAATTTGCTGGTCGAGCAGGTCAGTTTCGTCATCGGGCGGAATTTCGTTTTGTCATTTCAGGAGAACGGAACCGACGTCTTCAAGCCGGTGCGGGAGCGGTTGCGCGGCGGCAAGGGCCGTCTTCGGCAGAGCGGCGCCGACTATCTGCTGTATGCTTTGGTGGATGCGATCGTGGATCAGTACTTTTTGGTCCTTGAATCTCTCGGTGAGAAAATTGAACTATTACAAGAAAAAGTGGTGGCTGATCCGAAGCCGGACACGCTGAGGGAAGTTCACGCCCTCAAGCGACAGCTGCTTTTCCTTCGTCGGGCGGTGTGGCCGCTTCGGGAAGCGACGAATGGCCTCTCCCGTTCCGATTGCCCCTTCCTGCATGAACCGACCAAAGTCTTCTTCAGGGATGTGTACGATCACGTCGTGCAGATCGTCGATACCATCGAGACGCTCCGCGAAATGGTGTCGGCCAGCCTCGATATTTATCTGTCCAGCGTCAGCTACCGCCTCAATACGGTCATGCGAGTGCTGACCGTCATCACGACGATTTTCATGCCGTTGAGCTTTATCGCGAGTATTTACGGTATGAACTTCGAACACATGCCGGAGCTGAAATCAGAGTGGGGCTATCCGGCCGTGCTGGGAGCGATGGGGCTGATTGCAGCGGGGATGCTGATGGCGTTTCGCCAACGGCGGTGGCTCTAGCAAGCCATTGAAACAGCCTGCTTCGCGGGTCTCTGACTATTCCTGGACTTCCACCCGATCGACGAAATAGTCGGTTTCTCCGAAGCAGGTCGTGGGGAGGTAGCGGTATTCTTTGTAGTGGAGGATTACGCGCTTGCCCAGCACTTTATCGATCTCGACGGCAACCCGTTCATCCCGGACGGTGAAGCTCCAGAGTACCGGAGCGACGCCCGGCACGGTCGTCATGGCCAGTTCGCCCTCGTAGGTTTTGCAGACCCACCCTTTTTGAGAGAATTTCTGAATATAGCCGGCTCGACTCCCATCGGAGTAACTCAGGTTGAAGGCGATGAGGAGATAGGCCGCGCCTAGAAAAAGAAGTATGGTCAGCAGGAATTTGGGACGCAAGACCTTCATGGGATAGGTCCTCAATTCATGACGGAATATCGGCGAACAGCCAGGGAGCCTCGGTTTTCCGTTTCTTTTCGTAGGAGGAAATGGCGGACTCATGTTGCAGCGTCAGGCCGATCGAATCGAGCCCGCGATATAGACAATCTTTGCGGAACGGATCGATCGTGAACTTGCAGGTCCTTCCGCCCGGTGTTGTAACGGTTTGCTCGCCGAGATCCACCGTCAGCCGGTAGCTCGGTGTGGCCAGCACTTCGCGCATCATCGCCAAGACCTCGTCGGCTGTGAGGACCACGGGCAGGATGCCGTTCTGAAAACAATTATTGTAGAAAATGTCCGCGAAGCTCGGCGCAATCACGCAGCGGAATCCCTGATCGAGCAGCGCCCAGGGAGCATGTTCACGGGAGGAGCCGCAGCCGAAGTTGTCGCGGGTCAATAGAATCGTGGCGTCTTGGTAGCGGGCTTGATTCAGGAAAAAGTTCGGATCCGGCGACCCGTCTTTCTGCTTCTTCCAGTCGAAGAACAATCCCTCGCGCAGTCCCGTGCGCTTGATCGTCTTCAAGTACTGCTTCGGAATGATCTGGTCCGTATCGACGTTGACCCGGTCCAAGGGGGCGACTAAGCCGGTAAGTGCGGTAAAGGCTTGCATGGTGTCTTCTAACTCCAATGACGAATATCGATAAAGTGTCCCTCGACGGCGGCCGCGACCGCCATGGCCGGGGATACCAGGTGCGTGCGTCCGCCCGCTCCCTGTCGCCCTTCAAAGTTTCGATTGCTGGTCGAGGCGCAGCGCTCGCCCGGTCGCAGCACATCGGCGTTCATCGCGAGGCACATACTGCAGCCGGCCTCCCGCCACTCGAACCCGGCTTCGCGGAAGATCTTATCGAGCCCCTCCTGTTCGGCCTGTTGCTTCACGAGACCGGAGCCGGGCACCACCATCGCATGCACGGTCTTGGCGACCTGCTTGCCTTTGGCCAGCGAGGCGGCGAGACGCAGATCTTCAATGCGCGAATTCGTGCAGGACCCGATGAAGACGGTGTCGATCGTGATGTCCGTGATCGGCATATTGGCGGCGAGTCCCATGTATTCCAGCGCGCGCTCGGTGGCCTTGCGGGTATTGTCGTCGGTCATCGTGGCCGGGTCCGGAACCCGCTGATCCACTCCGAGCACCATACCGGGACTGGTTCCCCAGCTGACTTGCGGGGCGATGTCTTCGGCACGCATGACCAGAGTGGCGTCGTACTGCGCATCGGGATCCGTCTTCAATTGTTCCCACGCCCGAACGGCCTGCTCGAACAGCGCGCCCTTCGGGGCCAAGGGACGTCCCTGAATATAGGCTGTAGTCTTTTCATCCGGAGCGACCATGCCGGCGCGGGCTCCGCCCTCGATCGACATGTTGCACAGGGTCATACGGCCTTCCATGCTTAAGGCGCGAACGGCCGATCCCGTATATTCGATGACATATCCGGTCCCACCGGCCGTGCCGATCTTGCCGATGATGGCGAGAACGATGTCCTTGGCGGAGCAGCGGTCTGAGAGGATGCCGTCGACGCGGATCTCCATCGTCTTGGGCCGTTTCTGAACCAGGCATTGCGTCGCCAGCACGTGCTCGACTTCGCTGGTGCCGATGCCGAAGGCCAGCGCGCCGAACGCGCCGTGTGTGGAGGTGTGAGAGTCGCCGCAGACGATCGTCGTGCCGGGGAGTGTAAATCCTTGTTCCGGGCCGATGACGTGGACGACGCCCTGACGGATGTCGTTCATGCCGAACAGCGTAATGCTGAAGTCCCGGCAGTTGTCTTCCAGGGTCTGGATTTGTTTGGCGCTGACGGCATCGGCGATGCCGAGACGGCGGTCCGTGGTCGGCACATTATGGTCCGGGACGGCGAGCGTCGCGGCCGGGCGTCGCGGCCGGCGCCCGGCCAGTTTCAACCCTTCGAAGGCCTGCGGCGAGGTGACCTCATGGACCAGCTGCCGATCAATATACAAGAGTGTCGTCCCGTCCGGTTCCTCCCGTACGAGATGCGTGTCCCAAATCTTGTCGAATAATGTCTTGCCTGCCATGACGTGCTCCTCACGAACCGGTATCAGTGGAGTGTAAGGGGACGTCATTATACATAGGGCTCAGCCGGCATGCCAGGGAGGGCCTGCATACATGGAGAGACTTCAGAATTTTTCCGGACTGCCGATAGGGAATATCATGGACGACCACACCTTCAATCCCGAGCACCTTTCTATCCCCCGCTGGACCATTGCCCGGGATACCCGCTCGCCGGGCTGTGTGTTCTGCCGCTCCATCATCGTGCGTGTGACAACCGACACCCGGCAGGTGGCGTTCTGTAGCTGTCGGCTCGTCGAATACCGCCTGCTTCCTAAACCGACCTCCCGCAAGGCCAAATCCGCCAAGCCCTGATTCCCTCGCTTGTCTTGCCCGTTCAGACGTGATAGCAGCATGGCATGTCGGCCGATGACGCACGCCGCCGCTTTATGGTCACGTGGTCGCAGCTTCTCCTGGATAGCTTTCGTCGCTGGACGGGGCGGGACTTGCTGCCGCGAATCGACTCACCGGAAGAACGGGCGCACGCCCTCTTTGCTGCGCCCTTCGTGGTGGTGTCGCACGGCACAGCGGCCGATCCGATTTTGAATTATGGCAACCAGCAGGCTCTCGATCTGTGGGAGCTGTCGTGGGCCCAATTGACGAGCACGCCCTCTCGTCTTACCGCGGAGCCCATGAACCGGGATGAGCGCGCCCGCATGTTGGCGGTGGCTGAGAAGCAGGGATATTATTCCGGTTATCGGGGAATCAGAATCTCTTCCACCGGCAAACGGTTTCTAGTCGAAGATGCCACTGTGTGGAATGTCGTCGATGGCCAGGGTATTCGAGTGGGCCAGGCCGCCACATTCGCTCGTTGGACTATGGTGGAGTAGCGTTGCCTGGTTGGATCGATTCTCGGGAGTCGTGTGCGCGGTTGCGCGAGGTGCATGGTGTGAGAGGAGCGGGACTCGCGGCTAGGTCCAGAGTTCAACGGGGCCGTGGTTGGCCAGACCGCGGAGTAAGTCCTGCTTGGAGATAATGCCGACCGGCCGCCGATTGGCATCGAGGATCGGCAATGCCCCTACCCGTTCGTCCATCATGACCCGAGCGATTTCCCGAATATCGGTCGTGGGAGTGGCGGACAACACACGCGGGCTCATGATCTCTGCCAACCGTCGATGGGCCGCGGTGCTTTGAATGCCGGCAATGACGAGATCGGGGGCGTGGCGGATCAGATCCCGGTCCGAGACCATTCCAACCAGCGTGCCATGGACTGAGGAAATCGGCAGATGGCGGAATGCTCGGCGCGTCATCAACGTCCACGCTTCGACAAGAGTGGCATCGGAGGGCAAGGTGATGACCGGGGTCGTCATCAAATCTCTGGCCAGGATGGCCGGCTTTGGAGGCCGTGTCTGCTTAGTCTGTTCTTGATAGGCCTGTTGTGCCGCCGACTTGGTTCGATCCCCGGCCGGGTGGCGGTGATCCTTGCCGGCCTGGCTATCGACGGCGTCGATCAGCGGCGCTCCGGGCGTCACAGGTCTGACCGGATAGGTTTCGGCAATTCCGGTGATGGCTTGGACCACTGCCATGGAAGTCTCTCCTCGCTCGTGGTATCGGTGGACTGCGGGAAATACTTAAGCCGAGAAAGCTGAATAATTGAGGAGAGCGAGGATAGGGGCGGAACTAGGGGGTTAAGCCATGGGTGGAATGGGGCATTCCGCCACGAATTGGAAACGGGGTTGCGGTCGACCCTCGACCACCACGGTCTCAAGAAACATGACAAGCGGTCTCACCCAGAGCCCGCCTTCACCGTAGAGGGCGCGGTAGACGACGACCTCCTCTTCCGTTTCGGAGTGTTTCGCCACACCCACGACTTCGTAGTCGTTCCCCTTGTAATGTCGATAGCGGCCTGGATGGATCATGGTGTATCCTTTCTTGCCTCGACTATAAAGGGAAGGTGTATGACAACTCAACGGACACATGACGTGGTCGTGATCGGCGGCGGTTCAGCCGGCTATGCGGCGAGCTCCTGAATTCAGCCTGTCGCCGGTCGAGGTACGCGCCTGCACGCTGGCCCTTGCGCTGGCTTTGGCGATCTCCTGCGAACAACAAACCTGGGAGTCGGCGATGGCGGCCGGGCAGCGAGCGCTGCAGAAGGGAGACTACCCTGAGGCGGAGCATATCTTTGCCGCGGCCGTGAAGAAAGCCGAGTCCCAGTATGGGCCAATCGATAGGCATGTGGCCGTCGCGCTCTCGAGTGAGGCGCAAGCCTTCACGGCGCAGGGCAAGTATGTGGAAGCGGAGCCGGCCTATCTGCATGCTTTGAAGATTTATCAAGAGGCGCACGGAGAGAACCATGTCGATGTGGCTGCGACGTTGAATAACCTTGGCGTCCTGCATCGGATGCATGGGCAATATACGCAAGCGGAACCATTACTCATGCGGGCGCTGGCAATCAAAGAGCGTCTCCATGGTCCGGACCATCCCGATGTCGCCCTGACTCTGCACAACCTGGGGCTGGTCTATGTGTCGCAAGGGGTTCCGGAGAAGGCGGAACCGCTCTATCGGCGCGCGTTGACCGTTCGGGAGAAGGCGCTTGGAGAGACGCATCGGGATGTGGAGAAGAGCCTGGGCGAGCTCATCGGCGTATTGCAGAAATTGCATCGCGATGCCGATGCAGCGTCGTTGGAGGCACGGCTGTCGGCGATCAAGCAAAAGCGGAGTTGAAGTCCGGTTCCTGTCCAGTGTAGCGTACTCCTATGACGGCGCAAAGACACGAGCCAGAGATCAATTGGCGAATGCAGGGCATGATTGCGCGAGCGGTCGGTATCGTGGCCATTGCCCTCGGATTTGTGTTCGGTATGGACGGGCTCGACGATCCCGCCTCCCATTGGTTGCGCACGGCGTTGGGCCTGCTGACCACCGGCATGCTGGCGCAGGGTTATGCCCTCTACTGCTCGATCAAACGCATGCAGCAATTGAATTCCCAATCATGATTCGCTATATCCCGGCCTTCCGTGCGACTGTCTGTGGTCTTGTCATTGCCTTAGCGATGATGATGGCAGCCTGCGGCGGTCCCTGGCGTGATATCTACTTCAAGAAGGGTATGGATCGACTGACGCAGGAGGATGTTCGTGAGAAATTGGGCAATCCCCATACAGCCAAAACACCGGCATTGGGAGGGGACAGTATCTGGACGTACCGGGTTTCAATGGGAGATAAAGAGCTGGAGACCATTGCTTCTCCCGGGCTCAGCGGTGCCGGTGAATCGGTCGGCGCGCTTCTGGGAAAACCGGGAGAGGGGCCGAAACCGACGCTGTATTGTTATCGGTATACGCTGACGTTCAACGAGCAGAAAGTCTTGAAGTCCTGGAAGCGTGAAGAGTGCGTGCCAGGTACCCGCGAAACACTGATGGCGCAATAACCGTGTGGGTTGGCGCCACGGTCTACGGTCTAGAGCACTCCCGCCAATCGATTGATGCTCAGTGTCATCTGGCCGAAGAACAGCTGGAACGCGTGGTAGTCTTTTTGCTGCACCTGTCGGGGGAGCGGGCCGTTGTCGCAATACAACATGCCGATGGGCCGGGTTCCGACGCGGAGAGGTGCGATGATGGCCGATCCGGGGTTCCACGTTCGGAGAAACTTTGGATTGACGGGGTCCCCGAGAGGGATCGTGAAATCCTCGACCCAGACAGCATCGGACCGTTTCATGAGTTGCAAGAAGCGCGGATGTTCCTTGGTCAGTGAGCCGGACAGACTGTCGATATAGGAAGCCGGCTCCTCCACTCCGAGTAACAAGCGCCCTACCAGATGATCGGTATTGTTCGGGTTCAGCAGAGCCAGGGCCACCCGGGCAAAGCCGCCGTCCCGATATAGGGCCTGCACGAGCGTGCTCAGGAGCGTGTTGATATCTTTGGCCTCGCGCAAGGCGGTTTGCAACAGTTGCAGTGTCTCGAGCGGATTCGTTTCAATCGCACTCGGCCCTTGCTTCTGAGGCCTCACCGTGACGGCGAGAACTTCCACCGGAGGCGTCGCGGGAATCGGACCGCTGATTTCAGATCCCACGGGATCGTCCCACAGATCGAACGACAGGCCTGCCGAATGGACCAACTGCTTCCCCCGATCCAGCGCGCGCACAAGGATGTCGCCGAACAGGTGTGACGGCAGGCCGCTCCCTGTGAGGAGCCCTCGCTTGGCGGCCTCCATTGTGGCCGGCGAGGGAGGGCCAGTCATGGCATCGACCAATGAGGAGCAGCCGACGACGAGGCCCTTGAACATCTCTTGACCGGAGCCCCACCGCTCCTGGGGCTGCGGTCCTTCGATTGAAAACAACTCCACGACAAAAGGTGGCAGCGCCCACATCTGCCCGAGGGCTTGCGCGATCCGGAGGCGAGGGACTCCGTAGATTTGCGTTTCTTCGATGATACGTGCTGCGGGCGTCTTAGCTGTCAGGGGGATTCTGCGGTACGAGACGTAGAGATCCTGAGATTGACTGGCGATGGCGAGGTCACCGATCGAATAGAGCAAGGTAGCGCTAAAGAGTCGGCCCAACGATGGGTACTCAAGCGCCATACCCAGTTCATTGGCATGCACGGCTGCGACGAGGGCCCGCGCGATGACCCCGCTGACGATTTGCTGCTGATTCGGCCATCGACTGAGTTGTTCGACAAGTTGGGAAGCGGTGACAATAGAACGAACTGTATCCAATCCGAGCCAACTGACGGCGTGGGGGATCGAGGTGATGACTTGCTGCGGACTGTAGGCAATACTGTTCGAGATCTGCAGGACCCTGCAGGATAGGGCCGGATCACGACTGATAATCTGAGCGAGGCGATCGGCTCCGGTGAGTCCTCCGGTCAGACTGAGAATTTTCTGGCAGGTTTTCTCCAGGGCTGGTAAGCAAGGGCTAGCGTGATTGAGGAGTGGCTGCAACGTACTGTGCAGACGGGGACGAAGGGATTCGGCCAGGGCCGACTCCGAAGTTGTGGGTGACGATGACATGGAACTCCTTCCCCAAAATCCCACAAGTGGTATCGGATGAATGGCAATGAATCTTAATCGGTACAGAAGAAAAGACTGAGGATGACCGGTATGCAGTTTGGCTGGATGACCGTTGATAGCTCCGTCTTCTTGGATGGGCTCAAGTCATTGATTCTGCTGGCGTCGGTCATTCTGATCAGGACATTGGTCGTGCGGGGGATCTCGCGCAACCAGGCCTTGTCGATGGAGGACAAGCGTCGCTGGGTCGTGACGACCAGAAATTCGATGGTCTTTGTCATCCTGATCGGCTTCGTCGTCATCTGGGCGCATGAACTTGAAGCCTTTGCCGTCTCGATTGTCGCGTTGGCGGCTGCGCTGGTCTTGGCGACGAAGGAGTTGATTCTCTGCTTGAGCGGAGCGGCATTACGCGTGGGTGGCAAGGTGTACGGCGTTGGTGACCGCATTCAGATTGCCGGACACCGAGGGGTGGTGCTGGATCACGATATGTTTGCCACAAAATTATTGGAGATCGGTCCCGGCCAATCTTCGCACTTGTATACCGGACGAGTAACGGTGTTTCCGAATAGTCTTCTGTTTACGAACGCGCTCGTCAAAGAAAACCCGGGACAGGAATATGGTCTCTACACACTCGTCGTGCCTTTGAGGTCGGAGGGAGAATGGCAGCGAGCTGAGCAGGCGTTGCTGGCTTCCGCTAAGGCCGAGTGTGGCCCGTTTATGGAAGAAGCCGCGCGACAAATGAAATTGCTGGAACAGGCCAATCTTTTGGAAGCTCCCTCGCCGGAACCCCGTATCACCATTCAGCTTCCCGAGCCGGGGAAGATTCAGTTGGTGCTTCGATTCCCAGCTCCTGATCGGGGTCGCTCGCGAGTGGAACAAGCTATTCTTCGCCGGTATCTCGTCGAGATGACTCAGGCGTAGTCTGAAGCAATGGCAGGGGCCGCGCGATGCTTCATCGCCGGCCCCTGCCGGAGGAGCTGCGAGCCGTGCGGGCGATTTACCGCAATAATATGGATGTCTTCAAGGCGCCGATGCCGTCCGAGCGCTGAACATTCATGGCCGGAGCATGTTCTTAGGGAGTGGCTGACGAACGCCCTTGTCCCATCCTTGTTCTTCTGTTAGCATCCCGCCGGTCAATCGATCCCTACTATGAAAATCGCAACGTTCAACGTGAATTCGCTCCGCAAACGGCTGCCGATCGTGCTGGATTGGCTTGCACAGCAGAAGCCCGACGTGTTGTGTTTGCAAGAAACCAAAGTGCAGGACAGCGAGTTCCCGCTGTTGGGTCTGGCCCCCTCTGGTTATCACATCACGTTCCGTGGGATGAAATCGTACAACGGCGTGGCCGTCTTGAGCCGGAAGCAGCCGGAAGCGGTGTTTCATGGATTCGACGACGGCGGTGAATCGGAGGATGCCCGGCTGCTCAGAGTCGTCATCGACGGGATTCCCATCGTCAATACGTATGTGCCACAGGGCTTTGAAATCGATTCACCTAAGTATCAATACAAGCTGGGGTGGTATGACCGGCTGAGAAAGTATTTCGAGAAACATCTGTCTCCCGGCGAGCCGGCCATTTGGTGTGGCGACATGAATGTCGCGCCGCGTCCCATGGATGTGCATAGTCCGGAACAGCACCTTAAGCATGTCTGTTATCACGAGGATGCGCGGAAGGCCTACCAGAGAACACTGGCCTGGGGATTTCAGGACGTGTTTGTGAAGCTCTATCCGGATCGGCGGCAATATACGTTTTGGGATTACCGGGCGCCTAGTTCATTAGAGGCGAATAAAGGCTGGCGCATCGATCATATTCTGGCGACGGCATCGTTGGCAGAGAAATGCGAGAGGGTTGACGTGGACGTCGAGCCGCGGCGAGCGAAAGACCCATCAGATCATACGTTTCTCTGGGCAGAGTTTTCGGTCTAACCACATGCGCGACGTCCACACCCGCCCGATCCGGTAGCAGGGCAAGTCCTCCCTGCCGCCGGATGGGAGCAGATTAAGAGTTCGAGCCTCAAGCAGCCCGCATGAACGAGTCTTTTCTTGGTCGGCTGCTGAGCCGGTTTCGTTGTATCAAAGGATCCAAGACCAACCCGCAATTGATGCACCGATGGACAACGGATTCTGGCGCAAGTTCCGGTCGCTGTTCTTCGATCATCAATCCTTTGCACTTTTGACAGTTCATCGATGTATCCTCCTCTTGCTCTTGATAACTCCGAGGGCGAGTGTCTAATCAACGTTCGGGGGGAAACGTAACACCCTCAGATTAATCCCGTGTTAACCGGTAGTTAAAAGTGTCTAATCTTTGGTTGAATATGCGCGACGATGTGGCATCGCTGTCGACGT
>CAZKRM010000048.1:0-22830 GCA_964555285.1 uncultured Nitrospiraceae bacterium
CGACACAAGCGATGCGTCCCAGTCCCACCTTGAATGCGATCGTGGACGCGATCGCATCATAGCTAGGAAAGCCATCAGCCAAGACAACCTTCATTTAAGCTGAGAGCCGACGGCTGAAAGCTGTATGCTAGGCAACCATGTCTGAGATCGACAAAGATAACGTCATCGATCAGCCGGAAGTGCTTCGGCACAAAATGGTCACGGTGGAAATCGCCGGCAAGAAGTATGAGGTGCCGGAAGGGATCACTATGATCAAGGCGCTGTGGTACGCCGGGCAGGAAGTGGTCCGTGGAGTCGGCTGTCTGGGTGGGTTTTGCGGCGCCTGCGCAACGTACTACCGTACGAAGAACGATCCCAAGGTGAGGACATGCCTCGCTTGCCAGACCGCCGTCGAGGACGGGATGTCGTTTTCGATGATGCCGCCGTTCCCGGCGCGGAAGGCGACCTATGACATCGCGAAGCTGCAAGATCCCAAGCAAGATCTGTTCACGCTGTATCCGGAAGCTCCGTTGTGCCGGAACTGCAATGCTTGCACGGAGGCCTGCCCTCAGAAGATCGACGTGCGCGAGGGAGTGTGGAAGGCCGTCTTCGGCGATTTCAAGAGCGTGTCTGAAATGTTTATGGACTGTGTGATGTGCGGTCTCTGTGCGCCGGTGTGCATTGCCGACATCGCGCCCAGCCTTGTCGCGCTCTATGTGAGCCGAGCCCAAGGCGCCCACTTCACGGAAAAGCCGGAACGGCTGGATCATCGCATCGAGGAAATCGAAGCCGGCCGGTTCAATGCCGAGTGGGACCGCGTTCTGAAGATGAACGACCAGGAACTTACGAAGGTTTGCGCGGAATTGAAGTAGAAGCGATTAGCAATCAGCTGTCAGCCGTCAGCTTTGGGAATTGAGAAGCTGCCTTGCCTTGTAGCTGAGAGCTGAATGCAGATAGCTGAAAGCTAAATTCATGGATATCCACACACTCCAAGAGATCGTCCACAAGACGCGAGACGCCCGTCGCACACAGACGCTTCCGAAACATTCTCCCGCCGACCGCGATCAACTCATCAAGAAATTCCATCCGGACTTCCGGGAACGCGCCTATCGTCCTATCACGTTCGGCCCCAACGCCGGTGACATGACCGTGTGTGAGCTGGCGGCCTTATTGGAAGGCGAGAGCCCAGTGCCGGCCGATCTCGATCCCAAGCCGGACTACACGACGGACGTGCTCGTCGTCGGCGGCGGCGGAGCGGGCTGTGCGGCCGCGCTGCATGCTCATGCGCGTGGCGCAAATGTCATCCTGGCGACCAAGCTGCGCCTGGGCGATTCGAATACCGTGATGGCGCAAGGCGGGATGCAGATTGCCGTGACCGATCAGGATTCGCCGGTCACCCATTTCCTCGATACCCTCAAGGGTGGTCATATGAAAAACGACCACCAACTCCTCAAGACGATGGTCGAAGAAGGTCCATCGATCGCCAAGTGGTTGTTGGAACTCGGTGTGTTGTTCGATCGCGATGCGGACGGCAATCTGCACGTCAAGAAAGGCGGCGGAAGCTCAAAGCCTCGACTCGTGGCCTGTTCGGACTATACCGGGCTGGAGATCATGCGCGTCCTCAAGGACGAAGTATTGAACCAGAAGATCCCGCTGCTCGAGTTTTGCGCGGCGGTCGAGCTGTTGAGCGATGGGAATGGCCGCTGCACAGGAGCGATCCTCCGCGATCTCGATAACAAGCGATTCGTGGTGGTGGCTGCGAAGGCCGTCGTTCTTGCAACCGGCGGGATCGGGCGGCTGCACATCCAAGGGTTCCCGACGAGTAACCACTACGGCGCGACGGGCGATGGGTTGGCCATGGCCTATCGAATGGGCGCCAAATTGTTACAGATCGATACGTTCCAATATCATCCGTCAGGAGCCGTGTATCCGGAACAGTTGATTGGGGCATTGGTGACGGAGGGAATCAGGTCCGAAGGCGGCCATCTCGTCAACGCCGAAGGCGAGCGGTTCGTGAACGAACTGGATACGCGCGACGTGGTCTCGTCTTCCATTATCCGTGAATGTGAAGAAGGCCGCGGGATCCGTACGATGTCCGGTCGCATCGGCGTCTGGCTCGACACCCCGCTGCTGGAAGTTGAACAGGGTCCAGGAACATTGGAGAAGCATTTCCCGGCCATGGTGCTCCAGTACGAGCGGTTCGGCATCGACATTTCCAAGGACCCGGTGTTGATCTATCCCACGCTCCACTATCAGAACGGGGGCGTGAAGATCGACGTGAACGGCGAGTCGGATGCAAAGAACTTGTTCGTGGCCGGCGAGGCGTCAGGCGGACTCCATGGACGGAATCGGTTGATGGGAAATTCGTTGCTGGATCTGATGGTATTTGGAAAACGGTCCGGTACGACGGCCGCGCAGCGGGTTGCCTCGATGAAGCAAGGCAAGCTGACGCTCGACCATCTGACGCGGTTCCGCGCGGACGCGAAAAAGCATGGGGTGTCGTCCTCGATCCAGTCGCCGATGGTGCTGCCGGCTTACGCGCGCAAAGAATAGAAGGTGGAGGCTGGGATGGTTTCGGTGCTCGCGCACCCCGCATGCGAAGACGCATGCTCGGTGGACGCGCGCAAGGGAAACTATCCCAGCCCCCACGTGAAAGGATGAATAGAAAGGGCTGAACATGAATGTTCATGAGTTTCAGGCGAAGCAGTTGTTTGCGCAGTTCGGGGTTCCGGTGCCGCGTGGCAAGGAGATCAAGACTCCGCTGGCGGCGGAGAAGTGGGCGGCTGCGTTGAACAGCCCCGTCTATGTGGTGAAGGCCCAGATTCACGCGGGTGGTCGAGGTAAGGCGGGTGGCGTCAAGATCACGAAACATCGCGAGGAAGTTCCTGGGCTGGTCAAAGAACTGATCGGGAAGACGCTGGTGACGCATCAAACCGGACCGAAGGGACGCAAGGTGCGCCGTCTCCTGATTGAAGAGGGAGCTGGAATTGCGAAAGAACTGTATCTGAGCCTCCTCGTGGATCGCGATGTGGGCTGGCCGGTCTTCATCGCCAGCACCGAGGGAGGCATGGAGATCGAAGAAGTCGCGGCCCATACGCCGGAGAAAATCGTGAAGGAGCCCATTGATCCAGCCGTCGGCTTCCAGGGCTACAACGGGCGCAATCTTGCGTTTGGATTGGGCTTGCCGTCGATTGAGCCGGCGGTGATGAATCCCTTTGTGGCGATGCTCGGCAACCTGTATCGCTTGTTTATGGAGAAGAACGCCTCGTTAGTGGAGATCAATCCGCTCGTGATCACAACCGACAAGAAGCTGGTTGCGCTCGACGGGAAAGTCTCGTTCGACGACAACGGCCTCTTTAAGCATCAAGATGTCCAAGAGATGCGCGATTTGAACGAGGAGGAGCCGCTCGAAATCGAAGCCGGCAAGAACAATCTGAACTACGTCAAGCTGGACGGCAACATCGGCTGCATGGTGAACGGTGCGGGATTGGCGATGGCCACGATGGACGTCATCAAGCTGGCGGGCAGCGAACCGGCGAATTTTCTGGATGTCGGCGGTGGAGCGACTAAAGAAACTGTTGCAGCCGGATTCAGGATTCTCTTGAAGGATCGGAATGTGAAAGGTATCTTCATCAACATTTTCGGCGGCATCGTTCGGTGCGAGCGCATCGCCCATGGCGTCATTGAGGCGGCGAAGGAAGTGCAGATCAAGCTGCCGGTGGTGGTGCGGTTGCAGGGCACGAATGCCGAAGAAGGACGAACCCTGTTACTGGAGTCCGGGCTGAAGGTCGATGTGGCGACGGATCTGTGGGAGGCGGCACAGAAGATTGTGGCGGTGACGGGCAAGAAGAGGGTGAAAGCGGCAGTGTGAAGAGAGGCGTCTGGGCGAGCCTCCCTGCTCCCGGAGCGCGCACTTCGGAAAGTGCTCGCTCGACGGCCGCAATAGAGGCTCAACCCAGCCGCCTTACGAACGATGGAAAATAACCCTCGGCCGTCTGGGAGAGGGACGGGTGAGGGGAAGACAGGAGAAAAGGGGAAAAGTCGTGAGCATCTTAGTGAATAAGAATACGCGGGTGGTGGTGCAGGGGATTACGGGGAAGGAAGGGTCGTTTCATGCGACGCAGTGCAAAGCCTATGGCACGCAGGTTGTTGCGGGTGTGACGCCGGGCAAGGCTGGGCAAGAGGTCGAAGGGATTCCGGTCTTCAATACGGTACGGGATGCCGTGAAGAAGACACAGTGCGACACCTCGTTGATCTTTGTGCCGCCGCCGTTCGCCGCCGACGCGATTCTCGAAGCGGCCGATGCCGGCATCACGCTCGTGATCTGTATCACCGAGGGCATCCCGGTGAACGACATGGTCAAAGTCAAGCGCGCGCTCCGCGGGCGGGATGTCCGGCTGATCGGCCCGAATTGTCCCGGCATCATCACGGCAGATGAATGCAAGATTGGGATCATGCCCGGCTTCATTCATAAGCGCGGCGTGGTGGGTGTTGTCAGCCGCAGTGGCACCTTGACCTACGAGGCCGTGCATCAGCTGTCCACGCTGGGATTGGGCGAAACGACGTGCATTGGAATCGGCGGCGATCCGGTGAACGGCACGAGTTTCGTGGATGTGCTGCCGATGTTCGAGAGTGACCCCGAAACCAAAGCCATCGTGATGATCGGCGAGATCGGGGGCGATGCGGAGGAGAAAGCGGCCGACTTCATCAAGCAGTCCGTCAAGAAGCCGGTGATCGGCTTCATCGCCGGTATCACCGCCCCTCCGGGCCGCCGCATGGGCCATGCGGGTGCGATTATCAGCGGTGGGAAAGGCACTGCGTCCGAGAAGATGAATGCACTCGAATCCGCCGGCGTTCGCGTCGTCAGGAATCCGGCCGAGATCGGGGCCGCGGTCAAGGTGACCTTAGGCCGGTAACCTGTCCATTCGCCGAGCTATTTCCTTTCCCTTCAATCCCGATCGTGCTACCCTCCTACTCCGTCGGAACGGGACGCACTGATTTCTCCAAGATGGGATCGGCCTCCATGCTCGTGTTTCTGATCCATATCCGCGACCCGCAGTTCTACGCCCTTCCGGCAAAGACCCGCGCCAAGAACGGACGCATTCGCGTGATGGGGTTCCCGCCCATCGGCATCATGTCGCTCTCGTCCGTGCTCAAGCAGGCCGGCCACGAATGCGTGATGTTCGATCAAGCCAATCCCGACACGCCGGACGAGATCATCATCGAGGAGATCAAGAGGCAGCAGCCGGCACTCGTCGGGCTGAGCTTCCTCAGCACCACCAGCTACCCCTATGCCAAAATGCTCGCGCGTCAGATTCGAGCCGCGGACACGACCGTGAAGCTGGCGTTTGGCGGGGTATTCGCCAGTTTGAACGCGGGCTTGGTGAAGCTCCAGTGCCCGGAGGTCGACTTTGTGTGCCGGGGGGATGGGGAACAACTCATCCTCGACCTGATCGACCGTCTGGACGATCCACAGGATGTGTCGGGGCTGACCTGGGCGAAGGACGGGCAGGTCATCAACAACCCGAACCGCCTCATGGAGCGACACCTCGATCGGTGGCCGTTTCCAGACCGGGAGAGTCTCCCCTTGGATTTCATCGAGTCGATGCCGCTCGATGTCCCCTGCGTGCTCTCGATGGAACGGTTTACCACGATGCAGACGTCGCGCGGCTGCCCCTGGCCCTGCATGTTCTGCGACATTCCGATTTTCAATGAAGGGAAGTGGCGGGCCAGGAGTGCACAGCACGTCGTGGACGAGTTCACATATCTGCAGCAACTGGGATACGGGTCGGTCTATTTCGTCGATGATCATTTCCTCCTACAGCCGAAGCGCATCGAGGCGATTTGCAACGGGATCAATGAGAACGGCATCACCATTCAATGGGGCTGTGAAGGTCGGGTCGATTCGGTCGCGCAGCACCTGTTTCCTGCCATGGCGAAAGCGCACTGCCGGACGCTCATGTTCGGCATCGAGAGCGGGAGCCAGAGGATTCTCGATCGGCTTAAGAAGGAGCAGACGCTGGTAGAGGTGGAGACCGCCGTCACCAACGCCAAAGAGGCCGGCATTGAAATCGTGCACGGGTTCTTCACTGTCGGCAACCCGGATGAAACGGTGGAGGATATGCGTGCGACCTTCGACCTGGCCTCGAAACTTCCGCTCGATACCTTCGGGTTCAACCGGCTCTGTGTCTATCGTGGCACGCCGCTTTGGCAGGAATATGTGAAACGGGGGCTGGTGAGCGAACTGGAGGATTGGTACAAGTATTTCAAGTGTTCGACCATCGATCCCACCTGTTTGCCCGGCGAGACGATCAATGACGAGCGCCAAGCCGGACTCAAACGACTGTTTCTCTATAAGTTGCGGCATTACCCCGTGCAGACGTTTCGGCTCATCCGGAGATTCCTGCGGTATATGCCGGTGCGGGATGTGGTCTATCTGCTCATCAAGCCGTTCCTTGGGAAGAAGCAAGGGGCCACGAAGGCAGAGGTCCTGTCGCGCGCCGTTGAGCATGGCGCGATGAAGGATGCCGCCGCCGACCTGACGCAACTGACCGACGAAGTGCTCGAACGTGTGATGCAAGAGTCGAAAGCCGAGCGCCTGCGCATTCAACAGGAAGCGGAAGGGACGCGAGAATTACCGATGGTCTCGGTGCCGTAGGCCTGCGCCGTTAGACGGCAATCCCCCACAGATGTTTAGCCAGCAGGCCGATCGCATAGCTGACACTCACCGCAACGGTAATAATGACCAGATTCAGCATAATGCGCCGTTTGATGTCCATGCCGGAGAGGAATGAGAGAATCGTTGAGACCGCAATCACCATCAACCCGGCGGTGAGCAAAGAAAAGAGCGCGTCCTTCGCGCCTATCAGGACGGGCAGGACCGGCACGACGGCGCCGATCAAGTAGGCCACGCCGACCACCAGGGCCGACGCGAGCGGCGGTTCCTCCATTGCGTCGACGTCCGATTCCTCACCCAAAAAGATCTTCCTCGCCACCTCGGTTGTGTTCATTTCTTTTTCCGAGTTCAGTGCCAAGAAGGCGCCGGCACCCATCGAGAGAGCCCCCGCCACCGCCGTGGTCGAGGCAGCGACCAGCACCGTGACCGCATCCCCAAACGCGCCGAAGAACCCACTGACGGCGCCGAGAATTTCCACCAGGCCGTCGTTCAGCCCCAGGAAGATGTTTCGAATCTTTTCAGCATTGATCTTCCGTTCCGTCAGTTTGGTGACCAGCACATCCTCATGCTTGAACTCGTCCATGAGGATGCCCCTCAGTGCCTCACCCAACGGTTGGCTTCGATAGACCTGCCACAGTGCCAGGTACTTGCGCACTCCGTGGACCTCGATGGCTTCGAGAATCAGATGCACCGCTGTCGTGCCGAACAGCCGACAGGCTAACACCATGATCTGGAGCTTTACTCGCCGCCAGAAGTCCAGCCTGTCTAGATTGCTGTCGAAGAACTTCTGCCAGAACGCGAGGTGCCGAACCTCGACCTCGATCAATTCATTCAGCGTGTTCTTCGCATCAGCGTCCGCCGAAATCTCCCGCAGCGCCTTGTAAAGCGAAAGATCGAACAACTCATCCAGGATGAGCGCCTGTGCCAGCGTGGGATCGTATTGGTAAGCCGTGGCCATGACGAGGTCTCGCAGGGGCAGGGAAGGAGAGCCACTCAGCTATTGGGAACAGAGACGAGGATTATAACAGAATGGAAGAAGGCGGTTTGTTGCCCAGGGAAGCAGCGCAGCAATTTACCACGGCCCAGAGTCAGCATCCGCGCCGGCGGAGGATCGCGTTGGAGGGAAGTTATCCTCATGCGGAAAGCAAAACGGCCGCCTGGCGGGGTGAAGCGGCTGGGGTGATCCTAAACTGCGCGTGTCGACCGAGCACTTTCCGAAGTGCGGGCTCCGGGAGCACAGGGCCAGCCTGGCTGCCCGCTACGTCCCCATCTCCCACGACGCCAAATACTTCTTCTGCTCCGCCGTCAGTTGATCAATTGCCACCCCCATGCCCGCCAACTTGAGCCGCGCGATTTCTTTATCGATCACGGACGGCACCGGGTACACCTTCTTTTCGAGCTTCTTGTAATTCTTTACGATGTATTCCGCCCCGAGCGCTTGATTGGCGAAGCTCATGTCCATGACACTCGAAGGATGGCCTTCGGCGGTGGCAAGATTCACCAGCCGCCCCTCACCGAGCAGGCTCACGCGATTGCCGTTCTTAAGGGTGAACTGTTCGACCCCGGAACGAATCGCCTTCCGTTTTTTGCTCAGCTTTTCCAGCGCCGGAATGTCCAACTCGACATTAAAGTGGCCGCTGTTACAGACGATGGCGCCGTCTTTCATGGCGGAGAAATGCTCGCCGCGGATGACCTTGAGATTACCCGTGACGGTCACGAAGAAGTCGCCGATCGGGGCTGCTTGTTCCATCGGCATGACCCGGAATCCGTCCATGACGGCTTCCAATCCCTTGAGAGAATCCACTTCGGTCACGACCACATCCGCGCCCATGCCCTTGGCCCGCATGGCGATCCCGCGCCCGCACCAGCCGTAGCCGGCTACGACGACGACGGAGCCGCAGACCAATCGGTTCGTCGCCCGTATGATGCCGTCCATCGTGGACTGGCCGGTGCCGTAGCGGTTGTCGAACATGTGTTTCGTGTCGGCATCGTTGACGGAGATCACCGGGAACTTGAGGACGTTCTTCTCGGCCATGCTGCGCAGGCGGATGACGCCGGTGGTCGTTTCTTCGGTGCCGCCGATGACGTTCTTCAGCAGGTCTTTCCGCTTTGAGTGAAGATGCGACACGACGTCCGCGCCGTCATCCATGGACAGGTGGGGTCGATGGGCGATGGCGGACTCGATATGCCGATAATAGGTGGCGTTGTCCTCGCCCTTGATCGCGAAGGTCGGAATACCTTCGTGCTGCACGAGCGCCGCCGCGACATCGTCCTGCGTGCTGAGTGGATTTGACGCGCAGAGCCGCACGTCGGCGCCGCCGGCCTTGAGTGTGATGGCCAAGTTGGCGGTCTCGGTGGTGACGTGGAGACACGCGGTGACCCGCATGCCCTTGAGCGGCTGTTGCCGCTGGAACCGCTTGCGAATCAGCCGCAACACCGGCATGGTGGCTTCGGCCCACTCGATCTTCAACTTGCCCTGGTCCGCTAACTTGATATCTTTCACGTCGTAATCCACTGAACTCCTCCTATCGAAAAGAAGGCTCAGGTTAAGGTCGAGGCTGAGTGAAAAACCCAACCTCACTCCCTAAGCCTGAGCCTTAGTTTGCTTAGCCTTAACCTCGGCCTCGGCCTTTCATTACAGGCCGGCGTCCTTCTTCAGAATCTTTGCCTTGTCCGTTTTCTCCCAGGTGAACTCCGGTTCGTTGCGCCCGAAGTGTCCATACGAGGCGGTCTTCCTGAAGATGGGGCGACGGAGTTTGAGGTGGTCGATGATTCCGCGCGGCGTCATGGGGAAGTGCTTGCGGACCAGCTTGTCCAAACTCTCGACCGACACATGTTCCGTATTCTTGGTGTCGACGAGAATCGAAACGGGATCGGCGATGCCGATGGCATAGGCCAACTGCACTTCGCACTTGTCGGCGAGTCCGGCCGCGACGATGTTCTTCGCGATGTAGCGCGCCATGTAGGAGGCGGAACGATCGACCTTCGTGGGGTCCTTGCCGGAGAAGGCGCCGCCGCCGTGGCTGCCGTGGCCGCCGTAGGTGTCGACGATGATCTTGCGGCCGGTTAATCCGGTGTCGCCCATTGGTCCGCCGACGACGAAGCGACCGGTCGGGTTGATGTAGTGTTTGACGCTGGTCGGGTCGTACAGTCCCTTTGGCATCACGGGCTTGATGACATGTTCCAATATCTCTTTTTCGATCTGCTTACTCGTGATGTCCGGACTGTGTTGGGTGGAGACCACGATGGTGTCGATTCGCACCGGTTTTCCGTTCCGGTATTCCACGGTCACTTGCGATTTGCCGTCTGGACGAACCCAGTCGAGAATTTTCTTCTTGCGCACCTCGGCCAAGCGCATGGTGAGCCGATGAGCCAGGACGATCGGCATCGGCATAAGCTCTTCCGTCTCATTGGTCGCATATCCGAACATGAGGCCCTGGTCTCCGGCGCCGCCGGAATCCACACCCATGGCAATGTCAGCCGACTGGTTGTGGATCGAGGTGAGGACCGAGCAGGTGTGGTAATCGAATCCCCAAGAGGCATCCGTGTAGCCCACGTCTTTAATCACGTGACGGATGATATCCGGAATCTCCACATAGGCTTTGGTCGAGATCTCACCCGCGACGAAGGCAATCCCGGTCGTCAGGATCGTCTCGCACGCGACCCGGCAGTGCTTGTCCTTGGCGATGATGGCATCCAGGATGCCGTCTGAAATCTGATCCGCAATCTTATCCGGATGGCCTTCGGTCACTGATTCTGAAGTAAACAGATAGTTATTTCTCATTGCTCCCTCTAGACGTTAGACGGTCTGACGCTGGTTGCTTCCCGGCTCCCGTGGGTCGAATACTGAGGGGGGACTATAAAGGAAGAGGCCGTGATTTGTCCATTACTCCATAGGTGGTAGAGGGCAAGACCATGCGGGTTGGTTGCTTGACAGTGCTTGAAAGCCACTTGTAAGATAACTCGCTTTGCCAATGTGTTATGGAGTTCTTGCCTGTCTTTCCAGTTCCCTCGCCAATGATCCTCATGCGGTGGGTCTGCGCGACGGGATAAGTGCCTGTTTTTCTGGAATTATCTTTGCCAACGTTGAGCGCTGAGATTTTGTGAGCGGAAAGCCGGACGTTCTTACCGAGCAAGAGACGACGAAACCATCCGCGCCCGGGTTGGGCTGGGATGAGTTTTCGCGTGAGCTTGTCGAGTTCTTCGCGTCGATCAAGCTGGCGATGTTTTTGTTTCTCGTGCTGGCGATGACCGCCACGATCGGCACGGTCATTCAGCAGGGGGAACGTCCGGAAACATACGTCAAAGAGTATGGCGAAGAGGCCTATCGGTGGTTCCTCCGTCTCGGGTTCACCGACGTCTATCATACCTGGTGGTTCACGAGCCTCCTGGGGCTGCTCTGCATCAATTCGCTCACCTGCTTCTATAAACGATTTCCCTCCGTCTGGCGGTCCACGCGTCAGGATAAGCTCGGCGTCTCCCTCGCGTTTGTGAAGGGGATGAAGCAGCGGGCCGAACTCTCGGTGGGCGCACCCAAGGAAGCCGTGGCGGAGCAGATGGTGCAGATGTTTGCCGAGAAGGGTTACCGTGTGCTGGCGAAGAACGATCCAGGCGAGGTGACGCTCTACGCCACCAAGGGCATCTTGGGACGTATCGGCGCCCATATGGCGCATCTCAGCGCGACCGTGATTGTACTGGGCGGGCTGATCGGCAGCTATTACGGCTTTCAGGAATTCGGCGTCTGTCTGGAAGGACAGACCTATCACATCCCCCGAGGCAACTTCGACCTTCGGGTGGATAAGTTCTGGATCGACTACTACGACAATGGCGCCGTGAAATCCTATAACAGCACGTTGACCGTCATCGACCAGGGTGGACCGGTGACCACCAAAACGATCACCGTGAACGATCCGCTGGTCTACAAGGGGATTTGGTTTTACCAGTCCAGCTATGGCGACGCCTGGGATCGGATCGAGGTGGCCCGCCTGAATATCAAAGAAAAGGCGACGGACAAGGTCGTCAAGACGATCGATCTGGAATGGCAGAAACAGGCAACGCTACCGGACCTCGATCTGAAATTATCCATGACGGATTTCGTCGCCGATTTCGCGTTCAATTCGACGGAGAAGAAAGTGTACTCGAAGACCGTCGAGCATGCGAATCCCGCCATTCGCCTGGCGATCGACGAGCGGAGTTCAGTGCAGGCGACTCCGTGGATCTTCTATCAGTATCCAGATTTGTTCGAGATCCAGGGATCGAAGTACCGGTTCGAGCTGGTCGGCTACAAGCCGAAGAAGTTCACCGGCCTTCAGATTGCGAAGAATCCCGGCATCAATATCGTGTGGACCGGGTCGACCATGATCGTGGTGGGCATGACCCTCTCGTCGTTCATCTACCACCGTCGCTTCTGGACCAAGATCGTTCCCGATCAGGCGGGGGTCACGGTGCATATCGGGGGGGCGACCCACAAGAGCCAGATCGATTTCCAAAAGGAGTTTCGCAAATTGACGGAACGGATTAAGACGATGAACGCGTAAGCTGTCAGCGGTCAGCTTTCAGCCATCAGCTCAAAGCTGAAGGCTGAATGCTGATGGCTCGTGGAGGTCCATATGGCTCGTTCACTCTTTCTATTCGATATGACGTTCTGGCTCTATTTGGCCGCGCTCGCTCTCTATGTGGCGTATCTCTTTGCGCGGCGTCCGGCGATGCAGTTTGCCGCAGCCGGACATCCCACCGAGGGCTTCGATGAACGGGACGGGGCCTGGGCCATACAGCTCGGCCAAGTGGCGACCCTCGTCACGATCTTCGGATGGATGGTGAATACGCTGGCCCTCGGCACGCGCGCGTATGAGCGGATGCAGCAATCAGGGACGTTTGCGCCCTGGTCGAACCAGTTTGAGGCCATGGCGTATGTGTCGTGGGCCATCATTTTGGGCTATGTGATCCTGGAACTTCGGTACAGAATGAAGGCCATCGGGGCGTTTGTGGTGGGGATCGGGTTCATTGCGATGGGCGCGGCCTCGTTGCTGCCCTATCGGTATCAAACCGCCGAGCCGCTCGTCCCGGCGCTGAACAGCTACTGGATCTATATTCACGTCTCCATCACGTTGACCAGCTACGCGGCCTTCGCCATGGCCGGCGGGTTAGGCACGATGTACTTGCTGAAGGAACGGGCCGAACGGACGGGGAGCCGGCCGCGGTTCTTCGAGGCGTTTCCCGATTTGGAGACTCTCGATGAGCTTGGCTACAAAGCGATCACGATCGGGTTTCCGCTCCTGGCCTTCGGCATTATCCTCGGCGCCATGTGGGCGAACTATGCGTGGGGTGGGTACTGGAGCTGGGATCCCAAAGAAACCTGGTCGCTGATCGTGTGGCTGATCTACGGCGCCTACATCCACGCGCGGATGACCCGCGGGTGGGAGGGGAGGCGTGCTGCGATTTACGCAATCTTCGGGTTTCTCATGGTCATCTTTTGTTTTTGGGGGGTAAACTTTCTGTTGTCTGGTCTTCACGCCTACGCGTAGCCGTTAAAAGCGATCTTGAATGCTGAATTATGAATTGAGAGGCAGAACTCCTAAACTCTAATTTAGAATTCATCATTCAGAATGTATGTCACAGCAAGTCGTCACCGAATCCATTCCACAGGGGCCGCAGCCTTCCGCATTGCGTCGCCTCCTGATTTTTCTCATGGCGGGAGGGATCCTTGCTCTGGTCTTCGCCATCGTCTGGTCGCAGAGCGCCAGGTACGAACTGCTGACGGTCGGCAAGGTCGCGCCCGACTTTGCGCTCTCCGATCTCGACGACAAGCCCTATCGTTTGTCGGAGTTTCGGGGGAAGGTGGTGTTCCTGAACTTCTGGGCGACCTGGTGCAAGCCCTGTCGCGAAGAAATGCCGTCGATGGAAGTGCTCTACAAGAATTTCGAGAAGGATGGCCTGGTTATTTTGGCCGTCAGTATCGACCGGGTGACGACCAAGAAGGACATCCCGCCGTTTGTGAAAGGCCTCAATTTGACGTTCCCGGTCCTCGTCGATTCATGGGGAAAAACCGACAAGCCCTATAAGCGTATGGGGGTGCCGGAGACCTTCATCATCGACCAGGAGGGCGTCATTCGCGAGATCGTCATCGGCCCTCGCGACTGGACGAGGCTGGATAGTCTCCCAGTGTTGATGCAATTGCTCAAGGTGACGCCGAAGACCGTCCAGCCTTCGTTGCCGTCTGTCGATCGGTCTCTGTAACCCACGATCATGACACGCACACGAGAGTTCGCGATTCTCATGAGTGTTGTCCTCCTCATCGGCGCGATCGCGGATGCCGCCTGGTCGCCAGCGCTTCCGATCCATCCGGCCGAGTGGCTCCGCGTCGGCGAGCGTAGAAACTTGCAACTCGGAGATGAGGCGCCGAATTTCCAGCTCCGCGATCTCGACGGCAACGTCGTGTCCCTGGCCCATCTGCGCGGCAAGATTGTGTTGATCAACTTCTGGGCCACGTGGTGCGGCCCCTGTCGGGTTGAGATGCCGGCGATGGAGGAATTATATCGGGCGTTCAGCCGAAGGGATTTTGAGATCCTCGCCGTGTCCACCGATGCGCAAGGGGCTGCCGTCACCAGACCGTTCCAGCAGGAGATCGGACTCACCTTTCCCATTTTGCACGATGCCGACTTCCGTACCGGGTTGGCCTATGGCGCACGGACGCTGCCCATGACCTTCCTGGTGGATCGCCGTGGCGTCATCCGGAATCGGATCTTCGGCGCGCGGGATTGGCAGAGCCCTGAAGCGCGGCACATCATTCAGTCCATGATTCGGGCCTCCTGAGCATGCAATCGATCCAACACATTTCCTTGTTGGCCGCGTTCACGGCCGGCTTGCTGTCCTTCGTGTCGCCCTGCGTCTTGCCGCTCGTGCCCTCCTACATTTCGTACATCACCGGCCTGTCGGTCGACCAGTTAATGGATGCCGCTGAGCGCACGAGGTTCAAGAAAGCCATCGTGCTCAACTCGCTGATCTTCATTGCCGGGTTCACAGCCGTGTTCGTGGCCTTCGGCGCGTCGGCAAGCCTGATCGGTCAGGCGCTGATCGTCTACCAGGAGCACCTTCGCCGCATCGGCGGCACCGTCATCATCATCTTCGGTTTGTACCTGCTCGGGATCCTGAATCTCAATTTTCTCAAGATGGAACATCGATTCCAGTTTCGGAACCGGCCGGTTGGATATGTCGGGTCTTTTCTGATCGGCGTGGCATTCGCGGCAGGGTGGACACCCTGCGTCGGGCCGGTTCTCGGCACAATCTTGTTGTATGCGAGTACGACGGATTCGCTCTACAGCGGCGTGATTCTGCTCACCTGCTATTCGCTCGGGCTGGCGCTCCCGCTCTTCTTGACGGCGCTGGGTGTGGATCGCTTCCTCACCTATTTCAAAGAAGTCCGTGCCTACCTGTGGGGCGTCTCGGCCGTCAGCGGCGTATTGCTCATCGTGGTGGGCGTGATGATCTATGCGAATTCCTTGACCATGATTACGAGTTTTCTTGAGCGGTATGGGATTGGGTGGTACGTTGGCCAATAGGTAGAACCCACCGTGCAAGCGACTGCCGACATCAAAACCTACGACGCACTCGTGGTCGGGATGGGACCGGCCGGCGCGACTGCGGCCTACGAGATGAGCCGGGCCGGTCTCGCCGTGCTGGCGCTCGATAAACAATCGCATCCCCGCTATAAAGTATGCGGCGGCGGACTGTCCCTCCGCATCGACCGGATCCTCGACGCCGACTTCAAATCCGTGGTCGAGCACACGATCTACGGGGTACAGTTCGCCTACGGCGGTCAAGACCCTTTCCTGATCGAATCGTCCAATCCCATCGCGTACATGGTGATGCGGGATCGGTTCGACTTCCTGCTGGTGGACAAAGCCAGGCGAGCCGGCACCGAGATCCATGAAGGCGAGCACGCGATCGTGTTTCAACAGCGTTCCGACGGGGTCGAGGTGACCACGGACAAGGGTCGGTACCGTGCCCGTGTGCTCATCGGCGCGGATGGCGCAAACAGTCTCGTGGCCCAACAGATGTTCCCCGGCCGCCACATGAGACGCATGCCGACGTTGGAGAGCGAAGTGGCGATCGGGCGGGATCCGCATTATCCAGGCGAAGGCAAAATCCTCATCGATCTCGGCGCGACGGATCGAGGCTATGCCTGGATCTTTCCGAAGCAGGAACGACTGTCGATCGGAGTGGCCGAGTTTCGTGGAAAGATCTCCAGCCCGAAACAGATCTTCCAGCGATTCATTCGCGACGAAAAAGGCCTTGCCGGTTGGAGCGTGCCGCAGCCGACCGGCCACCCCTTGCCGCTGTTCCACGGGAGCGCCGGCCTTCTAGCCGGATCGGGAGCCTCGAAGCTCGTGGCGGGGCATGCGATGCTCGTCGGCGATGCCGGCCACCTGGTCGATCCCTTGTTCGGAGAGGGCATCTATTATGCCGTGCGCTCCGGCCAGATGGCTGCCGCGACGGTCCTGGACACGTTTCACGACCGGCAGCGCAATCTCTCGGATTACGATCTTGCCGTGGGAAGGGAAATTTACGAGGAGTTTCGGATCGCCTCGCGCCTGGCCAGGATCGTGTATACCTTCCCCCGGCTCTGCCATCGCCTCATGCATCGCTATCAGGAAGTGATCAATCTCTACTACGACGTCCTGCGTGGCCGGGAAACCTATCAAGGGTTCTTTCGCCAGGCGAAAGGCGTGGTCAAGTCTTCCTTCCGCGAACTCCTGCTCGAAGCGATCCCCTTCCGTTGATTGACCAGAGCTATCAGCAATCATTTGCCAGTCTTCAGCAAAGGCCGGAGACCGTGCAGAAGTTTTTACAGTGCGGGTTGCTGCTGAAAGCTGAGAGCCGACGGCTTCCCGGCTATTCCCTCAGCACCAGGCGCCGAGGCGGCACGAGATGAACGATTGGCTGAGGGTGCCGGCGGAGGGCACGCGCAGGCTCACCGACGGTTGGCTGGGGAGAAGGGATTGGATCGGTGAGGAGGCATTGTCGGCAAGTTGAGCCGGTCGAGATTCTTCGTGATGCGAGGTCTCGTCGGCTTTGGCTGTCAAGGTGGCTGCCGGCTTGACGCCACCGCGCTTCGCCACAATCTTCCTCCCGTCCGCCGCGTGTGCGCTGTCCGGGTATTTTTCGGCGAGCAGGATCAGGTGATCGTCGGCCCAATCGTGTGCGCCCATTTCTTTATAGCTCATGGCCAGGAAATAGAGCGCGTCCGGCGCGGCAGACTTGTCGGGGTATTGCTTGATGATCTGCTCGAACCGGTGCGCGGCTGCGAGGAACGACCCGCGGCGGTAATAGAATTGTCCGACGAACAAATGCGTCTGGGCCAGCCAGTCGTGGCACTCTTGAATCTTTTGGACGGCCTGGGCATCGTACCGGCTGCCCGGGAATCCTTTCCGCAGTGTTTCAAAGGCGGCAATCGCCTTGCGGATGGGTTCCGGGTCGCGGTCGATCGACTTGGCCATTTTGAAATGGGTTTCGCCAAGACGGTACTGTGCGTAGGGGGCGAGGATGTGGACCCGATGGAGGTCGAGGAAGTGCTGATACTCCACGAGGGCTTCGGCGTACTCTTCCTTGTCGAAAAATGCCTCGCCTCGCTTCATGATGACGTTCGGGTCGTAGTTCTTTTCGATGGAGTCTCCGATGAAAATCTGCTCATCCGTGCCGCTCACCGCCTTGCCGCCGGTCGAAGGGGCTTTCGGCGTGCTGGAGCAGCCGGGCGCGGCGATCAGACACAACCCCACTGCGACGCTGCACGCGAGTGCCGCAACGTGTCCCGGCAGACTACGGAGATCCCTCACCACCTTGTTCACACGTTCCATGCTGAAAATATGTAGCAGAGAGCGTCCGGAAATGCAATCGAAACGGACCTGTGGTTGACCCCCCAGGAGGAGACACCTATAATCCCGCTGGCCATTCGGCTCTCATTGTCCATGAGTGAGAGCTGAGGGACAGGAGGAAACCGGTGCGGATGAGTCGGATTGTCGGAACGGGGTCCTGTCTCCCCAAGCGGGTCGTGAGCAACCACGAGGTGGTGGCATCTCTCGGGCTTGGACCAGAAAAAGTCTACCAGCTCACCGGTATTCAGACCCGCCGGTGGGTCGATGAAGGCCAGAGTGCGTCAGATCTAGCGGCGGCTGCCGCTGAACGAGCGCTTGAGGCAGCCGGGATCGCGAAGGCATCCGTCGATTCGGTGCTGGTCTCGACCACATCCCCGGATACGGTGTTCCCATCCACCGCCTGCCATGTACAGCGTGCGTTGGGACTGCCGCACATCGCGGCCTTCGATGTCGCGGCATCCTGCTCCGGATTTCTGTATGGATTGTCGATGGCCGACGCGAGGATTCGCAGTGGACAGGCGCGGACCTGTCTGGTGATCGCAGCGGAAGTGAAGTCGCGCTTTCTCGACCGGCAGGATCCCGCGACGGCCATTCTGTTTGGGGATGGGGCGGGCGCGGCGGTGCTGGTCGGAGCAGTGCCTCGGCGTCAGCCGGCGAGCGGAATACTCGGCATTCGGTTGTATGCCGAGGGGGGGAGCGCGCGTCTCATCGAGATGCCTGCCGGGGGCTCACGGCGGCCGACGACTGCCGAGACGGTCGGTGCTGGAGCGCACGTGATTCGGATGCAGGGCGGGCCTTTGTTTCGTCTTGCGGTCCGGCGACTCGAACGGGCGGCGCAGGACCTGCTCAAAGAGTTTGGGATGACGATGCAGGAGGTGCGGCAGGTGGTCTTCCACCAAGCCAACGCGCGCATTCTCGATCGTGTGAGAGAACGGCTGGGTGTCCCGTCCGAGCGCATGTACACGGTGATCGAACGGTTCGGCAACACGTCCTCGGCGTCGCTTCCTATTGCCCTCGACTACGCGGTTCGCGAAGGGCGGGTTGCGCCGGGAGATGTGGTGCTGCTCGGCGCGTTTGGGGGAGGGCTGACCTGGGCCACGGGGCTGGTCCGCTGGTAAGTTAAGGAGGAGGGATGCCCGTGTCGACTCCTGTGCTCGCGCACCCCGCATGGTGGGTACGGGAGGGGAGTTAGTTCGGGCCCCCTCCTGTGTCGAGTGTAGCTCGACCCGATGAAGTGGTGCTCGGTGGACGCGCGCAGCAGGAGTCAACACGGGCATCCCGTGGAAGATGAAATGAGGAAGAAACGGGTGAGTCTATGATGTTTGGTCTGATCCCACGAGAAGAAGCGTTCTTCGAACTCTTCAAGCAAGCGGCCCACAACATGATCGAGGGCAGCCGCCTGCTGAAAGATTTCATGGAGGACTTCCGGAATCCGGCCGTGAAGGCCGAGCGCATCAAGCAGGTCGAGCATGTCGGGGACGGCTTCACGCATGACATCGCCCGCCGGCTCAACCAGACCTTCATCACGCCGATCGATCGCGAGGATATTTATGCCTTGGCCAGCGCGCTGGACGATATTCTGGACGTCATCGAGGCCATCGCGGATCGCTTTGTGATCTATAAGGTCGTGCAGCCGACCGAAACGGCGATCAAGTTGGCCAATATCCTGTACCAGGCTGCGGTGGCGGTCGCGGCGGCGGTGGATCTGCTGGGGAAGCCACATCCCGATGTGACGGAGAGTTGCGTGCAGGTGAACAGTCTCGAGAACGAAGCCGATCGGGTCTCCCGCGATGCCATCTCGGCCCTGTTCGAGAAGGAAACCGATCCGATCGCCGTGATCAAGTGGAAAGAAATCTATGAGGGCTTCGAAGCGGGGACAGATCGTTGTGAGGACGTGGTGAACATTCTCGAGCGCATTGCGTTGAAACATATGTGATCAGCCGTATGATGTCCCGTCGTTCCCAATGATGTCCGATTTCTTACCCCTCACTCCTCACTCCTCACGCGTCACGCGTCACGAGGCCGGGCAAGCGCATGGTTGACTTGAGCGGCTTCTTGTTGCTCGTGGTCGTGCTGGCCCTGTTGTTCGATTTTTCGAACGGCTGGCACGACAGCGCCAACGCGATCGCGACGGTCGTCTCCACGCGCGTGGTCAGCCCGTTCGTCGCCGTGGTGATGGCAGGCGTGCTGAACATCGCGGGCGCGTTCATGTCCACCGCCGTCGCCAAGATGGTCGGCTCCGGTATCGTCGATCCGGCGGTCGTCACGCAGCAGATGGTGGCTGCGGCGTTGGCAGGGGCGATTATCTGGAACCTGTTCACGCTCCTCTTGGGTTTGCCGACAAGTTCGTCCCATGCATTGATCGGCGGGTTGGTAGGCGCTGGGGTGACGCATGGCGGCTGGGCGGCGGTGAAGATGTCCGGACTCCGGTCGGTGCTCGAAGCGATGGTGCTGTCCCCATTTTTTGGGTTTGCCATCGGGCTCGCCCTCATGGTGCTGATCAGTTGGGTGTTTTTCCGCGTGCCCCGGAGCGTGGCCACGCGGCTGTTCTCCCGCCTGCAACTCCTCTCGGCCGGCTTCATGGCATTCAGTCACGGGGCCAACGACGCTCAGAAGGCGATGGGCATCATCACACTGGCCTTGCTCTCCGCGGGGCAGATTCCCAGCGCGGAAGTGCCGGTGTGGGTGATCGGCTCTTGTGCGGTGGCGATGGGACTGGGAACGGCAGTGGGCGGCTGGAAAATCGTGCGGACGCTGGGGATGCGGATCGTCAAGCTCGAACCGGTACACGGGTTTGCCGCAGAGACCGGCGCGGCCGCCGTGTTGCTCGTCACGGCGCACATCGGTCTGCCGGTCAGCACCACCCACACCATCACCTCGTCGGTGATGGGCGTCGGGGCTATCAAGCGGCTCTCTGCCGTGCGATGGGGCGTGACGACCAGAATCTTCTACGCGTGGGTGTTTACCCTTCCAGGTGCAGCGATCCTCTCGACGGCGATCTATCTGCTCATGGCAAAGCTGTCGTAATCGCAGGTCGTCCTGCGGGCAGCCGGACGACGAACCGACTGCCGTGCGGCTCGTTCCCTTCGACCCACACCTCTCCGCCATGTCCTTCCACGATATGCTTCACGATGGAAAGCCCAAGCCCAGTCCCGCCGAGCTCGCGTGAGCGGGCTTTGTCCACGCGATAGAACCGTTCGAAGACGCGTGGACGATCGGCCTCCGGGATGCCGATACCGCTATCGGCGACGACGAGGTCGACGACCCGGCGAGCGCCTGTCCCGGCAGCGGGGGCGACCAGCGTGTGTGCCTCGATCGTGACGGTGCCCTGGTCAGGCGTGTATTTGACGGCGTTGTCCAGCAGGTTTGAGAACACCTGGCCTAAGCGGTCTTCATCGCCCATGACGAGCGGGAGGTTCGGCTCGAGCGTCACGGTGATCCGATGACCCTTCTTCTCGGCCAGCGGCTGAAGAATCGCCAACGTCCGGTCGATCAGGGCAGAGAGTTGGACGGGTTCGTGTTTGAAGAGAACCTGTCCCGATTCGATCTGGGACAGTTGGAGCAAATCGTCGAGGATCAAGTTGAGCCGGTCGCTCTGTTTGAGGATGATGTCCAGAAACTTTACGGCGGTGTCCGGATCGTCTTTAGCGCCGTCCAGCAGCGCTTCGACGTAGCCTTTGATCGAGGTCAAGGGGGTCCGCAATTCGTGCGACACGTTGGCGACAAAGTCCTTTCTGACCCGCTCCAGCCTGTGCAGCGCCGTGATGTCGTGGTCGAGTTGATCGGCCATCCGGTTCAGGGTGGCGGCCAACACGCCGACTTCGTCGTTCGACGTGACGGCCAGGCGCTGCGTGAACGCGCCCCCGGCTACTTGACGCGCCACCGCCGCCATTTCGGAGAGAGCCCCGGTCAGCCTCCGTGCCAAGAAGATGCTGGCGGCGAGCGACACGATAAACGCGATGCCGAAGGCGATGCCGAGGGCCTGTTTCAGATAGCCGACGCGGGCCTCGACATCCGTCAACGGCAGACCCAGCCGCACGAATCCCAACAGGTGATGTTGGCCGGCCACCGGCAGAGCCAAGTAGAAGGTTTGCAGTCCGGTCGTCTCGCTCTTTCTGATGTGCGTGCCGCGGCCGATAGATGAGGCTTGTTCAATCTCCGGTCTCGTACGGTGGTTGTCCAGGGCGGCAACGGCTGCGTCGCTCACCGCGCTGTCCGCCAGCACGGCGCCGTCCGCCGCGATGACGGTCACACGGGCCTGCGCCTGTCTCCCCAATTCCTTGGCCATGGCCTGTAAGCGGCTCGATGTGGCAGGTTCCAGCAGAATCGGCTGGAGGGCGAAGCTGGCCAGTCCCGCCCTTGTGCTGAGTGCGTCTTCGATGCGGGCCAGCTCGACCCGTTCCAGGGATCGCACCGCAAGCCATCCGGCGACGCCCAGCCCCAACGCCACGGCGAGCAGCGTGCAGAGGGTGACTTTCCACCGGATGGAGAGGCTCATGGATTCAGTGAGGGGTGAGGAGTGAGTGGCGAGGGGCGCATCTCTATCACTGCTCACCGCTCCTTCAGTTTATAGCCGAGGGATTTGACGGAGATAATCGCGTCGTCCAAGAGCGGAAGCTTCTGTTTCAGCCGGCGCACGTGGACATCGACCGTCCGCGTCGTACCGAAGTAATCGTAGCCCCAGACGGCATTCAAGAGGACTTCGCGCGTCAGCACGCGGCCACGGTTGCGCAAGAGATGCTCCAGCAGGCCAAATTCTTTAGCCGTGAGGGTGACCTCCTGCCCATTCACGGTCGCTTCGTGGCGGGAGAGATCGAGCGCGAGGTTGCCATAGCGATACAGCGTGGGACTGTCATCGGGCTTTCGTTCCATCCGCCGGAAGAGCGCCTTCACGCGGGCCACGAGGGCCTTGGGGCTGAACGGCTTGGTGACGTAATCGTCGGCGCCCAATTCGAGGCCGATCACCGTATCCGACTCCTCCGCTTTGGCCGTCAGCATGATGATGGGGAGCAAGGCGGTCTCAGGAGCAGTCCGAATCCGCTTACAGACCTCTAAGCCATCCAGCTCAGGCAACATCAGGTCCAGCACCACGAGATCGGGACGTTCAGCCTTGACTTCTTTCAGAGCGGCCGTGCCGGTGGAAGCGGTGACGACACGGTATCCATCCTTCTCAAGATAGAGTTTGACTAACTGAAGAATGTCGGGCTCATCTTCGACAACGAGGACTTTCTTGGGGGCAGTAGGAGCCATACGAGCGGTTGCTCACAGACTACGGGGCAGGGGGGAAGGTGTCAAGGGTGGGTG
>CAZKRM010000049.1:0-21848 GCA_964555285.1 uncultured Nitrospiraceae bacterium
CCCTCGAAGCCCAGGAAGGTCGCATGTTCAAGCCGCTGGCCTGGACGAATAACCTGGCCATCGCCATGTGCGCCGTGCTGGCCATTACCCTGGTACCCGCCTGCCTGCCGACCTTCATTCGCGGGCGGATTTTCCCGGAACAGCGGCACCCGGTGAGCAGGAGCCTCCAGCGCCTCTATGCTCCTCTGTTGAAATGGACGCTGCTGCATCGCGGTACCGTGGTGGTCCTGGCCATCGGACTCATGCTCAGTGTCGTTCCCATGTACCAGCGCATGGGCTCCGAGTTTATGCCGCCCTTGTACGAAGGCACGATCCTCTATATGCCCACGACCCTGCCCGGGCTCTCGGTCACGGAAGCGAGTCGGCTCCTCCAGATGATGGATCGAAAACTGAAATCCTTTCCGGAGGTGGAACAGGTCTTCGGTAAAGCGGGACGGGCCGAGACCTCCACCGACCCGGCACCCTTCAGCATGATGGAAGTGGTGGTGGCGCTGAAACCCAAAGAGCAGTGGCGTCCGGGTCTGAGCTATGAGGGACTCGTGGACGAGATGGACCGCGCTCTTCAGATTCCTGGTGTGACGAACGCGTGGACCATGCCGATCCGGAACCGGATCGACATGCTGACGACTGGGATTCGGACGCCGGTTGGGATCAAGATCTTCGGCCCCGATCTGAAGCAGATTGAAAAGATCGGCGAACACCTGGAGATGGTGCTGAAAGAGGTGCCGGGCACGCGGAGTGTGTATGCCGAACGGGTTTCGAGCGGCTACTTCCTCGACTTCGATATCAATCGCGACGAGATCGCGCGCTACGGCCTCAAGCTGATGGATGTTGGAAAGATCATCGAAACAGCCATCGGGGGTGAAAATATCGCCACCACGATCGAAGGCCGCGAGCGCTATCCGATCAACGTCCGTTATCTCCGTGAATTGCGGGATGATCCGCAGAAGCTCCAACGGGTGCTCGTGGACACGCCGACCGGCGTGCAAGTGCCGCTTGCACAACTGGCGACGCTCCGATTCGCCAATGGTCCGCCGATGATCCGGGACGAAAACGGCCTGCTCGCGGGCTACGTCTTTCTGGACATGACGGGGCGTGATGTCGGCGGCTACGTGGAGGATCTCAAGCGGGTGGTGGCAGCACAAGTCGAACTGCCGCCGGGCTATACGATTGTCTGGTCCGGTCAATACGAATTCATGGAGCGGGCGAAAGAGCGGCTGAAGCTGGTCGTGCCGTTGACGCTCATCATCATCTTCGTGACCTTTTACTTCGCATTCCGCTCCGTGGCTGAAACGCTCATGGTGATGGTCGGCGTGCCGCTCTCGCTGGTGGGGGCCGTCTGGTATCTATCGATCCTGGGCTACAACATGAGCATCGCGGTGTGGGTGGGGCTCATTACCGTCGTGGGCACGGCCGCAGAAACCAGCGCGGTCATGTTGGCCTATCTGGATGAAGCCTGTAAACGGCGGAAAGAGGCGGGAGGACTCAAGACTCTTCAGGATGTCATCGAGACCGTCCATCGTGGCGCGGTGGAACGCATCCGACCCATGGCCATGATCGGCATGGTCGATGTCATCGGATTGTTCCCGGTGATGTGGGCCACCGGCACCGGCGCCGACGTGATGAAACGAATCGCCGCGCCCCAGGTTGGGGGCGTCTTCTCCGCTATGATTCTGACGCTGTTCGTCATCCCTCCCATTTATGTGATCTGGCGGTGGTGGAAAGAACGAAAAGAGAACCCGGCGAGCGAAGCTGCAGGAGCCAAGGTCAAAGGAGGATGAGATGACACACAGAGGGATGCTCGTGGTGGCGTTGTTGGTAGGTGCCTTCGTCGTGAGCAGCTGCCAGTCCGCGCCAAAACGGACGGTCTTGCCCGCACCAGTTGGGACGAATTCCGCCGCGGCTGGTCACAATGACGAAGGGGTTCACGCCTATCAGCAGAGTCAGTGGGAGAGCGCCAAGCAGCATTTTGAGGCCGCGATCGTCGCGTCTCCGGAGTTGGCCGAAGCCCACTACAATTTGGGCCTGGTCTTGTACCGATTGAGGGCGATGCAGGAAGGGGACGCCCATTTCATCAAGGCGGCGAATCTGGCGCCGGGGAACACAGTGATCTGGAGTTCGCCTCCACTGAGCAATGTAACGGTTCCCGAAAAAGAGGTCCCCATGTCTGGCTCCGATGGACACATGCATAGCCACTGAGCTTCGAGTCCAGACGCCAAAGGCCATACAAAATGAAGCCAGACCCGATTTCTAGACGTCTGCTGCTGAAGCGCGCTGGTGCCCTAGGGCTCCTGGCAGCGGCGGAGCACGTGCTTCCTGCCTGGGCCTTGACGCGCGCCGCCGATGCCGGTTCACAGACCACCCTGAGTGGAGAGGTCATCGATCTGATCATCGGCGAGCAGTTGTTCCGGGTTGACGGGCGAACAGGGACTGCGATCACGATTAACGGGACGATACCGGGTCCCCTGATTCGCCTGAAAGAAGGTCAACAGGCGACGCTGCGCGTGACGAACCGGTTGACGGAAAGTACCTCGATTCACTGGCATGGAATCCTTCTCCCGCCTGACATGGATGGCGTGCCCGGTGTCAGCTACGCCGGTATCAAGCCGGGCGAGACGTTCGTCTATCGGTTTCCGGTCAAGCAGAGCGGCACCTACTGGTTTCACAGTCACTCCGGCGGTCAGGAATTGTTAGGCATGTACGCGCCGATGATCGTTGACCCCAAAGAGCCGGAGCCGTTTCAGTATGACCGTGAGTATGTGGTGATGCTCTCGGATTGGAGCTTCGAATCACCCGAAGCGCTGCTTTCCAATCTCAAGAAACAAGGGGGCTACTATAACTTCCAGAAGCGCGCGGCCGGCGAGTTCTTTTCCGACGTGGCCCGAATGGGCTTGTGGCCCGCACTGCAGAACTACTTGAGTTGGGACCGGATGCGGATGGACCCGACGGACTTCGCGGACGTCACCGGCTATACCTACACCTATCTGACGAACGGCTTGTCGCCCGCCGGCAACTGGGCGGGACTGTTTCGTCCGGGCGACCGGGTGCGCCTCCGCTTCATCGATGCGGGAGCCATGACCTTCTACGACGTACGCATCCCCGGTCTCAAGATGACCGTGGTGCAGGCGGACGGGCAGAACGTGCAGCCCGTCGTGGTGGACGAGTTTCGCATGGGCCCGGCGGAAACCTACGATGTGATCGTCGAACCCGTCGAGGACCGCGCCTACACCATCTTCGCAGAAACCATGGACCGCAGCGGCTATGCGCGCGGCACGCTCACGACGCGACCAGGCATGAGCGCGGAGATTCCTGAACGCCGCCCCAGACCATTACGCACGATGGCCGACATGGGCATGAACATGGAAGGCATGGAGATGCCGGGCATGAAGCAGCACCCTCATGACGGCGGCATGAAGATGCCCGGCATGAATCCGTCCGGCGAGATGCCGAGCATGAAGCACTCCGACGGTGATCAGAAGAGGCAGCAAAACATAGAGCATAGTCAGCACGGTCCTGGAATGAAGAACATGCCGGGCATGGAGGAGATGGGCGCGAGCGATCAGCACCGCTCGAAAATTCCAGGCGCTGAGCCCGTCAAGCATGGCCCCGACGATCATGGTCCCGGCAATCAAACGGTGGCCGAGTATTCGCAGAACCGTATGGGGGAACCAGGGAGGGGACTGGAACACAGTGACCGGCGGGTGCTGCTCTACACCGACTTGAAAAGTGTTGCGCCTTATCCCGACCAACGGGAGCCGGAGCGCGAGATTGAGCTCCATCTCACGGGCCACATGAACCGGTATATATGGTCGTTCGACGGCAAGAAGTATTCAGAAGCCCGCGAGCCGATTCGCTTCCGCTATGGCGAGCGGCTGCGCTTGACCTTTGTGAACGATACGATGATGGAACATCCGCTCCACCTGCACGGCATGTGGATGCACCTCGAGAACGGTGCCGGAGCCTACTTACCGCGCAAGCACACTGTCATCGTCAAACCCGCTGAACGGCTATCCGTCGCCATCAGCGCGGACGCACCCGGACGCTGGGCGTTTCACTGCCATCTCCTCCTCCACATGGAGGCGGGGATGTTCCGGGTCGTCGAGGTGGCAGACGACGAGCAAAAAGTTCCTTCATGAGCGTGCTTCGGCGAATCGTCCGCCCAGCGGCACTGGCATGCCTGTTCAGCACTTCGCTCCACGCGCCGATCGCCGCTGCGCAAACCGCGTTCGGGATCGACACTATGTCTCTGAGGACAATTACGTCTGGGACGATCACCACGCCAAAGGTGGCCGTCGCTTCCACCGCTCCGGATCGGCCCTCGATGTTCGGTCCGTTTGCCGAGCAGGAAGGCACGCGGCCTCAGTTATCCCCGCAACGTGGCTGGCCTCTGCCCGTCAACGATCAGGAGAGCCGTCTCTTCACTCTCGTCGACGTCCTCGAATACCGACCGAAAACGGGGGCAGGACAAGCTCATGACGACTCCCGGTGGGACATCGAGGGCTGGTATGGCGGGGATTACAACCGAGTCTGGTTCAAGAGCGAAGGCCAGCAGGACACGGCCTTCAAAGCGGACTACGACGTGGACTTTCAGCTCCTGTACGGGCGGTTTATCCGGAAGTATTACGATCTGCAAATGGGCGGCCGCGTTGAAACGCAGTCCTTCCGCGGACGCAACGTAACCCGTGGCCAGGCGGTGCTCGGAATCGAGGGGCTCGTACCGTACAATTACGAGCTCGAGTCCGCCCTGTTCATCGCTCAAAACGGCGCGGTGTCCGCCCGTCTGTCGTTGACGAAAGACCTGTCGCTGACACAACGACTGATCCTCCAGACCCGCTTCGAGACCAACGCCGCCGTACAACGAGTCGAGAAATTCACGACCGGCTCGGGTCTCAACAACCTCGAATTGGGGTTTCGGCTGCGCTATGAAATCCGGCGCGAATTTGCGCCCTATGTGGGTATCTCCTTGGATAACAGTTTCGGCGAAACCGCCACCCTGGTGCGCCAAGAGGGCGGCAACCCGAGTCAGATTCGATTCGTTGTGGGTCTGCGAGCGTGGTTTTAACCTTGATGGCGTGTGGTTCCGCCGGCGCGGGAAGAAGATGGCGGCTGCAAACGGGGCATTTCTCAACATGGGATGTGGATCGGCTGCCCCATTGTGCCTCAGTATCCCAGTTCGTTCTAGCCCGCATTATTCATGACGGTTCGTCGCGAAATTGCGGAGTCGCGTCGCGAGACGGGCATGCGGAGCCGCTCGGCCACGAGGCGTACTTGAACAGTACGTCGAGGGGGTGAGGGGCGAGCCTGCCCGCCGAAGGCCCGTCGCAGCAGTGAATCCGCAATTGCAGCAGAAGCGTTCATGAATAATGCGGGCTAGGCGGAGAGACGTAGTTTGCCGCTTAGGGATTGGCCTTGTTCTGTTCGCGGTGCAGCATAGCCAGGGCTTTGGCTTCCTCGGCGGCTTTCGTGTAGTACTCGGTGAAGAGCTGACAATGTGCCATCAACTGTGCCTTGGATTCTTTCGGGGAAGGCTGATACGAGGGCTTCGCATATTCTTGCGCCATCCGATGCATGTCCTCGGCCTTCCCCAGCAGGCGTGCCGCCTCCTGCTCATACCAAGTCGCGAGGCGCCCATGATCGTGGCGTGCAAGCCATTCCTGCGGAGGCGCCGTGGTGGCACAAGCCATGACGACGACCACGAACAATATCGCGATCCATCTCAGGGAGTACGCGGTTGTCATGGGTCTTCTCCTTCTCTGACGATACGGTTTGCCCGCTCTCACCAGACATGTGGGAAAAACACCGGTGCGAGTGAGGCATTCTGCAACAAGGGACAGGTTCGGCTGCCCTCAATTGACTCAGCCTCTCAAGCCGATCCGGGTTGGTCAGCGCATCTCAACACAGAACCTCGCGTAGTCAGGGAATTTCGTTATTGGTGCGTGTCTTGCAGTTCTACAAACGATACAGAGGCTTGGAGGTAATCGCAACTCACCAACGCTGTGAACGGGCGTCACGGCTAAATACGGAGGGATGTCATGATGAAGGTCAGGGGGATGCTCACATTGATGGTATTCGGTCTTCTGGTGGGGATGTCAGGTTGCGCAGAAATGGCGGGGACATCTCCGCAGCGCATGATTAACGCGAACGATCATAACGGGCTGGCAAACTACTACACCCAGCAGGCGCAGGAGCTCAGGGAGAAGGCGAAACATTGGGAGTTTACAGCCGAGTATTACGACAAGCACCCAGAGCCCGGCACGAAGACTGACTCGGCGCAACATGCCGCTCACTGCAGGACGATTGCTCAGAACTATCAAAAGGCGGCGGACGAGGCCGAGGCGCTGGCGAGGGAGCATCGGGCGATGCGCCCGCACGGCATGATGCAGTAAGCGGTTTCATACGGACCCGATGCATGAGGCCTGGCAAGGAGGACGCCATGCGGTGGCTGATAGGATGGTGGGGACTCGCGCTGGGGATAGCGCTCTCGGCCTGTGCCCATACGATGCCGGCGGATGCACCGGTGGTGGACCGGGTCCTGGGAGATCAAGCCTTGCGGGAGCAGCTCGTGGCACGGGGCACGCAGGACGAGCACTTTGTCCACGAGGTGCTCCATCAACTCGGGCAAGGACCTGATGGGGATCGAACGCTCGCTCGCGTCCTGGCCGAACATCTCCACCACCACCCGACGCTCGAGCGGAGGGCGTTCCAGGAACTGGCGGCACACCGCGAGTTTCAGGAGTGGGTGATCGAACAGTTGCGGAGACGAGAAGCGCCGCCCTGATGAGCTGATTGTTCGTGTGTGGCATTTCACCTCGAATACTGATTATTATCTTTCCAAGAGCGTGGCGAAAGGCCTCTGGATTGTCTCCCGGCCGGCCTGAAATCGCGGAGTGAGTGGGCATGCCCCATGCTCGCAGTGTATGAGGGAATTCAATCTTCTACGAGTCATTGCGTGGTCGTTCTCTCGTGCCGGAAGAACGATGCATCAACCGGATTGTCTCCGTCGGAGTCACGACAAGAGCGTAAGAGAAGGCGATCGAGAGGGGCAACCCTTGGGAGTCGGTTTGCCGGCTACCCTGCTTGCCTTGCTGCTCGCCGGTTGGGGTGTCGGTTGCCAGAGACAGTCGGAGGAGCCCTCCACCACGAATCCCGTTCCCGCGCCGGCGTCGTCCGGACTCTTGCGCCTCACACCGGACGAACTGTCGCGGGCCGGCATCGAGGTGCAACCGGTCGCCCGCGGTCAGTTTCGCCTTCAGCGCGAATTTCCCGCCACCGTCCAAGCGAACGAAAACGAACTCGCCGAGGTCACCACGCTGATTCGTGGGCGGGTGGTCAAGGTCCATGTGGATGTGGGCCAGGACGTGAAGAAGGGGGCGTTACTGGCGATGCTCCACAGCACCGATTTGGGGCTGGCGGAGGGGACCTATCTGAAAGCGAATGCGAAGCTTCACGAGGCCGAGCTCGTGCACGAGCGGGCGCGCGACCTCTACCAACATAAGGCAGTCAGCCAGGCGGAGTATCAACGGCGGGAAGCGGAACTCAAGACCGCTCAGGCGGAAGCCCACGAAGCGCACAATCGCCTCGAACTCCTCGGAGTCCAGCCGCAGGAATTGGAACGCCTCACCCGCGAGCATACGATTAGGGCGGACGTCCCCCTGCGCGCGCCCTTCGACGGGCGGGTCATCATGCGCAACATCACCAGGGGCGAGGTCGTCGAAACCCACCAGAAGTTCTTCACCGTGGCAGACCTCTCAGAAATGTGGGTCGTGGCCAACGTGCCCGAGAAAGACGTCCACTTCGTTCGCAAGGACCAGGCCGTGGAGGTCGTGGCGGCGGCCTATCCCCATGCCGTGTTCCACGGTACGATCACGTATATCAGTGACGTGCTCGATCCGGCCACCAGGACGATGAAGCTTCGGGTGACGGTGCTCAATCCGGAGAAGCTGTTGAAGCCGGAGATGTTCGCCCTCGTCCGGGTCTATGCCGCGCCGAACACCGATGTGCTGACCGTGCCGCTCGCCGCGGTCCAGAATGGGCCCACCGGCAAGATGCTGTTCGTCCAACGGGCCCCGACTGAATTCGAAGTCCGGACCGTGAAGCTGGGAGAAGAACATGGAGAGCTGGTGGTCGTGCTGGACGGCCTGCGCGAAGGAGAGCACGTGGCGACCAAGGGCGCGTTCGTCCTCAAGTCCGAAGTGGAACGTCACAAGATCGAGCCGGTCCGATGATCGCCGCGCTGCTCGAGTTCTCGCTCCGGCAACGGATCTTGATCATCGGATTGGCCTGCCTCCTGTCCGTTGCCGGCCTCTACGCCTTCCAGTCCATTCCGATCGACGCCTACCCCGACGTCACGAACATTCAGGTCCAGGTCTTGACCGAGGCGCCGGGCCTCTCTCCGGTCGAAGTCGAGCGATTCATCACCTACCCGCTCGAACTCCAGATGACCGGTCTGCCGGGGTTGACCGAGATCCGGTCGCTGTCCAAGTTTGCCCTCTCGCAGGTCACGGTCGTGTTTCGCGACGACGTGGATGTCTACTTCGCCCGTCAGTTGGTCCTTGAACGGATGATGGCGGCGAAGGATCGGCTGCCGGAAGGGATCGAGCCGGTGATGGCGCCGGTGTCGACCGGGCTCGGCGAGGTGTACCAATATTATTTGGAAGGCCCTCAAGCCGGCGCGACCGATCCCAAAGTGGTGGAGGCGGAGCTGACCGACCAACGCACGGTGCAGGACTGGGTGCTCCGTCCGTTGTTCAAAAGCGTCCCCGGCGTGATCGATGTGAATGCGATGGGCGGCTTTGTGAAGCAGTATCAAGTCCTCGTCGATCCGGCCAAGCTGCGGAAGTACGACCTCACATTGCACGAGGTCTACGACGCGGTCGCGAAGAACAATGCCAACGCCGGCGGCAACGTGTTGGAACGGCACGCTGAACGTTCTATCGTCCGCGGCCTCGGGTTGATCAAAACAGTCGGCGACATCGAGTCCATCATCCTCAAGGAATCCGGCGGGACGCCCGTCTTTGTCCGCGATGTCGCGGAGGTCCGCATCAGCCATGCCGTCCGCCACGGAGCCCTGATCCTGAACGGAGAGCGTGAGGTCGTCGGCGGCATCGTGCTCATGCTCCGGGGCGGCAATGCCAGGGAGGTGGTGCAAGCGGTCAAAAGCAAGATGGAGACGCTGCACCAAAATGGGGTGCTGCCTCACGGCACGAGGCTCGTTCCCTTCTACGATCGCATCGAGCTCATCACGGCGGCCATCGACACCGTGCGCGATGCCTTGATCGAGGGCATCGTCCTGGTGGTATTCGTCTTCTTTCTCTTCCTCGGCCATGTGCGGAGCGCCATCGTTGTCACGGTGTCGCTGCTGGTCACGCCGCTGATCACCTTCATTGTCATGCAGCGGCTGGGGCTCTCGGCTAACTTAATGACGCTCGGCGGGCTCGCCATCGCCATCGGCGAGATTGCCGACGGGTCGTTGGTCGTCGTCGAAAACGTCTATCGGCATCTCGCGCAGAACAATCACGCCGCGCGGAGGAGCAAGCTGGAGGTCATTCTCCACGCCACCAAGGAAGTGGGCCGGCCGATCCTCTTCGGCATTCTGATTATTAGCGTGGTCTTTCTCCCTCTCCTGACCCTCCACGGGATGGAAGGGAAAATGTTCGCCCCGCTCGCCTATACGCTGGTGATCGCGCTGTTGGCCTCGGTCGTCGTCACGCTCACGCTCTCGCCGGTGTTAGCGTCCTTGATCCTGCGCGGCGACCATCCGGAGGACACCAGATTCACCCTCTGGATGAAACAACGGTATCGACCGCTCCTCAATTGGACGCTCGCCCATCGCGGCCTCGTGCTCTTCGGCTCCACGGCGCTGCTGGTCGCCAGCCTCGCCCTCCTGCCCTTCGTCGGTCGCGAGTTCATCCCCATCCTGGAGGAAGGGGCCCTCACGCCGCAGATCGTGCGCCTGCCGAGTGTCTCGCTGCCGGAGTCCATCGAGATGGAAAAGAAAACCCACAAGGCCATGTTGGAATTTCCAGAGGTGAAGCTCGCCGTGAGTAAGATCGGACGGCCCGACATTGCTTATGGGCCGGAGGAACCGAACGAGAGCGATCCCGTCGTGGCCCTGGCCCCGCGGGGCAGTTGGAAGACCGGCCGGACGCAAGCCTCCATCACCGATGCCATCAGGCAGAAGCTGGCCGAAATCCCAGGCATTTCGGTCCTCATGAGTCAGCCGATTCAAGAGCGGGTGGATGAGCTGATCTCCGGCATCCGCACCGAATGCGCCATCAAACTCTTCGGGGACGACCTCGATCTCCTCAAGCAGAAGGCCGACGAAATCGCGGCGTTGATGCATCAGGTCAAAGGAGTGAAAGACATCAAGGTCGAGCAGATCGCCGGCCAACCTTATCTGACCGTGGATATCGACCGGCAGAAGATCGCTCGTTACGGGATCAACGTGGCCGACGTGCAGGAGATCATCACGACCGCCATCGGTGGCAAGCCGGCCACGCACGTCTATGAAGGGGAGCGGCGATTTCAACTCATTCTCCGCTTCCCTGAAGCCTCTCGCAACAGCGTCGGCGCCATCGGAGAGATTCGCGTGAAATCAGCGTCCGGCGCGCCGATCCCGATGAGCGAACTGGCGAAGATCGAGATGCGCGAAGGCCCGGCCCGCATCAGCCGCGAGCAGGTCCACCGCCGGATCTATATCGGGTTCAACGTGGTGGGGCGCGACATCGGGAGCGTGGTGGATGAAGGGCGCAACAAGTTGGCGGAGTCGGTGCGGTTGCCGGAGGGCTATACGGTGACGTGGGGCGGGGCCTTCGAGAACATGGAGCGGGCCAATGCCAGGCTGATGATCGTCGTACCGATCACGATCGGACTGATCTTCTTTCTCCTCTTCTGGACCTTTCACTCCTATCGCTATGCGACGCTCATCATTCTGAACCTGCCCTTTGCCTTGATCGGCGGGCTCGTGTCCCTGTGGCTGAGTGGACAGTATCTGAGCGTACCGGCGTCGATCGGCTTCATTGAACTCTTCGGCCTGGCTGTGGGCAACGGCATTGTGCTGGTGTCCTATATCAATCAACTGCGCCACGAGGGGAAGCAGACGGACGAGGCCATCGTCACCGGCTGTGCGTTACGATTGCGTCCCGTCGTGATGACGATGATGACGACGCTGCTCGGCCTCCTGCCGCTGGCTGTGGCAACGGGCATCGGGGCCGAAGTACAGCGACCGCTCGCCACCGTCGTGATCGGCGGCTTGTTCACCTCGACGGCGCTGACGCTGGTGGTCCTGCCGGCGCTGTACGGGTGGTTCGAGGAAAAAGAAGTGAAGAGGGAGTATGCGCCGGAATGGGTGTAGGAGTGGAACGACACCCGTGGTGGTCCTTTGCTCCCGGAGCGCGCGCCCTCAGAAGGACCTCGCTCGACGGCCGCAGTAGGACCACCACGGGTGCCATTCCTTGAAGGAGAAAACGAGCAAGCTCGGTAGGAACAACTTAACTGTGGTCGTTCGACGCGCGCAGTTGAGGACCAACGACCCCGCCCCTTGATGAGAGATAGCGAGCAAGCTCGGAAGGACCATCATGTGTTGGACGTGCGCAATGGGAGACTAACCAGGCACCCTCCTTCGATTCGCGCATACTCAAGAGGAAAGGGAGAAACGAGCGAGCTTGGAAGGGGAGTGGCGAGACAGTTGGCATGGTCTCTGTGCTCGCAGAGCCCCCACGATAAAGCGGTGGTCGCTCGATGCGCGCAATGGAGACCACACCAGCCGCTTCGCTGAATATGGGTAGCGAGCAGGGAAATCGCTCGCTCGATGTGCGCAGTGAAGGACTGCCTGGCGCTCTCGTACGATGAACGAGATCAACCAGACAAACCAGATGAACCAGACAGACCAGGTCCCATTGTTTCCCTCAAAGGGCGAAGCCTTAGAAAACCGTGTCAGAGCCTTGACACTAAAGCCTCTTCGCTCTAGGCTCACCGGCAATATCGGAGGTGAATTGTGGAATTGAGTATCCAGGAAAAACACATCGTCGAGGAATTCAAACGCCAGGTCGAACAACGATTTCCTGGCGAGTTGATCCGGGTGGTGTTATTCGGGTCAAAGGTGCGTGGTGACGCGACGCGTGAATCAGACGTCGATGTGCTCGTTGTTATCCGTTCAGAAGGCTGGAGGCTTGGCGATGAGATTCGTTCCCTGGGTTATGCATTGGAACTGGAGCACGGTGTGGTGCTGTCGATCCAGGTGATGAGCCGGCGCCACTACGAGGAGCTCCGACTGTTCGGGTCGCAGTTTTTAAAGGCGGTGGAGCGAGAAGGCGTCTCCGTATGACGTCTATCGTCCCCGTTGAAGAAATCAAGAAGGAATTTCATCGAGCCGAAAAATCTCTTCAATCTGCCCGTCTCCTTCTCCGCGACAACCTCCTCGAAGATGCGCTCTCTCGGGCGTACTATGCGATCCTCCACGCCGCACGAGCAGGCCTTCTGGCCGAAGGGGTCAATGTGACCTCGCATCGGGCCGTGCGACGACTCTTTGGCCAACATCTCATCAAGTCCGGAAAGCTTTCTGCTCACTTGGCGACGATCCTTGCCGAGGAACAAGACGATCGCATACTGGCAGACTATGATGTGTTGTTTGATCCGGAACGCGAACGGGTCCAGAAGCGCGTTGACGATGCCGATGTGTTTCTCGTCGCGATCAAAGCCTTCCTGACAGATCGAAACATACTCGTATAAGAGAAATGTGGACGAAATAGTCGATGGGTGGCAAGAGAAAGGTGTCAGCATTTCCTGAATGACCCAAAAACGAGTTGAGGTGCACGAATGGGCCGACCGGTGCGCGGAACCGTGTCCGGAAGTCTGATGCACCACGTCCTGAATCAAGCCCATGCTTGGATGCCGATAATGGTTCCTTTTTCTGTCCCGAGGGGGCGTGATTTCTCGATGGGGAAGCGGTATGCTCTTATGCATTGATCATGGCAACGCGACCAATGGAAGAGACCCCCGACTTTCAGACACCGCCCGGCGAGATGGCGCGCATTGAAATGGTCGATGATACGATGGCAGCCGTTCTCCGGCGCAAGACGCCGGCTGAACGTCTGGCGATCGCCTTCGGCTTGTGGCGCTCGGCGCGAACGCTCTTGCGGGGACAATTAGCCTCGCTCCACCCGGACTGGTCCGCGGCGCAGCTCGACCGCGAAGTCGCACGGAGACTCTCGCATGGAGCTGTATGAGCTGCTCGAACAGGTCGTCCTGACCTTCGAACGGCTCCAGATTCCCTACCTCATCACCGGGTCCGTCGCCTCTATGGCCTACGGTGAGCCGCGCTTAACCAACGACATCGATCTCGTGGCCGCCATTGAGTCGAAGCAGATCCCGGAACTCCTGGCCGTCTTTCCTCCACCGTCGTTCTATCTCAGCGACGAAGCCATTCGGACGGCCATCACATGCCAGACCCAGTTCAACATTATCCATCCGGCATCCGGGCTCAAGATCGACGTGATGGTTCGAAAAGATACGAACGGGGAAAGAAAACGGTGTCAGGAACCGTTTCCCTTCGTCCGCGCGCGGCGGCTGAATTATTTCCGGCGGCGGAGGCGTGCTTTGACTAGGCTCAGCGAACGTGTAGACTGCTTCCGCCTGGCGCGGATGAGCTTCCAGAACTTGGGGTCGGTCTGAAGCACGACTGATTCCCAATCGTGTTTGCTTACTCCCACCAGCACGGCTGCCGGCTTGCCTTGCCGTGTAATGACGACCCGGTCCTTTTGCGCCCGAGTAACGAATTCGTCCGTATGTCTCTGCAGGTCTTGGACCGTGGCCTTTTTCATAGAATGTCTTCCGTGGTTCGTCCGGCTGGCTTCTTGCGAATGGCTCGAATATACACCACCCGCTCTTCTTCTGCCACGTCATAGAACACTCGGTAATCGCCGACCCTGAGTTGCCAGATCGGTGGTTCGGCTGTCCACGGGGGGATCAGGCCAACAAGGATTTTCCGATTGCGCGAGATTCGAGTCGGTTCATGGGTGAGATTGTGCTCGACGGCATCGATAATCGTGTTGCGATGGAAAGCGGACAGTCTCTCTAGGTCGTGCTCCGCACCGCTGACCAATTGAATGTCGTACACGTCGGGATCGTGGCATACGTGATGCGGTGAGTCAATTCATGAGAGTTGAAGGCCAGGTAAGTTTTGTAACCGAAACTCGTCCGCGCGCGGCGGCTTGGATTGTACTGGAAGGAAGTCAGGCTCGGCTGGTTTCGAGGCGATCCATGCGGGCTTTGAGTGTCGAAATATCCGATTCGAGCGCTCAAATTCGCTGGTCGAGTTGAGAAAACGATAGTCTCATCAGTGCCCGCATTTCCTTAAATTCGTCCCTGAACTCACTGCGCAGGTCTTGGAGCTCATGCCGGATCGTGGCGTGACCTTCGGCGATCTGTCGGATATCGCTTCGGAGTGATTCGGCGACGACGCCAAAGTGGCGCTTGATCTCTTCCATTTGCTCGGCATTCATGGGCCGCTTGTATAGACCGATCTATTCAAAAATGCAACGGCGATTTCTATCAGCGAGACGAGGATGGTTGCTTCTTAATCTTAAGAAGCACGTCCGCGCGGCGGGTGAATCTTGATCCCCCCACAGTGATCGGAAGCCGTGTAGAATAACCCTGGAAGATCGGTCGCTCTTGTGCCGCGGTGCTCCGTTGCGTCCGTGGAGGAATTCATGGCCAGGATTGCGCGAAGGCCTGTTCAGCCCGATCATGGCGGCGCTCACTTTTGGATCAACTGCGCCCTCCGGTTCTTGTGGCTGGCTGTGGTGATCATCTGCTTCGCGACACCTGCAAGCGCCGCTCACCCAGGACATGAGGGACGGCCTGATGCCGAGGTGCATGATCCGACTGGACCAGGCTATGAGGTTCCCGACGCCTCCTTCCGCGTCTTCCTGGATCGAGGAAAGGAAGGAGCGGCAAGCGGAACACTCGATCAGGCCGATGCCGATGCGGCCGTTCAGACGGTGATCGGTGCCTTCACCTTCCTACTCCACTATCGGACCGAGTATCCGCGATTCGACGAAGCGGTGAGGAAGGGCCTGCTCGGCCGCGTCATCATTGAACCGACCGTCGTCAATCGGGAAGGCAAGGCGTTTCCCTTCCTGGTCGCGCGCACGGCGGACCAAGGCCGGGTCAAGCTGCTGATCAGCGCCTCGTTACTAAAAGATCGGGGGTACCTGGGGCATGCCGATCGGTTCGCGCCGGTGTTGGCGAGAGAGTTCCAGTGGGTGGTCAGCAAAGCGGATACCAGTCCGAAACCGAAGACGATCTCCGTTGAGCGGGATCTCCGGCATGCCCCGATCCGCACCGACCAAGAGATTCAGGATCTGTCGGGAGACGAACGGGTCCGGCTCCTTCAGCGGCTATTCGAGACGTACCTGAGCACCGTGGACGACCTTCGGAGTCTGGAGGGGCAACCCTACTACGATGTCGGCACGACGACGCTGGTGCCGCCTGGTCAGCCGGATTCGACGATCAAGTTCTACGACATTCGGGTCCGTGAAGCCCTACAGAAGATTGCACGGGAGCCCTATTTCCTGGAACGCATGCCGAACGCGGTGAAGAGCCTGCTGAACGGAAACATCTGGAACGTCGCTTTCGTCAAAATCGATCAGCGGGATTGGGCCACCAGAACCAGAGTGCTGCCGGAGGACAAAGCGGTGCTGGTGGGAGAGCCGGCCCGCCCGATTCAACCCGCTGCGATTTTGGTGAATACCTATCGGACGGCAGCGCCGAACGACCCGTTCTATCCGGAGACGAAGCAGTTGCCCATGGGCGCCCTCTCGGCGGACCAGCTTGCGCTCGTCATTGCCAGGGAGATTCAGCACAATATCGTCGAGAAATCGTTGACCGGCCACGTGGCCCAGGATGCGATCACGAGGCCCAAGTGAGGAGAAGGGTTCGCTTGCTCAAAGGAGACTAGAAGATAGAGAGTCTCGCTTGAAGAGCTTCGCCCGCGCGCGGCGGTGTGTGTTCCCGTGTCTTGGTTTGCTACGACAGTCGCAGGACCATTTCAGAGTTCCGCGAGGGCCTGCTGCCCACGCCATCCTCCGCGACCGTTCCATCGACCCAGTTGTGACATCCACCCAGCCGTGCATTGACACAACTCCTTCTGAAATGTAGCCTGTGCCTACCTTATTTCGCTGGCGATGATCCTCACCGGTCTTGCGTCGTTTTTCGTGCTGTTCCGCAGTGAGGTTGCCCACGCCGGCATCGGTCTGGGTAGTCTGGTCCTGCTTCTCATGTATGTGTTTGGCATGCGCCTGGTGTTTCGGCAAGAAGACGTCAAGCGACGGCAACGGGAACACCAATTGGTGGCGAAGGCGGAAGCGGAGGCTGCGGATGTCGTTGGCCGTGCCGGCCGGCGCGGCGCGTTGAGACAGGCGGCTCTCGGACTGTGGTTGTTGTTTCGGTAGCGCGCGTGGCGGCATGACGCACCACACACAGGCTTCCTCCACTCCGTGGCCTACTCTCACGCCTGGGGCGCTGAGTGGCGAACTGAGCTCCGACGTTCGGGATGGCCTGAGTGAGTCCGAGGCAGCGCGCCGGCTGGCGGCCCACGGATCTAACGAACTCCCCGAAGCCCCTCCCACGTCTCCCTTCGCGCTCTTTCTCTCGCAATTCTCCAGTCTCATTATCTGGGTGCTCATCGGCGCCGCCATCATTTCCGGTTTCCTGCAAGAGTGGATTGATGCCGGGGCGATCCTCGCCATCGTGGTCATCAACGCGATGCTCGGGTTTGTCCAGGAGTTCAAGGCCGAGCGTTCGCTGGCGGCATTGAAAAAACTGACGGTCGCGACCGCCCGGGTTGTGCGCGAAGGAGTCGTTCGATCGATCCCGGCTCGGGACATTGTCCCCGGCGATGTGATTCTGGTGGAGGCCGGTGACCATGTGCCGGCCGATGCCCGGCTGGTCTATGTGGCCGCGTTGCGGACGCAGGAAGCGGCGCTGACGGGCGAATCGACGCCGGTCGACAAGTCTGCCGCCGTCCTCTTAGGGACCACGATGCCGATCGCCGATCAGCGCAACATGCTGTTCTTGGGGACGGTGGTCACGGCGGGGAAAGGCCGTGCGCTCGTGGTTGCGACGGGTCTGAGGACGGAACTGGGTCGCATCGCAGCCATGATGCAAGCGACAAAGCCTGAGGCGACGCCCTTGCAGCGGCGTCTTGAGCAGCTCGGCCACGTGCTGCTGTATCTATCGCTGGGGGTCGTCACCGTGGTGTTCCTGTTGGGTGTGCTCCGCGATGAGCCCGTTGTCGAGATGTTCCTGACCTCGGTGAGCTTGGCGGTCGCGGCCATTCCCGAAGGTCTGCCCGCGATTGTCACCATTACGCTGGCGCTCGGTGTGACCAGAATGGTGAAGCGGCATGCGTTGATCCGGCGTCTTCCCGCTGTCGAGACGCTCGGTTCCACGACGGTCATCTGCACCGACAAGACCGGGACGCTGACCAAAAATGAAATGACCGTCACGCGCCTCTTCGTGGGCGGACAGCTCTTCGAGGTGACCGGCGAAGGCTATGCGCCGGTGGGGGAGATTCGGGCGGTTGATGGTCAATGGTCAAGGGTCAAGGGGGTCTCGAACCTCCAACCTCCAACCTCGAACAATCAGACCGGTCTGCGCGAACTCTTGACAGCGTCGGTGCTCTGCAACGGCGCAACATTGAAACAAGAGCAGGGGATGTGGCGGATCATCGGCGATCCGACTGAAGGGGCGTTGTTGGTCGCGGCTGCGAAACGGCATCTTCTTAAGGAGCAGTTGGAAACCGAACACCCGTTTCTTGGAGAGATTCCCTTCGATCCGGAGCGGAAGATGATGACCGTGATTCGGAAGTCCGCAGGGGGAACCGTCGTCTACGTCAAAGGTGCGCCGGATGTCCTGCTGCCCCAGTGCACATCCTGCGTAACCCTTGACGGACGAGTCGAGCTGCTGTTGGAACCTCAGCGGCAGAGAATACTTGCAGCGAACGCAACCTTTGCCCAGGAAGCGCTACGAGTGCTTGGGGTGGCTCGTCGTCCCCTTGAACAAGAATCGGTGGACTATCAGGCGAAGACCCTCGAACGGGATCTGGTCTTTCTCGGTCTTGCCGCCATGAAGGATCCCTTGCGACAGGAGGCCAAGGTGGCCGTGAAGAATTGCCGGGACGCCGGGATTCGAACCGTCATGATTACCGGTGATCATAAGGACACGGCGATCGCCATCGCTCGAGAACTGGGGATCCTGAACGAGCACGCGAACGCGCTGTCCGGAGCGGAGATCGACGCACTCACCGACCAGGACTTGATCCAGGTCGTTGATCGGGTGGCCGTATACGCCCGCGTGTCGGCGGAACACAAGCTTCGCATCGTCAGAGCGTGGAAAGATCGAGGAGCGGTTGTCGCGATGACGGGTGATGGTGTCAACGATGCCCCTGCAATCAAGGCAGCAGACATCGGTGTTGCGATGGGACTCACTGGAACGGATGTGACCAAAGAAGCGTCGGACATGGTGGTGATCGACGACAACTTTGCCTCCATTGCTGCGGCGGTAGAGGAGGGGAGAGGAATCTACGACAACATCCGAAAGTCCGTCCACTATTTGCTCTCCTGCAACATCAGTGAAATCCTGGTGATGCTCCTGGCCACGCTATTGGGTTTTCCTTTGCCGCTTCTTCCGGTGCAGATTCTTTGGATCAACCTGGTCACGGATGGATTGCCGGCTCTCGCTTTGGCGGCGGACCCGAAGGATCCCGACATCATGCGGCTGCCGCCACGCTCGCCGAAGGAACATTTCCTCACCCGACAGCGTGCGCTGTCGATGTTCGCCCAAGGCTCGTTCATCGCGCTCATCACGATTCTGGTCTTTGCCTATTGCCTGTACGGCATGGATCAAAACCTCGATCGGGCGCGGACATTGACGTTTACCGTCATGGTGTTTGCACAATTATTTCATGCCTTCAATTGCCGGAGCGACCGGCTCTCGCTCTTTACACTTGGCCTCGCGACGAACAGGCCGTTACTCTGGGCAGCAGGAGGGTCTGCGCTTCTTCAGGCGGCAATTGTCCTGACGCCGTGGACGCGCGATGTGTTCAAGGCCGCCCCATTCACTCCGGAGCATTGGTTGCTCGCATTCGGCATCGGGATGTTGCCGCTGCCGGCGATGGAAGCATGGAAGGCACTGCAACGCAAAACGGCGAGGGGGGTGTGAGATGACATCTGTGCGCCTCTCGACGAATGCGATGCAGCGCGGAGGCTGGTGGTGTGGTGAAGGAGTGAGCCCAAGAGTTGGGAATCAGCGCGGACTCCGTGTACCGAGCCTATCGCAAAGGCGAGATCCCCGGCGGCACGAGCGAGGTTCGGAGGCGGGAGTAGTGGAGGGTTTTATCCGTCCGCCTTAATGCGATAGGCGGACGGTACACACGAAGTGCGGTTTGGTGGGCCGTGCAGGGGTCGAACCTGCGGCCCGCTGATTAAGAGTCAGCATCAGCATTTACTCTCAGGTACTATAACTTACCACACCTCTTGACACTTCAACGAGTTGTGATTACGGTCCTCCTCCAGGTTACGGTCTAGACCCCGACATTTCGCTCTTTCCTGTCTACACAGCGCCTACATTTCGGCCCGCTGATTGGACCGATGTGAGCGAGAAGTTAACGCGAGCGGAGGACGCGTCCATGCCAAAACTCACGAAACGCCTCATCGATGACACACCTTTCCCATCCTCCGGGCAAGTCTTTATCCGAGACTGCATGCTTCGCGGTTTTGCGCTGCGAGTGACGAAAGGAACGAAGACCTTCGTTCTGGAGAAACGTGTCAGAGGGAGGGTCAGGCGAATTACCATCGGTCCGTATGGTCCTCTCACGGTTGACCAGGCTCGCAAGCTGGCGGAGGCTCATGTCGGCGCAATTGCGCAAGGAGAAGATCCGGCGCAAGTACGTCAGGACAGGATCAAGGAGCCGACCTTTGGCGATCTGGCCGGATTGTATAAGCAACGGCATCTCCCCATGAAGAGGTCGGCGAGGGATGACCGGAGCATGCTGGACACGCATCTGAAGGATTTGAGGCGCTTCCGGGTTCCCCGTGGGTAGGTTGAACGGATAGTATGGTCGGCCTAAGGAGGGACCGACCATGCAAGACACCGCGCTGTATCAATACCTGTTGGGCTTGAAGTCGCCGTGGACCGTGAGCCGCGTGGATCTGAACGTCAAAGGGCAGTGCGTGGAGGTGTGGGCTGAGCACCCGGAAGGCGCGTCGTGGGCGTGCCCGCACTGCGCGAAGGCGCTGCCGCTCTACGACCACGCCGAAGAGCGGACATGGCGCCACTTGGACAGTTGTCAATTCCAGACTCACCTGCATGCGCGCATCCCCCGCGTGGAATGCGGCGAGCATGGAGTGGTACAGGTCACGGTGCCGTGGGCGGAAGCGCGGTCGAGGTTTACGCTGCTCTTCGAGCGCCTGGCCATCGACGTGCTGGGTCAATGCGACGTGACGGGAGCCACGAACATCTTGCGGATCAGCTGGGACGAGGCCTGGGGGCTGATGCAGCGGGCGGTCACGCGTGGTCGAGCACGCAAGCAGGCGCGGATTGTGCGCCGGATCGGCGTCGACGAGAAGGCGGCGGCCAAGGGGCACAAGTACCTGACGCTGGTCTGCGACTTGGACGAGGGCACGGTGGAGCACATTGCCGAAGACCGCAAGCAGGAGAGTCTCGACGGCTACTACGCGGGGCTGACGCAGGAGCAACTCGACGGCATCGAGGCGGTGGCGATGGACATGTGGGAGCCCTACATCCAGGCGACGCGGGCGCAGGTGCCCGAGGCGGCGGAGAAGATCGTCTTCGACCGCTTCCACGTCATGGGCCACATCGGCAAGGCGGTGGATACGGTGCGCAAGCAGGAGCACCGAGAGTTGATGGAGTCGGGCGACGAGACGCTGAAGGACAGCAAGTACCTGTGGCTCTACAGCCGGGAAAACGTGCCGGACCGACGGAGGAACGAATTCAACGCATTGAAGCGCCGGGAGTTGAAGGTCGGACGGGCGTGGGCCATCAAGGAGGCGCTACGCCGCTTATGGCACTATGTCTACCCGGCGTCAGGCTGGAAGTTCTGGAAGCAGTGGTACTTCTGGGCGACGCACAGCCGGCTGGAGCCGATTCGCAAGGCGGCGGAGACGGTCCGCCGGCACATCGACAACATCCTGACCTACTACCAGCATCCGATCACCAATGCGATGAGCGAGGGACTCAACAGTAAGATCCAGAAGATCAAGAGCATGGCCTGCGGGTTCCGCAACATCGAGAACTTCAAGACGGCGATCTACTTCCACTGCGGAGGGCTCGATCTGTACCCATGCTAAACCCGGAAGCGCCGGATTTGAAGACGCGGAAGTTATCCGATATCAGCCGGAATGAGATCGTCCTGCTGCATTCAAAGATCGGGGAGACCGCGCCCTATCGAGCGAATCGCGCTGTCGCCCTGCTCAGAAAGATGTTCAACCTGGCCAAGGACTGGGGAATGTTTCAGGGGGAGAATCCTGCAACCAGAATTCATTTCTTCAAAGAAAAGGAGCGGGATCGTTTCGTGCGGCCCGATGAATTCCCTCGTCTGTTTGCGGCCATCCTCGAAGAACCTGACGAGTATGTGCGTGGGGCTTTTTTCACGTATCTGTTCACTGGGGCTCGCCGCGAAGAGGTTCTAACGATGCGGTGGGAGGACATCAGCTTGGAGCAAGCCGAGTGGCGTATCCCACAGACGACGGCAGATCGCCCGCATGTGCTTCCCCCGGAACGTGTCAACGACTTTGAGACACTTGCCGTGGGAGTTTAGTGTACAACCT
>CAZKRM010000050.1:0-21364 GCA_964555285.1 uncultured Nitrospiraceae bacterium
CCGGCGACCACCGTGGCATCAGGTTGAGAAAGCCGTCCGCGGTGATCTGCCGGGGCTCGTAGCCATCATAATCCATCACGAACAACTCACGGGCATTGTCCTGCTCGGAGACGAACGCGATCTTGGTTCTGGCGATCCCCGGCTCGCCCGTGTAGCGGAACACCAGTTCGTCGGCAAACCGATGGGCCATGAGCCGCACGACCGCCGTGGAGCCGACGTAGCGTTTTCCTCCTACCACTTCGCCGTTCCCACCGTCGTACACGTATCCATCCATCGTCACGTCGGTATCTTTGTCCCCCTCTTTCGTGCTGGTTTTCCCCCAGACTAAGACGGACACGCCGTTGTCGGTCGCTTGTTTGAACACTGCTTTGTCCCCGCCCCCAACGTCGCGGACTTTAATGCCGAGAGCAGGCAGATCGACGAGCGTAAAGACGAGCGACCGCCGAAGATCGGCCTTCAACACTTCTTCGATGCGCCCGCCGAGCCATTCCGGCCCGGAGCCATTCTGAACCCCGAACACCCCGACGGGAATTTTCTGGAAATCGGGCCGCGTGGCCTCCAGAAACACATCGGTGGCGTTGGACTCTATAATGCCCAGCCCCAGCGCGCCGACCAGAAGACTGCCTATGAGAACACGTCCGGCGTTCATCGCTCCTATCCCGCCTGCTGCTCACCAACCGAGAATGTGAAATGCGCATCCAACGACAAATCCGTCATCTCCGGCGGAAAGACCGGCAGCGGGCCGGCGCTCATGACGGCCCGCTGCCCCGCTATATCGTAATAGTCGTTTCCCGAGGATCGTTCGACCGTCACCCCGCTCACTCTCCCCGACCGATCGAGACGGAATCTGATCACCACCGCAAGGCTCTGCCCCGAAACATCCACCGGCGGCGCTGTCCACCGACTGCTGATAATTGCCTGCACTCTCGCGAGGTACGGACTGGACCCCGACGACGACCCCCGCACTTTCAACGCTGTCTCCGGAACCTTCGCATTCGGCACTGTCGCCGTCACTGCCGGTGTCGGTCGAGGAGGAGCCTCTTGTTGAGCTTGCGGTGTGGCCTCTTTGACCGGCTCGGAAATCTTGAGCACAGGGGGCGGCGCTTGCAACCGCTTCAGCTCTTTCTCAAGCTCACGATCGGCCTCTTCTGAAATGGAGGAAGACCGATCCGGTACCGTCGGAACGCGCTTGGCCTGTTCCACAGGCGTTTCAGTGGATGTTCGAAGTTCGGGCACTTTCAATTTCCCGATCAATGAATCGAGATCTCTGCGAAGCTTCCCATGAGCACGATCCGGTTTTGCGGCCTCTTGTCGCTGCGGTTCGGCCACCGGCTTCGATGGACTCAGGTCTCCGAACTGTGGCGCATCGGGAGGCAGTTCGATCCCACGGAGCACATCCCGCATCACATCCCCGGGGGCACGCTTGATTCCTTGAGCCTCACCACGTGCAGCGGGTGCAGGCACAGGAGCCGGCTTCGGAAGCGTCGGGACCGGCGCGGACACGTGGGCTGGTGCCGGCGCATCAGCGGGCTTCACCGACATTGTGGCTGGTGCCGGCACATCGGCCGGCTTCACCGGCATTGGGATCGGTGCAGGCACGTGGCCGGGACGCACTGCCGGTGCAGCCGGCGTCGGTTTGGCAGGGACTGTATCGGCTGACTTGGACATCACCGGCATACTCACCAACGAGACCTCGACGGAAGCCAGCGGCCGTTCGCCCTGGTGTGTAAACCGAATGCCGACGACGAAGGCCAAGACACAGAGATGCAGGAACAGCGAGACGGCAACCGTCCATCCGAGTCTGCGACTTCCCAGGTCCGACCGGCTGCCGATGAAGAAGAGCCCTGCTTGTGGAGGATAGATTTCCGTTGCCATACAGAATCGTCCTGCCGAGTTCGTGCGAGCAATAGGAGTTCCCCAGAATCCCTTGGCGATCTGCTCGCGCAGACAGACAAGGTCCGTCAAGCTACCCCTTGCGCGGCGTCACCGTGACGGGCGCCGATTTGCCCACTCGCTCCGGTGCCGTCGGCTCCGTCACCATCCCTAGCTTTTCGATCCCGGCTCGTTTCACTCCATCCATCACCTGGACGACCACGCCATACGGCACGTCGCGATCCGCTCTGAGATAAACCGAGACGTCGTGGTTCTGCTGTTTCAACAGCTTGAGTTTCTGTTCGAGTTGAACGACGCTGACCGGATCCTTATCCAGATAGAGTCGCTGATCCTTCTCGATCGTGAGCACGGCGCGCATTTCCGGCTTAATGGTGTTGGTCGCCGAGGTGGGCAACTTAATATCCATCCCGCGATACAACATCGGCGCCGTGACCATGAAAATCACGAGGAGGACGAGCACGACATCCACCAGCGGGATCACATTGATCTCCGCCAAAAACCGCCGGTGCCGTGACTCGAAGGTCATGCCTTACTCCCCGCCGTTCCGTGCTTCATCCGCGTCTGAAGCGCGTTCAGCAACTCCACGCTGAACGTATCGAGCCGGAAGGCGATGCGTCTGATCCGCGTCAGGAAATAATTATAGGCGATGACGGCCGGGATCGCCGCAAACAGCCCGGCGGCGGTCGCCACCAAGGCTTCGGAAACCCCGGGAGCGACTGCAGCAATACTGGCCGTTCCCTGCATCCCAATCTCGCGAAACGAATCGATGATGCCCATCACGGTCCCCAGCAACCCGACGAACGGCGTAATATTGCCGGTGGTCGCGAGCACCGGCAGATAGGTTTCCAATTGGGAAATCTGCTGTTGCACCACGTGCGCGACCGTCCGCTCGACGTACTGACGATCATACGGACCCAGCGCCCCACTTTCCCGGGTGGCCGTGACGCCGGGGGGTCCAACTGGAGGCTCTGGTTGGGACACGCCGAAGCGGTCCATCACGTTCAGAAAGACCTTGGCACTCGGCCCTCTCGCGCTTCGCCTCGCTTGACGATTCAGGTCGTCGAGATCCTTGCTCTTGGTAAAGGCGACGAGGAACCGATGATCCTCGCGATCGGCAGCACGAAATACCCGCCACTTATAGAGAATGACCGCCCACGAGAGGACGGAAAAAAGAAACAGCAGCAGCAGCACAACCTTGGAGACGACGCCGAGCGAACCTAAAAGTCCCAAGAGCCCAGACTGGAACATCATTCCTTGAACGAAACTCCTCCCCTCGGAACCATCGACTGGGTCGTTATGGATTGTAGCAAACGAGAAGAAAAATGGCGGGGCCGACGGGATTTGAACCCGCGACCTCCAGATTGACAATCTGGCGTCCTAAACCAGGCTGAACGACGGCCCCACGCAGATGCAGATAAAGGCAGATCAGACAATTCTTGTATTTCGATGGCTCGACCGGCGCGCGTTATAACACTTGATCACAGGGTACCGACCCGATCCCTCTCTCGCTCTCACAGAACAGGATCGATCGACACACCCCGGCGTCTGGTAGGCGGAACAGGGATCGAACCTGCGACCTCTGCCTTGTAAGGGCAGCGCTCTCCCAACTGAGCTATCCGCCTGATTTTTCAAGCTCCTCAGGAGTGGGCGGATGCTACCAAGTCCCTGACACCTTGTCAACAAAATCTCGCACCCTTCTTGCACGACTTGCCGCCTCTTCTGAACAACCTGATCAGGCTCTGGCCTTCCCTTTGGCAGGCACTCGGCGATGTTTCCGAGGAAAGAGGGCCGTGTGAATGTGTTTCAAGCGAGCCCGTTCGACATGCGTGTAAATCTGAGTCGTGGCGATGTTCGCATGGCCCAACATCGCCTGGACCGACCGGAGATCGGCGCCATGTTCGAGCAGGTGCGTCGCAAATGAATGCCGCAGCATGTGTGGAGAAATAGGTTTGTCGATGCCGGCCCGGCTGGCCCGCTTGCGGAGCAACTTCCAAAATCCTTGCCTGGTGAAAGGGAACCCGCGACGCGTCACAAACAGATACGGCGAGGCTCGCCCTTTTAACAACACGGCACGCCCCTCGCCGAGATAGCGCTGCAACGCCTGCTGCGCCGGCCCGCCCATCGGAGCCACGCGCTGCTTCTCGCCCTTCCCGGTAACGACGACATAGCCCGTGTCCAAATTGACGTGCGCCACTTGCACGGCGATCAATTCGGAGACCCGTAGGCCGGTGCCATACAGAAGTTCCACCATCGCTGCATCACGCTGTCCTTCTGGGCCGAGCTGGTTGGGGAGTTCCAGCAAATCCGTCACTTCCTGCTGCGCGAGCGTTTTCGGCAACCGCGCGCGCGGCCGCGGGTGCACGACACCGGTCAGGGGATTGCGGTCGATCGCGTGTTCCTGCAAGAGATACCGATAGAAACCGCGGAGCGCCGACAGGCATCGCGCAATGGAAGCGGGGGCGAACCGCCGATGGGTGAGATCTCCCACAAAGCCGGCAATGGTGCGCGGTGTGACCGTCACGGGACTTTCGACGCCTACACTTCTCAGATAAGTCCGAAACGTTCCGAGGTCGCGACGGTAGGCCTGGAGAGAGTTGGATGACAGCCCGCCCTCAACCCGTAGATACGTGCAGTACCGTTCGGCGAGTCGATCCACGCGTTCTCCGGAATACAAGTCCGTAGGAACCGGCAACCTGCCCCACAGGATGAAACCCGTCGCTGAGTCCGTACCGCGACGCACATTCGTCGCTCGATGCGACTATATCGAACGCGGTCGTTCAACACAACGGCGCTCACAGCAAGTTGCCTTGACACCCCTGGGAGGCTCTCCTATAGTAGCTTCACTGCGGCATGAGTGTCCGCTATGTCTCGATCACGATGTCCAGCCGACTCATTCACTTCTACGGTGCGAGCCTCGCACGCCGCCTCCTCGTTGTCGGGTTTGTCTTCTTCGTGTGTCTCTCCGACGCACCGCTCGATGGACTGACCTCCGGACAGCGTTCCATCGCCCATGCGGAAGACGGCAAGAACGCCGGCATGGGTCCCAGCCATGCGGTGTTCGACCAGGCGAAGCAACTCATCGAAGCGCAACAGCCGGAAGCCGCCGCGACGATGCTTCGCCGATTCATCGCCGACGCCCCTCGCACGGAGCGGCTCGATCGCGCGTATCTGTTACTGGGCGCCGCGCTGAACGGCACCAAGGAATATAGCGAGGCCGCGAAGTACCTGCATCGGCTGCTGACTGAATTCCCCGACTCGGACCTGGTCGAACGCGCCAAACTGACGCTCGCGAAGACGCATGCCGCCCAGGGCAACCTGGATCTGGCGCTTCCCGCGTTGGCCGAATTGCGGAGCCTCTCCGCAGACGATGAAACGAAGCGCGATGCGCTGAAGCTCACGGGTGAACTGCATGTACAGAAGAAGGATTCTCTCCGAGCGATCCACGCATGGATGGAGGAACGGGACCTCGTCCCGGAGGAACAGGCGTCCGAAGTCCACGGACGGATCCGCGATCTCGTGACGCAACAACTCGACAAAAACACATTGCTGCGTGTCCGCGAGGCGTACCCCACATCGTTCCCGGGCGACCTCGCACTCATCCGCCTGATCGAACTGCACATCGCCCGCGACGAAGAGCACCTCGCCGAGCGGGACATCCGTCAGTTTCTGGCACGGTTCCCCGATCACGAATACGCGCCCAAAGCCTCCGGGCTGCTGGCCTCGTTCAAAACCAAGCTCAAATCGTACCCTTACGTCATCGCCGTGGTGCTGCCCTTATCGGGCAAGCCGGCGTCCTTTGCGAACGAGGCACTGGACGGCATCCAACTCGCCATCGAAAAAGCGAGGGAGTCCTTGGGCCTCGGGTCGGTCGGACTGATCGTCAAGGACAGCGAAGCCGACCGGGGCGGTTTCTTGTCGGACCTGTCGGAATTGCTGACGGACGACCATCCCGTGGCCGTCATCGGCCCTTTGCTGTCAAAGAATCTACCGGTCATGGCCGAGATGGCCGAGAAAACCGCGATCCCCGTCATCACGCCGGCAGCCACATTTCCGAACGTCCGGCGCCTCGGCTCCTATGTCTTCAGCACCGCGCTGACCTATCCCCTGCAGGCCAAGCGGATCGCCGACTACGCGACAGGCGAACCGGGCTATCGGCGCTTCTGCATCCTACATCCGGACACGACCTATGGCCGAGAACTGGCCCGTCTGTTCACGCAGGAAATCCGCCGGCGTGAAGGCGAGATCATCGCTGTCGAGTCCTACAAGGAAGGGGACACGGACTTCGGGCAACAGATCAAGCGCCTCAAGGCAGAAGACCTCAAGAAGTACGGAACCTCCATCACCGCTGAAGCCGGTGCTCCTAAAGGAAACGGCAAGGGCGTGAAGCGAATCGAGTACACGCCGGGGTTCGATGCGGTCTTTTTACCGGGTCGATCGAGAGAAGTGGGCTTGATCGCAGCCCAGTTCGCCTTCCACGACATCAAAGTGCCGCTGCTCGGCGCCAACGGCTGGAACTCCCCCGACTTCGCGCGCACGGCGGATCGGACGATGGAGGGAGGGATTTTCGTCGACGGGTTCTTTGTTGACAGCCCGAATCCAAACGTGCAGGATTTCGTCGAACGCTATCGGCGGCGGTTTCAGGTCGCCCCCTCGCTGTTCGCGGCGCAGGCCTACGATGCCGCGTGGCTGGTGCTGGACGCTGTTCATAAGGGCGCGACGTCGGGCGAAGCCGTGCGGAATTACTTCTCGATGCAACAGGACCTGCCGACCTTGACAGGTCCGGCCGGGTTCACGCCGGACGGCACGCTCAATCGGCGCGTTCACGTCATCCAAGTGAAACACGGGCGATTCGTGCAGATCGACTAGTGGGCACCAGACGGCATGAACTTTCTCCCCCAGATTCTCCACACGATCTCGTACATGGGACTGCCGCTCCTGCTCGCGATGGTGCTCCATGAATACGCGCATGGCTGGGTGGCCGACCACTATGGCGATCCGACGGCTCGGCTCCAGGGACGATTGACGATCAACCCGCTCGCCCACATCGACCCGTTCGGCACGGTGATCCTTCCGCTGCTCTGCATGCTCCTGCCGGGCGGATTCTTTCTCGGCTGGGCCAAGCCCGTACCGATCGATCTCAGGCTGCTCCATCATCCCCGTCGGGACATGGCGCTGGTCGCCGCCGCCGGTCCTGGCATGAATCTCCTCCTCGCTGTGGGAAGCGCCGTGCTCCTCAGCATCCTCTTGAGCATCGACCCCTCTCTCATGGCTTCCTGGCCGCCACAGCCGGGGGATGCTCCCCGTGAGGACCTGCTGGGCATGATCTTGCTCCCCATCGCCGCGATGGCACTGTACTCCGTGTTCATCAATATGCTCTTGATGGCGTTCAATCTGATTCCGATCCCTCCGTTGGACGGTGGCCGCATCCTCACGAGCCTGCTCCCGACCAGGCCGGCGCTCGCGCTCGCACGGATGGAGCCGTACGGCATGCTGATCATCGTCGCCTTGATCATGCTGGATCCCCAGATTCATGTCATTCGCGCGATCACAGGCACACTGGTCAACTTCATGGCCGGCACCCTCCTCACCACGGTCTTGAGCTGACGATGGTCGGATCGAAGAAACGCGTCCTCAGCGGCATGCAGCCAAGCGGGCTCCTTCACTTGGGGAACCTCCTCGGCGCGCTCGACAATTGGAACGATCTCCAAGACAAGTACGAGTGCTTCTTTTTTGTGGCGGACTGGCACGCCCTTTCGACCAACTACGCCGACACGAGTCGCATCAAGGAGTTCTGTCGCGAACTTGTGATCGACTGGCTGGCCGCCGGCATCGATCCGAACCGCGCGACGGTGTTTATCCAGTCACGGATTCCCGACCACGCCGTGCTGCATCTGCTGCTCTCCATGATCGTCCCCGTCTCATGGCTCGAGCGCAATCCCACCTACAAAGAGAAACAAGAAGAGATCAAGGGACGCGACTTGGGCACCTACGGCTTCCTCGGCTATCCGGTGCTCCAAGCCGCCGATATCCTCATCTACAAGCCGGATCTTGTGCCCGTCGGGAAGGATCAGCTCCCGCACCTGGAACTCACCCGTGAGCTGGCTCGTCGCTTCAACAGTTTGTACAAGCCCGTGTTCCCGGAACCGATGGAGCATCTCACGAAATTTCCGAAAGTGCTCGGCACGGACGGCCGGAAGATGAGCAAGAGCTACGGCAACACGATCAATCTGTCCGACGCGGAGCCGGTGGTGCGACAGAAACTGAAGACGATGGTGACCGATCCGGCGCGGGTGCGCCGCTCTGATCCGGGCAATCCCGATGTCTGCCCCGTCTACGATTTCCACAAGATCTACTCCCCCGCGCCCGTCATCGAACAGGTGAACCGTGACTGCCGGACCGCGGCGATCGGCTGCATCGACTGCAAGAAGCTCGTCGCCGATCGGATGGTCGAACGGATGGCGCCGATCTGGGAAGGACGCGCCAGGCTGACCTCCAATCCGAAGCAGTTGGAGGAGATCGTGGAGGAAGGCAGCCGACGGGCATCGGCGGTCGCGCACCACACGCTTCTAGAAGTGAACGACGCCATGAATATCTAGGACCGATAGGAGATTCTATGACACGGGAAGTACTCATGATCAGGATCGCTGGGCTGGGACTCCTCGCCCTCGTCGCAGGTTGCGCCAACCTCATGAACGGCGACCATCAATCCGTGAGAATCTTCTCGGATCCGCCGGAAGTAACAGTGACGGTCGACGACTTCCTGCACGTGACGGTCCCCGGCACAGTGTCGCTCAGCCGCCAAGCGGATCATGTCGCGCGCCTGGAGAAAGAAGGGTATGAACCGAGCACGATCAAGATCGAACGGACCATGTCCTGGTGGGTGCTCGGCGATATTTCGTGTCTGATCTTCGTCGTCAACTGTATCAACTCAGACCGGCAGGACGGCGGCTACTACACCTTCGACGACGACATCCATGTCAAGCTGACGCCACGGGCGTCTGCCGAACCGCCGAAGCCTGCAGCTCCATAATGCGGGTGTCCCATGGGTACCAGCTCCTCACTTGGATTCCTTCGGTGCCCTACCTTTCAGTGACCGTCACGCCGCGACCGCCCAAAGTTGTGACATGAGCCGATTTCTTCGCAACGGACGTGCACCAGTCTACGATCCCCCCGCACAAGCTCACGTGTACCCCGAGACGTATGTACAGAAACTCGCGATCCCGGCCCAGTACCCGGTCTACTTTACGAGCGACGCCTTCAACCCCTCGAATCCCTGTCTCCTCCAAGCGGTCACCCATGCCGAGCCACATCGCCGCCATCGCGTGTTTGTGGCCGTCGATAGCGGGGTGCTCAACGCCTGGCCCGACATCACCAAGAACCTCACCGCCTATATTCGCCATCATGCGCGATGGATCGAGCCGACGGCGCTGCCGTACCCGATCCCAGGCGGCGAACGATCGAAGAACGATCGCAGCCTTCCTGCGAAACTGCAGAAGCGACTCTATCAACTGCACATGGACCGGCAATCGATCGTGCTGATCCTGGGAGGCGGAGCGGTGCTGGACCTGGTGGGGTACGCTGCGGCCACGACCCACCGGGGCATCCGGGTGATCCGGTTGCCGACCACCGTCCTTGCCCAGGCGGACGGCGGCTTGGGCGTCAAGAATGCGATCAATGCCTTCGGGGTCAAGAATTTCCTGGGCACCTTTGCTGCCCCCTTCGCCGTCGTGAACGATAGCCGTCTTCTGGACACCCTCCCGGCTCGCCACCGGAGGTCCGGTATGGCCGAAGCGGTGAAAGTCGCCTTGATCCGGGACGCGGAATTTTTCGACTGGTTGGACGAGCAGGCGGAAACGCTCGGCGCGTGCAACCCCTCAGCGCTGACGCACCTGATTCGCCATTCGGCTGAGATCCATCTTCGCCACATCGCGTCCTGCGGCGACCCATTCGAATCCGGCAGCGCCAGGCCGCTCGATTTCGGACATTGGGCGGCCCATAAGCTCGAATCGCTCAGTGCATACCGGCTGCTTCATGGCGAAGCAGTCGCCATCGGCATCGCGATCGACTCACGCTACTCGGTCGAAACCGGATTGTTACCAGAAGGGGCCTGTGGGCGGATCCTCGATCTGCTCGATCGGCTGGGGCTCCCGATCTGGCACCGCACCCTCGACCTTACGGGGCCGGATGGCCGTTTGAAGATCCTCCGAGGGCTGGAAGAATTCCGCGAGCACGTCGGCAGAGAACTCAGGATCACGCTGCTGAAACAGATCGGCGAAGGCACGGAGGTCGGCCGGATCGATCACAAGACGGTTCAGCGAGCGTTGTCCTGGCTGAAGACACGACACCAGCGCCGATGCGCCTCGACATAGCCGGCCGCCCTCACCTTACCTATTGCACGAATATCCATCCCGGCGAAACCTGGCCCGCGATTCGCCGGAACATAGAGGACTACGTCCTTCCCGTACGGAACAAGGTGGCTCCAGGCGCTGCCTTCGGGATCGGACTTCGGCTCTCCGGCCAAGCGGCGAATACGCTCGCCGAGCCGGGAGAGCTCGACACCTTTCGGCGATTTCTGCACCACCACAATCTGTACGTCTTCACGATCAACGGCTTCCCGCACGGCAGGTTCCATGGCACGGAAGTCAAAGAGAACGTGTATTTGCCGGACTGGCTGGAGGATGAACGGCTCGCCTACACGGATCAGCTTGCGTACATCCTGGCCACGTTGCTGGCCGATCACCCAGACATCGAGGGCAGCGTCAGCACCGTCCCCGGTTCGTTTAAGCCACGTGCGCAATCGGAAGAGGCGGTCTCGCGGATTGCCGGTCAACTCCTGAGGCATGCGGCTACGCTCCACCGGTTATACAAGGAGACCGGTCGAATCATTGCCTGTGCCCTGGAGCCGGAACCCTGTTGCCTGCTGGAAACGATTGCGGAAACCGTCTCTTTCTTCAAAGAACATCTCTTCAGTGCCGCAGCGATCAGAAAGTTTTCGCAACTCACCGGTCTCAGCCGGACCAGGGCTGAAGAAAGTCTGCGGCGGCATCTTGGCATATGTCTCGACGCCTGCCACGCCGCGGTCGAGTTCGAAGATCCGGACGATCTGTTGTCGAGATTCCGCCAGGCCGATATCCGGATCGCGAAGATTCAGCTCGGTGCGGGACTCCGCATCCCGGTCGTTGACGGAACCGCCCTCAAGGCGTTGGAACCGTTTGCGGAATCGACCTATCTGCACCAAGTCGTCGAACGCAACGGCAGCGAGCTGACGCGATACCAAGATCTCCCTCTCGCGCTCCGCACGGCAAGCGAGTCGAGCAAGACCGGTACGGACAATCGGGAGTGGCGCATCCATTTCCATGTCCCACTCTTCGTCAACCGACTCGGCCCGTTCGAGAACACGCAGCCCTTCGTGAGCCGGCTGCTCCGGCTTCAAAAAGAACGGACCCCCACCACCCACCTGGAAGTCGAGACCTATACCTGGGACGTGCTGCCTGAAGAGTACCGAGGCATGAACGTCGTCGATGCGATCGCGCGCGAGATGCAATGGGTGATCGGGGAACTCTTGCGATGAACTGGGCCGTTGCGCTCCGACTGGGTCGAGTCTCGAATCTCCCGACAGTCTGGACCAATGTCCTCGCCGGAGCCGTGCTATCCGGCAGCCCCATCACGCCCTTCCCGCTCGCGTTGCTACTGCCGGCCCTGTCGCTGTTCTACATCGCGGGCATGTATTTGAATGATGTCTTCGATCGCGACTTCGATGCGACGATCTATCCGCAACGGCCAATTCCGTCAGGCGCCGTGACAGTCACGACGGTCTTCATTGTCGGCTTCCTGGGACTGGCGACCGGGGAACTTCTTCTCATCGTCCTGGGCTATGGAATGGATGGCGGGCGCGGCCGGCCGCCGGTCGTGGCAGGCCTGTGCCTCGCAGGAACGATCATCTACTACAACGCTCACCATAAGCAGAACCCATTGGGGCCATTGCTCATGAGCCTATGTCGTGCACAGGTCTACGTGATTGCGGCATTGGCTGTGGCGCCCACGCTGTCAGAGTCTCTCTGGTGGGGAGCCGGTGCTCTCGCGGCATATGTGGCAGGATTGAGTTATGTCGCACGACAAGAAACGTTAGCGCGGCTCGCAACCTCTTGGCCTCTGGCCTTGCTGGTCGCGCCGTTTCTCTATGGCGCATCGGCGGCACTCCGTGGCATTGCACCGGCGCTGATCTATGGAGGGTTCTTCGCGTGGGTCTCTTATGCAGTCAGTCGCCTGAACGGACGTTCACCGTCCGATATGCGCGAGGGAGTCTCCACGCTCATTGCAGGGATTTCCTTGCTCGACGCGCTGCTGATTGCGCTGGCCGGAGAAACCTGGCTTGCAGCAGTGGCGGTCGGAGGCGCGCTTCTTACACGCTTGGCTCATAGAGTCGTCCCCGGCACGTGATCGCCGAACACATGCCGCAGAATGAGCCGCTTGACGTCCGTGGCCTGCAGGGCCCCGGGCGACAGAAGAGACGGATCCGACGTCATGAACAACGGACCCTGCTCCGGTTTGTCTATCACCCGACCGTGTGAACCTTTGGGCAGCGTGGCATCCAAGCCGATCACGTCCACCAGCATCCGAAACCCGAGCTTCTTCTGCGTGAGTCGCCACGCGACATGCAGTTTCGGCCAGCGCAGCGCAGGATCGATGAACAACTCTACCGGGTCGTAACCGGGTTTGCGATGGATATCCACGGTGCGGGCGAAGTCCGGCGCACGCTCGTCGTCCAGCCAGTAGTAATAAGTGAACCAACGATCCGCCCGCGAGACGGCGACCAGTTCACCGGAACGAGGATGGTCCAGCCCATACTGTCTCTTCCCCTCCTCATCGAGCACCAGCTCGATCCCCGGCACCTGTTCGAGCAGACGCTTCACCTCCGGGACCCGTTCGGGCGATTTTACATAGACGTGCGCAATTTGATGGTCGGCCACTGCGAAGGCCTCTGAGGCCCCCGCGTTCAGCAGTTCGCAACCCAGCTCTTCCCGCACCGAGAGTAGATTCGCTTCGCGTAAGGCACGATTGATATGGATCGGCCCACTGACCCCTGTCACTCCATACTCGGACAGAACGATGACGCGAGTCCCGTCCTTTTGCACATGCTCGATGAGTTCCCCGCAGACGTCGTCGATTTGACGCAAGTCTTGTCGGATTGCCGGATACTTCGGGCCCAACCGCTGGAGGTTGTAGTCGAGGTGCGGGAGGTAGACCAGGGTGAGCGTCGGCTTGCGGGTCTCGTACACATATCGCGCACAGTCCTTGATCCATTGACTGGAGCCAATGTCCGCTCCAGGGCCCCAGAAGCGAAACAAGGGGAACTGGCCGAGCTGCCGGTTCAGTTCATCCCGCAGCCCCGCAGGTTGAGTGTAAATATCTGGGAGCTTTCCTCCATCGGCGAGATAGATGGGGCGCGGCGTGACCGTGTAGTCCGCCGTCGAATACATGTTGTACCACCAGAAGAGCTTCGCGCAGGTGAAGTGAGGATCAACCTTCCGAGCCGCCTCCCAAATCTTCTCGCCATCGACGAGCCGGTTCGATTGCCGCCACAGGAAGACCTCCGCCAGGTCGCGAAAGTACCAGCCGTTCGCCACGATCCCATGATCGCGTGGCAGAAGCCCCGTCGTGAAGGTCGCCTGGACGGAGCAGGTGACGGCGGGAGTGATGGTCGAAAGAGGGCGCACCCCACCTCGTTGACTCAAAGCAGCCAGGTGTGGCGTGTCCTGACCGAGCAGGTCAAGCGTGAGGCCGACGACGTTAAGGACGAGTGTTCGGCGCATGAGGATCGCGGGAGGGATCGACGATCGGGGTCTGTCCGCGGAGGACTGAGTTTCCCTCCCATAATTGGCGCTGATCGACGGCAGGATGGTTCTCCGTACTATCGAAGTGGAGGCGGCCCGACTGGCTGAAGAAAGTCACAGGATTGTCCCACGCAATTTGCGTGATCGTCTGCTGCGAAATACCCGCCTCTGCCAGCGCCTGTACCGTCTTCGGCACTTTGAGCGGATCGCTCACTCCCCAATCGGCCGCGCTGTTGATGAGAATCCGTTCCCCTCCATACCGTTTCACGAGCTGCACCATCCGATGCTCATCCATCTTGGTCTGGGGATAGATCGAATGGCCGGCCCAGCAGCCGCTGGCGAGAACCATGCCGAGCGTTTCTTCGTTGTTGTGGTCGATCAAGACCAGCTCCGGCGCGATGCCTGATTCTCGCACCAGCCCCAGGGTTCTTTCCGTCCCGCGCTTCTTGTCTCGATGCGGCGTATGGACCAGCAGGGGAAGACGAAACTCCTTCGCCATTTCGATCTGCGCGGAAAAATATTTCGCCTCCGCCTCGGTCTGATCGTCGAAGCCTATTTCCCCTATCGCCACCACGCCATCCTTCTCCAGATAGAGAAGCAGTAGTTCCATCACACCTGGCGCAATTTTGGCGTTGTTCGCCTCCTTCGGATTCAGCGCCAGCGTACAGAAGTGGCTGATCCCAAACTGGCTGGCACGAAAACGTTCCCATCCGAGGAGGGACAGAAAGTAGTCCTCAAAGGTGCCGACGTGGGTTCGAGGCTGCCCGACCCAGAACGCCGGTTCCACAATGGCCACGATCCCCGCCGCCGCCATCGCGGCGTAGTCATCCGTCGTGCGGGATGTCATGTGAACATGCGGGTCGAAGAGTTTCATCGTACATCAGCCTCCGCGACAATAAGCCCGATATCATCCGGTACGGTACGCCCGGCCATCGTCCGCTCCCGCACATAATCCTGTGCCATCCGCGCAAGAGCGGGGGTCAGTCGCATGGACAAGCCGACAATGCGCGGGAGCGGCACGCCGGTAAAGAGCGCTTTCATGACCATCTGATTGAAGTTCAGTTCCGGGAAATAGCTGTGGGGATAGGGATTCTCGCAGGCGATCGCCTCAAAGACCGGCAGCACGTTGGTCCGGCAGGCCTCCACTGCCGTTGAAAGGAACCGGGCCGGCTCCGGCAAGAGCGACAAGGTACGCAAGAGTGCGACGCGCTCATCGTTGTCGCCCCGCACATACAAGTCGTCGATCATTTCGATATGCTGCTCAGGAATCAGGCGCTCGACAGAACCCAGCAACAGAACCATTCGCGCCAATTCAGAGAGCGCATGCCCCTGAAAGGGCGGAAACCCAGCTTCGGAGAGCGCCCGAACGTCGTCACGATCCAATTGAAGCGGCGCGCGTCCCACCATGCGAGCGGCTTTCGTGTAGGCTGTAATCAGATTGCTTCTAATCGACAGTGACTGCATGGAAGGGACGACTGAATCCCACCAGGACCTTGCAGCAGGAGGACAATACTTTTCGACGATCTCCTGCCCAATGAGCCACGCCATCCGATCAACCTCCAGTGCCGGAGCATGATACTGAAAAGCTCGGTCGATAGAAAGCCGTTCTGTCATCGGCTGCGGAGATGAGTCCGATAGAGATCGTTCCGCCAATAAGTTGAGTCAGTGCGTCGTTCGTTCTCTGGGTCGACAAACAAGCAAAGGCCTCAAAACTTGCTCCTGCGACCCAAGTGGTGTAGCCTGAATTTTGCCGAAGGTTACAAAGATTGAGAGCGTGAAGGTGTCAAGCGTGACGCGACTCCGTATACTTGCCATGTTCTGGTTGATCACGTGGATGCTCTTGGTCCCATTGTTCCATGTCCATCCTGAGGCCGACCATCGTCATGGGAGTGGCGATCATGTTCACGGCGGCACTGTCCATACGGTTTTCTCCCCGGACCTCGAGTGTGAGTACACAGATCATGTCCACGATCCGACCTGTCCTGAAGTAGAGCATCACCATCTACAAGCTAGCGCTCATTCCGGCCATGCGTTCAATCACCCGGAGATTGAATTCTCACTGCTCAATGCGCCGAACGACCGGCCAGCAGGAAAGTTGGGGATTACGGTCTCTGGATTACCAGTAGTCGAGAGTCCACCGGTTCAACGATCCGTTTCTACTGCCTCGTCACAACCGATCATCTCACCCACGATTCTATTTCTCTCCAGCGGACTCCCTCTACGGGCTCCTCCCTTCTCTTCCATCTGATCCCTTTTCGCGTTTCTTGATAATCGAGTAATGCAGGAGCATCACAGCCGGATGCAGGTTGGGGGCTTTCCCTTCCTCATCTCTGGCTGCACATCTCTGGGGATCGCGATCACTTCCGCCGTGAGCCCTCCGGCTTATCGTGGATGGTCCGAGCGTAGCCCCTGCGAAGGAAGGGAGACAAGGCATGACTCGTCAACTTAGGGCGTGGCTAGGGTTCCTGGTATCGGGCGTCCAGCTCCTGAGCCTGAGCACGTATGCGGCGGCCAACGAGCCCAATCCCGCCTATACATTGAACGCGATGATCGAACTCGCGCTAGAGCGCAATCCGACCATGGCAGGAGCCCAAGGGTTTGTGCGGCAAAGTCGAGGCCAACAGATAGCTGCTGGTGCCTATCTCAATCCTTCAATTTCGGGAACAGCCGGGCGAGGAGCTATCCGCGATCCGAGCACGGGGGTGAAGATTACTGAGCGGACGGTGACGGTCGAGCAGCCGCTGGAGTGGCAAGGCAAGCGCCGCGCCCGACAGCAGGCGGCGGATGCTGGAGTGGCAGGAGCCAGTGCAGCGATGGAGGAGACACGCCTCAACGTGATTGCCGAGGTAAAGGTCGCCTTTTACCACGTGCTGTTCGCTCAGCGAGATGCCGACCTGGCCACCCAAAACCTGACGATGGTCGAGGAAGTCTTGCGGACTGTAAAGACGCGCGCAGCGGCTGGCGAAGCCACCCCCTTCGAAACGATGAAGGCAACCGTCGAGGCCCAGAAAGCGAAAAAGGAAGTCGCACGTGCCCAGAATGCCTTGGTCGTGGCGAGGACCAAGCTTGATATGCTGACGGCAGGCGCGCTGGGCAGACAGTTCTCGATCCAGGGCGATTTCGAATCGCTCCAACAAGAACTCGACCTCGATGCGCTGGCTGCCCGTGCCGTGGAACAGCATCCGACCCTCCGACGGCTCACCAAGCTCGTCGAGCAGGCGGAGTTCAGTACGATCCTGGAAAGAGAGTCCAGGATTCCAAATGTCACGGTGCAAGGATCGTATCATCGCGAGGCCGGAGATGAGTCGGTCACCGCAGGGCTCAGCGTTCCCCTCCCGCTCTGGTACCGACGCCAGGGGGAAATCGAGACCGCGCTCGGCGCCAGACATCGCGCAGAGGCCGAGCGACTGCGGGCGCAGAATGAATTGACCCAGGCCATCACTCAGCACGTCCAGGACGCTCGCACCGCGAACGAGCAACTCCAGGTCTTTGAAACGGGGCTGCTGAAGCAAGCGGAGCAGACGCTGCGGGTCGCGCGCGTCAGTTTCCAGCAAGGGGCCGCCAGCCTCCTGGACGTGCTCGATTCGCAACGCGTGTACAGGCAAACGTTACTCGAGTACGCCCAGGCGCGGGCGGATCTCTCGATCGCCCTCGCTCGGCTTGAACGTGCTGTCGGTGGAATCTGACAATCCAGGAGGAGCCTGACCATGATAACCAGATGCACGGCACACACCGGATCGTGGGTGCTTGCCCTGTTCGTGTTAGTCACGGCCTGCGGTGATCGCGGCAACGAACCGCCGGCGCCGAAAGCGACCGCGAAGTCGGGCACTCCACGCACGAGCACGATTCAGGCCCCGACAGCCGTGCGGGACCGAGTGCGGACTGAGGTGGTGGCTGCACATGTGATGCCGGACTTGGTCACGGCTCCCGGGGAAGTTGCGCTTGACCTCAAGCAGGTAGCCAAGATCACCTCGCGGATCGAAGGGCAGGTCGAGAAGATCCACGTGCAACTCGGCGATCACGTCCGGAGCGGCCAGCCCTTGGCCGCCATCGGCAGCCTGCATTTAGACGAACTGGTGCAGGAGTACCTGGTGTCCAAGGCTCAGGCTGACGTCGCGGAGAACGCCTTCCGAAGGACGGAAAAACTAAAAGCCGAGCAGATCGTCACAGAGCGTCGGTTTGTTGAGGAACGAGGCCACTACTTGGAAACCAAGGTTCGATTTCAGCACATCCGCGAGAAGCTGCTGAACATGGGATTAGCACAGAGCGAGCTTCGCGAACTGGAGCAGGGCAGCCACGAGGAGAGCCATCGCTATACCCTCACCTCCCCCATTGCCGGGACGGTCATCGCGCAGAATGTGGTGCGTGGGCAAGGCGTCTCGCCTGGGAGCGAACTGTTCGAAGTCGTGGACACGAGCCGGGTCTGGGTCTTCGCGAATCTGCCGATCGAACAGGCCCGGAAGTTCAAGGAGGGAGATGTAGGGACAATCGTGCCGAAGGGCGGTGAGCCGGTCAGCGCTCCGCTGACCTATCTCGCGCCGGTGGCGGATGAGACCACTCGTACGATCCGGGTCCGGTTCGAGGTCTCGAACCAGCAGGGCCGACTGAAGCCGCGAGAATATGTGGATGTCCAGTTGACCATCGCGAGCCCACCGACCTTGGCGGTCCCCGTCTCGGCCGTGACGATGGTGGACAATGTGCGTGGCGTCTTCGTTCAGCGTGAGACCGGGTATGCGTTTGTCCCAATCGAGGCCGGCCGCGAGGGTGGGGGCTGGATCGAGGTACGGAAGGGACTTGCAGAGGGCGAGCGCGTCGTGATCGACGGCGTCTTTGACCTAAAGAATGTCCTGCTGAAAGAACACATCGAGTCAGGAGAAGGAGGGTAACATGGATCGGCTGTTCACCCTCTCACTGCGCTACCGCTTCTTCACCCTGGTGGCGATCATGCTCGTCATCGCCATCGGCCTGTGGTCCTTCACCCACCTTACCATTGACGCCATGCCGGACCTGACGCCGGTCCAGGTCCAAATCCTGACCCGTTCACCGGCGCTCGGCCCGGTTGAAGTGGAACAGTTCATCACGTTTCCGATCGAGGCCGCGCTGAGCGGATTGCCTGCCCTTCGCGAGCTCCGGTCTGTGTCGCGCTATGGGCTGTCGGCCGTCACCGCAATTTTCGAGGACCGGACGGATATCTATCGCGCGAGACAATTAGTGACCGAGAGGCTTGCGCGCGCGATGGAACGCATTCCAGTCGAGTACGGCCGTCCGATCGTGGGACCGCTGACGACCGGATTGGGCGAAGTCTATCAATTCACCCTGAAGGGGAACGGCCACAGCGCCATGACGCTCCGGACACTCCTCGAATGGGAGATTGGGATGCGGCTGCGGGCAGTTCCCGGCGTGGTGGAAGTCAATATTTGGGGAGGAGAACCTCAACAGTTCCAAGTCGTGGTGGACCCAGCCAAGCTCCTGTCCTTCAAGCTGTCGCTTCGGCACGTGTTTGAGGCGCTCGAACGAAACAACGCCATCGCAGGCGGCGGCTACATTGAGCGTCAACGCGAGCAATTGCTCATTCGCGGTGAAGCCCTGGCGACCCAGGTTGCCGACCTCGCGAGGATCGTGGTGGCACACGGCCCCGGGGGAGTGCCGATTTACATTTCAGACATCGCTGAGGTCAAGGAGGCGTCGGCGCTCCGCATCGGCGCTGCGACTGCGATGGGAGAAGGCGAAACCGTCATCGGGATGGTGCAGATGTTGGCGGGCGAAAACGCGCAGCAGGTCGTCGAGCGTGTCAAGACGCGTGTGCAAGAGATCCAGGCCACGCTGCCTCAGGGTGTCACGATCGAACCCTACTACGACCGAACTCTCTTCGTCTCGAAGGTGATGCGTACCGTGCGCAACAATCTGCTCGAAGGTGGACTCCTCGTCATCGCAGTTCTGCTTCTCTTTCTCGGCGATCTCCGCGCAGGCGTGATCGTGGCGTTGGCCATTCCACTATCGATGCTGATCGCGTTCAGCGGGATGATGCAGGCCGGACTCTCCGGCAACCTGATGAGCCTGGGCGCCATTGACTTCGGCTTGCTCGTGGATGGCTCGGTCGTGATGGTCGACAACATCCTCCGACGTTTGGCGAACAAGGGAGCCGTGAGCCCGGAAGCACGGCTGAGTGAGATCCATGCGGCCGGTCGTGAGGTGCTTCGCCCGATGACCTTCGCCGTCGGCATCATCATTCTCGTGTACGTGCCCATCCTGGCACTCACCGGAATCGAGGGGAAGATGTTCCGTCCAATGGCACTGACCGTGATCCTGGCCCTGGCCGGATCGCTCCTCTTCGCGGTGACGGTCACACCTCTCCTCGCCTTGTGGTTTGTGCGGGCCAAGCCCGGACATGAGGAAACGCGTGCGATCGGCATGCTGCGCCGTGCCTACGAACCCTGTCTCAGATGGGCGATGGCGCGCCCGGTTTGGATAGTCACGCCGGCGGTTGGGCTGTTTGTCGTGAGTCTCGCAATCAGCGCCTGGCTCGGCATAGAGTTTGTGCCTCGACTCGACGAGGGGGACATAGCGATTCAGGTGTGGCGGTTACCCAGTGTGTCACTGAGCGAGTCGGTCCAGAATGCCGTAGACGTTGAACGAGTGCTTCGCAGATTTCCAGAAGTCGTGCAGGTGGTGACCAGGACCGGGAGTCCCGAGGTGGCGACCGACGTGATGGGAGTGGAGCTGTCCGATGTGTTCGTCATTCTCAAACCTCAGCGGGAATGGATTACTGCCGGAACTCGTGAGGACTTGATTGCGAGAATGAAGCCCGCCATTCTCGATGCAGTACCCGGCGTCGGCCTCGGCTTTACGCAGCCGATTGAGATGCGCTTCAATGAGTTGATTGCGGGGACTCGTTCGGACCTCGCCGTCAAGATCTTTGGGCCTGACTTGGATCTGCTCAAGCAGACGGCTGAAGCCGTAGCGCGTGTTTTGGAGAAAGTACGCGGAGTGGCAGACGTCAAAGTCGAGCAGGTCGCCGGGCTCCCACTCCTGCGGGTGATCGTGGACCGAGCTCAGATCGCGCGCTACGGGCTGACGGCGGACGAGGTGCTCACCCTCGTTCAAGCCACACGCGTGGGACACGTCGTCGGCACCGTGGTGCAAGGCCCACGACGTTTTGATCTCGTGGTCCGCCTCAGCGAACACGCAACAGTTGATCCGGCTGCATTAGGAAATCTGCTCATCCCCACCGCACATGGTGAACTCGTCCCTCTTTCCCGCGTGGCGGCCATCCGAGTGGACACGGGGCCGGCCCAGATCAGCAGGGAGCATGCGCAGCGACGGATCGTCGTGGAGAACAACATCCGAGGAAGGGACTTAGGGAGCTTCGTGGCGGAGGCTCAGCGCGCCGTGGCTCGCGAGGTGTCGCTCCCGGCAGGGTACGAATTGACATGGGGCGGGCAGTTTCAGCATCTCCAAGAAGCCACACACCGGTTAGCCGTGGTCGTGCCTATCACCCTCCTCCTGATTCTGGGTGTACTGTCGGTCATCTTTGGGGCGATGCGTCCCGCGCTGCTGATTTTTCTCAATGTGCCCTTGGCGTTGTCCGGTGGTGTGCTCGCCCTCTGGCTGCGTGGCCTGCCGCTCAGCATCTCGGC
>CAZKRM010000051.1:0-20405 GCA_964555285.1 uncultured Nitrospiraceae bacterium
GACCGCCACTAAGTCGATGAATGGGAACACGCCCATCCCAAATGAACCAATCACGATCTACGACACCTCCGGCCCCTATACAGACCCGGACGTCAAGATCGACGCGCGAACTGGATTGGCGCCCTATCGCCGGAACTGGGTGATCGGCAGGAACGATGTGGTCGAGCTCCCGGATATCTCCTCGCACTATGGCCGCCTTCGCGCAACCGATGCCAAGCTGGACGAGTTCAGGTTCCAGCACATTCGCAAGCCGCTGCGAGCCAAACCCGGCATGAACGTAACCCAGATCCACTACGCCAGAAAAGGCATCGTCACACCGGAAATGGAGTTCATTGCGATCAGAGAGAACCAATCCCGCGAAGTGGCGCGCGAACTGGCCTCGCGAAATGGGCACGGAGGCGGGGTCACCCAACACCCGGGCCAGTCGTGGGGCGCAAGCATCCCCTCCGTCATCACACCGGAATTTGTCCGCGATGAAGTCGCCCGTGGCCGCGCGATCATCCCGGCCAACATCAACCATCCGGAAAGCGAACCGATGATCATCGGCCGGAACTTCTTGGTGAAGATCAACTCCAACATCGGCAACTCCGCGGTCGCCTCCTCCATCGAAGAAGAAGTGGAGAAGATGATCTGGTCCATTCGCTGGGGCGCCGACACGGTCATGGACCTCTCCACCGGCAAGAACATCCACGAGACCCGCGAATGGATCATCCGTAATTCACCGGTGCCCATCGGCACCGTGCCGATCTATCAGGCGCTCGAGAAAGTCGGGGGCAAGGCCGAAGACCTGACCTGGGAACTGTTCCGCGACACACTGATCGAGCAGGCAGAACAAGGCGTGGATTACTTCACCATCCACGCTGGTGTGCGCTTGGCCTACGTGCCGATGACCGCCGAACGCATGACCGGCATCGTGTCCCGCGGTGGCTCGATCCATGCGAAATGGTGCCTGGCTCATCATGAAGAAAACTTCGCCTACCGCCACTTCGAAGAAATCTGCGAGATCATGAAGGCCTACGACGTATCCTTCAGTTTGGGCGATGGGTTGCGCCCCGGCTCCATTGCCGATGCCAACGACGAGGCCCAATTCGCTGAGCTGGACACCCTGGGTGAACTCACCAAGATCGCCTGGCGCCACGACGTGCAGGTCATGATTGAAGGACCGGGCCACGTGCCCATGCACATGATCCAGATCAACATGGAGAAGCAGCTCAAGGAGTGCGCCGAGGCGCCGTTCTACACGCTCGGTCCGCTGACAACCGACATTGCGCCGGGCTACGACCACATCACGTCCGGGATCGGCGCCGCGATGATCGGCTGGTATGGCTGCGCGATGCTCTGCTACGTCACGCCCAAAGAACATCTCGGCCTTCCCAACAAAGACGATGTGAAGGAAGGGGTCATCACCTACAAGATCGCGGCGCACGCGGCCGATCTGGCCAAGGGCCATCCAGGCGCGCAGGCGCGCGACAATGCCTTGTCCAAGGCGAGGTTCGAGTTCCGCTGGGAGGACCAATTCAACCTGTCGCTGGACCCGGACACGGCCCGGTCCTTCCACGACGCGACGCTACCCGACCACGCCGCCAAGGTGGCCCACTTCTGCTCGATGTGCGGCCCGCATTTCTGCTCAATGAAGATCACGCAGGATGTCCGGGACTATGCCGCACAATTACAGGTAGATGAACAGGAAGCGATTCAAATCGGCATGAAAGAAAAAGCGGAAGAGTTCAAGAAAACAGGCTCCGAGATCTACCGGTAGGAGTTCCCAATGGCAAAGCCAAGACCAGCCCCATTACGTGAACGAGATATTACCCGGCAGATCGCGCGGGAATATTACAAAGAGTTCGATCAGCTCATCGAGAGCGATGTGATCATTGTAGGCGCGGGGCCATCCGGCTTGATCTGTGCCCATGATCTGGCTGCGATGGGATTCCGCACGGTCATCGTTGAGCAGAGTCTCGCGCTCGGAGGCGGCTTCTGGTCCGGCGGCTACCTGATGAATAAGGCCGCCATCTGCGCTCCGGCCAACGAGATTCTTGAGGAGATCGGCGTGCCCTGCAAGAGGATCAAGGACTGCGAGGGCATGTTCATGGTCGATCCGCCCCACGCCACCGGCGCCCTGATCGCCGCCGCCTATCGGGCAGGCGCCAAGATCATGAACCTGACGCGCGTCGTGGACTTGATTCTCCGCAAAGACGGCTTATTAGGAGGAGTCGTGGTGAATAGCACGCCGGCCGAGATGGCAGGCCATGATGTCATCCACGTGGATCCCATCGCACTCGAAAGTACGCTCGTGGTGGACGCGACGGGACACGACGCGGTCGTCGTGGAACTCCTGCACAAGCGGAACCTGTACAAGCAGGTTCCCGGCAATGGTGCCATGTGGGTCTCACGGTCGGAAGAAGAAGTGATGGACCGCACCGGCGAGGTCTATCCGCACTGTTTCGTGATCGGATTGGCTGTGGCCGCCGTGTACGGCACCCCGCGCATGGGCCCGGCCTTTGGATCGATGTTGCTCTCGGGGCGGTACGGAGCGGAGTTGATCAAGAAGAAACTGAAACAGGAGTGATTGACGATTTTCGATTTTGTGATTGCACCATTGACGGACCGACAACCGTTATTGTCCGGGTAATCACTCAATCGGCAATGAGCCAATCGTAAATGCAAGAAGATGGACGTACAAGACTTTCTCATTCAAGGCGAAGGCCGCGAAGAAGACAAGCACGAGGCCTGGCTGTTGTTCCAGAAAGCCTACGAGCATCAGATGAAGGGCGAGCTGGAGGAGGCCGTGCGATTCTATAAGGAATCGCTGGAGACTCACCCCACGGCGGAAGCCCATACGTTCTTGGGCTGGACCTACAGCTTCATGGGGAGACTGGACGAGGCGATCGACGAGTGCCGCCGGGCCATCGCCCGCGATCCGGAATTCGGCAACCCCTATAACGACATCGGCGTCTATCTCATCGAGAAAGGTGAATTCGACGAGGCCATCCCCTGGTTCGAGAAGGCGATGCAGGCGAGGCGTTACGAAAGCCCCGCGTTCCCCCATTTGAATCTCGGTCGTGTCTACGAACGCAAAGGCCGGTGGACCGAGGCCATCGAATCTTACAAGCAAGCCCTCGTCCTCAACCCCGACTACGCCCTGGCAAAGAAAGCCTTGGGCCGCCTCATCAGCTCACTGAACTGATTGCCGGCTCGCGAAACGGACCAGAGACATGAGCGGCGACAAGAAGACCCTGTTGGTGGCCGTGACCGATATCTTTTTCTACACCAAGATCCGTGACGCACTGTTGCCCCAAGGCTACCAGCTCGAAAAGGCGCGAACCCAGGACGACGTGCCGCAGAAAGCCGTCGCGCTCCGCCCCTCCGCGATGATCCTCAACATGAACGACCTGAACGTGGATGCATTTCAGGCCTTGGCCGCGGTCAAAGCGGACGCCGGTCTGCAGACCATCCCCATCCTGGCATTTGCCAATCACGAAGAAGCGGAGACGTGGACGCGCGCCAAGGAACTGGGCGTGACGAAAATCGTGTCCCGCAATGAATTTTCAGCACGAACAAAAGATCTCGTCGAGGAAGTTCTGGCTATCGGCGATCAGCCGTCAGCAGCAAGCTGATCGCTGAAGGCTGACAGCTTCTTGGCTGGAAGAACATGAAACAATCACGTCTGCATGAGCACCATCTGAAGCTGGGCGCCTCGTTCGAAGACATGAGCGGCTGGAATGTGCCCATTCACTACGGTGACATGGCCGCCGAACATCGAGCCGTTCGCCACACTGTCGGGATCGCAGATCTCTCGCACCGGGGTAAAATCCGGGTCACAGGCGACGATCGGGTGAAATGGCTCCAGAGCGTGATCAGCAACGACATTGTTCCGCTTCAACCCGGACAAGGCCGGCACTCCAGCTTTTTGACCCACAAGGGAAAGATGCTGACCTATTTTCGTATCTACATGCAGACGGACGCGGTCATGCTCGAAGACGTGGGCGAAATCGGGGAGACCACGTTTCAGGCATTGCGGAAGTTTCTGCTCTATGGCACCAAAGCCAAGATGGAGAACTGCGCCGAGAGTTGGGGGCTCTTGCTCGTCAGCGGACCCCAGGCAGTGCAGACCGTGACATCCGCGTTCGGTGTGGATTGCGGTGAGCTTCAGCCGGTAAATTTTGTCACTGCTCAGATCGGCGGACAGCAGGCGCTGGTGTTGCGCACAGAAGAAACCGGCGAAGTCGATCTGGAAATTCTGTTACCTTCGGACGGCGTCGTCGCAGCCTGGACTACCTTGATGGAGGTCGGAGCGCAGTTTGGAATAAAAGCCGTCGGCAATCAAGCGCGCGAAGCCCTCCGGTTGGAAGCCGGCATTCCGAAGGCCGGGCCGGACCTCAACGAAGAAATCGTCCCGCCGGAGGCCAATCTGGAAGGGAAAGCCTTCAGCCTGACCAAGGGCTGCTACCCGGGGCAGGAAGTCGTCGCACGCATGGATACCTACGGCAACGTCCGGCGGCACATGGTCGGACTCGTCCTCAAGGACTCCGTCGTCCCGCCGCACGGCGCCAAGCTGTTCAGCGGCGACCGGGAAGTCGGCTGGATCAGCAGCGCCGCCCTGTCTCCACAGTTACAGTCCGTCATCGCCTTCGGATTTCCGCTCCGGGATTTCGCCACGCCAGGCACAACCCTTTCGATCGACATCTCTGGAACCCGGCACGAAGCCACCGTCCGCCCGCTCCCGTTCTACGCCCGCGCTTGAGCTCCCCCCCTCACTCACTAGAAGGCTATTACGTCCGGCGGCACCGGCTTCCGGCGCTCGCGGAGATCCGGCAGCGTGTATCCCTGATCCAACAACGACTCGCCAAGTTCCTCAACTGCTTTCTTCAAGTTCAGCCAGAGGCGGACTTCTTTCTTTTTCCGGTCCTCTTCAGGAATGCCCTCCAGCTCCTTCCACAGATACAGCGTAACCTCCTCGCCGCTCCAGAGTTCTCGTCCCGTCACCGCATCCTGCGCCCAGGCATCGACCCGCACCGGGCTGAAGGCGACACCGAACAGGTACCCGCCACCGAACCACACGGGCGTGCTGGTCAACAGCTCAAAGCCGATGTTGCCGAAGATCGCCGCAGGATGCCAACTCGTCGCGAGACCGAGGGCAACGCTCTCCCAGGTCATGTCGCCTACCATCCCGGCCGCCAGCCACTGCCAGCGGACCTTGCCGAAATCTTGCACGATGCCGCCGACGACAAGCTCGGCGCCCAACGAGGTCCGAAGAGCGGCAAGCTGCTCCTTTGTGGCTACGTCTCCAGGCTTCAGGTGTATGTGTTGTTGTGCTGCGTCGACCTGATCGAGGGGAACGAGATCGAAGTGCTTCCCCGCCGACAGCTTGTCATAGAGCAGGCGGCGAGCCTTCTCCTTGATCCCTTCCATCGCCTGAGCCACCAGCGCTCGTTCTTCATCTTCGGCAAGCTTGCCCTCATCACTCTGCACGGACGACAGCCTGGCAATCTCGACTCCCATGCCGAAGTTCAGCACGGCGATTCGGGGGCGATCGTGGGGAATGACGTGCGGCGTTCCCGAGCCGAACCAGCTACAGCCGGACAGGCCGGCCGCGGTGAAGATCGAGCAGAACAGAAGGAGGGAAAACGTTGGAGAGGAAGAGCGCAAGCCCGTCGTCGCCCATCACCGCTCAGGATTTCGCACCGCTGCGACGGCGGCGGCGAACGCCAAGAGGCTCTTCCGTTCGTCGTCATCGAGCGCCAACAAGAGATGCGTTTCCTCCGCGTGCATCAGCCGAAGGCTGAGAAACGGCTCCTCCCGCCGTTTCTCCCGGTTGTCCCACATCGCATCGATCACCTGCACCTTGTCCAGCTGACCGACGGATATCACATCGTACCGGAAATAAGAATCGCCGATCACCATATCGAACAAGACGTTTCCCGTCGTCAACAGCACGAGGTTGAAGCGCCCTTGTTCTTCGTAGCCCTCCGGTAAGAACTTATTGAGGTGACAGCGCGCCACCTTTCGGTCGCCCAACGCCGCGCGAACCTTTACCTGTAATCCTTCGTAGTCGATCTGCAACGCCTTTTCGTCCGGCCCTGTGGCCGCAACGGCGGCATCTTTCGCCTTCTCGAAAATCTCATCTGCCGACATCGACCCTGCCATGTGACATCTCCTTTACCTTGCGATGCAACGTGATTGCCGATGTGAATGGAAATAAAGCGAGGGCTACGGTAACTGGCGACCACCCACGATTGCAAGAGGATTTTGGCTGGACGACCGTTCAGCGCGCCGTAAGCCGATGGGTGAAACGGACTTTCCCGGAGTCGTCCACGATGGCGACATCCAGCGTCGAACCCTGCACGCTCAGCGTGCCAAAGTTGAAGTAGCCGCCGTCGTGGAACAGCGTGGTCGGATTCCAGGTCTCCTTCGCCGGTGTCATTCGCCCGGTTGCAGCCGACAGCGGGCCAGCGACGAACTCGTGAAAATCCGGCACCCCGTCGCTATTGGGATCGTAGGCATTGACCTGGGCAAAGTGAACATCCGTGGCAATCCAGACGACGTTCTTGATCGGCTGCGCGAGGATCGCCTCCACGATAGTGCTCATCTCCGTCTCGAATCCCGTGCCGTCCGGCCCGCCGGCCCAGCCATCGTTTCCGGGCACCGTCTCTGGGCCGCCTTTGGGGATCGACAAGGGCACGCTCGTCGCGATGATTTTCCAGGTCGCCGTCGACCGGCGGAGTCCATCGAGAAGCCACGCCCGCTGCGCTTCACCGAGCATCGTTTTCCCAGGCCCGTCTCGATCGGCGTTGCGGCTCCGATATTGCCGAGTATCCAAAATAAAGAGTTCCACATCCGCGCCGTAGCGAACCCGCCGATACAGGCGATACGGATCGTCGGCCGGCGTCCGGATCGGCCAATACTCCAGCAAGGCTTGGCGGCCGAGCGGCATCTGCGGGTCGAAGGGGCCGGCAAAATTATTTCGGACTTCGTGGTCGTCCCAGATCACAGAGACCGGCACGGTCGCCAGCAACCGCTGGAGCGCACCGGCTCCCCGTTGATACCGGTGCTTCGCCCGATACTGATCGAGCGTCGAAGCTGTGAAGTCGCCGCCCGGCGCGTTCGGCGGCGAGGGGCAGGCATCGTCCCCATAGATCGTGTCGCCCAGGAATAAAAAGAAGTCGATGTGCTGGTTCCGGATCCGGTCAAAGATGGGATAGCCGTCTTTCTCATCCCGGCAACGGTGCTGCCCGCCAAGATCGCCGCTCCAGGCGAACGTCACCGGCGCATGGACCGTCGGCTCCGGCACCGTGGTGAACTCTCCCCGCGCAGCCACCGTCACCTCTCTGGCAAGACCGGCACTCGACGGTTCCTTGGCCACCAGCACCTGATAACGATACCGCGTAGCCGGCTTCAGCCGGTCGAGCGACACGTGACGCGTCAAGTCGTGATCCGTACCGGTTCTGAACAGCGGGGTCTTCGCCAACACCGGCAGGCGGTCGCTCCCCGCGCTCGTCCCTCCCCACTCCACCACCGGCGCATACTCGATCTGAACCTGAGCCGGCTCCTCCGTACGAAGCCAGACGAGGGCAGAATGCGGGCCGACATCCCCAACCGCCGTGCCTTGTGGGAGCAGGCTGGAGACGGGCCCTGTGGCTTCACTGAACGGGCTGCTTGGCGGAAGGCCGGAGCGAGAGGATGGAACGCAGCCGGCTACGAACGAGACGAGCGCAGCGACGATCACCGTACCTTGGACGAACCATCGGATCGACATCGGGAACAGTCACCTACAGCAAGGATAAGCCGGCATCAAGGCACTGACGAACGAGTGTCGTTGCAATTCGAGGGGTCCGTCCGGCATACTCTCTGACCGAAGTTGGAGAAACACGCATGACCGATCACGCATGTATGGTCCAAGGCTGCCAGGCCAGAGCCTACGCCCCGGCCGGTACCCAGGCCCTGTGTAAAGAACACTTCCAGAACTTCCTGACGTGGCGGCGCCGCAAAGGCGCCCAGATGTTTACCAAGTACGCCGGCATGTCGATGGAAGAGCGCGACACGATCATCGCCGAATGGCAGAAAACCGTCCGCATCGACGAAGTGCCCTCGAACGCGCCGAAGACCTGAGTAGCAGAACATCTGCCTTTCAGTAAGATTCCTGCCACCTTACTCCTTGCAGCAGTCAGGATCATGGTTCTCTTCCATCACTGTCGGGCAGACTCCTAGCGCGCGTTCCGCTGTACAGAAGTCCGCATCGCTTTAGCGCACACCCAAGGCAGGTGACCTTGTGGCGTCCCACTACACGCGTCGCGTGCCATTTTCCCCCACCCACTTTTAAGGGTTCTTCCGGAATTAGCGTGGGTGGAGGGATTTCTCTGCTCCCTCTGGCAGGTGTCAGGATGCCGCGTCATGGCCGCGCCTCAAGTCATTCCCGCGCAAGCGGGAATCCAGAGATCATGCAACGACTTGGAAAGACTAGATTCCCGTTTCCACGGGAATGATAGACAGGAGTTAACCCGCCTGCATGGCTGCGGGCAGACCCACGGAGAAGCCGGAAGAACCTTCGTAGTAAACAGCAGCCTCGATGAGTTCCAACTCCGCTTCGGGGTGGAACTCCAATCTCATTTCTTCAGGCGGGCGCGAAGATTTTCAAAAACACGCTCGGCGGGTATCGGCTGCACTTTCCCTTCAATAATCTCGCGATGTCGTCGTTGCGCCTCCACCAACCACGCACGTTCGACATCGGCATCGGCTGGACCATCGAGTTCGCCAATCAGCGCCTTGAGCAACTCGGCCTTGTCCTCAAAACTCAGCGATCGAATCTTGGCTTCGATCTCAGCAACATCAGCCGACATAGGAACCTCCGTACTCCTCGCTGTCGCATTAACCTCATCTCACTCTAGACAGAGACTTCACTGTTGTCAACGATTCCACCCACGTGCGTACTATTCCCTCCCCCATCTAGTCTCAGAGGTAACCAAGGTGGGAAGCCTCCGATTGTGTGCGGGCCGCGCGAGCAGGGAAGGCACCGATCCACTTCGTGCTCTCCCTCCTTCCTACACCCCTAAGAGGAGTGGGCTGATGGTTCCCCCGACTGCGCGCGTCTGGCGATCTTTTCTCTTTCCCCCTACCACACACTATGGGGTGAGCGGTCTGCATGCCCTCGAACTGCACGCGTCGACCGAGCGCTTTCTAAAGCGCGGGGTCCGCGAGCGCAGAGAGAGAATAGCCTCAGATCAACACTTGCCCTGCCGCCTCACCGTCTCGGCGGCGTGAACAAACGTGAGGCTCGTTATTCCTCGCCTCGTTCACCCCATCACCGCCGACCCATGATGATGAATCATCAGCCACTCGTCGCCGATCCGCTCGTAGAGATTCGTCGCCAGCACGTGGGATTCCGTCGCCTGCTCCCCCTGTTGGCCGGTGACGTGCTCCGTGCAGATCACCCAGGCCATATCCCCAGCCACCTGAATTTGAATCTCCGTGAGCTCGAACTTCATCGTAAACGTATTATTGAAGATCAGCACCCAGGAATCCCGCACCGCCGGCCAACTCGACCGCAGCGCCCAACCGGGGTGAATGCAGGTCACATAATCTTGGTGTGCCCAGACTGTATCCATTTGGGCGATGTCCAGACTCTCGAAGGCTCGATAGAAAGCCTGGTTCGCTCTGGTCACTTGCTCGATCCGCTCTTCAATCATGGGTGGCTCCTTTTGACGACAAGGGCCGCATCATACTCCAAACCGGCAGGTAACCGCGAGAAGAGAGGGAAGGTATAAGTAGGTTAATTTGGGGGTGGCCGGAGGGAGCGGCCTCGTAGAGAGACCCTCCCTCCGTTCAGATGATGTGGCTTACTTCTTTTTCTTCGACACACTGGCCTTGGACGGCTTGGCCTCGACGGGCTTGGCTTTTGCTGCCGCCGATTCCTTCTGGAGCCCCTCCACCATGGCGTCGCGTGACAGGAACGTCTTCCCCCGCAGCGGTCCCTTGTCGCAGACAATCCGCCCACTCTGGCCTACCTGTTGGCAATCGTGTTTATCCGCCGCCTTGCTCGTGGTAGCCCATGCCCCAACAGGCACCAGCACCGACAAGACCGCAATCCCGATTCCTGCAACTCGTATCGCCTTCCGCATAAGGTCCTCCCGCATGAAGAGTGTGTGCAATCAAGTGTAGCAGACGGTTTTCAAATGGCCAGGGAGGAGACACCCGGAATGGGCGAGGAACGAGGCGGAAGGCGAAGGGATTAAGAAGCCCGGTCTTTGGTTTGATAGCCGACGAGCCACACACCCGCGAGGATGAGGACGATCCCCGCCACTTCTTTGACACTGATCGATTCACCGAGGACGAGGGCGGACAAGATAAGCGCAGAGACCGGGATGAGATTCACGAAGACGCCGGCGCGGGATGGCCCGACTCCCTGCACGCCATAGAGCCAGGCCTGCTGTCCGAACGCCGTGGCGAAGACAATGAGATAGGCCAGCGCTAACCAGCCCCCTATCGAGACCGATTCCATTCCAGCGACTATCAACTTCTGGTCCGTCCACAGGAGAGGAAGTTGCAGCACAATGGAAATCGATAACGTCGTCCAATTCACCGTGAGCGCAGCATGACGCTCCATAATCTGACGGCTGCCGATGGTATACAGCGCCCAACTCACCAGCCCGAGCAGCACGAGCGTACCGCCCAGCCAGGGATTGAATCCGCTGGGCGTCCCGCTCCCAACTCCGGAGACCAGCACCACACCGGCGAAGGAGAGGGCACAGCCTCCGGCCACGGTATGAAACGGAATATCGCGAATCAGCAGCGAAGAGAGCAGCGCCGTGATCGCAGGACCGGCGCCGATGATGACCCCCGCGGCAGCGGCGCCGATATAGCGCAACCCGAAGAGCGTGAGCAGATGGTTGCCGAGCACGCCCAACCCAAGCACCGACAGCACCGCAAGATCGCGGCGCGTGAACGTGACGCGGGTTCCTTCCTGCCACCACCAGAGTGGGATAAGGATCGCAAGCGCCCCAACACCGCGCAACACGGACGTTTCGACCACGCTGAACGAGCCGAGCGCGAGCTTCTGCCCGACGATCGACCCGCCCCATACGAGGGCCGAGAGGGTCAGCGCGCTGTATGCCGCCCACTCAGACGGTTTCGCCATCGCGAGCCCACACCCTTCTTCCGCACCACCAACACCCCGTCGCGGATGGTGACCATGACCGCTGTGACCCGTGGATCGTCCGCGACAAGCCGGTTCAGCTCCTGAATCACCGCCGTGCGCTCATCCGGCCCCACAATCATCCGGGGCGACTCCATGGTCCGGTACGTCTCTTCACGCAATGCCCGACACACCGCCGACTCCGGCATGGAGTGGGCTTCCGCGGAGGCTTCGATGTGCGGCAACACGATGTCGGTCATGCGCGCAATCCCGTCATTTGAAAAACGCCGCTGCCTTTCCGTAGACTGGGACGCGATCATATCACGGAGAGGATCACCAGGGAGGCCGGACGTGAAAACACTCGCGACCCTCGAACCACTGACCACGCTGCTACTGGAAATCCAGCGCATCAACAGCGCGGCGTCGGTGCTGTCCTGGGATCAGGAAACCTACATGCCGGCCGGCGGTGGGATCGCGCGCGCTGACCAGATCTCGGCGCTCCAGGGCATCGCCCATCAGAAGTTGGTGTCATCGGACATCCAGAACTTTCTGGCCAAGGTGGTCGATCCCGCGACGGGACAGGCCATCGAGACGCCCGGCGACAGTTGGGATGAGCCGTCGCGTTCTTTGCTGCGGGAAGTGTGGCGCGATTATAGCCGGGCCAGAAAGCTCCCATCCGATTTCGTCATCCGTCTCAGCCGGGAATGTTCCCTGGCACAACAAGTGTGGGCTGAAGCCAGGAAACAGAACAACTTCAAGATGTTTCTCCCCAATCTCCGGACGGTCCTGTCGCTCAAACGAGAAGAAGCCCATTACCTTGGCTATCGGATATCGCCCTACGATGCCTTACTCGACACCTACGAACCGGGCTCGACGATCGCTGCACTCAATCCGCTGTTCGACCGACTCAAGGCCGGGCTGGTCCCGCTGCTGAAACGCGTCCTGGCGAGTTCCGTGAACATCGACGACCGCGTGCTGTTCCATTCGTACGACCGCGCGAAGCAAGTGGAATTCGGCCGGCTCGTGCTGACCGCGATGGGCTACGACTTCGCGCGTGGCCGCCTCGACCTCTCGGCCCACCCCTTCACGACCTCGTTCCACCCGACCGATGTCCGCGTGACCACGCGTGTCCATGAGCACGAACTGCCGGCCTGCCTGTTCAGTTGCATCCATGAAGGCGGGCACGGGCTCTACGACCAGGGCCTCGACCAACGGTACTACGGCACCCCGCTGGGCGATTCCGTCTCGCTCGGCATCCACGAAAGTCAGTCGCGGCTCTGGGAGAACTGCGTCGGCCGGTCGCGGCCGTTCTGGAAGTTCTTTTACCCGATCTTACAACGGACCTTCCCCGACCAGCTTCGGGAGGTGTCGCCCGACCGGTTCTACGCCGCCATCAACCGGGCCAAGCCGTCGCTGATCCGAGTGGAAGCGGACGAGCTCACGTACAACCTCCATATCATGCTGCGGTTCGAGATTGAGCAGGATTTGATTGAGGGCCGCACGCAGGCGGACGACCTTCCCGGCATCTGGCGGGAGAAGATGCGCGACTATCTCGGCATCGTCCCGGACACCGACGCGGAAGGAGTGTTACAGGACGTCCATTGGTCGTTCGGCGCGTTCGGCTACTTTCCTACCTATACGCTGGGGAACTTGTACGCGGTGCAATTCTACGAACAGGCCAAGCAGGAGATCACGAATCTCGAAGAGCACATCGCTCAGGGACAATTGCTGGAGCTCCGCCGCTGGCTCGAACAGAAGATTCACCGGTGGGGCCGGACCTTCACGCCGGATCACCTTGCCCGGTGCGTCACCGGAAAGAGCGTGAGTCCCGCCCCCTTCCTCCGCTACCTCGAACAGAAATACGGGGAGATCTACGAGCTTTAGGGGGGAGATGTTCTGAGTTCTGAGTTCTGAGTTCTGAGTTCTGAGTTCTGAGTTCTGAGTTAATATCCCATCGCCGTATTCAACTTGGCCAGGAGCGCGGGAGTGAGCGTGAACTCCGCCTGCACGTCGATCCGCGTGGGCACCAGGAGAGTCGTGTGGAAGACAATGTCGCGGATCGGGATCTTGAACTCCGGCCGTTCCGGAGTGCTGAGTTCGACGCCTTCCACAGATGCGATGATTCCGCTGCTGTCTTGGGGACCATAGGTCGCGACCACAGCCTGGATGATGTGATCGATTTTCTCGTTGGTCTCGACGCCGTCGATCCCCTTCTGGATCAGCGGCAGAACATTTTCCCCGGCTTGATCCGACAGGCTGAAGTTCTCCACTCGCTCCTTCCTGCGCAACGACGTGAGATCGTTGTCCAGATCCTTGCTGAACGCCCCGTACGCGAAGCGGAAGAATTCAAAGTGAAACCCCTTCAGCCCTTTGCCGAACATCTGCAGCTCGCACAAAAAGCACAGTTGCTGCAACTTCACGTCGCTCAACAGACCGTGCGGTTCTGCCAGGTGCAGAACATACAGAAGCAACGCACGATCGATGGTCATCTCATGGGCTTTACGCACACAGCACCCTCCCCAGCCGATGGCTTCGTGATCAGCCGCGCACTATAGACGTCCGCCGGGAAATCCGTCAATCGAGCGGCGCAATGCTTCTCCTCCACCTGCCCTTACGCTCAACACACTCCCCCATACGACGGAGAGCCCCCTTGACCGGTAGACAAAGTTTCGTTTCTAATATCACCCTACGAGCCGGAGTCCACCGATGAATAAGACCGCCAAAGAGAAAGAGATGGAGGCGCTCAAGCAGCACCTCGATAAGCACCAGCTCAAACTGACCCGCCAGCGCGAGCTGATTCTGAGTACCTTCCTGAAACAGGAACACATCACGGCGGAGGCGATGTACCATCAACTTGCCAAGAGAGACCCGCATCTCGGTCTGGCGACGATTTATCGCACCTTGAACCTCTTCTGCGAGGCCGGCTTAGCCCAGGCCCGCCACTTCGGCACCCAGACCCAATACGACAACATCTCCCATAAGGGGCATCACGACCACCTCATCTGCACCGGTTGCGGGAAGATCGTGGAATTCGAGAATTGCCAGATTGAACGCCTGCAGGAAGAGGTCGCCACCCGTAATGGCTTTACCATCCAAACCCATCGTTTGGAACTCTACGGCCTTTGTTCGAACTGCCGCCATTGACCAACCGCCTTTTTTTTAGTATCATTTTGAGACGATGAATCAATTTCAATTAACCGGCTTTTGCAAGCTTCGCCGCCGCCGCTTTCGTACGGGCGCGTTCCTGCTGGCAGGTCTGCTCTGTGGACTTGTCCTATGGCATGAAGAACCGGCGCCGGCAGCCGACCGGATCGTCGTCTACTCGGGCCGGGCAGAACGACTCATTAAGCCCGTCCTCGATGCGTTCCAAGCCAAGAGCGGGATTCAGGTCGAGTTGCTCTCATCCGGCACGACAGAACTCGTCAGCCGACTCCAGGCTGAAGGCGAGCGGACGCCCGCCGACCTGTTCATCACGAACGATGCCGGCAGTCTCGAACGGGCGCGAGAGCTGGGCCTGTTGCGCCCACTGAACATGAGAGAAATCGAACGGGCCATTCCTTCCCAATTCCGTGCTTCGGACAATAGCTGGGTCGGCCTCTCGGGACGATTTTGGGTGGTGGTGTATAACACCGCACAGGTCAAGCCCGGCGAGATCGCATCTCTGTTCGATCTGGCGGCCCCCCGGTGGAAGGACAAGCTCGCCATCCCCAATTCCGGGAGTGAATACCTGCAGGCTGGGGTCTCGGTCATAAAGGCGACGGTGGGAGATGAGCGAACGAAGCAGTTCTTGCAAGGGCTCAAGACCAACGCGGGCACGCAAGTCTATCAAAAAAGCTCACAGATCGTGGAAGCGGTGGCCAAGGGACAAGTAGCAGTGGGAATTGTGAACCATTATTACGTCTACCGGCACCTCGCCACCCAGCCAGGCGCGCCGATCGCAGCCCTGATGCCTGACCAGCAGGAGGGTGGCATGGGGGCGATCATGAACGTGGCAGGCGTTGGCGTAATCCGGCACACGCGCCACCTCGACAGCGCCAAGCTGCTCGTTGAGTTCCTGATTGCCCAGGCCGGTCAGAAGTTATTCGCCGACCTGAACAAGGAATACCCGCTGCATCCCGAGGTGAAGGCCGACCCTGCCTTGATTGAGCGGAAGACCTTCCGCGCGGCCCTGGTTCCCTTGGCACGACTGGCCGAATTGCGGGAACCCGCCATGACGCTCATCGAGCAAGTGGGGCTCCGCTGATCCACGAGGCCCATGACGACTACGACACTCCGTCAGAGCCTCGCGTCTCCCCTCCAGGTCTTTGCGCTCGGCACCGCGACCTTCCTGGTGTTGCCGCTGGCCTACGTCGCGTACTTGGCCTTGTCGGCCAATCCTGCGGTGTGGGGCCGTCTCTGGTCGACTCGCATCCCAGAATTGTTGACGAACACGGTGGCACTCGCGGCTTCGGTGTCCATTGTGACGCTCGTGCTGGGAGTCTCACTCGCGTGGGTGGTGGCCCGATTTGAGTTTCCCGGACGCCGGCTGTGGGAATGGATGCTCGTCCTCCCCTTAGCCATGCCGACGTATGTGCTCGCGTACGTTTATGCCTATCTGCTCGGCACCGGCGGCCCGGTCGAGCACCTCTGGCAGGCGTGGCGAGGGCCGGAAGGGCGCGTGCTGGCTCCACAGAGTTTTGCCGGGGCGACGCTGGTGATGGCGCTGGATACGTTCCCCTTTGTCTACCTGCTGAGCCGGACCGCGCTGCTGAGCATGAATGTCTCGTTCGAAGAAGTGGCTCGGTCCTGCGGGGTCTCCCGCTGGGCCACCTTGTGGCGCGTGACGCTGCCGCTGATGCGGCCGGCCATCGCTGCCGGACTGGCGCTCGTGATCCTGTACGTGGTGTCGGACTTCGGCGCAGTCTCGTTGCTCCGCTATCAGACCTTGACCTATGCCGTATACCAGCAGATGACCGGCCGCTACGATCATACGGCCGCCGGCATCCTGAGCCTGCTGCTGGTGGTCCTCGCGATGCTCTTCCTCATCACCGAGCGGTGGTTTCGGCGGCGGAGTCGTTTCTATCAGACGACCGGCCGCTTCCGTTCACCGATCCGGCACCGCTGCGGTCCTCTCGGCGCAGTGGCCATCACAGGCTATCTGGGCTTGGTACTGGGGGCTGCGTTCGGCATCCCGGCGATCTATCTCCTTCAATGGAGCGTCACCGCTATTCAGCAGGGTGCAATCGACAGCCGGTTTTGGGGATTCGTCGTCAATAGCGCGTTACTCTCGGGGCTCGCCGCCACCGGCGCGGTGATGATCGGTCTTCCTCTGGCATACCTCGCAAATCGAAGGCCGTCTCGTCTGAATCTGGCGTGCTTGCAGGCTGCCTATGCCGGGTATGTCCTGCCTGGGCCTGTGGCAGCGCTGGCCGTCTTAGCGCTGTTCACGCACGTTGCACCGGTTTTCTATGGGTCGGTCGTCGTGTTGCTGGTCGCGTACATCGTGCACTTTCTCCCTGCAGGGCTTCAATCGCTCGAACCGGCGCTGCAACAACTCACTCCCAATCTTGAAGAAGTCGCGCGGACGCTCGGCTTTGGGGTCAGACAGGTCTGGCAACGCGTGACGTTCCCGCTGATCCGCAACGGCTTTCTCGCCGCGTGGGTGCTGATGTTCCTGCAGACCATGAAGGAACTCCCCGCCACCCTGCTGCTACGGCCCGTGGGGTTCGATACGCTGGCCATTCGCGTCTGGCTCGAAGCCAGCGAAGAGTACTACCAGGTCGCGGCGCCGTCGGCCATCCTGATCGTGCTCCTGAGCTTGCCGGCGCTCATGCTGCTCGTGTCGAAAGATTGGCGGGCAGCGTGATCCACAATGGATGGATTGCGATGGACCACGACGACAGGAACGGAGCGCTTCATCTGCACACCAAGCGCCCTGACGGCGATCTCCCCGTTCAGACCACGCCCATCTTGGAGTTGCGGGAGGTCTCGTGCGCCTATGAACCACGGCGTCCCGCCGTGTCCGGGATTTCCTTCTCGGCACAGGAAGGAGAGATTCTCTGCCTGCTCGGCCCTTCGGGGTGCGGAAAGACGACGATTCTCCGTGCGATCGCCGGCTTCGAACCGGTGGCGAGTGGAGAAATCTCCCTTTCGGGCCGGCTCGTTTCTTCTACGACGCTCTGTGTTCCTGCGGAGCAGCGGCGCGTGGGCCTGGTCTTTCAGGAATACGCGCTCTTTCCGCACCTGCGCGTACAGGAGAATATCGCGTTCGGGCTTCGCCACCTCTCGCGCGAGCAGCGTCGAGTCCAGGTTCAGGAGATGTTGCGCTTGACCGGGTTGACGGGGCTGGAACGCCGATACCCGCACGAACTGTCGGGCGGACAGCAGCAGCGGGTGGCCCTGGCACGCGCCCTGGCGCCACATCCGGTGGTGCTGCTATTGGATGAACCCTTCAGCAACTTGGATCCCGATATGACCGGGCGTATGCGGCAGGAGTTGCACGACCTGCTGCGCAGAACGAAAACCACCGCGATCCTCGTCACGCACGATCACGACGAAGCGTTCGCGATCGCCGACCGGATCGCCGTGCTCCAACAGGGGCACTTGGAACAGCTCGACACGCCGGAATCGATCTACCATATGCCGTCCACCCCGTTCGTCGCGGAATTCGTCGGTCAGGCGGACTTTCTCCCCGGCACAGTTCAGCAGGGTACCATCCAGACGGAGATCGGCGAGTTTACCAACACGGCCGGCTATGACGCCGGTTCGAAGGTCGTGGTCATGATTCGTCCCGACGACATCCACGTCGTGCCGACCAAGGGAGCGGGCGCCCGAATCCTGGCGCGGCAATTCCGTGGTTCAGAGAACCTCTACACGATCGGATTGCCCTCCGGGCAGATCGTGCACGGCAGCGAAGCCTCCATGCGGGTTTATCAGGTCGGTACCGCCGTGGAACTGCGGGTGCTCGCCACCCACACCGTGCTGTTCCCCCACAACCACGTCGCCCCTCACGGTTCGCCATGACCGCCTTCGCACCGCACCCGACCGGCGAGGGCTCCACGTGCGCATTGCCGGCTTTTCCCTACTTCCGGCAATGATGAGGGGACCCGGCCAGGACAGAGGGAGGACTTAGCGTATGGATGTGCTGAAACATGCCGTGGACTATGGCATCATTGGGCTCTTGCTGGCATTGAGCGTGTGGTCGGTTGCCATCGCCATTGAGCGGTGGCTGTTCTACCGCCGGGTTGACTTCACACAGTTTCCCGACCGGCAGCTCTTCGAAATCGCCCTGACGAAACGGCTCGTGGTCATCGGCACCGTCGCAGCGAACGCTCCGTATATTGGGCTTCTTGGCACCGTCTTGGGTATCATGCTCACGTTCCACACGATGGGAACCTCCGGCACCATGGCGGTGAATACGATCATGATCGGCCTCAGCCTGGCCCTGAAAGCCACAGCCGTCGGCCTCTTGGTCGCCATTCCCTGCGTCGTGATGAACAACGTGCTCCGGCGGCGCGTGGCCGAGTTGGTGACGCTCTATCAGGCCCAGCATGGATCGTGAACTCAATCAGATCAACGTGATCCCCCTGGTGGACGTGATGCTCGTCCTGCTCGTCATTGTGCTGACGACGGCGACCTTCATCAGCACGGGGCAGATTCCGGTCAATCTGGCGAAGGCCAAAGCCGTGGGGGATCGGAAAGATGTCCCCATCATCATCACGTTGACTGCCGACGGCACGCTCTTTCTGAACGACCGCACGGTCCCCGAAGGGGGACTCCAGGGAGCGTTGACTGCAGAACCCCGCGAGTCGGCGGTGGTCGTTCGCGCGGATAAAGTGACGTTGCTCGAACGATTCGTGGCCGTGGTGGATGAAGTGCGTGGGTTAGGATTTCAACAGGTCAGTCTGGAGGTGATTCGGCTGTGATCGTTGCTGGGCCACATCGCGCCGGAGACGACGCAGGAGCCCATGTTCAGGGATGGCTGATCTCCGTCCTCTTGCACGGCACGATGGCCCTCGCGGCCATCCTGTTCGTGAAGCAGGTCCGACTCGCGCCACAGCCCGAACCGTTCAAGTGGAACGTGGCCCTGGTGTCGCCGGCGCAGCCGGTTGAACCAGCGCCATCGGCCCCACTCCCTGCTCCGCCCTCGGCAGTTCCGTCGATGACCTCGCCTCCCCCTGCCGACGTTCAGCAGGCAGCGCCCGCACAGAGTGGACAGTCGGCCATGCCGCTCATGCAGCAGACTGCGCCACCGATTTCTGAACGGATCGCCGCTCCGGTGGTGACGGAGCCTCCCGCACCGACCCCGCCGCACCCAACCGCTCCCTCACAATCAGCGGTTCAGGCAGCACAACCCGTCGCAGTTCCCGTTCCAAAAGCAGCCGTGCCACCTCCTGTGGTCCCCGAGTCCGCACCGGTTGCTGCTCTCCCACCGGCTGAACCCATCGGACACGAAGCGGCGGCACCGACGGTCGCCGATCCGCCGCACCCCAGTGCGCAGCACGAACCGCAGGCCGTCGAAACCACATCCATCGAGAAACCGGCTGCCGCACGCACGGCAGTCCCTGCGGAATCTGTTGCCCCGGCCACCCCATCGAGTGTGCCTCCAGCGATCCTCGAACAGACCGCACAATCTGACGCTGCTCCGGGACCGACTCAGACGGCAGCGATCTCTCCGGCAGCGTCGAACGCGCCGACCAAACGAGATTACGGGTGGCTCTCTGAAACGATTTTGCGTCGCGTTGAAGAGTTGAAACGCTACCCCGCCTCAGCGCGGCTGGATCGGGCCGAGGGGAAAGTCATCGTCAAGGCCGTCATCCACGCAGACGGCAGTCTGGGCGAGGTGGAAGTCCTGCGTAGCTCCGGATACACCAGCCTCGATCGGGCGGCGTTAGAGCTGATGCAGCAAGCCGCGCCCTTCCAGTTGCCGCACCCGCTTGGGAAGTCCCGCATCACGATCCAGATTCCGCTGAGCTATCGACTAGAGCGGTAACGGCGGCCTCCTCGTACGTGATAAAACCTTGCCATGAAAATCATGGCGTACGCATTCGGTCCCGCAAGCCTGTGGAGACATGGACCGTGCCTTCATGATCCACGATGACGGCCTCCACATCAGGAAGCCGCTCAACCAACTCCATCCCTCGATCGGGCCCCATCACAAATATCCCGGTGTCCAATCCATCGGCCATAGTCCCTTCGCGGGCCACGACCGTGACGCTCCGGCAGGCTCGCGCAGGCCGCAGCGTGGCCGGATCGAGAATATGGTGGTAGCGCACGCCGTCTCGCTCGAAGAACCGCT
>CAZKRM010000052.1:0-19932 GCA_964555285.1 uncultured Nitrospiraceae bacterium
GGACGCGGTCTATGTTCGCACGATCGAGATCGACCTGTCGGAACTGACGTTCCAAGTGAGCTGCCCGCACTCCGTCGATGCCGTGAAAGACATCGACACCATCGAGGGGAAGGCCATCCATCAGATCGTGCTCGGCTCCTGTACGAACGGGCGCTTGGACGACATCGCAGTCGCGGCGGGGATTCTTCGTGGACAGAGGGTTGCCGATGGCGTGCGGATGCTGGTGTTTCCCGCGTCGGCGAAAGTCTATCAGGAGGCGATGGAACGCGGGTATCTCGGCACTCTGGCCAAAGCCGGGGCTGTCGTGATGAACCCCGGGTGCGGGCCTTGCCTCGGGGTGCATCAGGGTGCCTTGGGCGACGGGGAGGTCGCTCTCTCGACGACGAATCGGAACTTCAAAGGGCGTATGGGGAACCCGAATTCAGAAGTGTATCTCTGCTCGCCGGCAGTCGCTGCCGCAAGCGCCATCACAGGCGTCATCACGAAGCCGGGGAGGAAGAACGGATGAGCACGAAACGCGTGGTTCTGAAGCTCGGGGATGATGTCTCGACGGACGTCATTTATCCCGGGCGTTTCATGGCCACGATCCTTCCAGCCGAAACGCCGCAGCATGCGTTCGCCGACGAGACTGAATTCAACTTACGGCTGACAGGCGGCGCGTTCCCGAAGGAGCGCGCCGTGATTCTTGCGGGGAACAATTTCGGCTGCGGCTCCTCGCGCGAACAGGCGGTCTCCTGTCTCAAGGGGCACAAGCTGACCGCCGTGGCGAAGAGTGTGGCGAGAATCTTCCTGAAGAACGCAATCAACCTCGGCCTTCAGGTCGTGATCTGCCCCACGATCGAGGCGAATGACGGCGATGAGCTCGAGATCCACGAGACCAAGGTGGTGAATGCGTCGACGGGACGTGAGTACGCCACGCAACCGCTTCCTGAAGCACAGCAAGCGATCATGGAGGCGGGGGGGCTGATTGCCTTCACGCGCGACCGCCTCATGAAAGGTTCCGCGAAGCCCCGGAAGGTGAAATACTGCATCGGCTGGCTTCCGGGAGACGGCGTCGGAAAAGAAGTCTGCTATGCCGCGCGCCGGGTCTTGGATGCCATCGGATTTCAGGCGGAGTATCTGCTCGGTGATATCGGCTGGGAATGTTGGCGCACGGAGGGCGATGCCCTGCCGGAGCGCACCATCGAGCTGCTCAAAAACGTCGATGCGGCACTGTTCGGAGCGATTACCTCAAAGCCCGTGAAGGCGGCGGAGGCCGAGCTCTCTCCGGGACTGAGGGGGAAAGGACTCGTTTACCGCTCGCCGATCGTCAGGATGCGGCAGCTTTTCGACCTCTATGTCTGCCTTCGCCCCTGCAAAGCCTATCCCGGGAATCCAGGAAACTACAAGGAGGGGATCGACCTGACGGTCTTTCGCGAGAACACCGAGGACCTCTACGCGGGCGTGGAATTCTCGCCGGTGCCCGATGAACTCTCGGCCGTGCTGGCGAAGCATTCAAAGAACTTCGCCCCTTTCAAGGATCTTTCGGGTGATGCCTACGCGATCTCCTGCAAGATCAACACGAAGAAAGGGTCGGAGCGGATCGTGCGCGCCGCGTTCGCCTACGCGCGCCTGCACAAGCGCAAAAAGGTGACGGCCATCGACAAGGCGAACGTCGTCCGCGCGACCGACGGGCTGTTCCTCGAGATGGCGCAGGCCGTCGCAAAGGAGTATCCCGAGGTGGCGTTCGACAACGCGAACATCGACGCGGCCTGCATGTGGCTCCTGAAGAATCCGTTCAACTTCGATGTGCTCGTGGCGCCCAACCTCTACGGCGACATCATCTCGGACCTCTGCGCCCAGATGGTGGGAGGCTTGGGATTCGCCTGCTCTGGGAACATCGGAGAGAGGCTTGCGGTCTTTGAACCTACGCACGGGTCGGCCCCGAAGTACGCGGGGATGAACAAGGTAAATCCCATCGCGACCATCCTTGCCGCGAAGATGATGCTTGAGTGGCTCGGCGAGACGGAAAAGGCCGCCGAGATCGAGGGCGCGGTCGCGAAGGTCATTCGCGAAGGGATGGTCCGCACGTATGACATGGGCGGGGCGGCCCTGACGACCGACATGGCGGAGGCTGTCGTCCGAGCCCTTGTCTGATCGTTGTTTACCTCAGTCATTCCTTTGAGCCCGCCATTCTCCGGTATCGGTTGTGAACAAACAGGGGCAAGTCAAAACTTGCGGCACGTGCGTAGAAGCGCGCGGACTGGACAAGCTGGCCCTGATCGAAGGCATCGAGGTCAGCATCATGAGCCAACTGGCCCAATGGGTCATGGACTCAGACAAAGTGCTGACCTTTTAACATCGAAGGACTTGGGGCGTATCTTGCAATCACACATCATCTACTGCGATGGGGTCTTCGAGGAAGCAGAGGATAGCTGTGGTTGTTGTGCCTTGTGTTTGAGCGCTCGGCCTTTGTTGGGGGTCGGGTCGGTGATCACCCCATAGACTTCCCGGCCTTCGTGGCCTTCCGGTAGGTACTCCGTAATCGGCATCCCGTCTTCCCGCACGAACAGGAGGCAGTGGCAGTACTTGTAGATCTGCATTTCGTCGCAGGCGCAGAGCCAGCGGCGGAGTTTGGCCTCAGCTTGCTTATCCTGATAAAAGTTGCAGGGACACAAGGGCTTACCCAGTTCATCCACGTTTGCCGCCAGGCCCTTCACAACCGCTTCCGTCACCGTCGGGATGGGGTGAAGGGTCGTCCCGCTCTTTTCGGCAAACCCCTTGGAGTATTTCCACATCTTGTCGAGGCTCTCTTTGCTGGGCTCGGCCATCTTCAACTCCTGGAAGTTCTGAGTGATAAGTTCTGAGTGCTGAGTTGTGAGTCCGGTGAACTCGGAACTCTACACTCATGACTCATGAACTGCGAGCTGTAGGCTCGCCCATCTAGTTTACAAGCGATAACGCGTCCTTTACAATCCGCTGCCTCTATAGGGATTTGGAGATCCATGACCCACGCGAAGGTCCGCGCACAACTGATGACCAGGCTCGAGCCAGAGCTTGGACCGGTGTCGGTGACCAGTTTGGTGGACGATCTGGAGCGGGTTGCGACGCGGTCCGACCAGATTGAGGCGGTGCTGGCGTTGCTCGATGAGTTGGAAGGGATTTCCGCTAAGGCTGTCCGCGCGGCAGTGGAGGCACTGCCGGAGCTTCAGCGTCGCGGCGGGGTGGGCGATGTTGTGCCCTGGCTCGATCTTGGGATTGCCATCGCCGGCTCATCCGGAGCCACGGCGCTGAAATATTTCAAGGAAAGCCCTCTGGTGGTCAGTCTGATTGAGCCGGTTACCGTTCGTCCCTCTGTGCTGGCGCTGGCTCTGGAGTTGGCAGAAAGCGAGGCCAATGTGGCTCTGGAGTTTCTGCGGGCGGCGCCCGAACTCCTCCACGTGCTCTCGCCGGACCGACTGAAACAATGGACTGCCGTTGGTCTGGAGTTGGCGCACGTGGATTTCGTGCTGGGGATCGAGTTCATCCGGCAGATGGGCGCCATCGCCAGGGTGCTGCCGGTTGAAGCAGTGCGCGCCTGGGTCGGGTTCGGTACGAAGCTGATCACGCAGAACAGTTTGGGCAAGACGGATTACCTCGGCACGTTGGAATTCTTCCGCACCAGCCCGGCGATCCTCGGCGATATCGAAGGTGAACGAGTCCGCATATCCGTCGTCGAGTGTGGTTCGCTGGTGGCGGATCGGTCGATCGAGGCCGCGATTGCCTGCCTGGCCGAGTCACCTGCGCTGCTCCGCCGTCTGCCGTCCGACGAATGGCGGCTGCGCGTGCTGAGTGACGGCGCCCTTATCGCCGAACGGGATGCAGAGACGGCGCTGGCCTATCTCCGCCGCAGCCCGGATGTCTTGGCGCTGATCGGCCGGTCCACGGAGGCCCCGACGAAGTTCGATGAGTGGCTCAAAGCAGGGATGGAAATTCTGGGCTACAGCGCCGAGGGAGCGAAAGCCTACTTTGCTGTTGAAACACACAAGGCGCTCGCTTCTGTCGAACAAGCGTTGAGCGGTGTGCCGCTTCGTCAGATCGCCCGCTCGGTGACACTCTTTGCGCAGGGACTCTGTGGGACGGATGTGGCGATTCATTCCTTGCCGGATACGCTGGACGCAGGAGCGCAGCCGGTTCGCGCGACGGTCGGCCCTGATGGGCGGAGCATCGCCCTGCCATCTATCTTGCGCCGGTATCCGACGTATGAAGAGAACCTCCGGCTCTACATGGTCATGGCTGCGCACGAAGCGGGGCACTTGGAATTCGGGACCTACCGGCTTTCCCTGGCGCGGGTGAACGATGTCGTCGAGGATGTTCGGGCACGCTATGGCCGATCATCGAAGGTGGCTAGTGAGTCTGGGTCGTTGGCCGATATGTTCGCTCTCTATCCCACACCAGCTCTCATGGGGGATCTGTGGACGATTCTGGAAGACGCTCGTGTCGAGTATCTGCTGCGGCAGGAGTATCCTGGCCTCAGCCGTGATCTGGCCGTCTTGGCCCAACAGGCCGTAACAGTGAGAACCGTCACGCATGGACTCACCGTGAAGGAGATGGTGGTGGACACGCTCCTACTGCTCTCGACGATGGAACGGAGCGCGTTCGACATTCCTGAGGCTATTACCGATGCGGTGGAGCAACTCTGGGCGATGTGTCAGACGATGTTGAACCCTGCGGCGACGGCCGAGGATGCCGTTCGGTTGGCGCATCGAATTTATCTTGTGATGGATGAGTTGCCGGCGGTTCGGCCCGAGCGCATGGCAGACGAATCCAGCCAGCCGGACCAGCCTGACCAGGCAATGGGCCCGCGCGCGTCCGACGACCAGACGAGTGAGTACCGGCCGGTGACCAATCGGGAGTATCGCGGCGCGATGAATCCCGACATGGTGCGCGAGCAGGCTGATCAGCCCGATCGGCAGCATGCGGATCAGGATGCCGGCGCAGTGGACCAGGGAGCGGGACTCAGTGGGCCGTCCGGTCCCGGCGCGTCGCAAGGTGGTACTGCACGATCGCACCAAGCCGGTTCCGACCAGATCGCACCAGGGCGAACGATGCCGTCGCTCGTGGAGGAGGTGCTGGCGATCGAGGGCGAGCGCCCGGTTGCGCCTCGGGCGTCAGGGGGCGGTCGTCTGCTCTTTCGGTACCCGGAATGGGATGGGACGATTCAAGACTATCGCACGAACTGGTGCCGGGTCGTAGAGCAGCCGGCGAGCGAAGGCTCCCCGGATGTAGTTGAGGCGACCCTGGCGTCCCAAGGCAGTGCGGTGAAGCTCTTGCGTCGGTACTTCGAGAGCCTGCGTCCGCCGGGGCTTCGGCGTGTACCGGGACAAGTGGATGGAGATGAATTAGATCTGGATGCGGCGGTGCGACGTCAGGCGGACCTGGCGGCCGGGGCGGAACCTTCCGAGCGCCTGTACGTGAAGCGGGAAAAACGGGAACGGGAAGTGGCGGCGGCCTTCCTCATCGACATGAGCGGGTCCACGAGTCGGCAGATCGAGAGCGGACGCCGCGTGATCGATGTGGAGAAAGAAGGGCTGGTACTGCTCTGTGAAGCCCTTGAGGCGGTGGGCGACCAATATGCGGTCTATGGGTATTCCGGTCAGGGACGACAGCATGTGGATTTTTTCGTTGTGAAGGATTTTGACGATCGCATCGGCGGCCGCACGGCGAATCGCTTGGGTGGGATCGTGCCACGGCAACAGAATCGTGACGGAGCTGCCATCCGCCATGCGACCCGTAAGCTGATCGAGAGGCAGGCCAAGACCCGCCTGTTGGTGCTCATCAGCGACGGGAAGCCGCTCGATGAAGCCTACAAGGACGAGTACTCGTTGGAAGATACGAAAATGGCCCTGCGTGAGGCGCGGATGAAAGGCGTCGATCCCTTCTGTCTCACGATCGACCGGCAGGCGGATGGTTATCTGCGTCGGATGTATGGCGACGTGCGATATGCCGTCATCGACCGAGTGGAGGCGCTGCCGATGCGGATGCCGCGCTTGTATCAACGGCTGACGGCGTAGTAGGCGTAAGGAGTGAAAAGTGAGGAGTAAGGTGTTCAAGCAATCAGAAAAGCCCACAATCCCCCAATGGCTGTACAAGCTCTTCACCGGGCAGCAGTATCCCTACGTCCGCCGGCAGGCCAAGTTTGCCAATCCGGTGAAGCCGGGGGAGGAGCGGCCTGAGCCGAGCAAGGACGAGATCGACGCGAAGTTCTGGGAGATCTATCCGCGCTGCTCCGTCAAGATGCTGCAAGAGGTCAAATCCGGCATGATCGTCACCTTCGTCGAACTTGGCGAGTATGCAGCCGGCACCTATCAAGAGTTGGTCGATCATCCGGAAGAGTTTCTGGCCAAGATGTACGGCAAGAAGAAAATCAAAGTGAACTTTTACGACGGCGAGAATTTTGTCTGCACGATCAATTTCAAGGTCGGGGGCTGGACGGGGCACGAGGGGCACTAAGGAGGGAATTGTGTGATTGATTCATTGAGTCATTGATCCATTGGTTTTCTTCAATGAAACGATGAATCAATGAGAAAATGAGGCAATTCCGGGGGGAGATGATGGGGCGACCAAAGATTACAGTGGTGGGGGCGGGGAATGTCGGCGGCACGGCGGCTCAGCGACTCGCCGAGAAGAACTGCTACGACGTCGTGTTGGTGGATATCGTCGAAGGCGTGCCGCAGGGCAAGGCGCTGGACCTCATGCAGGCCGGGCCGGTGTGCGGGTACGGCTCGCGCGTGGTCGGCAGCAACGGGTATGACGAGACCGCCGGCTCGTCCATCGCCGTCATCACGTCCGGGATCGCCCGCAAGCCAGGGATGAGTCGCGATGAGCTCCTGGTGACGAATGCCAAGATCGTGCGGTCGGTGGTGAAGGAGATCGTGAGCAGGTCGCCCCAGGTGACGCTCATCCTGGTGACGAACCCGCTCGATGCGATGGTCCATGTTGCGCGAAAAGCCAGCGGGTTGCCCAAGTCGCGCGTCTTGGGGATGGCCGGTGTGTTGGACTCCGCGCGGATGCGTTCGTTTATCGCAGCGGAGTTGAGCGTGTCCGGTTGCGATGTCGAGGCGATGGTGCTCGGTGGGCACGGGGATACGATGGTGCCCTTACCTCGCTACACTACGGTGAAAGGCCGGCCGATTGCCGAGCTCATGCCGAAGGAACGCCTCGACGCGATCGTGAAACGGACACGTGACGGTGGTGCTGAGATTGTGAGCCTGCTCAAGACGGGCAGCGCATTTTACGCCCCGTCAGCCTCTGCCGTCGAAATGGTGGAAGCGATCATGAAAGATCAGAAGCGCGTGCTGCCGTGCGCCGTGCTGTGCGAGGGAGAATATGGTCTGCGGGATGTGGTCGTCGGCGTGCCGGTGAAGCTCGGGCGAGGCGGAGCCGAGGCCATCGTCGAGTACGAGCTGACGTCCGACGAACGCGCAGCCCTGAATGCCTCCGCGTCGGCGGTTCGCGAATTGTGTGCGGCGGTGGACCGGCTTCTTTGAAGTTTGGAACTCCTAACTGGTTCCTTTGCTTGACATTCCAGCGTGGCTTGCAGTACAGAGTTCGGCCTAGCAACGCACCGAGAAAGGTGAGGACACGATGAAATTTCTTGAGGATCCTTTTCAGACAATGGGCGCCGGGTTTGCGCTCGCTGTTGTGTTGATAGTGGTGTATCTGGGTCTTGCCGGTGTTGGGGCCGGCGAGGCCGACTGGATTGGTCTGCTGTTTCGCTGGATGCACTTCTTGGCCGGCATCACGTGGATCGGGCTGCTGTATTTTTTCAACCTGATCAATGCCGCGTTTCTGAAGAGCCTCGATGGGCCGACGAAGAATGTCGTGATCCCCAAGCTCATGCCGGCCGCCTTGAACTGGTTCCGTCATGGTGCCACCGTCACGGTGCTGGCTGGGATTGTGCTGTACATTCTGCTCTATCGGAAGGGTGGTGCAGGGGCCTATGCGCTGGCCATCGGCGGGCTACTCGGCATCATCATGATGGCGAATGTCCATGCCATCATCTGGCCGAACCAGAAGAAGATTATTGCCGCGGTCAGCGCAGCTGCCCAGGGGACTCCAGCGCCGCCGGAAATGGCCCAGTGGGGGCGTACGGCACTACTGGCGTCCCGCATCAACTTCATGCTCTCGATCCCGATGCTGTTCTTCATGGGTGCGGGCAGCCACTTCAAATAAAAGGTTCATGCGTCGAGGCAACCCCACATCATAGGGAAGGGGTTGCCTCATGCGATCAATTTTCCCCTCTAGATTGCTCCGGTTGGATTGCTTCCCCGTTTGCTACCCCTTTATGCCCAGTCCTCTGTGGGCCGCTGGCCCTAACTACTTGAGATTCAGGCCTATTCTTGGCAGCTTGGCTTGACGAACTCACGGGGCGAGCCGTATAGTACCATGCTGCACAGTCGGCCAAGATCGCTTTCCAAGGATTCTCCATGAACGCTGCAGAACCACGAGTTCTCCTGAAGCTCGACGGACATCCAGCCGATATTGATGCCTACCTGAAAATCGGCGGGTATCAGGCCTGGCAGAAGTGCCTCAAGGAATTGAGCGCTGGGGATGTGGTGAATGAGCTGAAGAAGGCCGGTCTTCGAGGAAGGGGAGGGGCTGGGTTCCCCACCGGGACGAAGTGGGACAAGGTCCTGAATCACCGGATCAAGGAACGATATTTTGTCTGCAACGCGGGAGAACACGAGCCGGGGACATTCAAGGATCGCTACCTGCTCAAACAGGCCCCACATCAGTTGATCGAGGGCTGCCTCATCGCTGCCCATACCGTCAATGCCAAAGCCTCCTTCATTTACGTCAATCACGAATACCATGAAGAGCAGGACAATCTAAAAAAAGCTATTGCCCAGGCCAGGGAGCGAGGGTTTCTTGGGAAGAACGTGCTGGGCACAGGCGTCGACTTAGACATCGAGGTATTTTCCGGTCAGGGAAGTTATGTCGCGGGCGAGGAAACGGCGATGCTGGAATCCATGCAGGGCCGTCCTGCCATGCCGAGGCAAAAGCCCCCGTTCTATCCGACGGATTTCGGCCTCTATGGCAAGCCGACGCTGGTCAACAACGTGGAGACCCTCTGCAACATACCCCGGATTCTCAAGAACGGCGCAAGCTGGTTTATGCAAGTTGGGACGGAGAAGTGTCCCGGCACCATGTTTTTCTCTCTGAGCGGAGCCGTGGACAAACCCGGGGTCTACGAAATGCCGATGGGGACGACGATTCGCGATCTCATCGAGCAATGCGGTGGCGGGGTGCCGGGTGGGCGCAAGATCAAAGCAGTGTTTCCGGGCGGGCCGGCGTTCTCGATGGTCACGGCGGACCAACTCGATCTCCCCATGGATTTCGACTCGTTGAAGAAAGCCGGGACCGGGTTGGGCTCTGCCGGCATGATTGTGGTGGACGACGCGACCTGCATGGTGGCACAGACGCTCAAGTTCTCCGACTTCTTCAAAGCCGAGAGCTGCGGGCAGTGTCCGCCGTGCCGAATGGGCACGTTCAATCTCGCGACGCTTATGGCCAAGATTGAGCGAGGCGAGGGCACGCAAAAAGATATGGACAGCCTCCTCCAACTATGTGGCTTTGTGAAGGGCACGGGCTACTGCACGCTGGTGACGGGCGCGGCGGTGTTGGTGCAAAGCAGCATCAAGTTGTTCCGGCACGAGTTCGAGGAGCACATCCGCCTGCAACGGTGCCCGTATCAGCCCGCGGCAGTGGCGGTGTGAGGAGAGAGACGTGATCCGTCAATCGTCTCCGTCATTCGTGAAATGAGAACGTCCTTCTTATTGCTTCAATTGACGAATGACCAGTGACGAATAACGAGCGACGAGAACGATGCCGCGCGTGACGTTCCTGCACCCGGAAGGCAAGAGCGGAGAAGTCGACCTCAATACGTCGTTGTTGGGTGCGGCGAAGGCTCTTGGGTTTCCGCTGAATCACGATTGCGGGGGGAACGCGTCCTGTACTACGTGTCGGGTGGAAGTGCAGGTGGGCGGTGAGCATCTGTCGGAGATCGACTTTGACGAACAGGACCTCTTGGACCGTGAAGCGCTGCACGAGCCGTGGCACCGGCTTGGGTGCCAAGCGCGCGTGCTGGGCGATGTCGTTGTGCGGGTGCCCGAAACCAAGTGGGCCGCGCCTTCACCGGCGCAGTCCGAGGCAGAAGCAGTTGATAAGTGATGCACCGGTGTCTGGGAGATGGTAAACTGTTAACGTCGCTCAGAAGTCGAGCGGCGTGGATAAATGGAGGGAGGAATAGCGATGCTCACGATTAGCCCAATTGCCGAACAGAAGATCAAGGAGCTGATGGCCGAAGAAAAAGACGTGGTCGGCCTTCGGGTCTATGTGCGAGGTGGTGGATGTCATGGCTATCAATATGGAATGGCCTTCGAGTCGAAAATGTCCGATGACGACACCGTGATCGAGAAAGGCGATGTGAAAGTCATTCTCGATTCGCAGAGCGCGCCGTTGCTGCAGGGCGCCGAGGTGGATTACGTGGACAGCCTGCAGGGCTCCGGCTTCTCCATCAAGAATCCGCAGGCGAAAACGACTTGTGGGTGCGGCAGCTCCTTCAGCGCGTAAGCGGTGAGTCGTCACCGAGTCGATTAACAAGGCAGGCCGGGATCGTCACCCTGTAGAGAGACGGTCCCGGCTTCGTCGTTTTGGCGTCGGGAAACAGGAGGGACGGCCATGGCTCACGCGAACGTGACACGGCGATACCGGTTCTGCGCGGCGCACCGCCTGCACACCGATCATCTGACGCCGGAAGAAAACCGGGCAGCATTCGGGAAATGCAACAACGAGAACGGGCACGGACACAATTACGTGGTGCTCGTTACGGTGGCGGGTGACCCGCGTCATGAGACGGACCACGCGGTGGATGTTGAACAGCTTGATGGCGTGGTCCTTGACGCCGTGATCCGTCGGTTCGATCACCAGGACTTGAACCGGGACCCCGAGTTTGCAAAGCGGACGACGACCGGGGAGAACCTGGTTCTGCTGATTTGGGATCTCCTGGTCAAGCGGATTCCGGGCGGCCGCCTGGAGAAGGTGGGGGTGATCGAGACCCGGGACAATTACTTCGAGTATGCCGGGTCCGTGGCACCGCACATGACGGAGGCCTCTCGTGGCTAATCGCAAAGGACCCCTCGTATCGGTGAGGAGAGGGCAGCTCGTGACATCGAACGGTCAATTCGGAGTCGAGGCTGGTATCCAAAGACTCGTCGAGCGGATTTTGGTCATGCTCGGAGAGAAGCCGAGCCGGAATGGTCTCAAGAAGACTCCCGAGCGGGTGGCGAAAGCGCTCGCCTTTATGACGCAGGGCTACCAGAGGGACATCGACCATCTCTTAAACGGCGCGCTCTTCCCGATCGAGTATGACGAGATGGTCATTGTGAAAGACATCGATTTCTTCAGCCTTTGTGAGCATCACCTGCTGCCCTTCTTTGGGAAAGTGCATGTGGGCTATTTGCCCAATAAGAAAGTCGTGGGGTTGAGCAAGATCCCGCGCGTCGTGGATACGTTTGCGAGACGGCTGCAAGTCCAAGAGCGTCTGACCGTGCAGGTTGCCGAAACCCTTCAGCGCAAGCTCAACGCGCATGGGGTGGGTGTGGTCGTGGAGGCGCGACACCTTTGCATGATGATGCGGGGAGTCGAAAAGCAGAATACGGTCGCGGTCACCAGCTCGATGCTCGGCGCCTTCCGTAATCAGCAGCAGACCCGCCTCGAATTCCTCAAGCTCATCCACCGGGGCAGCGTCGGAGATTCGGACTAACTTCTCGGTGAGGGAATCCTTTCAGTGAGCCAATCCCTGTCTGCGCGCTGCCTGTCAGCCCTTCTTCCCCTTCGTGATGTCTGAGACAAAGGAACCGACGATCTGGCTAAACGCATTCGGCTGCTCAAGGTTGGAAAGGTGCGCCGCGCCTGGAATGACGGCCAACTGTGCGTCTGGGATTTGTTCCGCCATGAGTGTGGCATCGGAGGGCGGGGTCGCGAGATCCAGCTCGCCGACGATGACTTGGGTCGGGCACGTAATCTGATCCAAAAGCGGGATCGAATCGGGCCGCTCGGCCATGGCCATCAAGTCTCCGGCGATGCCGCTGATCTGGTTGCCCTCGATCATGGCCCGAACGTTCTGGACGAGATCCGGTTTCATCTGAACCGTCGCAGGACAACATAATTTCGGAATCATGAGATCTGCGATAGCGGATGCTCCTTTCTTGTAGGCTATCTGAGCCATCTGGAATCGCCCTTCCTTTCCTTCCGCTGTGTCTGCCTGGGCCCTGGTGTCGGCCAGGATCACTCCCTTCACGCGGTCGGCATACTTTCGATAGAACGCAAACAGGATGTAGCCACCCATCGACAACCCAACGAAGACCGCCTGTGGGATGGACAGGTGGTCCAGCAGCGCCTTCACATCGTCCGCGAACTGATCCATTCCGTAGTGCCAGAGCGGCGCATCAGATTCGCCGTGCCCCCGAAGGTCAATCGTAATGACGCGGAACCGGTTGGAGAGGCCCTCCACCTGAGGTGCCCAGAGTTGCCGGTTCAATGGAAAGCCGTGGAGGAACAGGATGGGGGTTCCTTGGCCCTGGTCGCCATAGGCGAGCGTGATCCCGTTGACCTGAGTCTGCATGGAGGCCTCCCGATCCGTCGATTTCGTAGCATCCCACGGTCCGGTCGTCAAGGCCGTTCTCCTTGTTTGCCCCATGAGTTCGACCAGGCCCTAAAGTTTTTCAGCGGCACAGCCGACTCATAGTATCTGGGAAGGATGAATTCCCAAGGCAGAACCGTGTGTACTAACCGGCATCAAGGAGGAGGTATGGACATGCTTCGACTCATATCGCTCATTGCTGTTCTCGGGGCGGCCTTGGCTGCCGCGGGGTGTCCGGACAGTTCGACGTCATCGAGTGTGACGTCCTCTGGTTCGGTGTCCGGAGTTGCGGTGCCATCCCAGGTGAATGTCGTGACGGCGAATTAAGATCAGCGATCGAGAACAACTGAAGATCAACGATCAAAAAGGTGGAGGATCCAGATGAAACGCATCGACTGGCTTCAAGTGATCTGTCTCACCCTGTCTGCGCTAGTGGCCTCTTTGATCCCTTCCCATTATGTGTTCGCCGCTCCCATCACAGGGGCCTACGCCACCGACACTCAAAACGAATTTGTTCAGGATCACGTTCTCGAACGGATCTCTACGGTGAACATGATCATGTGCTTTATGGGAAATCTGCGTGCCGATGTCAAAGTCAACGCCGGTACCTATTTGGCCTTGGTCGACGAATCGAAGTGTAGCGGGCGGGGGGCTTCGGATAAGGGAAGCAGCGGCGGCGCGTCCGCCGCAGTCAATTACGCCAGGGCGATCGTCCAATCGACGAGAACCTCGAACACCGACCCTATGGCCGTGAAAGCCTGGGTGCGACCGTCCGGCAGCGAGCTGATTTTTACCTACACGACGGTCACCTCGGCTCCCAGCTCGACCAATCCGAACGGCGTGTTCACCATGAATTTTTGCGGCGTGTCCGCTGCGTCGAGCACCCCGCTGACGGACCCCTGCTTCTTCGCGGGCACCTTGGCATCCCAAGGCACGGCAGTGACCTTTTACGAAACGGGTAATTTCGGGGGAGCCTATTCCACGGCCTTGACGTTGAATCAAACCGGCAGCACTTCGGGATCTGGACGGCTCGCCGGGACAGCCGGCACGGCCTTCGACCAGGTATTCGCCTATGACTCGAATTATTTCTACAGAGGCAATACCGACAGCACCGCCTTGGTCTGCTTTAGCCGGGACGACGCTCAAGCCAGCTACTCGACCTGGCGGTATGGCCTCTACAACGATAGCGGGAGCCGGTACGAACTCGCGAATCCCGGCTTTCCCGTGACGTACACGGCGAACAACGGCACTGTGTACTATGGGTACGCGGGATTTTGGGGCATTTACTTTCCGAATACGGTCATCGCGGAGTTGACCACAGGGGCGACCCTGACCAAGCGAGATCCCTCCACCAATACCTCGACGAATTACACCGTGACCAAGGCGGGCGGCAAACTCTACCGCCTGACGAAGCAGGCCGCGACACTGAGCGCGGCTCAGGGGCAAACGATGCGGGTCTTTATGTCCGGTGGGGAAAGGGAAGTGCAGTGGAACGGCTCGAATCTCATCATCACGCGCACGTTCTCCGGAGGCTCGTCGACGGAATGCACGTCGTCCTGCACTCTTTCCGCCGCCACGCTCTTTGGGAGCGGGACGAAGGTGTTGTTTGGATTTTCAGAAAGCCTAGGGGGCGATGTCGCGGTGCCGGTGCCGTCGTCGGGAGACTTTTCGGGTGCGACGGAGCTGTATTATCGGACCAGGACGGTGGTGGCGCCGGCCGATCAGCCCTCATCCCTGAAATGTATTTCTCGCTGTCCCAAAGGCAGTCTTGTGGCGGCGGACTTCAGCAGTGGGTCGCCGTATGAGACGGGGGCGACGGCGAATAATTTTGGAACGCCCGTTGCGAAAGCCAGCGCCGTGTCCTATCGCTTCTCAGGCGGGGTCATGGTGAACGACTCAGGGACGACGGGCAACGTGGATGTCAGCGGCCTGTCTCTTTCGGGTCAGTACCAATATGGATTCCAGTCCGGGCGATTGGTGGCCCCCAGCGATACCGCGTCCTATAACGGGGCTTCCTGCAATAGCGATGGGAGCGCGAACGCTTCGGGCTCCTACTTGTGTCCCTGGCTGGTGGATGCTGTGGACGTGACCTACCAGTGGGAGACCGGGCCCAATCCGTGGAGTCAGTATCTTGGGTTGAGTGCCGGGGGGACGACCGTCACGTTCGATCCTCCGGCCGTCATTCCTTTTCAGCCGACGACGACCAATACGACCGGATTGCCGTCGGGAAGCCCCGTGATCGGGAGCACGATCCAACTCCAGTATGCGGGGTTCGGGGACCTGCACGGGATTCCCGGCACGTGTGTCAACCCGGCGACCAACGAGACCGTCAATTGTGGGGCCAGCCTCGGCGGCGAGTTGCACCCTCGGTTCGTTCCCGCGTTCAGTGTCAAGGATGCGACGTCGGCGACGGTCAATGCGACGACCAAGTGGATCAAGTATCTGGAGCGCGAGATTCGCCTGGCCCAAGTTGCCTCAACCAATTGCTCGGGCCTGACGCTGCCGACCACGGCCACCCTGCCGTCCTCGAACACCGATCCCCGCTCATCGGCAGGCGCGGAACCGAGTCTCTCGTCCTCGATTCCAGCCGTGATTCATGGGGTCGTTCAGTAAGTGGGCAGGCGTCCATGACGGATGTGGTGAGCAACGGCACCGAAAGGTGCCGTTGCCGTTTATCGGACAGGAAGCGGGTCGCAAGCGCCGTTCTGCTCAGTTTCTTGGTGCATGGGCTCGCTGTCGGAGGGGCGCTCACGTATGTCGAGTCCTTGAAAGGGATTGCTCCTGCCCTGTCGGCTTCAGGCTCCGGCCGTGTGATGGTCGATATCGTCAGGCAAGGGGCGGATGAACGACTATCCGCCTCCCCAAGAATTCAGGCGTCCGGGAAAAGCATCAAACGATCTTTCAAGGCGGCCGCATCGAGATCGTCATCAATGCGGTCCCCCCTTGTGGCGTCAACCGCTCCCGTGAGTGAAAGCGAGCAGCCCCAAGCCGCCGCATCCCAACCGGTGGAAGGGCTCGCGTTCCCTCAGTCCAGCGGCCTCGATGCCCCTGGCCGCCGCCAGGTCTTTGTCCGGCCGAGCCAGGGATCAGTCGGTGACCAATCGCTGACGGAAGACCGGCAGCGCTGGGAGCTGGATCGCCAACTCGCGCAACAAGTCTTGCTGCGCCAGCAGCTTCTGCATCAGTACCTCGGTCAGTGGATGGCTCAACTCAGACCGGCCGTGAACCAGGTGGCGGATTTCGTGTGCCAGGTGGGTCCCGAGGTCATCTGCGAGCCGACCTTGCCGCCGGAGGTTCAGGCACTGGTAGAGCAGGGCATGGCCCAGATCCAATCGATCAACCCGGCCTCCGGACCCTATCGACTGGTCAAGACGAACGGCGCGCTCAGCTTCGACCAAGTCACCTCATAACGCTTTCCCAGACATTCAGCCTACTCCTTTCAACTGGAGCGGTTTGCGCCACGTGCGACAGGCGTATAGAATCACCACTATGATGGAATGGTGTTCATGACGGCGCGTTACGACAGCTCTGCCGATCTGTTCGCTTCTCCTGAGAGAGAAGCGCCCGTCGAGGCTCCTCTGGCCGAACGGATGCGACCGCGCGAGTTTGCGGACTTTGTCGGCCAAGAGGACTTGCTGGCGCCAGGGCGTCCGTTGCGGCGAGCGATCGAAACCGATCAACTTTCGTCCGTCGTGTTCTGGGGCCCTCCCGGCTCAGGCAAGACCACGCTGGCTCATCTTATCGCGCGCCACACGAAGGCGCATTTCGTGCCGTTCTCGGCGGTCACGAGCGGTGTCCCGGAGCTGCGGGCCGTCATCAAGGCAGCGGAGCAACGCCAGGCGATTCACGGCCAGCGCACGATCCTCTTCGTCGACGAGATTCATCGATTCAACAAGGCTCAACAGGATGCGTTTCTGCCCCATGTCGAGCGGGGCACGGTCATCCTGGTCGGCGCCACGACGGAAAATCCTTCCTTCGAAGTCATCAGCCCCCTGTTGTCGCGATCCCTGGCGGTCGTGCTCAAGCCCCTGTCGGAGGAGGCGCTGGGGTCCATTCTGGACCGGGCTCTCGCAGATTCGGACTGTGGGTTAGGAAAGTGGAATGTGCGCCTCGCCTCCGAAGCTCGCAAACGGCTCATCGGCTTCGGGAATGGCGATGCGCGGGCGTTGCTGACCGCGCTGGAGTTCGTGGTGAAACAGACGCAGCCGGGGCCGGACGGCACGTGTCTTATCGACGGGACGACGTTGGACGCCGCGTTGATGAAGAAGGCCCTCCGGTACGACAAGGCAGGCGAGGAGCACTATAACCTTATCTCCGCCTATATCAAAAGCCTGCGCGATTCCGATCCGAACGGGGCGCTCTACTGGCTGGCCCGCATGCTTGAAGGAGGGGAGGCGCCGGAATTCATCGCCCGGCGGATGGTCATTTTTTCCTCGGAAGATATCGGCAACGCCGATCCGCTGGCGCTCGTGGTGGCCAATGCCGTGGCTCAGGCCGTCCAATTCGTGGGACTGCCGGAAGCGCAAATCAATCTGGCCCACGGCACGACCTATCTGGCGTCCAGGCCGAAGGACAACGCCTCATACGTCGGTTTGTTGGAGGCACTGCAGGATGCGAAGTCTTTCGGGAACTTAGGTGTCCCCCTGCATCTCCGCAACGCCGTGACATCGTTGATGAAGGATCTTGGCTATGGGCAGGGATATCGGTACGTTCACGAGGACCCGTCAGCGCAGAAAGAACAGGCCCATCTGCCGGATCAGCTCAGGGAGAGGCATTATTACCGGCCCAAACAGCCCTGACCAGCAGCTCAGATTAGGTGTGGACAAATCGTGCTCATTCGTTATACTTAGGCCAGTGCGACGTCAGCCAAGACAGGGAACGATGGGATCGACTCTCGCCGGCAGCGAACGTCGTCGTTTTGTCCGCGCCACACTTGTCGGCTCGGCCCTCATTTCACCCAGGACCGGGGGTCGTGGGATCACGGCGGTCTTGGATAACGTGAACAAAATCGGGGCGGGGCTCCATACAAAGGAGCGGATGGCCATCGACGAAAAAGTTACCGTCTCCTTGGCGTTTCTGGATCAGGATCAAGCCGAACAGCAGGAAAAACTGGATGGGACCGTGGCGTGGGTGAAACCGTGGGAGAAAGGCTTCCTGATCGGCGTGGTCTGGGATGAGTTGGTGACGAAGGAGAAGAACCGCTGGCTCTATTATTTCATCGAAGAAACCCTCAAGTCGTCCGTTTAGCTGAACGCTTCCAGCTTCTGTTGGACCCCCTCAAGTTCCTGCGAAAGTGATTCCCATCGAGCCGTCAGGCGATCGATCTCCTGTTTCCAGTGGTCCTGCTCCATGTGCAATTCGTTCCATCGACCGAAGTCCTGGTACAGTACGGGATCGGCCAACTCTTGAGCGCGTGTGCGAATCTTGGCCTCCAGCTCCGCGATCTCAGCCTCCGCGCGAGTCACCTGCTTTTCCAGACGGGCTTGGGTTTTTCCCAACTCGCGGCGGTCCCCGGCCGTGGATTTCGGCGGGGCCTGCGCCAGCATTGCCTTCGTAGGCGCGGCAGGCTTGCCGGAGGCTGACTTCTCAAGTTCCTCGCTCTGCTCTTTGATGGACTCCAGCTCCTGCGCTTTTTTCCACAGGTAGTATTCGTAGTCGCCGAAGAAGTTACGGGCTTTGCCCTCTTCGATCTCGACGACCCGAGTCGAGACCCTGGTCAGAAAGGTCGGATCGTGGGAGATAAACACGATCGTGCCGGGGAATCCTGTGAGCGCATCCGTCAGCACGTCGACCGAGGCGGGATCGAGATGGTTCGTCGGTTCATCGAGCAGCAGCGTGTTCGCCGGTTCCACAAGCATCCGTGCCAGCGCCACGCGATTACGTTCCCCGCCGCTCAGGGCCTTGATCAACTTTTTCTGATCCGGGCCGGAGAACAGGAATGCGCCGGCGATCCCACGTAAAAAATTCGTCTCAGCCTGGCGGGAGACCTCCGTCAGCGATTCTAGAATCGTATGCTCGGGGTTGAGGGTTTCCGCCTGGTGCTGGGCGAAATAATGGACGGTCACACCGTGACCGACGGTCCGGTTCCCTTTCTCAAAGGTCAGCACGCCCGCCAACATTTTGAGGAGCGTGCTTTTCCCGGCTCCGTTTTCCCCGACCAGCGCGACGCGCTGGCCACGCTCGAGAGAAAAATCCAGCGACTCATAGACGACCTTCTCGCCGTACCGCTTCGCGATCCCCCGCAGCTCCATCACCTCTCGCCCGCTGGCTGCGGGGAGCGGAAACTTGAATCGGACCCGTTTCGGATCGCGCTGGATCTCGATGAGCTTGACCTTGTCCAATTGCTTAATGCGCGATTGCACCTGGCTCGCCTTGTTCGCCTGGTATCGGAACCGGTCGATGAACTTCTGGACGCGCGCCACCTCTTTTGTCTGGCGGGTGGCGGCCGCTTGCTGTTGGGCATCCCGTTCTGCGCGGAGCTCGCGGAACGTGGAATAGTTTCCCCGATATTCCTGGATCCGGTGATGCCGCAGTTCCCAGATATGCGTGACGATGCGATCTAAAAAGGCCGTGTCGTGACTGATCACCAGCAGCGTCATATTCGAGTCCAAGAGAAACTGCTCGAACCAGCGTTGCGTCGGCTTATCCAAGTGATTGGTCGGCTCGTCCAGCATAAGCACATCGGGGTTGGACAACAACAAATGCGCGAGCGCGACGCGCATCCGGTAGCCGCCGGACAGCGTCTCGACCAAACGGTCGAAATCGGCGTCGGTGAAACCCAGCCCGGAAAGAATGCATTTGGCTTCGTGCTCAGGGTAGAGGTCGCGATGGGCGGCATCCAGCACGGTCTTGCCCGCGATGGTCTCCAATTCCTGTGGAAGATACCCGATGCGGAGGCGGGGACGCTTTCGGATCGTGCCCTTGTCCGGCGACTCGTCGTTAAGGATCATGCGAAAGAGCGTGGTCTTTCCGGCGCCGTTCGGACCGACCAGCCCGACCCGAGAATTCGGACGCAGGTGCGCCGTCGCGCCCTCGAGCAGGATCTTCGTGGAGTATTGTTTGCTGACCGATTCGATTTGGAGCATGGGTTGGAATCAGGGTTCGAGGTGCGAGGTTCGAGGTGTGGGCTTAGGAAAGCGACGAGGAAGAGATACTATTCTCCGGACAACCTAGAACCACGAACTCCGTACTTCGTATCTGCTGCGCTGGTTGGTTTGGTGGAGCTGGCCGGGATTGAACCGGCGACCTCGTGAATGCCATTCACGCGC
>CAZKRM010000053.1:0-19532 GCA_964555285.1 uncultured Nitrospiraceae bacterium
ACGAAAGAAGAAGAAGAAACAACTGTCCAGTTAATTCTTGGACACTACACTAGTAGCGCCCGCTCGAAAGGGCGGGCGAGGATTGAAACCGGGATCGCCGGCGCGGAAGCGCTCGGCCAGCCGGCGTAGCGCCCGCTCGAAAGGGCGGGCGAGGATTGAAACACCGTCACCGTGATCTGGATATTGGTCGGCACGCGTAGCGCCCGCTCGAAAGGGCGGGCGAGGATTGAAACCCATTTTGGGACTGAGATGAGACTGAGGGCAGAGGTAGCGCCCGCTCGAAAGGGCGGGCGAGGATTGAAACTTTTGCTTTGCAGCACTCCGGCACCTTTACGAACGTAGCGCCCGCTCGAAAGGGCGGGCGAGGATTGAAACCCAAATTCGGGACGACCACGGATGGATTATGGGAGTAGCGCCCGCTCGAAAGGGCGGGCGAGGATTGAAACGTCTGGCTATCAGCTCCTTGTGGCACCGTCCCTAGTAGCGCCCGCTCGAAAGGGCGGGCGAGGATTGAAACATAATTTGTAAGTAGTCATGCGGTCCTGTCCTCCGTAGCGCCCGCTCGAAAGGGCGGGCGAGGATTGAAACCACAAGAGGATGGCGTACTCCTCCGGTCTGCCGTAGGTAGCGCCCGCTCGAAAGGGCGGGCGAGGATTGAAACCTATGATCGCTCAGTGTTGTGTGGCTCATGAGGCGTAGCGCCCGCTCGAAAGGGCGGGCGAGGATTGAAACCAGAGTGTCGGCGGAACTTTACACACGTTTCATCGTAGCGCCCGCTCGAAAGGGCGGGCGAGGATTGAAACTGTCGAAGGACCATGACCCGATCCATTCTTGGGAGTAGCGCCCGCTCGAAAGGGCGGGCGAGGATTGAAACCAACCTGGACTATGGGTCAGAGTGGTAACTTTTGTAGCGCCCGCTCGAAAGGGCGGGCGAGGATTGAAACAACTCATTGCTGTGGCATAGTGCGACGTCGCATAGTAGCGCCCGCTCGAAAGGGCGGGCGAGGATTGAAACTCATCGTGCTCTCCTTCTATTCATAAAAGATTGTGGTAGCGCCCGCTCGAAAGGGCGGGCGAGGATTGAAACAGACAACGACACCTGCGATATCGGACACTACCACGTAGCGCCCGCTCGAAAGGGCGGGCGAGGATTGAAACGCCGCAGGCCCAGCGGAGCTGTTGAAAGTCCTGCTGTAGCGCCCGCTCGAAAGGGCGGGCGAGGATTGAAACAGAAGCGTAGTAGTGTGGTTTACATTGATTTGTTGTAGCGCTCGCTCAACCTGCCCATCGTTCCTCTGCTCCTGCTATTCCTTCATTCGATCAACCTGTGTAGAATGCCTTGCAATGGATGGTGCGGTGGACTCTCCGTCGCTAGAGGTGTGGTAGAAGACAGTGATGCCGACGATCAGCGTCTTCTATGGTATTGTGATTCAAATGTTCTGGCGGGATCATAATCCGCCGCATTTTCATGCTCTCTATGGAGAACATGAAGCGGTCTTCGATCTGCGAGATCTACGCGTGTTGCGGGGAACGTTGCCGCGTCGTGCCATGGTGCTCGTTCTGGAATGGGCGACTGATCATCGAGACGAACTCATGGAGGACTGGACTCTATGCAGCCAACTCAAATCTCCCAAGCCGATCGATCCCCTGACGTAGAACCGGCGATTCGACATGTCGTGCCTTGGCGCGTGGTTTCCGTGAACACCATGCCTGACCTGCTTTTGCGGGTGACATTTGTCGATGGCACCACGGGCGACGTGGACCTGGCGAACTTTCTGGGTAACCCCCAAGTCAAGGGAACGGTGTTTGAACCGTTACGTGACCCGGCAGTCTTCGCTCAGGTGCGGGTGGTGATGGGCACCGTGCAATGGGCCGATGGCGCCGACCTCGCTCCCGATGCCATGTACGACGCGATCAAGCTTCACGGGCGTTGGGTTGTCGAATGAAAAGCCCTTGCGAGGCGGTAAGTCTCGCCATCTTACATTGCGAGAATGGGCGGGCGAGGGTTGCAATGAATGTGATACGAGATTTCGTCTGTTCGACTTGGCGGATCGGTCCGAGTTCCCTCTTTCACCCTGAAACCTTGTCGAGCTTCTTGGCCAGCCTGGAACGGACCGTTCCATATCGTTGCCCACGGGGAGCTTGGCGCACCGTCACTTCCACGTCCTGTCCCAATAGGGAGAGAAAATGGACGAGGCGCTCGACTCCTGATCGTGTCCTGAAGGGCCTGCAACAAACTGCTTTTCAGAATCAGTTCAGCCGACTTTTCTTCCAAAAACCCAAGGTCTCGAAAAATATTCCCACTGCCTTTGGTCACGGTCGCGCGTTTCATCGGCCTTCCTCCCTTCTCCACGTGAGCAGATCGGCGTATCGGCTCTTGCCGAGTCAGACGATTGAATGAGTCGTGGGGTTGAGGGGGTCGCCTGTTAGAGAAGTTCGTGAAATCGCTCGATGGAAATTTCTGCTGCGTCGAGGATCTGTTTGATCGTGCCCGGTTTGATCACGTGATGGCGTGGGATGATGACGATATGTTTCTCGTCCGTCATGGCAATGTGTTTGCCTTCTCGCAGTATATAGAAGCCTGCGCGCTTCAGGGCTCTCACGACCCGTTCATGAGAAACCTGCGGAAGCTTCGTTATACGGTGACTTCGACGGTCCTCAGTTTCTTGAGCCGTTTCAGGTCTTCCACGCTTTCGAGATAGGTCTTGATGGCGTCTTTGATGTTTTCCAGAGCCTCTTCTTCGGTTTCACCCTGGGAGACGCACCCCTTTAACGTCGGGCAATACACGACATACCCGCCGGCATCAGGGTCTTGTTCTATGACGACCGGATACTCCATACGTACCTCATGAGCGATGGTCCTGGCCGGTATTATAGCAGAGCGTGGAAGGATAGGAGTGGGAATTAGGTTTGAGCCATGCAACTGACCATCACGATCTTGATGAATACAAAGAGAGTAAGCCGCTCAATGAGCATATCTCGCCCGCTCGAACGGGCGGGCGAGGGTTGAAACCCGATTGATGCGGCCTTGGGGACTACGATTACGTCGGATTCCACTGCTCTCATACCGCGGCCCCATTTGAAGCGCCCCTCCATTTCTTCTTCCCAAGAGCTGCGAGAACTGCCCAATGTCTTGGCCCTGTGGTCGCTCCGTGCTATAGGTCTTCCTAACTACGAATGCGGTCGCGCGCCGGGAAGTATTGTCGTGGCCGTCCTTCAGTGCAACGGGCTTCGCGTGGTCCACCACCATGCTCCGAGTATTTCGCGACGCGGTCCGCCGGCTCACCATCTGTCTCTACCGGCCCGTCGAGCCCTCCGAAACCATCCAGCCTCTGTCCTCCAGGGACCCGATCACGGTTGATTTCGCAGATTTCAGGAAAGGCGTTGACAACATTCACGTCGACGTCGGGCTCAGTCCGAGGTTCGTGCTGCACGCGACACGGATCATTGATGGCCTCGTCGGCTACACGGTCGGCCGCGGCCGCCGGCTGGAGACATCATCGGGTCCCACGCAAGAGCAATGGGAGCGATTCCGGAGCAGTTATGTCGGCCTTATCGAGAGTGCGGTCCATCGGGCAAAGGCGATGAGCCGACCGTCCCTGGTTCAACTGGTCCAACTGGCTGTGGTGAAATGGTTGCTGGCCACGGTGAACGCGCAGCTAGAAGACGTCATTCAGGGTGTCAGGAAGTCCATGGCTTCCGGGGGAATCACTGCCGACCACGACCGGATTCACATGAACGAATGCCTGAGCCGGCTGGTGCGCAACCGGGCGAGACTGAGATGCCGGATAAACCGTCAACTGTTCGGGCAACTACGAAACATGGAGAACGGGGGGCTCGCCGAGCTTCGACACTCGCTGTTAGGGGCCCGGTGGCCGGTTCCTGAGGACGTGTTGTTTAATCCGTTGTTGCAGGTCGAGTCCCTCGATGATGACGATGTCTTGATCGGGCAGTACGTCTTCCTCCGGCACGATGCGGATGACCCCTACACGTTCTCCGCGCTCGATGGATTGCTCTCGACGATGTTTCGCCGCACGAGATCTGCGAGCCACGCGGAGCGTGCCTTGCCGGCGGCGGAAGAGACTCAACGGGGCCTGCCGGCAGGAACGGGGAAATCGCTCAAGGGAGGCGTCCACGGGGTCGCGCAGCGGAATAATGGGAAGCCCTCGCAGCCGACGAAGCAAGAAGCTCGCCGCAAGCGGGCCGATGAGGAGGTCGAACGCCTGCGCCGCCTCGACCTTCGCGCGTGCGACCGGTGGGCCGATGTTCCCGGGAATGTCGATATTCTTTTCAACGTGTCGCAGACCCAAGCCCGCCTCGATCGGGCGCGAAAAGGGAACGGCAAGCCGGATGTTCATGAATTGAAGCGGCACCTTCGCTTCCAGCGACGTGCGCGCGCTGTTGTCGAACGACGGTTCAGAGCCGCAGGACTTCTGACGGATATCGTGGCGGCGTACAAGATGCCGTCCCTCTATAAGGACTACTCGGAGGTGCTGAGCGCCCAAGAACTGCACGAATTCCTGGCTGCGCCGCAATCCCGGAGCATGATCCTGGCCAAGCTCCAACGGCAGACCGGGGCGAAGGCCTTGTCGCTCGAGCCGCTGTCGGCTGCCGCCGACGAGGTGGACTGGCTGTCGTGTGGCGGGCAGCAAGAGTGCCTGGTGCGTTTTCTGAAGGACTTTACGACGTTCCGCCGGGATCGGCTGTCCTACCAGACCGTTCAGCAGGCGATGGCCTCCATCAGGCTGTTGGAAGACCCCCGGCACGTTCAACTCTCGCGCGCGAACAACACGCTGTATGAGTTCCTGGCCGCCGATGAAGAAGGACGGGCGGGGAAAACGATCCTGAACCACGTGGTCCTGAAGGCCGATGTGCGGGGGTCCACGACCCTGGTGGCCGAGCTGCGCAGGCGAGAGCTGAATCCGGCCTCCTATTTCAGCCTGCACTTCTACGATCCTCTGCGCGAGATGCTCACCGCGTTTGGAGCCTCGATCGTATTCCTGGAAGGAGATGCCGTCATTCTGAGTCTGGAGGAATACGCGGAAGCGCCGGAACAACAGCTCAGCGTGGCACGCATGTGCGGCGTAGCCGGACGTCTCTTGTCGATGACTCGCGCCCAAAACGCTCATTCCAGAGAGCAAGGATTGCCGGAGATGGAGCTTGGCGTTGGAATCGTGTTTTCCGAGGAGTCTCCCGCGTTTCTCTATAACGGTAGGCGAAAGGTCATGATTTCTCCGGCGATCGGCAAGGCGGATCGTCTGTCCTCATGCTCGTGGATGCTGCGGAAAGAGCGGGGCCGGCGCAGCGAGTCGTTCGTGGCCGGTGCGAACGTGGCAGTCTTTGAAATTCCGGAGGGCGATCGGCTGCGGGGAGAAAAAGGCGAGATGTACCTCCGGTATAACTCGAACGGGATCGAGCTGGACGCCGCTGCCTTTGCCAAGCTGCGAACCGAAGTGGTGCTTCGGGAAATCACGCTGCTGGTAGCCGGCGAACAGGATCCCTCCCTATTCTTTGCCGGTCGATTTCCGGACCTCAACGGCAACCTGCACAGCTTGGTCGTGCGTGGTGGGAAGATTCGGCGCTTAGACATGGGGCATCCGCATCTTGGAGCGCCGACGGGCCAAGCATTTTACGAGGTCGTTGTCGACGAACCACTCATGAGCAAGGTTGCCGCGGCCGCCCATGAAGCGGAGAACATGGGCGACGAGCATGCGGCCGCCGCCACGAATGAGGGCGCGCAACAAGGTGGCCGGCTCAGGCCAATTGTTTGAGGGTCTCAAAAACCCGCCTCACCTCACGTCTGATCCTCCCGAGAGGGAGCGTCCCATCGATGACGTAGTCGGCGAATTGCGCTTTCTTCGATAGCGGCATCTGGCTTCTGATCCGGCGGAGGGCTTCGGCGCGGGGAAGGTGGTTGCGCTGTTGCAGGCGGGTGATTTGAGTCTTCTGGTCGGCCGTGACCACGATGATCTGCTTCATGCGCTTGTCCACTCCGGCTTCAAACAGCAGCGGCACGTCGTAGATGACGACCGCATGCTCATTCTTACGGGCAATCTCGCGAGTCAGCCGCGCCTGCTCACGGGCGACGCGAGGATGGATGATGGCATTGAGGCGTCTCAGCTTGGCCCGGTTGCGGAACACGATCGCCCCAAGCGCGTGACGGTCGAGCGTCTTGTCGGGGTGCAACACCTGCTTCCCGAACGTGTTCACGATCGCTCGCCAGGCCGGTGTGCCCGGTTCGACGACGTGCCGCGCCAGCACGTCCGCATCGATCACCACGGCGCCGCAGTCCTGAAGGAGGCGCGCCACCGTGCTCTTGCCTGTGGCGACGCCGCCGGTGAGTCCGACGAGGATCATGGCGGCGGAACATACCACGAGGGTTTCAGCCTCGCAACCGAAGCCGATTGACTTCTCAGCTTCTCCGCCTGTATGACGTTCTCGATGCGTCCGTCGATGGTCACGTTCAGCGTTGCGCTGCTGTTCGCCTATGGGTCGGGGATCGCCCTGGGCGAAGAGCCGCTCGCCTCGGGCCCGAAGACCTTGGTGGTGGCTCTCGATGGCTCGGGGCAGTACAACTCCATCCAAGAAGCGGTCGATGCGGCCGGCAAAGGCGACACGATTCTGATCAAGGCCGGCTCCTATAAAGAGGATGTGACGGTCCACAGTAAAGAGGGGCTCAAATTAGTCGGTGAGGGGATCGATCGGGTCACGATTCTGGGTCGCGAGCGCGTCGGCGTCTTTCATATCGGGAAGTGGCCGTACGGCGCGACCGATATCGAGATCAGCGGGATCACGATCAATGAGCACGGCGGGCATGCGATGGGCATCTTCAATGGACATGGGATCGTGTTGCGGCAGGTGCGTGTGAACGGGATGGTCTTTGGGCAACAGGTGCAGGATGTCCGCATCGAGGATTGCGTGATCGGCGGGAGTGAAACCACCGGCGTGCAGTTTGCCGATTCGCATGCCGTGCTGATCGGCAATTTTATCCACGACAACGATCATGGCGTGACCGTGGCCGGCAAGTCCGACATCCGGATCGAGCGCAACGTCATCACCCGGAGCTTGTTCGAAGGGGTGGTCGTCACGGACAAGGCCCGCGCGACGCTGGTGAGTAACACGATCGTCAAGAACGGGGGCGGGGTGGCCTTCTTGGGGATGTCGCAGAGCGAGGCGATCGCCAACATTGTCGGTCTAAACAAAGTGGGATTTCTGGTGGCCCCCTCCAGCCGGGTCACGCTGTCCTTTAATGACCTCTCGAATGCAGAGGCGAACTATACCAGCCCTGGTCTTGCTCCTGTGTCGATGCCGGAGTTGAAACCCGAGTCCGATCTCGCGATCGATCCCGGGTTCGTTGACTCCAACCATGACGACTTCCGCCTGCGCGCCGATACCCCGCTCCTGAAGGTCGGAGGTTTTCCCTACCTGGGCGCTCTTCCCCCTGCTGCAGAACCACGTTAGTGTTCAAGCTGGATCATCCCAACAAGTCAACATGTTACACGGGCTTGCCCAGGGCGGCTCCGACCGTATGGTATGCTTACTTCAACGATCGCCAGGTGCTCTCTGGCTTAAGAATTGCTGGTGCACACCGATACCTACTCAAGAAGGGAGGAGCGAACACAGTGGCAACCTACCGAGCCGATTTCGACGAGCGTAGATCCGAAGGCATCCCCTCCTTGGAAGACCTAGAATCGGGTAAGATCGTGGGGGCCATTCTGCCGATGTCCGAGCAGGCCCAGAACCAGTTGCGGAACAGCATTGAAGTGATCGACTATCTCCTGAATCAAGAAAGTGTCGTTTGGAGTTAATCGCTCTTCGGCATTCCGTTTCTCCCATACCTTCGTCTGTCCCCCACATCCATCGCCTCCCCGATCTTTCTGGATACCCGTCGCGGGCGCTCCCGTCGTGTTTCATCCGTCGGCCTTGTAAAGGCGGGACGTGTTACACAACCTATCGGCAGGCGGCAGGTCTGTTCAGATTTGGCGACTGCGTGCCGACAAAAGGGGAGGAGGGGAACAGCGAGAGGAGAGCCATGAGTACACCTGTGGGACGTCCGGGAGACGCCACTTCCAGCCGGCGGCCGGCCCAGAACGCGGAGCTGCAGCGATTGGAAGAAGATGCCCGCCGGCAGAAACATTGGAAGCGGTGGGGGCCGTATCTGAGCGAGCGCGCCTGGGGGACGGTGCGCGAAGACTACAGCGATGGCGGCACGGCTTGGGAGCATTTCCCGCATGACCATGCCCGTTCAAGGGCCTATCGCTGGAACGAAGATGGGCTGGCCGGGATTTGCGATCGGCATCAATACATCTGCTTTGCGGTGGCGCTCTGGAACGGTCGCGATCCGTTCCTCAAAGAGCGCGTCTTTGGTCTCACCGGCAACCAAGGCAATCATGGCGAGGACGCGAAGGACTACTATTTCTATCTCGACTCCACGCCGACGCATTCCTACATGCGGTACCTCTACAAATACCCGCAGGCCGCGTTTCCCTACGCGCAGTTGGTCGAAGAAAACCGCCGGCGTGGACGGGTCTCTCCGGAGCACGAGTTGATCGATACCGGCCTGTTCGACGAGGACCGGTATTTCGATGTGTGTGTGGAATATGCCAAGGCGTCGCCGGAAGATCTGCTGATTCGCATGCACGTCGTGAACCGCGGCCCCGAGCCGGCCGAACTCACGCTGCTGCCGACCATCTGGTTTCGCAATACCTGGTCCTGGGGGCTCGACGTTCGGCGTCCCCGCATGCGCCAGGGCGCGGCGATTCACGACATGAGCGTCGTCGAGTTGACTCACGAGTACTACGGCTCGCGCCGGCTGCTCTGTGAGGGGCACCCGACCCTCTTGTTCACGGAAAACGAAACGAACACGCGACGGCTCTACGACGACCCGGATGGGGCGCGCTATGTGAAGGACAGCATCAACGATTACGTGGTGCACGGAGACAAGGGCGCGGTGAATCCCGATCATGTGGGATCGAAAGCCGCCGCTCACTATGTCCTGAATCTGGCGCCGGGGGCCGCCTCGACCGTCCGCCTTCGCTTCACGAACGGGGGAGGCAACGGAACGCCGACGCGGACGGAGTTCGAGGCGACGTTCAAGAAGCGGATCCAAGAGGCCGACGAGTTCTACGATGGCCTGGCTCCGGCCGATCTGTCCGATGATGCTCGCCTGGTGCAGCGCCAAGCGTTCGCCGGACTCTTGTGGAGCAAGCAGTTCTATCATTACGACGTGAGCCGGTGGCTGAAGGGCGATCCGGTCGGGCCGGAGCCGCCACGCACGCGGCTTCAGGGGCGCAACGCTGATTGGACGCATCTCTATAACGCCGACGTGATTTCCATGCCGGATAAGTGGGAGTATCCCTGGTACGCCGCCTGGGACCTGGCGTTCCACTGCATTCCCCTGGCGCTCGTCGATCCGACGTTTGCAAAGGAGCAGCTCGTGCTCATGGTGCGTGAGTGGTACATGCATCCGAACGGACAGATGCCGGCCTACGAGTGGGCGCTCGGCGATGTCAATCCGCCGGTCCATGCCTGGGCGGCCTGGCGCGTCTATAAGATCGACAAGAAACGCACAGGGGTCGGCGATCGGGTGTTCCTCGAGCGCGTCTTCCACAAGCTGCTCTTGAATTTCACCTGGTGGGTCAATCGGAAGGATGCCGAGGGCAAGAATATCTTCCAAGGCGGATTCCTCGGCCTGGACAATATCGGTGTCTTCGACCGCAGCGCGCCGCTTCCGACGGGGGGCCATATCGAGCAGTCGGACGCCACCAGTTGGATGGGCATGTATTGCCTCACCATGCTGGCGATTGCGCTGGAGCTGGCCCGCGAGAATCGCACCTATGAAGACGTGGCCAGCAAGTTCTTCGAGCACTTCGTCTATATCTGCCGCGCCATGAACAACCTCGGCGGCGAGAAGATCGAGCTGTGGGATCAGAAGGACGGCTTCTTCTACGACGTCCTGCACCTGTCGGACGGCAAGACGTTCCACATGAAGGTGCGGTCACTGGTCGGGCTCATCCCGTTATTCGCGGTGGAGACCTTGGATTCCGAGCTCGTGGACCGCTTGCCCCGATTCAAGCACCGGCTGCAGTGGTTCATCGAGAACCGTCCGGACTTCAGCGCGCATGTCGAAACGCAGACGCACGACGGCGGTGTGCGGCGGTTTCTTTCCTTGGTGAACTGTCAACGGCTCACGCAGGTGTTACGGTACATGCTGGACGAGGAGGAATTTCTTTCTCCCTTTGGCATCCGCGCCCTCTCGCGCTACCATAAGGATCATCCCTACATTCTCTCGGCGATGGGCATGGACTATCGCGTGGACTACGAGCCGGCTGAGTCCGGCTCCGGGCTGTTCGGCGGCAACTCGAATTGGCGAGGACCGATCTGGTTCCCGGTCAACTATCTCCTGATCGAGTCGTTGCAGAAGTTCCACCATTTCTTAGGCGACGCGTACAAGGTGGAGTGTCCCACCGGCTCCGGCCGGCAGGTGACGCTGGAAGAAGTGGCGGCGGAGCTGTCGCGGCGACTCACGCGGATCTTCCTGCGCGATAAGGACGGCCGTCGAGCGGTCTTTGGCGGAGCCGAGAAATTCCAACACGATCCCCACTGGCGGGACCTCGTCCCCTTCTACGAATACTTTCATGGCGATCTCGGCGCCGGGATCGGGGCTGCTCACCAAACCGGATGGACGGGACTGGTCGCGAAACTGATTCAACAAAGCGGGGAATAAGGGGAGCGATGGGTGCTTCGACAGGCCTCTGTGCTCGCGCGGCCCGCACGGTGAGGCTGTGCTCGCCGGACGCGCGCAAGTGAGGCCTATCGAACCACCCATCGCAGGATGGATGAGGACAGAGTGGCACTGACATGAAAATCACAGCGGCAGATTGTCAGAAGTTGGAACGTGCCCTCGATCTCGAATGGCTCGAAACGAACGAACGCGGGGGCTTCGCGTCCGGCACGGTCGCGGGTGCGAATACGCGCCGGTACCATGCGCTGTTGCTGGTGGCCCGGAAGCCGCCGGTCGAGCGGGTCGTTCTGGTGAACCATCTGGAAGAGTGGGTCGAAGTCGCGGGACGGTCGTTCCCTCTCTCCAGCAACGTGTACTCAGGCGTCGTCCATCCCGAAGGGTATCAGCGATGCACCGGCTTCTCGAACGAACCCTGGCCGACCTGGACTTACGAGGACGAGGGCCTGACGATCCAACGGGAGATCTTTTGCCCGCGTGGACGAGACATGGTGGTGATGCGGTGGCGTCTGCTCGACGGAACAGGCCTTCCAGTGCGACTGCGCGTACGGCCGATGCTCACGGGCCGGGACTACCACGGCGCCCATCTTGAGAACGGCTCTTTGCTGGTGCAAGCCTGGGTCGGGGCGAATCACGTCAAGTGGCAACCGTACGCCGAGCTTCCTGCCATTCAAGCGTTCCATACCGGTGAGTACCATCATGCCCCAGACTGGTACCGGCGCATCCATTATCCGGTGGAACGCCGGCGCGGTCTGGACGATCAGGAAGACTGGTGGTCGCCCGGAGAGCTCGTGTTTTCGCTCACACCGGGCGTGCCGGCTTCTCTTGTCTTCACCAGCGAGCCGGTACAATCGGCAGACAGTGCTGTGCTGGCCGAAGAAGAACAACGCCGTCGCAAGCGCGTAGCCGGTCCGGCGCCCAAGGAGGACGCACTCGCACGGGCGCTCTGGCGCGCGGCGGAGTCGTATCTGTCCGAGCGGGGCAACCAGCACACCGTCATTGCCGGTTATCCGTGGTTCGCCGATTGGGGGCGCGACGCCTTTATCTCATTGCCGGGGCTCTGCCTGGTGACGGGGCGTTTCGATGTGGCTTGGCAGGTGATCGACGCCTTCTCGGCGCACGTGTCGGAGGGCATGGTGCCCAATCGATTTCCGGATGCGGGCGAACAACCGGACTATAACACCATCGATGCGTCGCTCTGGTTTATCCACGCGGTGGACCGCTATTTCGCCTCGACGAAGGATGATGCACGCGTGCAAGACATTGCCTGGCCGGCGATCATGCAGATTCTGGATGGCTATCGGCAGGGCACCCGCTATGGAATTCGCATGGATCACGACGGCTTGATCGCCGGGGGCGTTCCCGGCTCACAGCTCACCTGGATGGATGCGAAAGTGGGCGACTGGGTCGTGACGCCGCGTCATGGCAAGCCCGTCGAGATTCAAGCCTTGTGGATGCGCGCCTTGTCGGTCGGAGAACACTTGGCCACGCGATTCGGCGACCCGGCCTTTGCCGTCCGGTGCCGTGCAGACCGAGCGCGGGCTGTCGCATCCTTCCGTTCCCGGTTCTGGTATGACGCCGGTGGGTATCTGTACGATGTGATTGATGGCCCGCAGGGAGACGACACGTCGCTGCGGCCGAACCAACTCTACGCCGTGGTCTTGGCCGACGGACTCCTCTCGCGCGAGCAGGCCAAACGGGTGGTGCAAGCCGTGGAGGAGCAGTTGGTGACCCCCGTCGGCCTGCGGACCTTATCGCCGCTCGATCCGCAATACCGTCCTCGCTACGAAGGAGGCGTCGTGGATCGCGACGTGGCGTATCATCAGGGAACCGTGTGGCCGTTCCTCCTTGGGGTCTTTGTCGCCGCCTGGATCAAGGTCCATGGAAAAACGTCGGACACCAGGCGGAAGGCGCGTACCTATCTGGCCGGCCTGAAGGAGCATCTGGGGCAGGCCTGCTTGGGCCAGGTGTCGGAAATCTTCGACGGCGACCCGCCGCACATCGCGCGCGGCTGTCCTGCCCAGGCCTGGTCCGTGGCCGAGCCGCTGCGCGCGCTGGTCGAAGATATCGGCGTGAAGGCTGCACCTCCCAACGATGCCAAGAAGGACGTTCGCCCGCGCCGGCCCCCCGTGAAAAGTTCCCCGACCCCACGCCGGCCACCGTAACCCTCTCGCGACGACGATCCCTGGGGCAGTGGCCACTGCCTCGTCACCTGTCTCTTGACAGAACCTCACCCCCTTCGTACCCTCCATCCCACATGTTGTGTGTCTTGGTCGTGGGCAACTCTCAGGGAGGGAACGATGAGACGTGCGAAGTGGTGGATCATGGCGGTCGTGGCGATGGTGGGCGTCGCGTCGAATGTCGGTCTGTCGGCAGCGGAAGACCTGCCCAAGGAATCCGTGCTGCCGTTGTCGTTCGCAGTCAGGGCGGCAAACGCGGCGATCGAGAATTGTAAGAAGGACGGCTATCGCGTGAGTGTTGCGGTGGTGGACCGAGGTGGGATGCTCCGAGCGATGATGAGGGGGGATGGCGCAGGTCCGCACACGATCGACAGCAGCCGAAAGAAAGCCTATACGGCGGCGAGTCTCCGCAGGCCGACGACAGAGCTGGCCGACCTCATCAACAAAGTGCCGACGTTGCAGGCCTTGCGGGAGATGAACGACAACATCCTGATCCTTGGCGGTGGCCTGCCGATCGAAATCGGCGGCGAGGTGGTCGGCGCGATCGGTGTCGGCGGTGCGCCCGGGGCACATCTGGACGACGCCTGCGCGCAGGCGGGACTCGATGCGATCGGCGCTGCGCCGAAGGTGCCGGCGGCCAAGTGATCCCTCTCTGGCCGGTGGTCTGGCTTGTAGGAATTCTTTCCCTTCTGGCAGGGTGCAACAGCGAGACGCCGGTCCCCGCAACCACGGACGTGCCCTCTGCCGGCATGCGTCTCACAATTATCCGTGTGGCCACCCATCCTTTCCTCGCCCGCTACAATCTCCGGCTCAGGGCCGAAGGGCCGGGCGGCTGTTCTTCGTCCGCGGACCTTTTCCCGGACACGGGCGGCGTGAGCCGGCGCAATCTCTATCAGACGACGACGGGCACGATCTATGTCGTCGGCCAGTTCGACGCGCGAGTGGTGGACGGAGCGACCTGCACGATCCGCCTGGTGGAGTTTCGGCACCTGGAAGAGGGCGCGACGTTTCTTGGGGCATTCGATGTGGATGAACGGAAACAGTGGACCTTTGTTCCGGCCAATGTCCGCGCTGAGCGGCCATTCGAAAAACGGTGAGGCGAGCCCTGAGCGTCGCTCATCACATCAGCAATTCGGCCAGGCCAGAGATCGGCCAGGTCCGGCCATCATAGGACAGTTCGCCTCGGACAATCCCCATCGAAAATCCGCCGATCACCCAGTTCGCAATCCCCTTTCGCTCGGAGAGGGTGAGCGTCATCGTCGCGGGGCCATGGCTGCCTTTCCACGTGATGCGCCATGACGTCGGCCAGCGGTAGAACCCCAGTGCGTACTCACGGAAACCATGCTGGTCGATCTCAGCCGGATCATGCATGAGCAAGAGTTCACGAGCCTGAACGATGCGCAGGCCTTCATGAATCGCTTGCTGGATGAAGGGGGCGGGTCCTGCTCGACCTTCGGCGGGAAGACCTGACGTCCGCAGCGGCGGCCCTGAAGACCGCGATGAAGTGCAACCGCCATGTCGCCGAGTTCTTCACGGGCAAGAAAAAGTTGCCCACCAAGCTGCCGGAAATCTATAGTCCCGGCGACCGGGACGAGGCCGTCCTGTATGTGGCGAGCTTTGCCGAAGCCTGGCTGGCGTCATCCAACGCGATGGAATGGCTGATCGGTCGATTGGCGAATTGAGCAAAGAGCGTTGATTACTCGATGACGGTGGCTGCGCCCTGTGGCTCCGCCTGCATATCGAGGCCTGAACCCTGCCAGGGCTGAAGCCGCGGTCCCTCGTATCGGTACCCGCCTCGCACCGGATCGGTGGCGAGTAATAGCGGCGTATCCAGATCCAGCACCTCGAACCCCCCGAGCCCCAATACCAAACTGAACGAACAGCCCATCGCCACTCTCGTCTCCACCATCCCGCCGATCATCAATTGCAGCCCTGCGGCCCGTGTGAATGAGGCGATCTCGACGGCTTCCACGACGCCGGTCTTCATGATCTTGATGTTGATGTAGTCGGCCGCTTCTCGCTTCACCACTTCTTTCGCGTCCGCAAGCGAGCGGACTGACTCATCCGCCGCGACGGGAATGCCGGTTGCTTGCCGGATGACCGCCAGACTCTCCAGATCTTCCCGCGCCACTGGTTGCTCCAGCAGGATCATCGTTCCACCGAATTGCTTCACGCCCTTGGCAAAGGCCAGACACTCGTCACGAGAGAACCCCTGATTGCCGTCCCCAATGAAGGCGATACCGGGCAGGGCTCGATGGACTGCTTCAAGCCGCCGGACATCCTCGTCCACGTCGTGGCCCACTTTCATCTTGAAGAGGCGGAATCCCTTTGCGTACCAGCCACGGGCCAGCGCAACCGTCTTGTCGAGATCGGCGATCGGAATCGTGATGTCGGTTTCTCGCGGTCGTACGTCGGCCCCACCCCACAGTTTCCACATGGGTTGGTCGGATGCGCGGCAGAAGGCATCGATCACCGCGGTTTCCAGTCCGCACCGTGCGGCCGGGTGGGTGGGGGCTTCCTCCGCGAGCAGGTGTCCGATCTTCCGATAATCAGCCGCGGATCGATCGAGCAACAACCGGCTGAGCTGCTGCATCGCAGCGAGACAGGACGCACGGTCTTCACCGCCGACTTCGGGAAACGGTGCCGCTTCCCCATACCCTTGTGTGCCATCTCGGAGGGTGACTCGGACAAAGACATTCTCCGCGACCACACGCGCGCCGGTGGCGACGACAAACGGATCGGTGATGGGGATGTCGACGGGCCAAAATTCAATCCGCGTGATGTGGGAGGCGTTCATGAGTGGCGCGGGGCTGTGCCGGACATAGTCGAGGAGTGAATCATAGAGAGGGGATACAACCGTTCTTGCCCGCCGTCAAGGAGCATCTTGTCGAGGAAACGCGCCGTTCCCGAACGGTGCACAATAGGCCCCGTCCCAATGGGCCATTGGGCCGCGCCGGGCGAGGCGTGCGGACAATCGGCCAGTATCTATTCACATCGGCTTCGATCTAAAATTCAGCCCTCGACTTCTAGCGGCGAGATCACCGATGCAGGAAAAATTCTCATTGTCGACGACGATCAATGACATCGTGCAGGGGCTTCAGAAAAGGGCGCAGTGGATGGGTCATGAAGCGCTGATCGCCGAAGACGGCGCGAGTGCGTTGGCGCTCATCGACCGGGAGGCGCCGGATCTGATCTTGCTGGACATCGAGATGCCGGGTCTTTCCGGGTTAGCAGGCTGCGCCGATCTCAGAAGCGGGAGCTGACTCGACGTTCTCGTCGTGCGTGATTGCAACCTGGCCCCGCATTTCTCCGCGAATCATACGGGCTAGAACATCAGTCAGCATTTCCGTTCTCCTTGCCTTCCCGCAGGTGAACGGGCAAAATCCCAATTCAGAACCGTAGGAAAGACGGATCAGACCCTGACTCGCTCGCCTCCGCACGTGATGAAGAAGATCCAGCCGACCTTCGCGAAGTTGACGGTCCCCAGCCTGCCGCTCATCGTCGAGCGGAAGCGGCTGTATCGCCAGCTGGATCAGGCGCGTAAGCGCCCCATCGTTTGGATTGTGGGACCGCCCGGTGCCGGGAAAACGACGTTGGTCGCGAGTTACCTGCGCGCCCGCAAGCTGCGCTCACTCTGGTACCAGGTGGATGAAGGGGACGCCGACCCCGCCACCTTCTTTCACTATCTCGGGCTGGCCGGCCGGAAGGCCGCGCCGCGCACCCGCCGACCGCTTCCGCACCTGACCCCGGAATATCTCCCCGGCCTGGCGGTCTTCACCCGGCGGTTCTTCGAGGACCTTTTCGCAAGACTTGCGGCGTCAGTCGCGGTCGTCTTCGACAACTACCAGACGGTGCCGAACCAGGCTCCCTTCCATGATGTCCTGGCGCAAGGCTTGAGCGGGGTCCCGGCCCGCCTGCCGGGGCGCGGGCAGGCAGGCGTCTCGGTCATCGTGCTGAGCCGGGCCAATCCTCCGCCTTCGCTCGCCCGCCTTCAAGCCGAACAACGGATGGCGCTGATCGAAGAGGACGCGCTGTGGCTCACGGCAGCCGAAGCGACCCACCTGGTCTCGCTCCAGGCGCGCACGAATAGGAAGCCCGTGCCGCGACAGGTCCGAGCCCAGATCGTGCGCCAAAGCCACGGGTGGGTGGCCGGGCTCGTGCTGTTGCTGGAACAGCTCAAGACGAGTCGCGCCCTGGATCACGCGAGCGAGCTGAAATCTCCGGAAGTGCTGTTCGACTACCTCGCGCGGGAAGTGCTGAAGCAACTCGATCCTGAGACACAGGGCTTCCTGCTCAAGTCGGCCTTCTGTCCCTCGATGACCGCGAAGATGGCCGAGGAGCTGACCGACCTTTCCGGCGCTGGAAGTATCCTCGAACAACTCCACCGCTCCCGGTACTTCACGGAACGCCGGCCCGGGACGGAGCCGCTCTATCAGTACCATCCGCTCTTTCGGGAATTTCTGGTCGCCAGCGCAAGGCAGACGCTGGCCCCCGCGTCGCTGTCGGCGATCCTGGGCGCAACAGCCTCCCTGCTCGAACAGGCAGGCCAGATCAACGAGGCGGTTGCTCTGTTCCTGGAGACGAAGCAATATGACGAAGTGGCGAGAATCGTGCTTGCCCAGGCCCCGGCCTTGCTGTCCCAAGGCCGGGCGCGGGTGGTCGAAGACTGGATTCGTCGCTTGCCGACGGAGGTGCAAGAGCGCAATCCCTGGCTCCTGTTCTGGCTGGCCGGTTGCCGGTTGCCCTTCGATCCGAAGGACAGCCGACTACTGTTTGAGCGAGCGCTTCAGCGGTTCACAGCGACACAAGACCGATCCGGCGCGCTGCCGGCCTGGTGTGGCGCCATCGAGTCGATGACCTTTGCCTGGGACGAGGCGATCGATGTCGACGAGCGGCTGGCGGAATTCAAGCGTCTCACGCAAGGAGGATCGGAGTTCCCATCGGCTGAGATCGAGGCCCGGGTCGCGTCCGCCATGCTGAACATGCTGATCTGGCAGCGTCCCCAATCGCCGCTCATCCGTGTCTGGATCGAGCGGATCCTCCCGAGACTCGCCCACCTGCCGGATCTGAATCTCGCGATGCAGATTGCTTTTCCGCTCCTGCTCTATCGCATGTGGATGGGGGAAGGCGTGCAGGCGCGGCCGTTGCTCGCCATGCTTCGGCATCGACTGCGGTCGGAACAGGCGCCGCCGCTGGCGCGCCTGGTGCTGAGTTTCTCAGAATCAGTCTACGAGTGGACATTGGGACATCCCGAGGAGTCGCTCGACGCAGCGACGAAAGGCCTGGCGCTGGCCGAAGCCAGCGGTGTCACCATCCTGACGCCCTGGCTCATGGGCCAAAGGGTCTTCGCGAAGTTGGTGACGTGGGATATCGACGGGGCGCAAGCGCTGTTAGATACGCTGCAACCGCAACTGGAGCATCGGCAGGATATCTTCGGCGGCTTTTACCATCATGTGGCGGGCAAAATCTGCTCGCTTCGAGGAGACCTGCCGGAGTCCTTCCGCCATGCCGAGCGATCCGCCATTCTGGATCGCCGGTGCGGGGCCTTGTACCCCGAAGCGCTCAGCCGTCTGGATATGGCCAAGATTCTCTATGACCTTGGAGACGCTCAGGCGGCGGATCGCCACCTGACCTGGGCGTTGGAGTTCGCCCGAGACGCGAACGCCAAATTGATCGAGTTCATCGGGCTCGTGATCCATGCTGACCGGGCGTTGAAGACCCGCGATGAGCCGGCTGGACTGGTCGCGCTTCGCGCGGCACTCGCGATCGGCGCAGAGACAGAATTTTTCTATCCCATGCTGCCGGGCCGGTCAACGTGGCCCTTCCTGTGCGCCTCAGCATTGGAAGCCGGCATTGAACCGGCTTACGTGAAGCGATTGATTCGCATCATGCGGCTGGTACCGGAGGGGGCGGCGCGCCAGTGCGCGGCCTGGCCCTGGCCGGTCAAGGTGACGACGCTGGGTCGGTTCGCCGTGCAGCTTCATGACCAGCCTCTGGCGAAATCGCGCAAGGCCTCCCATCGGTTGCTCTCGTTGCTCCAAGCGATCCTTGCGTTCGGGGGCCGCGAGGTGCCGATGGCCCGCGTGACCGATGCCCTGTGGCCGGAGGCCGAGGGCGATGCGGCCTATCGGGCGCTGATTTCGGCCCTGGCCCGCTTGCGAAAACTGCTCGGAGACGCCCAGGCGATCCTGTTCCATGAAGGCCGCTTGAGTCTGAACACCGACCTGGTGTGGGTGGATGCCGTGGCCTTCGAGACCTTGGCGCAGGAGGCGGAGCGCCTGGCGCGCGAGGGATGCGCGGAGCGCAGCGAACGGCTGGCCGCACAGGCGCGGCAGTTGTATCGCGGATCGTTCCTGGCGGACGAACCAGAGGCACCCTGGGCGGGGCCCGCGCGGGAGAAGTACCGTGCCCGATATATAAGGTTAGTGGAGGCTCTGGTCCGGTCGTCGATGGAACGGGGCGAGTGGGAGCAGGCCGTCGCCTGCGCAGAGGAGGCGATCCAGGTAGACCCGCCGGCAGAGCCGCTCTATCGGCTGCTCATGACCGCGTTGCGCCGGGCCGGGCGTACCGCTGACCTGCCCGTGGCCTACTTCCGTTGTCACAAGGCGCTG
>CAZKRM010000054.1:0-2705 GCA_964555285.1 uncultured Nitrospiraceae bacterium
TCGACGCTGGTGAGGAGAATCGGATGGCACATGGGAATGAGATCCGGGGTCTTCTTGGCTCCCATCACGCCGGCGACCTGCGCGACGGATAAGACATCGCCCTTGGCAATCTTGCCCCGCTGAATTTTTTCGAGGGTTTCCGGCTGGAGAAAGACTGTGGCTTGAGCTGTCGCAGCCCGCTCGGTCTGGTCCTTCGCGCTGACATCGACCATCCGGGCGCGGCCAGACTCGTTGAAGTGGGTGAACTCAGCCATTTTCCACGCGGAATCAGCCGGTTGTAGGAAGAAACGTGAGGAGATTATAGGGGCCGGGGGAAAAGACAGTCAAGCAGGGTGTGGAGGGAATGACGCCTGTATCGGTCCTGTGCTCCCGGAGCCCGCACCTCAGAAGGTGCTCGCTCGACGGCCGCAAGTGGACCGATACAGGCGTCATTCCCTTGAGATAGGTGGTCGACGCGCGCGGTGAGGGACCTGCCAAGTGGAAGAGCCGTAATTGATGACCTTGAAAAACAATACGGACATCAGCGCACCTTGATCTGCATCCAGGTCCCGAACCGAGGCAGGCCAGAGCGACTGCCCGGCCGATCGTCTCTGATGAAAGCGGGTCGGCAGAGATAGACTGCGGGCTGATAGCTGGATAAACTATAAGAATTGCAGTCTGTCGAGATCGGCGGACCAGGACGAAGCATTGAACAAGTGTTGGATGTTCAAGTAGACTTGCCTTCCATCAGACTGCTTAGGCGACCGTGCTATGCTGCACGGCAGCCCACAGCAGATTTAATAGTTAGGGCGCGCCGGACTGGGGGATGCCACCAATCGTGAGGAGTGGGAATGGGTTACATCTTCGAATGGGACCCGGTGAAAGCGGAAACGAATGTCCGCAAGCACGGCGTGACCTTTGACGAAGGCTCGACGATCTTTGGTGATCCGCTTAACCTCTTGATGGCGGACCCTGACCACTCACTTGATGAGGAACGGTATGTGCTGCTCGGCATCTCAAACCGACGGAGGCTCCTGGTGGTGGCGTTTGCCGAGCGACCACCCCGGACCCGTCTCATTTCCGCACGACGGGCCACTCGGCAAGAGCGGAGGCGATATGAAGAAGAACGGTAGGCGGAAAGGGCGGACGGACGACCGTGATACGATGCGCCCGGAGTACGACTTTTCCCGTGCCGTGCGTGGGGTCACGGCCGCGCGGTATGCGCAGGGTGCGAACGTGGTGGTCATCGATCCGGACATTCTGGACGTGTTTCCGACCGGCGCGTCTGTGAACGAGGCACTCCGGGCTCTGGCACCGGTTCTTCGACAGCAACGTCGGGCGGTGGTGCGACGGCGAAGCGCCTAACATAGCGATGAACCCGGCGGCGGCTCGTCGCTCCGCTGCCCCAGGTTATCCTGGCCGTTGAGCGCAGGCACTTTCGATCCTCTGACGATCCTCCCAAGTAGTCGTGACATGGTTGAGTTTCTTGAGATTGCCACCAGCCTGTCGAGTTCCGCACTGTGCAAGACGAACGGGAGGTTCCTCGTGCTGGTTCAATTTCTCATCGTCGTGCTGGTGTTCGTGACCTGTCAGACCACGGCGCTGGCTGGACAAGGTGTTGTCCGCGTCGTGGCCGACATCGACTACGTGCCGGACGCGAAGTATGAGGACAGCCGCGACAAGCTCGATCTGTATCTGCCGGAGGGCCGCCGTGGGTTTCCGGTACTGCTTTGGCTCCACGGGGGTGCCCTCATGCACGGGGATAAGGAGGGCAGCGCTCATGTGGGACGGCGCTTTGCGGCAGCAGGCATCGGCACGGTCGTGATCAACTACCGCCTCTCACCGCACGTGATGCATCCGGCCCATATCCAGGATGTGGCGAAGGCCTTTGCCTGGATCAAGCAACACATCGCAGAGTATGGCGGCAATCCCAACGCCATCTTCGTGGCCGGGCATTCTGCCGGAGCCTACCTCTCTGCGTTGCTTACGCTCGATGAGCGCTATCTCGCCACGCGCCAGCTCCAGCCATCGAGCATTCGTGGCATCGTGCCGGTCAGCGGGTTCTTCTACGTCGAGCGGGTGGCACCACACCGGTCCAAGAGCGTCTGGGGTGAAGACCCAGCGAAGTGGCCTGAGGCCTCGCCGGCTCGGTATGTCCGTTCCAACACCCCTCCGGTACTTTTCATCTATGCAGATGGTGACGAGGAGTGGCGAAGAGAGCAGAATGAGCACATGGCAGCGGCACTGAAGCGCATCGGCCATCCCGATGTCGCCATCCGGCAAATCAAGGACCGCAACCATTCCACGATATTTTCTCAGATCGGCGAAGGCGACGAAGTTTCCACCCTCATGCTGGAGTTCATCGCACGGCTGGTCGGCGTTCCGTGAGCAGCGTCTCCCCTTCCCTCCTCGACCAAGATACCCCTCGAACAGTTGCTTGACAGCGTGAAATCCATCCTTGAGAATGACCGACATGGCCGACCGGATTTTCATTCAACGATTGGAATTTCAAGGCTCTTGCGGGGTCACGCTTGAAGAGCGACAGTTCCCCCAACCTCTCGCGGTGGATGCGGAATTAGACTGCGATATCGCGGCAGCCGCAACGACCGACGATGTCGAGAAGACCGTCGATTATGCGCGCGTCGCCCAGCGCATCGTCGAACTCGGCTCGAAGGAACATCGCTGCCTGCTGGAAACGCTCGCCGAGCGGCTCGTCAGCATGATCT
>CAZKRM010000054.1:2715-16615 GCA_964555285.1 uncultured Nitrospiraceae bacterium
AGCGCGTCCGTCTCTGGGTCCGTAAACTCGACCCGCCGATCAAGCTGACCACCGCCTCCGTCGGGGTCCGGCTTGACCGCACGCGCCTCTCCCAGCAAACCAAGACAGATGAAGCGCCGCCGGCAAAGTTTCTAAGCGAGCAAGTTTCCCGCCTGCCCAAGGGGAAAGTCCTGGATGTAGCCGCAGGCTCAGGCCGGAATGGGCTCTACCTGGCCGCGCAAGGCTATCGGGTGGAGGCCATCGACCGGGACGAAGAAGCCCTCGCGCGCCTGACGACCTCCGCGACCCAACGCAACCTCGCCAACGTCGGCGCCCGCGTCCTGGATCTGGAACAGGAGCCGCCACCGGAATTGCCCAAGGAAGAGTACGACGTCATCATCGTGTTCTTCTATCTGCACCGCGCCCTCTTCCCCGCGTTGCTGGAGGCCTTGAAACCCAACGGCATGCTCGTGTACGAAACCTTTACCATCGACAACTACCTCCACTATCGCCATCCCAAACGATGGGAGTTTTGCCTCGCCCAGAACGAGCTGCTGCGTCTCGCCTCGCGCCTCCGCATCCTGCATTACGACGAGGGCCAACACGAGGACGGGCACGGCGGCGCTCCTCTCTATACCGCGCAGCTCGTCGCGCAGAAAGCCGGCCCGATCGGACTCCCCCATGAGCCGAATTGATCTCCATCTCCATACCACTTACTCCGACGGCAGCCTGCCACCGGCCGAAGTCCTGGCATTGGCCAAGAAAGCCGGCGTCTCGGCCCTCGCCATCACTGATCACGACATCCTGGACGGCCTACCGGAATCGATGCTGGCCGGCGCCGAACTGGGCATCGAGATCATCCCCGGCGTGGAGATCAGCTCCTGCCACGGCGACAATGAACTGCACATCCTGGGCTACTTCCTGGATTGGAAAGATCCGGAGTTCAACCGCCGGCTGACCACCCTGCGCGACAGCCGCCATGTGCGCAATCCGCGTATCATTCAGAAGTTGAACGAAGTGGGACTCGACATCACCTACGAGGAAGTCAAGACACTGGCCGGCATGGCATCCGTCGGGCGCCCGCACATCGCCCGCGTGTTAATGAACAAGGGCTACGTCACTTCGGCCAAAGAAGCCTTCGACCGCTATCTTTCCAACGGCGCGGCCGCGTATGTGGCGCGTGAGTTGCCCGCTCCGTCCGAAGCCATCGCCTGGATCAAAGCGGCCCGCGGCGTGGCGGTGCTCGCTCACCCGACCTGGGTGAAGGAATCGGCGGAGGGACTCTTCAAGCTCTGCGAGAAGTTAAAGCAAGAAGGCCTCGGCGGTATTGAAGTCCACTACAGCACCCACAACAAACAGCAGACGTCGGAATACCTCAACCTCGCCAAGCAACTCGATCTCCTCGTCACCGGTGGCAGCGACTTCCACGGCATCACGAAACCGGACATCGAAGTCGGCATCGGCCGGGGAAGTTTGAACGTGTCGGAGAAGCTGCTGGACCCGCTCAAGAAAGCCGCCTCCCTGTAACAATACTTGTGCTTTCCACCCCGGTCCCCGAAGGAGTAGAATGTCGTGGGTTCCTTCCTACTCGGAGGCGCCGCCATGCGATTCCCCGGCCTTGCCTTCCTCTCCTTGGTCGCAATCGTATGCCTGGGAGTACCTGAAAGCGCAGCGCAGGGCGTAAGCATCTTCCAAGGCAGCGATGGGACGAGCGGCACGATCACCGATCTTGGCAACGACTTCCGCATCTACTCTGATTCTCACGGCAACAGCGGCACAACTCCACAAGGTCAGAAGAAGTCGGGCAGCATCGCAACTTTTGGCACGCCTTCCCCGCCGAACAATCTGACTCCCGCGCCGGTACTGCCGTTCAACCCGCATGGCCCATTGATGCCGCGCGAACAGGTCGCACCGGTGGTACCATTCACGCCCTCATCACCGGCATCGCCGAACTCCAATTGGGGGACCTTCGGCAACGGCGGCAGCGGCGGCCGTTTCGGCCGGTAGCGGCGTGGCCTCAACTCACTCTGCTCCATTCCTGCTACTCGTTGACACCCCTACGCCTTCGGCTAGACTTTGAACATCTTATGAGTACGCGTCCGTCCGCCGGCTGGAGCTGGGTGAGCCCTTACCTGTTTGTCATGCTCCTGGTGCTGTTCCTGGGGGGAGTGCTCGGTAATCTCTCGCAGGTGAAACAGGCCGGCGTGGGGGACCTCGGCCTCACGGGGACCCAAGCGGTACGGCTCCTGAGCACAGGATTGAGCCTCTTGCTCCTCTGGCGCCTCGCCCACCAGGCCAGTGACCAACTGATCGACAATGGACGCGGCGCCTCGTTCCTCCGTGCGATCCTCCGTCCCCTTGCGACCTTTCTCGTGTTGGTCGTTGGCAATAAGGTGTTGCACGCCAATGCAGCTCCCCTGCTCGACCAATTCGGCCAGGCACGGTATCAGTGGGGCTTCGTCGGCGGGCTCGGCGCCACCGCTTCTTGGGTGACAATCCAGTGGATCCGCCACCTGGACGGACTGACGCGCTACCTGAATGGTCCCGATCGCGCTTCAGCAACCACCGCGCTCCGCACTCAGGCGCTGGACGAGGTGGAGCCCGAGGATGGCACGACTGCGCTCCCGAACCAGACCCCGGTGCGCGCAGACAGTACGATGCCCCTCCGTAACGGCGGCACGCCGAACATGCTGGGGCGCTACAAGATCCTGAAGGAACTGGGGCGCGGCGCAATGGGGATTGTCTACCTCGGCAAAGACCCCACCATCCAACGTTTCGTGGCGATCAAGACCGTGCGGCTCGACGAGGGGGACGGACCGGACCGGCTCCAGGATGTGAAAGCTCGCTTTTTTCGCGAGGCCGAATCGACCGGGCGTCTCTCGCATCCGAACATCGTCACGATTTACGACGCAGGCGAGCAGCACAATCTGGGGTACATCGCGATGGAGTTCTTGGAAGGGACCACGCTCCGCGAGTGGTGTTGGAACAGTCGTCTCCTCCCGGAGCGGCAGGTCGTCGAGACGGTGATCACAGTCGCCGAAGCCCTGGACTACGCGCATGCCCAAGGGGTCGTACACCGCGACATCAAGCCGGCGAATATCATGCTCACGAAGGATGGTCGCGTGAAGGTGATGGACTTCGGCATCGCCAGACTGACCACCTCTCTGCGCACCCGGACGACGTCGATCCTCGGCACCCCTCACTACATGTCGCCCGAGCAAATCGCCGGCAAGACCGTGGACGGACGCACCGACATCTTCTCGCTGGGAGTCGTGCTGTTCGAACTCCTGACCGGGAAGAAACCCTTCGACGCCGACAATGTCTCGGCGCTGCTCTACACCATCGTTCACGATCCCCATCCGGAGCTGAGCCACCTACGCTCGGACGTGCACCCCTATTTGGAAACAATCGTCGATCAAGCCTTGCAAAAAGAACTCCCCTGCCGGTATCGCAAAGCGAGCGAGCTGGCGCAAGAACTCCGCACCTGTCTGCTGGAACTGGCCGCCTGACCGGGAGCACGGACGACGATGCAGACCCAGTATGGCGCGACGTCGGCCCGACTGCGCCGGCATGGGCACCACCGTCGTGCTCGTCGCGCTGCAGCCCGGCGCCCAGCCGGGCGTATGGCAATGCCTTCGCGATCGCTTCTTGAACGGCGCCTGTTCGCATTCGCAATGAAGATGTATTTCCACCTCGAGGCTCCCGCTACATCCTAACCGGCAACGACCCTGCCGACCCTCAGTTCAGGACTCCTCGCCTCGGCAGGCTCCGGTAACATGGCTCCGATACGTCCTGTGAGTGCTCTTCGAGACAGTGCATCATCCGCCCGGGCCCCGGCGGCACATTCCGGCAGAATTGCCGCACGTCCGCCTCGCAGGCCGCCTTTATGCGCTGCAACCCTTCCTTCATCCGTACCGTGCGCTCCTGCACGACCTGCCGGCACACGGGTGAAAGATTGTGCCCTGTGTGTTGCAGACACCGGCGGCGGTCGCCGCCGGGTCCTCCATCCGGACAGAGCTGCTCCACCTCAGCCTGACACTTGAGCTCGACGCTCGCGGAAATCGGCGGAGCCTCAACTTTGAGGACTTCGGCGACCGGCGCCTCGTGGAACGACACCGCCGGCTCTCCAGCCGGCGGTGGTGAAGGCACTGTCATGGTCGGTGGACCAGGAGGAGGTGGCGCGGGATTCATCTGCGGCAGGGGCACGGCTGCCACAGGAGGGACACTGAGCGGGGGCGCAGTTGACGGCGCCGGCTGCTCCTGCTTCGGCAGATGCAGGACCACCGTCCCCCAGACCACGCCAAGGACGACGAGACTCAAGAGCCCGACCAGGAAGGACACGCCGGTACGAACGGGGCCCGATCCAGACATACGTACCTATCCCCAAGGCCTCGGCAGACGACTGCGGCTACACGCGCTTTCAGTTTTCCGGCGCTTCGACGATATGATTCTCGAAGCGTGTACAGCCTTCGGCGAGGAGCCGGTTGGTGAGCATTTCGCCCGGCCACTCGATCGGCAGGTCGGCAGTAAAGACCCAGACATCCGGCGACGTCCAGACCGGGCCGTGCTCTTCAGGAAGTTCGGGATCGAAGAGATCCGTCCAGACCGGCATGTACACGCCGTTTCCACACTGCGTATGGAGATGCACAATCGTCCGCGCCCGCACGAGCGGATCGAGATCCCGCCACACCGCCGCCGTCTCATCCGCAAGGCGATGGAGCCGCACGGCGTTCTGCGCGTCGAACACGGCATAGGCCGCGTACACCGGCGCATCCAACATATCCGGGGCGAGCGCCAGATCCGCACATTGCCCGACCAACCCCTCGAGCAAGGCGCGACGATCGCTCTCTTCGAGCGACTCGGGCAAGCCGGGGTCCGGCGCCCCGATCAACTGGAAGATCAAATAGGCCGTGCTCTCGACCGGCGGATAGAGGCGCGCGGCGATCGGCTGCGTCCGTTGGGAGTCGGCAATGGTCGTCAGGTGATCGTTCAACGCCTGGAGCGAGAACACCTCGAGCGTGGCATCGGTGAGCAGCCGTGGCTCGACGCGAACGACCGTCCCGGCCGGCAGCCTGAGATGGCGATGCAGCACATCGGCGGTCGCCACCGGATCGATCTTGAGACCGAGCGGCTGGCTCAGATTCGCCTGCAGCGGCAATTCCAGCGCCGCGATCACCCCATACGCCGGCTTCTCATCGGCCGGCCCGTCCAGCACGAGCGAGCAGGCGGCTTCCGCAAGGAGGTCGAACAACCATTCCGCCATCTCTTCGTCCAGGGCCGCGAGCACGGTCAACAGATCCTGCTCGCGGCCCTGTTCGAGAAACGCTTGCAGCGTGTCGATCGCGGCATCGGTGTCGCCGTGGTCGTGCCGACGCGCGTTAATGAGATGAATCAGATCGCGTGTCAGCGGATCGGGCCTGGACCAGCTCAACATCCTGTCGTCCTCACTCTCTGTCCTCGTACGATGATCGCCATCATGTTGCCAAACTTTCCATAGCGTAGCAAGCATCAACTCGCTTCGCAGCCTATCCCCCCTCCCCACCTGGTTGACAAGCGCCGCAGGACGTGTACCCGCCTCGTGCGGAGCCAGTCTCTCCAGAAACTCATCGTCGTCCTTGAGCAGTCCCTGTTCGTCATCGTCCACTCTTCCTGACCGCCGCCTCGACCTGCGAGGTGATATTGATGTACGCTCGTCCGGCGTTCGCCTCGATCCACAGCTCTTCGCGGTAGGATCTCATGGGTGATCCAACAGGGGGAGAGAATTCTGCCGCAGCGTGCCTCGAAGATGCAAGTCCATTGCGCCGTGTCCTTCGTGATGCGGGGATAAGAATGATCGTCCTCCGTGGTGCCGGGATCGAGGCTGTCCTATAATAGGACGGCAGCATCGAACGCCGAGACTCCCCTATGCCGACCGGCCGTCGCCAACCGCCTCACCTGTCAGCCAACGCACTGACGGTGCTTCGTCGCCGCTATCTCGTCAAAAATCTCAGCGGTCGGGTGGTGGAAACACCGGCCCAAGCCTTTTGGCGCGTGGCCCGGAATATCGCGCAAGCCGAGCGACTCTATCCGCCCAAGACGAGACTGCGTGACGCGGCGGAACGATTCTACAGGCTCATGAGCCGGCTGGACTTCTTGCCGAATTCTCCGACACTCATGAATGCCGGCCGTCCCCTCCAGCAACTCTCGGCCTGCTTCGTGTTACCGGTAGAAGATTCGTTGGAATCCATCTTCGATGCGATCAAGCATCAAGCCCTCATTCATCAGTCCGGCGGCGGGACAGGATTTTCGTTCAGTCACCTGCGTCCCAAAGATGACCGCGTCGCCTCGACCAGCGGCGTGGCCTCCGGGCCGGTGACGTTCATGCGAATTTTCAACGCGTCCACCGATGTGATTAAACAAGGCGGCACGCGCCGGGGCGCCAACATGGGTATTCTACAGATCGACCACCCGGACATCCTCGATTTCATCTCGATCAAAGAAAATCCACACGAGATGACCAACTTCAACCTGTCGGTGGCAGTCACCGACGCCTTTATGAAGGCGCTGGACGGCCATCGCTCCTATCCGCTCATCAATCCTCGCACACAGCGGGCTATCGGTCGCCTGTCGGCGGAGCTCGTGTTCGATCGCCTCGTCGAAGCCGCATGGCGCAGCGGTGAGCCGGGACTTGTCTTTCTCGATACCATCAATCGAGCCAACCCGACGCCCCATCTAGGCCGCATCGAAGCGACGAATCCCTGCGGCGAACAGCCCCTGCTCCCCCACGAATCCTGTACCCTCGGCTCGATTAACGTCGCGCATTTCGTCAGCGGTTCCTCACCGGCTTGTTCTATTGATTACGACCGCCTGGCGGAGATCGTTCCGCTCGCCGTTCGCTTCTTGGACAACGTCGTCGATATGAATCGCTACCCCCTCCCCGGCATCGAGCGGATGACCAAGTCTACTCGCAAGATCGGACTGGGCGTGATGGGATTTGCCGATCTCCTGATCCGGCTCTCGATTCCCTACGACTCAGACGACGCGCTGAAGATCGGCGACGAGCTGATGCAGTTCATCCAGCAACGGGCACAGGCCGCCTCAGCCGAACTCGCGCGCGAGCGCGGCCTGTTCCCGGCCTACAGAGGAAGCCGGCTGGAGGCAGCGCGGCGCCGCCTGCGGAATGCCACGGTCACCACGATCGCGCCCACGGGAACCATCGGCATCATCGCGGACTGCTCGCCGGGGATCGAGCCCTTGTACGGCGTCAGTTTCACCAGGACCGTCATGGAAGATGTTCGGCTCGACACGATCCATCCGGAGTTCGTGCGACGGGCGAAGCAAGCCGGTCTCTACTCGGATCGGCTCGCCGAGCGCCTTGCGGCCGACGTGTCGATCCAGCATCTACCGGAGATTCCACAAGACCTGCGTCGCCTGTTCGTGACCGCGCAGGACATCTCCGCCGAGCAGCACGTGCGGATGCAGGCCGTGTTCCAACGCTCCAGCGACAGCGGTGTCTCCAAAACGATCAATCTCCCGCCGACGTCCACTCCGGCCGACGTCGCCGCCGCATTTCGACTCGCCTACCGTTTGGGTTGCAAAGGGATCACGGCGTTTCGATCCGGCAGCCGAGATAAACAAGTCCTGTCCTGCTCGCAAATTCAGTATTGCTGATTCGGACCCTCTCTCCACACCGACCATTCACTCCGCCGATCCACCGCATGTCGAATCCGATGACTCCGATCGCTCGCCGGTCGTCATGCCTCGCAACAATTGACAGTGCTAAACGATGGTGATAAGTACTTGCCGTCATCTTCGGGGTTGTCTATCGACCACGCAGGGAGGTCTTCGATGGCGGCGTCCGTTCGCAGTGCGTCGTGGCCGGGTGATCATCTGAACTGGATGCTCCTCTTCGCTCGCGAACCTGAGCCGGAGGTCGAGTTCACAGAGGAGGACTTGGAAGAACCCGCCGGCCCCCGATCGTCCTCGCCGAAAACTCCCAAACGCTCCGGCGGGCGTCCTTTCCTCTGGGTGCTGTTGCTCGTGCTCGCTGGAGGCGCCGCATACCTCTCCTTGGAACCGGACATGCTGACCGACTTATTGAGCCCCATCTTGGGTGAAACCACCCAGCGACCGCAGGTTGCGCTGCCGCCCTCGAAGCCCGGCGCTCCTCCAAAGATCGCCCCTCCGGCCGCAGCATCGACTCCTTCACCAACGCCGGCGGGCCCGGTTCCCGCGTCACCCGCTCCGCCGCTGACGCCAACGAACGATCAGACCGGCCTGGTTCAGCCACTAGGGGCTTCTCCTGTCACCCCTGTTCCGCTCTTCGAAGAAGGCCAGCGGGTGACGGTGGTCCTCGACCCGGACAGCCCGGGCGATTCGATGACCCTCTCGCTGGACTCCGCAGGAACACGGCCTGGCGCCACCATCCGCCCCGGCATCACCCTGATCGTGCTGGACGGCGAACTCTCCAACAACCATTGGGTGTATGCCGTTCGGGCAGAGGACGGTTCCAAAGGGTGGGTGCCGGAGAAACGTTTGCGGCTCAAGTTCTAGCGTCACACCTCTCTCGATCTCTTCGCCCTTTTCTCCCCGTGTCGCTGCCGTCGCGCCTGTGTGCCGCTTCGCCCCTATGCTATACTGCGCCACTCCAAAGACGCCCGAAAGTCATACAGTCCATACAGTCAAACGTCGTGGAGCCTTCGACTTGTGGACGTGACGACTTTCGACTTGAGGACTGAGTGTTGGATACCTTGCGCGCCATCATCTTCGATTTCGACGGCGTGATCGCCGATACCGAACCTCTGCACTTCGCCGGCTTTCAGCAGATCCTCGGCGAGCAGGGCATCGGACTGACTGAACCGGAGTACTATGCGCGCTACCTCGGATACGACGACAAGGGCTGCTTCGCGGCTGCCCTGTCGTCCCACGACCGACCTACGCCACGCACGCTGATCGATGAATTGGTCACCCGCAAGTCACAGGTCTATCTCGAATCCATTCAACGCCATCTCGTCATCTTCCCCGGCGTGCGCGAATTCGTGCGCGATGCCGCCGGCCGATATCCGTTGGCCATTGCCTCCGGCGCGCTGCGCCACGAGATCGAACTGATTTTGGAGTGCGCCGGCATCCGGAAAGAATTTCAGCACATCACCAGTTCAGAAGACGTCACGAAGGGCAAACCGGACCCGCAAGGATTTCTCCACGCATTGGCTGCGCTCAACCGTCGACGGTCCGGCGACGCCATCGTGCCGGCCGAGTGCCTGGTCATCGAAGACTCGATTCCGGGCATCCGAGGCGCCCGCGCTGCCGGCATGAAAGTCCTTGCGGTGGCCAACACGCATACCGTCCAGGACCTCCACGAAGCCGATGCGATTACCCATTCCTTGGAGCAGGTCCGGTTGCCTGAACTGCGCGACCGGCTGTGGGGAAGGGGATGAACCTCGCCGACGCCCAGGCCTACTGCACCGCCGTCACGAAAGCAAGCGGCAGCAATTTCTATTACTCGTTTGTGTTCTTGCCGAAACCGCGCCGCGACGCCATGTATACGGTCTATGCCTTCTGCAAAGAAGTCGATAGCGCGGTGGATGAGCCGCCGCCGGGGAGCGATCCCCACGACCAGCTACGCCGATGGCGCACGGAGCTCGACGCCTCTTATCACGGCACGCCGACCTCTCCCGTGACGCTCAGCCTCGCCGAGCACGCCGGGCGTCTCGCCATCCCGCAGGAATATTTCTCTGAGCTGATCAACGGTGTGGAAATGGATCTCACCACGCCCCGGTATGCCACCTTCCAGGACCTCTCGCTCTACTGCTACCGTGTCGCCTCTGTGGTGGGGCTGATCTGCCTGCACATCTTTGGGACCGCCTCGCCGCGCGCGCGGGAGTACGCCGTCAACCTCGGCATGGCGTTTCAACTGACGAATATTCTACGGGACGTGGGGAGCGATGCCGAGCGAAGCCGTATCTACCTCCCGCAAGAAGATCTGGCCCGGTTCAAATATAGCGAGAAGGAACTTCTGCGGAGAAAATATTCTCCGCAGTTTGTCGAACTGATGCAGTTCGAATCCTCACGCGCCCACAGCTTCTATGCCAAAGCGCGCGAAGCCCTGCTGGCCCTCCCGCCACAAGAACGGCGTGCCCTCACGGTGGCCGAGATCATGCGAGGGGTCTACAGCCGCATCCTGCGCCGCATCGATCGGTCGGCGTACCATGTCTTTGGCCCCCGCATTTCGCTGTCAACGCCACATCGGCTGACCGTCGCTGCGGGAGTGTGGTTGCGCGAGCGCCTGCTCTCGTCCTTCTCATGAACCGGACCGTCTTGATCCTCGGTGGCGGGGTGGCCGGCATCGCTGCCGCGCTGCGACTCTCCGCGCAGGGATATCGCGTCACGATGGTCGAAGCTGCCTCACACCTGGGGGGACGGCTCGTGGCTCCACGACCGGACTCTGCCGCTGCAACCTCCACCAATCCCATTGCCACAGGTCTTCCTCTTGTTCTATTTGGATGCCACACCGCCACATGGTCGCTTTTGGAATTCCTGGGAACCGCGGAACACATCCGCCGTCAGCCATCTTGTGCCCTGGAGTTCCTCTTGACCGACGGGCGGCGTGTTCGACTCTCCCCCGGCCTGCTCCCAGCCCCCCTCCACATCGTCGCGCTGCTCCTCGGCTTTCGAGGGCTCCCGTGGAAAGACCGCTGGCGGCTCCTCAACTTTCTCGAACGGATGTGGGAACACGACATCCCGCTTCCGTCCGACCTGGAGAACCGCACCGCAGCGAAGTGGCTCGCGGACATCGGACAATCGTCAACGGCATGCGACAACGTCTGGGTCCCTCTCTCACGATTCCTCCTCGGAGACGGACTCGAACAGGTGTCTGCCAGCATGTTCGCCGGCACGCTCCACCGCCACTACCTGGCGCATCCAGGCCAGGCGACTGTGTCTGCGCCTTCTTCACCGATTCAGCAACTCCTACTCGATCCGGCATACCGGCACCTGACTCATGCGGGGGTGAGCCTGCGGCTCGGGACCACCATCGCACAGCTCCGTTTCAATCGCGAACGGGTCACCGGCGTCCAGTTGCAAGACGGTTCCCCCCTCACCGCCGACTGGTATGTCGTCGCGCTGCCGTACGACCGGCTGCAGGCTTTGCTCCCCGAACGAATCGTGACCCATTACGCGACCTTTGAGCACCTCGGTCACTTGCGATCCGTGCCGGGCCTCGTTCTTCATCTCCGAATGAACGCCTCCGTCCGATCTCCGCGCGTGATGCTGCTGGTCGACCGAGCCTTCCATTGGATGGTCGTCAGACCCGCATCATCACCGGGCGATGGAGGAACGCTGGTGACGCTGATGTGCGTGGGACATCATGAACGGCTCGCGCGGTCCGACGAGGACATTCTCCTCAATGCCCGACGCGACCTCACCCTGGCAGATGCTTCCCTGGGCAACGCCGCACTGAACGAGTGGGGCATCGTGCGACATCCTAAAGCCTTTCTCTCGATGGAACCAGGCAGCCGCCCCTATCGCCCGTTGCAGCAGACTCCATTCGAAAATCTTCTTCTGGCCGGTGACTGGACGGAGACCGGTTGGCCTTCAACCATAGAAAGCGCCGTGCTGAGCGGCAACCGATGCGCAGAACTCATCGCCACGTCGGCCATGAGAGACGGCGTTGCCTTGGCGACAACGGAGACGGGCAGTCAGAGCGACTAACGCCGGTTCTTTGACCGATTGACAACGTGGTCACCCCTGCCTAAGATGGTCCTCCGTTCAATCGGCATGTGACCGTCATGCATACCTCGCTCACCCCGCTCCAGGAACTTGCCAAGTCGCTTCACAACTGCCAACGCTGCAAATTAGCTAAATTGGGCCGGACTCAGGTCGTGTTTGGGGTGGGAAATCCACACGCATCCGTCATGTTCGTGGGGGAAGCGCCGGGCTTCAACGAAGATCAACAGGGGGAGCCGTTCGTCGGGGCAGCGGGGAAACTGCTCAACGACTTATTGCAGTCGGCTGGATTGTCACGAGCTGAAATTTACATCGCCAACGTCATCAAGTGCCGGCCGCCGAACAACCGCGACCCTGAACTCGACGAGGTCGAGACGTGCAAACCGTTCCTGATGCAACAGATCGACATGATTCATCCGAAGCTGGTCTGTACGTTGGGGAACTGGGCCACGCAGACGTTGCTTGAACGGAAGGTCGGGATCACCAAAGTGCGCGGGCAGGCCTTCTACTTGAAACACTTCGTGCTCTTCCCGTTGCTCCATCCCGCAGCCGCCCTCCATCAGGGAGGGCTCCTCGAACCGTTACGGGAAGACTTCAAAAAGCTGAAGGAGTTCCTGGATCGCCACAGCCGTGAACCATCGACAACCGAAGGACCACCACCTGCCGCCACACAGGCGCTCCACCTGGAGCCTCTTCCCCAACCCCATCAAATGGATCTCTTCGGGTCCTGACGGACCCGCCGTCCTTAGCCCGCATGATTCATGAAGGTTCGTCGCGAAAGCGTGCAGACGCGAAGCGAGACGGGCACTCGGAGATGTGAAGCCCTGAGGCATACTCGTGCAGTATGTCGAAGGGCTGAACGGCGAGGCTGCCCGTCGCAGCCGCGTATCCGCGCTTGCAGCAGAAGCTTCATGAATCATGCGGGTTAGACCAGGGAGGTCGTAGACGGGGGAAACGTATTCACCGCCTCTCACGTTATTCGCTTTCGAGTGTCTGACCGCTCAGGAAGGAGTCGTCGGTACGCGCTGACCAAACATCACAAGTGCGGCAAGTCCTGCGCTGACAAAGATTATGACGACGGTGGCGACTCGAAGCTGTCGGTCCGCTTCGTTGCGTACGTCTCCGGCAATCTCTGCCACGTCTTCGAGGAGGCGGTCGAGCGCAAGCGTCACTTCGATGAGTCGAGGACCCGCCTGTTTAGCCGCATGGAGTTCAGCCTTGTTCCTGAGCAATACAGCGTCCGCCGAAGAGGAAGCCTTCCACGATTGAGCGAGCAAGCGCAGCGTCTCATCCGCAGCGGCAAAATATGCGCCGAGCTTGTCTTCGACCTCTCGCAGCTCAGAAGCGCCTATTTGTTCCATACGCATGGCCTGCGGACCTGCCTTCACATACCGATCGATCGCCTTCTTAATTCGCGCGCGCTGATCCGGCAGGGATGCCGAGATTCTTTCGTACTCACTCTTGGTGTTCGCTTCGAGTGCGCGCAGGATCGAACTTCTGTAACGCATCAGGTTCGCCGTGACATGACCAAGTTCTGTGGCAGCGATGGTGTATTCCGTATACATGATACGCAAATCACGATCCACCCGCGTGAGGGAATGCGACTCCAAGACTCCAGCCAGAAGAATTAAACCGCTGATCACAAGTCGTTTCCACGTCGAAGACGGAAAACACTGAAGATATGTTCCCACTTCTCGCAACCACTCCCGCATCTCTCGTATCAAGCCTTAAAGAGAAGGGGCAGAACGTCGAACACCGCCGTCCTGCCCCTTCCGCACCGGCTACAACAAAGCTAACCTTACAGTCAGTTCACGCGTGCAGCCTTCCCGAGCTTGCTCAAGCCCGGTGCGCTCATGATGACGCGCACCGGGAGAGGCACCACTCGCGAACTCTTAGAGCCAATTGACCCGTTCTGCGGGTCTGATGTAAATCGGCTCTTCGACCTGAATGCGCGCCACTTCCTTGCCCGACTTGTTGAAGCCCAGCACGGTATCGTTATACATCTCGAACCGCTTCCCGTGGATCTGGGTCTCGAACACCTTCGGGCCCGGAATGACGTCGTACCGGAACACGATCTGCTGGCTGGCTCTCCAGAGCTGGAGGACGGCCAACAGTTCGCGGCTCGGCACGAGATACTTCTCGATGGCGTTGTCCACGCCCGGGCCGAACATCTGCCGCGCATACCCTCTCGGGCTGTGCCGCGGCGGGATGTAATAGC
>CAZKRM010000055.1:0-16445 GCA_964555285.1 uncultured Nitrospiraceae bacterium
TACTCGATGAGATGCGTCAAGCGCGGCCATTCACCTGCGAGGGACGATGAGTCCCTCTCACCCCCACTCCTTTTTCTCTCTCGCACACAACTATGCCAGCGCAATCCGTGCCCACAGGCAGCACGAAACTTTACTGAACAGCGGCAGGATCTTGCACGAAGGTCAGGCTGTTGACCGGCGTGATGACTCCTGTCGCGCCATCCATTTCGAAGACCGTCCAGAGGGTGCCCGGCCTTGCGGGCAGCACGTTGAAGATCACAGGGGTGTTACTTCCGCCGAATAGAGACCCGAACCTGGGCATTCGACAGAGACACACGTGAGCTGGTCGTACTGAGTCCATCGACAGGATTATGGACCGAAAACCGATAGGTGCCGGCCACGCGCTGGGAGATCGTCATCGTCTCAGATCCACTTCCAAGAGAAGCAATAGCCTCCAGTGCCGCGAAGGGTGCAGACGTCAGGCTGCCTCGTGCAATCAGAAAGACATGGAACCGGCTTGATGAACCAAGGAGCGGGACGGTGAGAGGGACGTCGCGGTCACAGAGCCTCGCTTCACACCGGCCTTGGACCACAATACGTCAATAGTCATGCCTGACCCCAACTTCATGAGACCTTGGCTGTACCATCACGAGCACGCAATGGCAGTTGCCGATCATAAACTATTCGTTTATGATCGGCGCAGATGATTCGGTCTTTTGGCGATGCGGAAACGAAACGTTTTTTCAGTACTGGAAGGGCGCGCCGCCTGCCTCCGGAGATTCGAACAAGAGCCGCGATGCGGCTCGCACAATTGAACGCTGCCAATCGTCTTGATGATGTGCGTCTGCCGTCCTCGAACCGATTGGAAGCACTGAAGCATGATCGTAACGGACAGTATGATCAAGAACGGTTTGCCGCCCATCCACCCCGGTGAGTTTCTGCGGGAGATACTGGAGGAACTCGATCTCTCGCAGGCACAGTTCGCGCGCGCCATCGGTGTGTCGCCCATGCGGATCTCGCATGTGGTGAAGGGAACGCGCCCGGTTACGGCTGAACTCGCGCTTCTTTTCGGGCGGGCGCTGGGTCAGTCGCCACAATATTGGCTCAATCTTCAGGCCGCCTATGATCTGAAAACGGCCGAGCATGCCATAGGCAAACGGCTACGGGCAGTGGCTGAGTTGGCACATGCCTGACCGTGTCATCCGCCCGCGCAGCAGTAGCAGGGGCATTGCTTGACTGTACACTTCGACAAACAATCCTCCGTACGCGCTCGAATCGACTTTTCCAAGACCGCAACAACCACAAAAGCTAGAGCAGTGTAAAGTCAAGCCTCCTTTTCATCCTTGGACCGCAATAAGTCAATAGTCAAGCCTGACCCCAACTTCCACTCAACTTCCACTTTTTTTAATTCACTTGTCGGCGAGCGATCCCTCACTCGACAATCCACCGGCTATGGACTTTGATCGCGTCGTACATGGCATCGGGAGCGAGGTCGGCGCCATTGGCCCATTGCACAGCGCCCATGACCACCCGCACCTGAGCGAAGACGTTCGGGTCGCGTAACGGCTCGAACACCGTGCCCTTGGCCTGCGGACCGCTCAAAAAGCTCCGCAAGTCCACGTTGCCCGTGGTGCCATCGACAAACGTGACCCGCAACAGCAGGTCAGACATGGCGCTCACGGAAACAACGCGCCAAGGCGCCACATGCCGGATGGCCGGTTCTACGTCAGGGGGTCGATCGGTTTGGGAGACTTGAGTTGGCTGCATAGATTCCAGTCCTCCATCAGTTCGTCTCGATGATCGGTCGCCCATTCCAGGACAAGCACCATGGCACGACGGGGCAGCGTGCCCCGCAACACGCGTAGATCGCGCAGATCAAAGACCGCCTCATGCTCTCCATAGAGCGCATGGAAATGCGGTGGGTTGTGATCCCGCCAGAACATTTGAATCACGATACCATAGAAGACGCTGATCGTCGGCATGGATGACTCCTACTCCGTTTTGAATCTCCTCAGGCAGCTGGCTCTTGTCAGGTGCATTCCGCCTCCATCTCCTGCCGGCTCGGCGGAATCTAGGCACGGGAACATTCTCGATCTTCCTGCCCAGGATGCGACCTGCCGGTGCGTCCGCCAACGGATCAGGCGTGTCATCCACTGCGGCGGTATTCTACACAGATTGAGGAGATGGGGGAATACCGGAAAGTCTGACGCCGGAGAAGGTCGCTTCAATGGTGCCACGGCATTGACGCCGTGGAATCCAGCCCAGCTGGATCGTGACGCCACCGTGATCGACTAGCAACTAAGGTTTCAGTTCTCGCCCTTTCCGAAGGAAGGGCGCTACGTCGAAGTGTCAAGTCAAGCAACGACCCCACCAATGGGCCGCGTTGATCTTCAAGACAGTTGCTGACGCCCGCACCCTAGTGCGTGCGAGTATGTCCCGCTGGATTGGATTCTGCTCCCTTGGGTCCAACTTGATCTGCCTGTTTCCTCTGGGTTGCAAGGATGACAATGGCCTCAAAAGTCCCATCCTCTCTTCGTTGATTCGTGAATACCTCCCTCGGTAAGGTTGCACGGACAATTCGTTTCACTTTCTGATAAGTGGAAGGGAATAGCTCAAAGCTGTCCAGAATTTCTTGGCCACCAGCTTCAAAGACCTGCGCGAATAGAGCCAAACCCATATCATTTTGTAATGAAGCAGCAAGTGCTTCCGGAACTACTATCTCTACAACAAAATCCTTCACGGGAGGAACCTTCGATGTGTTAATTCTCACCTCGTAAGGCAAGCGTGGACCTGGTTCGAATATCTCAGCCGTCTGTTCAAAATCTGCCAGCGTCTCAGGAGAAACCGTCGCAGACACAGTTACTGTCTGAGAAGAACGAAAGGCCTTAGGAAGAAAAGTTACGGTCGTGACACCTTGTAGAGTTACACTACCGCCCTGGGGCGATATTTTGGCTGTCACCGATTGCATCACGCGCTCACCTACAGCCGCTGAGAGTCCCCAGTCCAAAAGCAGTGATGTCACAACTAAGTACCCAACCAATAACTTATGATCAGCAGGTACAGTTCCCTGCCGCGCTAGACAAGAACTGCTCATTTCCCATCACTCACTGACACGCAAAGGCATCGCGCCATATTAACCCCTGCTACCGAGTGCTCGATTAATCGCTCTGTGGTGTCCAAGTTTTACTCTAACAACATGCCAATGTCGAAGACAGAATGCCATCAAGTAGGTCTCAAGGTATTATAATTATATAGCTTACAGATCCACCTTCTGGAAGCACCTCTGATCGAGCTGTTGAGCCATCTTGGAACTGCAGCCCCTGCGAAAGTGTGACCCCTAAGGTGCCAATGTTATCCGGTGCGATCACGCAGATGATCCGGAGCGTCGCTGTGCCAGACCGCAGGTTACTAGCTGAGAATGTGTTTGAGGCACCAATGGAGGTTTGCCCAAGCACTATGCCATTCAAAATGACTTGAAACGCATCATCCGCTGCCGAACCATTATCACCAACGCTGATACTCCCCTGGACCAAAGCGTCCACACATGGCGCAGGATCTATCTTGCTTCCTTTCTGAAAAATCTTACCATTTGGCGCGTATTCGAAGTGCAAGTGTGAACCGCTAGACCCTCCACTGTTGTCTGCCTCAGCGATCACGTCACCTTTTGCGACAGTCTGGCCTTCCTTGAGCTGGTCGGTGCTATCCTTCTTGAGGTGAGCATAGAGTGTTTTAGATCCGTCAGCATGTTCAACTATAATATACCGACCCCACCCTTTCACCGTCTTGCCCGATCGCGGATCTGGAGTCTTTAGAGGACGTTCGTCGAATCCAATCTTAAAAATCTTACCATCTACAGCTGCAATCACATTGTCGCCCGAATCTGCCGTATCATAATCAGTTCCAAAGTGTGTTTTCCCATTAAAGTTCGATGTAATTTGGAGTGACCGTTGGAGCGGCGATCCAAGAGTTGCCCCTTGGCATGTCGACTGTGATGGGCTGTTAACGGCCTGTACCACAGGAGACATAACATGCCCGGCGGTGACGAGTCGCTCAGGAGAAACAGGCGGGCCCATATCAGTCAGACTCGCTGTGCTGTTCGTAGTTGAGCTGCTAGGGAGCGTCGGTGTCGTTGATAGGACCACTATAGCCTCGTAGGTACCGTCACTAGTCCTCCCGTTTGTAAATGCCTCCCTTGGCAAGATCGTACGGAGTATCTTCTTGGCTTGGTCATACACAGATGGAAAAAGCTCAAAACTATCCAGGGTCTCTTCCCCTCCTTGCTGGAATATTTGAGCGAACAGTTGAATTTCTGATCCCTGAGGCAGAGAGGCTAGGAAGGAATCGGGAACATTTATATCTACAGTGAAATCTGTCTGTGACGCTATATTCCCCGTGTTGATTCTCACCTCACTGGAGAACCGTGGACCAGCTGAGAATATGTCCCCTGAACGCACAAAATCTTCATTTGTTTCAGGGGAGGACGTAGCTGCAATCTGCACAGTTTGGCTGGTTGCGAAAGCTCCGGCTGGGAAAGTCACTGATGCTACTCCTGGTAAGGTTACTGTTCCACCCTGCGAAGAAACAGTCCTAGGGCCACCGGTGCTAGATGCCCCTGAGTCGCTGCTTCCTCCGCAACCTTGGACAGTCAGCACAAGAACAAACACCAAAATGTGGACATCCCAATGGGTCAATCTCAGAAAATAGTGCGACATGATTGTTCTCCTTTGACTATCCCCCCATGTTTCTGTTTCTGTGGGGAGGGGTCGGCGAGGTGGATCGACCACAGACGAATGACGCCATTTCTGACCATTTGGTGAGCGATGCCGGGTATCGGCCAGTATGGATAGGCCCAGCAGCCGTGGAGAGGTGCGGACAGCTATTAGACTTGGACCAGTGAGTGAGTGAGTGAGTGAGTGAGTGAGTGAGTGCAAGCGGGAGGCCGCTTGCTGGACAGTGGCGGGTCGCTCGCGGTCGGCCAGGGTCACGGAAGACCTCACGGAGGGAAGACGACGCGTTAAGAAGAACTGGAACGGACCGGCTGGCGACATTGCTAACAAGTTCCTATTTCGTATTCAATCCCCCATAGGTGTTATTTTCTCAGATAAATCTGTCCAAAGATTTGGACAGATGGGAGGCATGTGTCTCGCATGGGTCAAGAAACATGCCAAGCAGAAGACCAGCTCGACCAGAGAGAGCTAGGCGAGAAGAAAGCCGGCAGCTCGCAGCGAATAGCCGTGACGCTAGGCTGCGCGGGCGGGGCGCCAGTGGCCGGGATACCTCGACACACGGGACTGCACAAGCCAAATCGGACCGGCCATGAATGCCTTATGCCGGAGAAGATCTTTCATCGATGTGGTTGCCTTGACAGGGTTAAATCAGCCGGTTTAGAGTCACCACCATGCCGAGGAAGAAGCCCTCACCCAGAATGACCAACCACATGTCGACAGGCGCCCATCCCCATATCGTCGGCGATTCCGAGATCTGTGGAGGCAGCCCCCGTCTCGCAGGCACCCGGATCACGGTACGAACGGTGGTGATCGCGACCTTGTTGCACGGGCTGACCCCTGAAGAACTTCTGCAGCACTATCCTCATCTGAGTCTCGCAGCGATCTATGATGCGCTGTCCTACTATTACGATCACCGCGAGGCGATCGACCGCGAGATCGCCGAGTACGAAGCGCTTGACCCTGGCCTCCATGCCAAATCGGCACGGTGAGGCTCTACCTCGACGAATCAGTATCGGTCGCCCTCGCAGCAGTGTTACGCCAACACGGCATCGTTTGTCTCACGGCTCGAGAAGCCGGCCATCTGGGAGCGACAGACGAATTCCATCTTGCCTTTGCGGCTAGTGGGAACCGTGTTCTGTTTACACAGACACTCGGGACTTCTTGCGGCTTGCCACGGCCTGGAACGCTGTGCGTCGGACTCACGCTGGAATTGTGCCGGCTCATCAAGTCCCCTTGCGAGAACTGATTCTCCGCTTCCGTGCCTTTCTGCTTCGCTATCAATCCGCCGATTTCTCCAATCAGGTGTTGTGGCTCCCTCCTCCTGAAGCGTTCGAGCTTCTGATAAAAGACCGGTCCCACGGCGTCGGGCTATAGAAGGCGGGTCAGGAGCGTCAAACCGCGGTGAGGAAGAGATCAGGCGAGGGAGACGCCGACGTGTCACTCGTACCGCAATGCTTCGATGGGATTCAGCCTGGCTGCTTTGTTCGCAGGGTACAGGCCGAAAAATAACCCGACTGCCAGGGAGAAGAAGAACGCCGCCACAACCGTGTCGTAGGAAATGATTGTCGGCCACCCGGCGACCACGGTGGTGAGCCTCGCCCCGAGAATCCCGAACAGGATTCCCACCAGGCCGCCGACGAGGCTCAGCGTCATCGCTTCGATGAGAAACTGCATCAGAATATGCCGGCGCTTGGCGCCGACCGCCATCCGGACCCCGATCTCGCGTGTCCGTTCGGTGACTGAGACGAGGAGGATGTTCATAATCCCGATGCCGCCGACCAAGAGCGAGACCGATGCGATCGCGAACAGCATCACCGTGAGGGTCTGGCTCGTCCCTTCCTGGATCTTGCCGATATCGACCTGCGTGCGGATGGTGAAATCGTCCGGCTGGTCCGGTTGCAGGCGATGCCGCAACCGCAACGCCTCGCGCGTCTGTTCCACCGCCTCAGACAAATCCTCCGAACGCTCGGTCGACGCAAAGAGAGCGCCCACGGAGCCGAGGAATTGGGTCCCCAGCACCTTCCGTTCTGCCGTCGTGAAGGGGATAAAAATAATGTCGTCCTGATCGGAGCCTTGGGCCGACTGTCCCTTCGGGGCGAGGACCCCGATGACGCGAAACGGGACGTTCTTGATGCGAATGATCGCGCCGACCGGCTCTTCCCCCGGATCGAACAAATTCTCCACCACCGTCTGTCCGACCAGCGCCACTCTGGCAGCCGCCTCCATATCCACCTGCGTGATCGGCCCGCCGCTGACGAAGGACCAATCCCGGATCGTCAAGTAGCCCGGGGAAATTCCGTTCACCGGGCCGTTCCAATTGCGATTGCCGTTGACGATCTGCATGACGTCCCGCTTGGCCCAGGCCGTCTCCATGAGCAGCGGCACGCGTTTCTTGAGATCGAGCCCATCGGCAGTTGTCAGCGTCACGGCACCGCCCTGCCCGCCGCGCACACCGCCCACCGTCGTCGCACCGGGCAATACGATGATGACGTTCGTCCCCATACTCGCGACCTGCGCTTGGACCGCCGCCTTGGCGCCTTGCCCGATGCTGACCATGGCGATCACCGCGCCGACCCCAATGACGATCCCCAACATGGTGAGGCCCGCACGCAACCGGTTTCGGCCCAGGATACGAAGCGCCGTCATCACGGTCAGATACACAAACCCGGACATCAGTGAGGACTCCCCACAACGGACACGACCGGCGTGGTTCGCCGATCGCTCACGATCGCTCCATCCCGAATAACGATTTCTCGCGAGGCACAGGCGGCGACCTCCGTCTCGTGTGTCACCAGGATAATCGTGATGCCGTCCTCACGATTCAGCCGGCTCAGGATGCTCATGATCTCGCGGCTGGATTCGGTGTCCAAATTACCGGTGGGTTCATCGGCCAGCAGGAGGGAGGGCGAGGTCACGAGAGCCCGCGCGATCGCCACACGCTGTTGCTGCCCTCCTGACAGTTGGGTGGGATAATGATGTTCGCGCCCGCTCAGGCCGACTCGTTGCAACGCCGCCATCGCCTGGGCTCGCTGCTCACGGAGGGACAGGCCGCGATAAAACAGCGGGAGCTGAGCGTTCTCCAATGCGCTGGTGCGCGGGATCAAGTTGAAGCTCTGAAACACGAACCCGATCTGCCGGTTTCGAATCTCAGCCAGAAAGTCCGGGGTCGCGGTTTCCACTTCGATCCCGTCCAGCCAGTACCGGCCCTGGCTCGGCTGATCCAAGCAACCCAGGATGTTCATCAACGTGGACTTACCGGATCCTGACGACCCCATCACGGCCACAAACTCGCCGCGGTCGATGGTCAGATTCACCCCACGGAGCGCCTGCACTTGCACGTCCCCAACCCGGTAGACCTTCCAGACATTCTCGCAAACGATCAACGCCCCCATTGATTCCTTTCACTAAGACCAATGTGCTTTCTTGTCTTCACCCTACTCCCAAAAGGTTGGGGAAGGGAGGCTTACCTCCCCTGCGCGCGTTCCTTCGCCGCCACTCCAAAAAGATGAGGGGAGCCGGGCCGGCCTCCACTGCGCGTGTCCAGCGAGCACTTTCTGAAGTGCGGGCTGCACGAGCACCGAGGCCAGCCCGGCTCCCCTCATCTCCTTATATTCCTCGATCGCGTGAGCTGCGTCGCTGCCCACTCCCGAATCCCGGCGGCAGTTCGTGCGCCTTGCGGTCGCCGCGCGCCGTGTCGAGCCCCACAATGACCTGATCCCCTTCCTTGAGCTCACCGCCGATCACCTCGGTGGCCGTGCCGTCCGAAATCCCTGCTTGCACCGTGACGGGTTCAGGCTCCCCGGAGCTTCCTTGCTTCCACACCGTCCTGATGATCGCCCCCTGGTCGCTTGAGGAAGCGGCTCGCGATCCGCTCGATCCGGACTCCGATCTCGTCGATCGAGTGGCTGCCGTATGACCGTCGCCCGGCTCGGACTTCGGCGGCGTGAAACGAATGGCCGCATTGGGCACTTTGATCGCGTCATCCTTCTTCGCCACCACGATCGACACGTTGGCCGTCATCCCCGGCCGGAGCCGGAGATCTTTGTTCTCGACGCCGACCACCACGTTGTAAGTCACGACATTCTGGACGTTGATCGGAACCAGCCGGACTTGGCGGATGACGCCCTGGAAGCGATGCCCAGGATAGGCGTCGACCGTGAAGGTGGCTTGTTTACCTTCCGTGATCCCGCCGATATCGGACTCGCTCACATTCGTATCCACCTGCATCTGGGTCAGGTCCAACGCAATGAGAAACAGGTTCGGTGTGGCAAAGCTCGCCGCCACCGTTTGACCCACTTCGGTGTTCCTGGCCACCACGACCCCGTTCACCGGCGAGCGAATGACCGTATACTTGAGGTCCAGCTCGGTCGAATTCAAGGCGGCTTCGGCCTGCTTGACCTGCGCTTCCATGACTTTCTGCTGAGCTTCGGCGCTCTGATAGTTGGTGAGCGCCACATCGACATCGTTCTGCGAGACGAACTGCTGGGCCACGAGCGACTTGACGCGATCGAGTTCGCGTTTCCGCTGGGCGAGGTCGGTCTTGGCGCGGGCCACGTTGGCTTTTGCCATCTCCAAATTGCTCGCGGCCTGGTCGCGCCGAGCCTTGAACGGCTCGGGGTCGATCACCGCGACGACATCGCCGGCCTTCACCACCGAGTTGAAATCGGCGTGCAAACTTTTGATCATGCCGGACACTTGGGTCCCGACTTGCACCGAGACGACGGGGTTGATCGTGCCGGTTGCGGTCACGATCGAGACCACCGGCCCGCGTTCCACGGGCGCGGTCCGATAGCGAACCGGCGCCTTCCGCTCGCCGTTAAAGAAGACATAGCCGCCGATGGCGAGCCCGACTCCCACGATGCTGACGATCAACCCGAACCGGCGCATTGAAGGCGCTCCTTCCCCCTCTTCACACCCGCGCACATTCTACCAGGAAGCTTCCGGGGGAATCACCAGCCTCCACATGAGAACGGAGCCGCCTCCCTATCGGCCGCACAAAGAAAAGGGCCGTTCACCGGATCGGCGAACGGCCCTTTTCTCTCCCGGCATGTCGGAACGTGACCGGCCGTCGGACCGGCACAAACTTCGCTACGGCGTGACGGAAATTCGGTCTTTGATCGTGTCGAACGTCTCTTTCGGCACGACGTTCTTGGCCACCAACTCGCCCTTGATCCGATAGGGACGGTTCGTCACAATCCGCTCGGCCACATCCTTGGTCAGGCCAAGGAACAGGATCATGTCGCTGGCCGACGCCTTATTCACATTCATGGGAGCCATCGCCGGCTGCGGAGGAGCCGGCACCGCAATTGGTGCCGGTTGCAACGGCAAACCCGGTGTCGGCGCGAGTGAACCAGGCGCCGGCGCCAAGGAGGACGGCGATAACGTAGCGGCTCGTGGCCTTTCTTTCAGTTCTTTTTGATACCGCGCGACGAGCGACTTCAACGTTTCGTTGTGCCGCTTGACATCCTCATATTCCTGCCGCACGCTCCGGTTCTGGGCGGTCAATTGCTTGACCTTGTCGTCGAGTTCCTTGGTGCGGGCATCGATCGTTCCCCGCTCCTTATCGCGCCCATGCTCGATCCGCTGAAGTTCGTCCTGGGCGGCCTGCGCCTCGCTCCCGAACTTCACATTGAGTTCCTTCAACGTCTTGACCTGCTGCTCCAGCGCATTCTTCTGGGTTCTCGTCCGTTCCAGATCTTCCTTCGCAGCTTGCGATTCGGCAAGCGCCGTCTTATAGGTGCTCTCCTTGACCATGCAGCCGCCCAGCCCCAGCATTCCGACCACCGCCACCCCCACGACCAGATACCGGTTCATAACAAACCTCCTCTTCCTCGCGTCAATGGGCGCTCGCGTAACATCCGGGTTCGAACGCCACCGCGCTGAGGCCTTCGCTCGGATACCCCGCTCCGCTTGTGAGCCTCACACGTTCGCGCTCGTCTTGTGTGTATGCCAAGCGCCCGACTTTGTCAACAGATTTGCTCGGTCTCATCCCACGCAGGACTACCTAGGACGAAAGTGATCCAACCGCGCTGCGCCAACCGCGCGTTCGCTTGACGGATCGGGAAGAGTTTGTGATGATGCCCACCATCGCGCACCGACGACTCTTCTTCTACCGAGGCGGTGATACGCTCATGAGCAACTGGGGTCCTGACCTGGCAATCATCCTGGGGATCGTGGAAGGGATCACGGAATACCTTCCGATCTCCTCAACCGGCCATCTCATCCTGGCCGGCCATCTCCTCGGATTCACCGGCGCCGTCGCGGCGAGCGTGGAGATTTCCATCCAACTGGGAGCCATCTTGGCCGTGGTCGCCTACGAACGGCAAAAACTCAAAGCACTGCTCTCCGACGCCTTCACCGAGCAGGCCGACCTCCGCGCCATGCTGGCCGGCGGTCGGAACAAGGAGCAGGGCCGGGGATGGCCGGCGCTGTTCCACGGCTCGACGCAGCAGCATCGCAATCTCTGGTTTCTGCTGGGACTCGGCGTGGCGTTCCTTCCTGCCGCACTCGTCGGGTTTCTGGCGCACGGGTGGATCAAAGCCAATCTCTTCACTCCCCGCACCGTGGCCGTCTCGCTGATCGTGGGCGGCCTGATCATCTTGATCGTCGAAGCGATGAAAGACCGTGTGAAGGTCCGGCAACTGGAGCACGTCGGCCTCGCGTCGGCCTTCTGGGTCGGACTCGCCCAGTGCGCGTCGCTGATACCGGGAATGTCGCGATCGGGGTCGACGATCGTCGGAGGGCTGCTGGCCGGCCTCGACCGGAAGGTTGCGACCGAGTATTCCTTCTTCCTGGCATTGCCGACGATGATTGTCGCCACGGTCTACCAAATGCTGAAAGACCAGTCGGCCCTCAGCTCTCAGGATTATGTCGCACTCGGTGTCGGTCTCGTCGTCTCGTTTCTCGTCGCGTGGGCGGTCATCGCCGCCTTCCTGACCTACGTCCAACGGCATACGTTGCGCGTCTTCGCCTACTATCGCATGGTGCTGGGCGTCGTCGTCTTCATGCTCTTTCGCTGAAGAGGAGTCGACGCACAGCCGTTACGACGTGCGGCCTTGAGTCTGCTCGGTCTCGGCGTGTTTCTTTTCGAGGGCAAAATACAGGATGAGAAAGGCGACGCCCACGCTGATGGCAGCGTCGGCGACATTGAAGGCAGGCCAGTGGTAAGCGTCGATGTAGACATCCAGAAAGTCGATCACTTCTCCGTACCGCAGCCGGTCCAGCAGATTCCCGATCGCCCCGCCGAGAATGCCCGCGATGCTGAGTTGGCCCAGCCAATCGTGTTGAGGCAGACGAATCAGAATCGTCCCCAGCAGGACCAGCGCGAACAGCGAGGTCAGACCGAAGAAGACCAACCGAAACCCGCTGCTGCTCGTCGCCAGCAGGCCGAACGCGGCGCCGGGGTTCCGGATGTAGGTGAGGCTGAACAGATTGGGAATCACCGGGATCGATTCATGCAGTCGCATCGACTGCATGATGGTGAGCTTGGTGACCTGATCGAGAACCACGACGCTCACACTGATCAGGCCCAACACCGCATATCGCCACAGAGGGCTCATCCGCGAACGGCCTCCATGCAGCGATCGCACAAAGTCGGATGGTCCGGGAAGCTCCCGACCGCCGCACGGTAATTCCAGCAGCGTTCGCACTTCACAGCTTGGGACTTCTCCACCTTCACCTCGAGGATCTCTGCATCTCGATCCAATGAGACCTGCGAGACGATAAAGAGCGTGGGGAGGTCGTTCGCGTACGGCTTGAGGAAATCATAGGTTGCCGAATCGGCACGCAATCGAACATGCGCTTCCAACGATGAGCCGATGTCCTTGTGCCGTCGTGCGTCCTCAAGAACGCCCTGGACTCTTTCACGATAGCCGAGCAGTCGCTCCCACCGTTGCGCCAGCGGCACATCGGCCCATCGGGGATCGGGTTCAGGCAACGCGGCCAGATGCACGCTGTTCGAGACAGCCTCGTTTCTCACCGCCTCCGGCAACATCCGCCAAATCTCCTCGGCAGTGAAACTTAGTATCGGAGCCATCAACTTGGTCAGTGCGACCAGCACATCAAAGAGAACGGTCTGCGAGCCTCGCCGTAACGGCGAGTCCTTCCGAAACGTATAGAGCCGATCCTTCAGAATATCGAGATACACCGCACTCATGTCCACGGAACAAAAGTTGTTCAAGGCATGGAAAATGGCATGAAACTCGAAGTCGTCGTAGGCCTGCCTCACTTTCGGAATCAATTCGCCGAGACGCAACAGGGCCCATCGGTCGAGTTCCGGCAGTTGCTCGTACGGCACGCGATGGAGAGTGGGGTCGAAATCGTAGAGATTGCTCAACAGGAACCGGCAGGTGTTGCGGATTTTCCGGTAGGCCTCGATCAGGTGGTTCAGGATCTCCTGGGAGATGCGCAAATCCTCCCGATAGTCCTGCGCGGCCACCCACAGTCGGAGGATTTCCGCTCCTGACTGTTTGATGACATCCTGCGGGGCCACGACGTTGCCCGCCGACTTGGACATCTTCTTGCCTGCGCCATCCACGACAAAACCATGCGTGAGCACCGCCTTATACGGCGCACGACGATCCGTCATGACTCCCGCCAGTAAGGCACTGTGGAACCAGCCCCGATGCTGATCCGAGCCCTCGAGATACAGATCGGCCGGCCACCACGTGCGCGGCTTCAGCACAGCGGCGAAACTCACCCCTGACTCGAACCACACGTCCAGAATGTCCCGCTCCTTCTCGAACTCGGTTCCGCCGCACTGCGCGCACTTTGTTCCCTGAGGCAACAACTCGAACGCGGGTTTGGCAAACCAGAGATCGGCGCCATCTTGTTCGACCAGCGATGCAACGTGCTCGATGATCGTCGGGTGAGCCAGAACGGTTCGACAATTCGTACAGGTAAATCCAGGGATCGGCGTACCCCAGACCCGCTGCCGCGACAAACACCAATCGGGGCGGTTCGCGATCATTCCGTTGATCCGATCACGGCCGTAGGCAGGAATCCAGCGGACCCGTTCGATCTCCGCCAGCGCCTCTTGGCGAAGGTCGTTGGTTTCCATTGATACAAACCATTGCTCCGTCGCGCGGAAGATGACAGGACTCTTACACCTCCAACAGTGCGGGTAGGAGTGACTCAGCGAGCTATGGCCGAGCAAGCGTCCATTGTCTTGCAGTCGCTCGACGATCTTCGGATTCGCTTTCAAGACATGCTGCCCGGCAAAATCCTTGACCGCCTCCGTAAAGCGTCCCGCATTGTCGACCGGCGCAAGAATGTCGAGCCGCTCTCCTGCCACGGCTTTCGCGTTGTGGCCCAGCACCAGGAGATAGTCCTCCATGCCGTGGCCCGGCGCGATATGCACACAGCCGGTCCCCTGCTCCAGCGTCACGAAGTCGCCCAGGAGTATCGGCGACAACCCTGGAGACAAGGGCCGCTGCGTTTCCAACCCCTCGAACCCCTCTCCGCCTTTCTTGACCCCCAGCACGCGCACGCTTTCCAGCTTGCAGGCCTTCACCACGTTATCGAGGAGCTTCTCGGCCACGATCAAGACGTCATTCCCGACTTGCGCAAAGGCGTACTTGATATCCGGATGGAGGCAGACCGCTTGGTTCGCCGGCAACGTCCAGGGTGTGGTTGTCCAGATGACCACCGCCACGGATGAAATCGAAGCCGGAAAGGACACACCGGAGAATGTCGCGCTCAAGACTTGTTGCGAGGCGACGAATGGGAACGTGACGTAGATGGAGGGCGACGCATGATCCTCATACTCGACTTCCGCCTCGGCGAGCGCCGTTTGATCCTGCGTGCACCAAAGGACCGGCTTGAGCCCCTTGTAGACCCCGCCCCGTTCGACGAACTTTCCGAACTCGCGCAGAATGGTCGCCTCATACGCAGGGTTCATCGTCAGGTACGGGTTCTGCCAATCACCGAGTACGCCCAAACGCTGAAACTCCTCACGCTGAATCGTGTAAAACTTCTCCGCATACTCCCGGCAGAGTCGGCGGATGGCCGGAGTATCGAGCGTCCTTTTCTTGTCGCCGAGTTCTTTGAGGACTTGATGTTCGATCGGAAGGCCATGGCAGTCCCACCCAGGCACATAGGGCACTTGGTAGCCCGCCATCGTCTTTGATTTGATGATGATGTCTTTGAGGATCTTGTTCAGCGCATGACCGATATGAATGCGGCCATTGGCGTAGGGCGGCCCATCGTGCAAGACATACAGCGGACGGCCTTTCCCCGCCTCCTGAATCTGTTCGTACAACCGTTCCTGTTCCCACCAGGCGAGCAGCTCGGGCTCCCGCTGCGGCAGATTCGCCTTCATCGGAAAATCAGTTTTCGGAAGATTGAGTGTGGCCTTGTAGTCCATCAGACTTGCAGACTTGCGGAAGCCTCGCGATACCGACGAATTGACGGATGAATATACCGGAACGACGGGGGGGAGGACCAGCCCTAACTCACCGACATCATGCGGTCCAGCGCAATTGTAGCCCAGGCTTTTTCGTCAGGCGGGACCACAATCTGGTTGACGACGTGGCCGTCCGCAAGGTTGTCCATGGCCCAGCAGAGATGAGGCGCATCGATCCGGAACATGGTGGCACACTGGCAAATCGTGGAGGAGAGAAAGAATATCCGTTTCTCAGTCTGTTCGCGCTTCAGGCGGTTCACCAAATTCAATTCGGTGCCCACCGCCCAAGTCGTTCCAGCTTCGGCCGCCGTCACCGCCTTGATGATGAACTCGGTCGAGCCGACGAGATCGGCCTTGTTGACCACATCCTCATGGCACTCCGGATGCACGATCACCTTGCCGTCCGGGTATTGCTTTCTGAAGTAGTCGACATGCGCCGGCTGGAACATCTGGTGGACGCTGCAATGGCCCTTCCACAAGATCAGCCTCGCCCGTTGAATCGCGTCGCGGGTGTGACCGCCGTTCGGCTGAGAGGGGTCCCACACGATCATCTCGTCGCGCGGCACGCCCATCTTATTCGCCGTATTGCGGCCGAGATGTTCATCGGGAAAAAACAGAATCTTCTCTCGTCGAGCCCAGGACCATTCAATCACCGCCTTGGCATTGGAGGACGTGCAGGTAATGCCACCGTGCTCCCCGCAGAAGGCTTTGAGAACTGCCGCTGAGTTCACATAGACCGCCGGCATGACGGTCTCTTCCACGGGAAGGATCCGCCCCAGCGTCTCCCAACATTGATCGACCTGTTCAATGGCCGCCATGTCGGCCATCGAACAGCCTGCCGCCATATCGGGCAGGATCACGGTCTGATTGGACCGGCTCAGAATATCCGCCGTCTCGGCCATGAAGTGCACGCCGCAAAAAACAATGTAGGGCCGCTCCGACCGCTCAGCTGCCAGCTTCGAGAGCAGAAGGGAATCCCCGCGAAAGTCCGCATGTTCAATGACTTCATCCCGCTGATAGTTATGGCCCAGGATCATGACCCGGTCGCCCAGGACACGTTTCGCCTCAACCGTCCGGCGGAACAGTTCCTCCGCAGACAGTTGCTGGTAGTCTGTGATCGGTTTCGGAAGCGTCGAAAGTGTCTGCACGGTTTCCTCTGCGCAATCGAGTAGACGATGATTCTACGTTAGGACTCCCCGACAATCAATGAAGCAGCCGCTGCGAGGAAGTCCTACGCAGGCGATGGTCCACTCGGTTCGGCCACGATAGGCCTAATACCCCGTGTAGATAGCAAGTTAACTTGTCCGGTTTATGTAGCACATGATCTGTCCGGTTCT
>CAZKRM010000056.1:0-16088 GCA_964555285.1 uncultured Nitrospiraceae bacterium
TCCGCGCGCCCGTCTCGCTGCGCGACTCCGCAATTTCGCGACGAACCGTCGTGAAGAATGCGGGTTAGGAGAGCCCCCCTGCCCTTCCGGGCAGGGGGTCCACATGCGATTGTCATGAATCCGGTTATTCGATCGACTTGGGGGGGGGAGACTGATATGGTGACCGGCTACGCTGTCGGTTTGAGCTGGAGGATCTTCGCCATCAAAGCCGTCCGACGGTGCACATTCAGTTTCAGGAAGATATCGCGCAGGTGCACCTTGACGGTGTATTCCTCGATCATCAGATGTGCTGCAATTTCACGATTGGACAAGCCCCACATGACTAACTCGACGACTTCCTGCTGCCGTTGCGTGAGGCCGCAGGCGGCAAGTCTGGCATGAAGGTCGTGCTCGTAGAGAGCCAGCCTCGACTCAGCCGGCGTTTTCTTCCGATGTCCATTCATCTGTGTCCCCTTCCTGGCTAGAAGATCCCACGTTCTTGGCCGACACATCCGGCTGAAGTGGAGCTGCGCTCGCTGACCGTACGATGCCTCTCCGCTCAGCCACGCCCACTAGGCCAAACCCACTGAATCGGCACTAGCGTCAATGTGTAGATACACAACTAAACCGGTCGAGACCGACGTACAAGACTACAGAAGAGTAGGAGGTATTACCCCAAAGTGGTACAGGAGAGAGAGCGGGAGGTGTCCTTACGGGTGAGCTAATTGGTCCGGCCAAAAGGCCGGCTCAGCGGGTGAACACATCACTTGGCACGACCGATGCGGGATTCCGTGCCGCTCCACAACCGGGCAATATTCTCTTTGTGCTTGATCCAGATCAAGGCGCTTACTACTAGGGAAAATCCTACGAACGTCGAAGTGGGCCGAACGAAAAGGCTCAGGATGGGAAAGAGCCCGAACGCCGCCAACGCTCCGCCCGATGAGTACCGCCAGACGGCTGCGACCAGGAGCCACACCGCCAGCAAGCTCAGGCCGATCGGCGGGGCCACTCCCAACACCGCTCCAAGCGCCGTAGCGACGCCTTTGCCGCCGCGAAACTTCAGAAAGACCGGATAGAGGTGACCAAGGACCGGCGCCAACGCGGTCAACAAGACGGCCCACTCAACATCGAAGAGGTGAACGCCAAGCCACCCCACCACCCATCCTTTCCCCATATCCCCGATGAGGGTGAGGATTCCTGCCGCCTTCCCAGAGACCCGCAAGACGTTGGTGAAACCCACATTCCGGCTGCCCGCCGTTCGAGGATCCACGGTGCCCAGACATTTCGACACGACAACCCCGAACGGAACGGCGCCGAGAAGATAGCCGCCCACCAGCGCGCCGATCAGGACCCCGACATGTTCCATTTCGAGCAGGTATGAGCCGATGCGTGGGATTGCCGGATGGGTTCAGAGTCCCTTTGCGGCAACCTGTCGCCAGAAGCTGACCACGTACCGGCCGCCGGAGACATAGCCCAACACGAGGGACAGATACAACGTGACGGTCCCTGCCAGGCGCAGGTTGCCCAACTCGGAGACGATCGTGCCTTCCAGGATCAAGAGGACGATCGCCACGACTTGCAGCGCCATCTTGTATTTGCCCGTCACCTCGGCGGACATGATCATGCCCTCGGACGCTGCGATGGCCCGGATGCCGGTGACCGCCACTTCACGGGCAATGATCAGGATGGCCACCAAGGCGGTGACCCGATCCACCTGCACCAGAAGAATGAGCGCGGAGAGCACCAGGAGCTTGTCCGCGATCGGGTCCAACAGGCGGCCCAGTTTCGTGATTTGTCCGGTCTTGCGCGCCAGGTAGCCGTCCAGCAAGTCGGTGACTGCGGCGACGATAAAGACGATCGCGGCGGTCAGCGATCGGTCGGGAGTCGGCTCCACGAAGAGCATCACAAACACGGGAATCAGCAGAATCCGCGTGACGGTGAGCAGATTGGGAAGATTGATATTGACGTCTTGCACAGCCGGCTTTGCGAGATGATCGCCTGCTTGTTTTCCCACATTCATGACGTTCACCGCGATGACACCCTGCTCGATCCGGAGTTAGACGATGCCGTTTCTGAGCAAGGCGTGCAAGTGGATCACCCCGACGACGGACCCGCCGGAATCCACGACCACGAGAGCGGTAATCGAGAACCGCTCCATCATCTCGACGGCCCGCGCCGCCAATTCATCGGGACCAACGGTCTTGGGGTTCCGGCTGGCAAGATCGAGCGCGGTCACCTTCGTGAGGTCGCCGCCCCGCTGGAGGAACCGGCGAAGATCGCCGTCCGTGATGATCCCGGCAAGCCTCTCCTGCTCATCGAGCACGGTCGTCATCCCTAACTTCTTTGCGGTCATTTCCAGGATGGCATCCGACCCCGACACCAGCGGTCCCACGCGCGGCAGCTCGTCGCCTACCTGCATCAAGTCCCGAACCTTCACCAGCAGGCGCCGGCCTATCGTGCCTCCCGGATGGAACTGCGCGAAGTCGTCTTGTTTGAACCCGCGCTTTTGCAGCAAGGCGATGGCCAGGGCATCGCCCATCGCGAGGGTGGCGGTGGTACTCGCCGTCGGCGCTAATCCCATCGGGCAGGCTTCTTCGGAGACAGAGACATCCAGCACGACATCGCTATTCTTCGCCAGCGCAGAATCGCGGCGCCCCGTCATGGCGACGACGGGAATGTTCATGCGCTTCACGAAGGGCAGCAGTTGCAGCACTTCTTGCGTTTCACCGCTATTGGAGATGGCAATCAACAAGTCCAGGCGCGCGAGCATGCCCAGATCGCCGTGGACGCCTTCTGCCGGGTGGAGAAAAAATGCCGGGGTGCCCGTACTCGCCAGCGTGGCTGCGATCTTCTGGCCGACCTGGCCGGACTTGCCCATTCCCGACACGACGACTTTGCCGCTGCACTGATAGAGCAGCTCCACCGCCTGGCTGAAGCGAGCATCGATCCGCTCGATGAGGGCGTTGACGGCCCGCGCCTCGATGGTCAGGACGCGCTTCCCTTCCTCGATGCTCCGGTCCTGTCGGACCGGTCTGGGGTGGCGGCCTATCGGGCGTCTGACGCGTGAGGATGATGTTCTCTTGCGACGTCGCATATGCGTATCACTCGTTCCAGGAGCGCCTTCAGATCGTGCAGTGGGACCATGTTGGGGCCGTCCGAGAGGGCCGAATCAGGATCAGGGTGAACCTCCATAAAAAATCCGTCGCATCCTGCGCCTGCGGCCGCGCAGGCGAGCGGCGACACGAATTCGCGCTGGCCACTGGATTTCGTTCCTCCACCGCCGGGCAACTGAACACTGTGGGTGGCGTCGAAGACGACGGGATACCCGAAGCTGCGCATGATCGGCAGGGCGCGCATGTCCACGACCAGGTTGTTGTAGCCGAACGACGAGCCCCGCTCCGTCAAGAGAATGTTCCGGTTGCCGCTCTCCTCCACCTTGTTGACGACGTTTCCCATCTCCCACGGTGATAAGAATTGGCCTTTCTTCACGTTCACCACCCGCCCCGTCCTAGCCGCCGCAACCAGCAGATCGGTCTGCCGACAAAGAAACGCTGGAATCTGCAACACGTCGACGACCTCTGCGGCGACCTGTGCGTCCTCGACGGTATGGACGTCCGTCAACACCGGTACGCCGACCTGGTCTTTCACCTTGCGTAAGACAGCCAAGCCCTTCGTGATGCCGGGACCGCGAAACGAGGCGATCGAGGTTCGGTTGGCCTTGTCGTACGAGGACTTGAAGATGTAGGGGATACCGAGCGACTTTGCGATCTCGGCAATGCCGGCCGCTGTCTCTAAAGCAAGCTGTTCGCTTTCGATCACGCAGGGTCCGGCGATCAGAAATTGCCGGTGACCGGCGCCTACCTGAAAAGCTCCGATCTCAACGTGGTGCGAAGGAGTCACGGTCTTTTCTCCGATCCGGCGCGTGAGGCCCGCGATGTCAGTGACCGCATTTGCGCCGCAACGCCGCGCCGATGAATCCACTAAAGAGCGGATGCGGATGATGCGGTCGCGAATTATATTCCGGGTGGAACTGGGTCGCCAGGAACCAGGGATGCTCGCGTAACTCGACGATCTCGACAAGTCGTCCATCCGGCGACAGGCCGCTCAAGACGAGGCCCAGCGTCGTGAGCGGCTCCCGGTATGCGTTATTGAATTCGTAGCGATGCCGATGCCGTTCCCGTATTTCGGAAAGGCCGTAGCACTTCTGGGCAAGACTGCTCTCGGCGAGACGGCACGGATAGGCGCCTAGTCGCATCGTTCCGCCTTTGTCGCTCACCGACCGCTGATCGGACATCAGATGGATCACCGGATGCGGCGACTGTTCATCGAACTCGGCGCTGTTCGCCCCTTTCAGACCGGCGACGTTTCGGGCGAATTCGATGACGGCGCATTGCATGCCCAGACAGAGGCCGAGGAACGGAATCTGTCGCTCACGCGCGTATTGAATGGTGGTGATCTTCCCCTCGATTCCACGCACGCCGAACCCGCCGGGAATCAGGATGCCGTCGGCCTCACGCAGAATCCGCTCGGTGCCTTGGCGTTCGACCTCTTCGGATTCGATCCACTGGACATTCACGCGGGTTTCATGGTCGATCCCACCATGGACGAGCGCCTCCGCAAGACTCTTGTAACACTCCTTCAAGCCGGCGTACTTGCCGACGAGTGCGATGGACACTTCATGCTTCGGGTGCTTGATCTTCTGCACCATCGCATCCCATTCGCGGAGGTTCGGGGGGCCGGTCTCGAGGTGAAGGAGGCGCACAATCAGTTCATCCAGCCCTTCTTTGCGGAACACGATCGGCACTTCATAGACCGTGTCCACGTCCTTGGCCGTGATGACGGCGTCCTTTTCCACATTGCAGAACATCGCGATCTTGGCCTTGAGATCCGGCGGGATAAAGCGATCGGTGCGGCAGAGCAAAATGTTGGGCTGAATACCGATCTCCCGCAGCTTGTTCACGGAATGCTGCGTCGGCTTGGTCTTGAGCTCGCCGGCCGCACCGATATAGGGCACGAGGGTCAGATGGACATAGAGCACGTTGTCCCGGCCGACGTCGTAGGGCATCTGACGGATGGCTTCGAGAAAAGGCAGGCTCTCGATGTCGCCGACCGTGCCCCCGATTTCAACGATCGTGACATCCATCTCCTTCGAGGCGCGCATGATGCACTGCTTGATCTCATCGGTGATGTGAGGGACGACCTGAACCGTGCCGCCGAGGTAATCGCCGCGCCGTTCCTTGGTGATCACGGCATGATAGATGCGGCCGGTCGTATAGTTGTTCTCCCGCGTCAAGGTCAGGGAGGTATAGCGCTCGTAATGGCCGAGGTCGAGGTCGGTCTCCGCCCCGTCGTCCGTGACGAACACTTCCCCGTGCTGGTACGGGTTCATCGTGCCGGGATCGACATTGATGTACGGGTCGAGTTTGAGGAAGGTGATCTTCAAGCCTCGACTTTCGAGAAGATTCCCGATGGAGGCTGAGGCCAGCCCTTTCCCCAGGGATGACACGACACCGCCTGTGACAAAAATGAATTTGCTCATCGTACCGCCTGTTGGAGAGAGCGCCTGCGTCACGCGAATCCTGATGCGATGCGCCGTCACAGAACCGGGGGGCGACTCAACTCGCGCACCGAGTCAATTCGACCTGCCTCAATGTTTCTTCCGCACCCGCCACATCCTCCGGCGTATCGATCCTGAGCGAGCCATGCCTTGTGGGCCACACCCGGATACGAATGCCGTGCTCCAACGCGCGGAGCTGTTCAAGTTTCTCGGTATCTTCGAGCCTGCCGGTCGGCAACGCGGCGAAGCGAAGGAGCGTCTCACGAGTATACATGTAGAGGCCCACATGGACCCAATGCAACCCGGCCACCACGTCCCGCTTCGGATCGTCCCGCACCAGCGGAATCGGCGAGCGGGAAAAATAGAGCGCAGACCCGTCGCCATCCGTGACGACTTTCACGACGGCAGGATTGTGCAGATCCTCTCGCGATACGATCGCGCGCTTGAGGGTTCCCATCTCTGCGCCGGACGCAAGAAAGGGAACCACCAGGTCCGTGATGAGATCCGGATGGAGCAGGATTTCGTCCCCCTGCACATCCACGAAGTACCGGCCCGGATGGTGTCGAGCAATGCCGGCCACCCGATCCGTTCCGGTCCGAAACGGCTCGGTCATCATGACGACCTGACCGCCGAAGCCTTCCACCGCTCGGCCGATTCGTTCGTCGTCCGTCGCGACCAGCACATCCTCCACCGCCCGGCAGGCCCGGGCCCGCTCATAGACGTGCTGGACCATCGGCTTCCCGAGCAGTGCGACCAGCGGCTTACCGGGAAACCGCGAGGAGCCGTAGCGAGCTGGAATGACGACGGTGACGGATGGCCGAGCATCAGCCATGTGCCAGGGCCTCCGCGAGTTGCCGCGCCGTGACGGTGGCCGTTCCGACCATTCCCACCACGATGCCGGCAGCTTGATTGGCGATGACGGCGGCATCGTTCATGGAAGCACCGGTTGAGAGCGCCAACGCCAGCGTCCCGATGACCGTATCGCCGGCCCCCGTGACGTCGTACACCTGCCGCGCCCTGGTGGGGATATGCCAATCGACACCGTTCGCTTCGTACAAACTCATCCCCTTTTCACCCCGTGTAATGAGGACCGACCGGCAGCCGAGCCGTTGCCGAATGAGGGCGCCGGCTTGATTGATCGCCAGGTCGTCGTCTCCGTGGATGCCGGCCGCTTGCGTCGCCTCCAGATGGTTGGGGGTGATGACGGTGACGCCCTTGTAGTAGCTGAAGTGTTCCACCTTCGGATCGACAATGATGGGGATATGGCGCAAGGCCGCGAGCCGCGTCAGTTCCGCCATCAAGGTGGCCGTCACCACACCCTTCGCGTAATCCGACACGACCAGGCAGGAAAGCTCCCGCAGGCGAGACTCCACGTAGCGGAGGATTCGGCGTTGCAGGAGCGGCTTCATGTCCCCTCGCCGTTCGACATCGTAGCGGACGATTTGCTGGTTGTGCGCGATCACGCGCGTTTTCCTCGTGGTCGGACGGTCGGGATCGATCACGACCCCGCCGCGGCCATGACGCTTCGAACCGAGTGTGTTGAGCAACCTGCGGCCGCTTTCGTCCGAGCCGATGACGCCGCAGAGATCGGCTTTCCCGCCGAGCGCCAGAATGTTGTTGAATACATTGGCGGCTCCGCCAAGTTTCCACTCCTCGGACTCGACGTGGACGACGGGCACCGGCGCTTCCGGAGAAATACGGCTGACCCGCCCCCAGACATAATGGTCCAGGATCAAGTCGCCGATCACCAGGACGCCGGCCTGCGGGAACCGCTGAATCAAGGAAGTCAATTTTGAATTATGAATTTTGAATTTTGAATTCAAAAACGCTCCCTCCTGATCCACCATTCACCATTCATCATTCTCTCAGCGGATGGCCTTGCCGAATCGTTCCCATCGCACCCACTCTTTCCATGTGCCGTCGCCGCTCCACGACCAATAGATGCGGAATGCCTTGCCCCGGATTTTCTCCGTTCGCACGTATCCCCAGAAGCGGCTGTCGAGACTCTGGTCGCGATTATCCCCCATCATAAAATAGGCCTCGTCCGGCACCGTCACCGGCCCGAAGTTGTCGCGCGGGCTGACCGTGCCGTCGATCAGGCCGGGATCGATCCGCTGCGTATGGAGTTCGTCGTCCATCGGTGTGCCGTTGACGTAGACGACCTTGTTGCGGATCTGAATCGTGTCGCCGGGCAGGCCCACGATGCGTTTGATGAAGTCCTTTTCTTCGTCGTCTGGAAAACGAAAGACGATGATGTCGCCACGCTGCGGCATGCCGAAGGGAATGATGGCCGTGGAGGAGTAACAATTCACCGGAAGCCGCCAGTATTTGGGGGCAAGATTGATCGGACCGGTCCATTCGAATTTACAGTCAGCCGGCCACTGGAAGCCGTAGGCCATCTTGTTGACCAGGATATGGTCGCCGATCAACAGCGTGGGAATCATCGACCCGGAGGGAATCTTGAACGCCTGGACGACAAAGATACGGATCGCGAACGCCAACAGCATGGCCACGATAATGGCTTCGGTGTATTCCCGCAGGACGGACTTACGCGTGTCGGAACGATGGTCCGTCGCCGAGACCGATGCGACCTCCGGCGTGGAGTCCGACATCGCGGGCGTCGGCGCGACCTCTGCCGAGGTCGCCGTGGTGTCGTCGCGCTGCGGGCGATGTGGATCCATGCTCATTCGTCCGAGACCTTTAAGATGGCCAGAAACGCTTCCTGCGGCACTTCCACCTTCCCGACCTGTTTCATTCGCTTCTTGCCTTCCTTCTGTTTCTCCCACAGTTTGCGTTTCCGAGAGATGTCGCCGCCGTAACATTTGGCGGTCACGTTCTTCTTGATCGCGCCGATGGTCTCCCGGGCGATGACTTTGTTGCCGATGGCGGCCTGAATGGCGATCTCGAACATCTGCTTCGGAATCAGCTCCTTCATTTTCTCAGCCAGTTGGCGTCCTCGATGCTGCACCCGGTCTTTGTGGGTGATAAACGACAGGGCGTCGACCGGCTCGCCGTTCAATAAAATATCGAGCTTGACGAGGTCCGATTCCCGGTAGCCGAGGAGCTCATAGTCCAGCGATGCATACCCTTGCGTCTTGGACTTGAGCTTGTCATAGAAATCCAGAATCACTTCATTGAGGGGCAACTCATAGGTCAGCATGACCCGCGTGGGGTCGAGGTAATGGATGCTGCGCTGGATGCCGCGCCGTTCTTGGCAGAGTTGCAGCAAGCTTCCGACATAGCGCTCCGGTGCAATAATGGTGGCGAGAATGAACGGTTCTTCGAACAGCTCGATGGAGCCGGGAGGAGGCAACTCCGCGGGGTTATCGATCTCCAGGACGTCGCCCTTGGTCGTCAGGACCCGATAGACGACCGTAGGCGCCGTGGTGATGAGCGTCAGTCCATATTCGCGCTCCAGGCGTTCCTGAATGATCTCCATATGGAGAAGCCCGAGGAAGCCGCAGCGGAACCCGAACCCTAAGGCCAGAGAGGTCTCCGGCTCATAGACGAAGGACGAATCATTCAAACGAAGCTTTAAGAGCGCATCGCGAAGATCTTCATATCTCGCCGCGTCAGTGGAGTAGAGTCCGCAGAAGACCAGCGGCTTCACCTCTTTATAGCCGGGGAACGGATGGTCGGTCGGCCGCACGGCATCGGTGAGCGTGTCGCCGATCTTCACGTCCGCGACTTCCTTCATGTTGGCACAGAGATAGCCGGCTTCGCCGGTCAGGAGCTGGGAGGTCTTCGTACGTTTCGGGGTAAACTGCCCGACCTCGGTCACTTCAAACAGCCGATCGTTGGACATCACCTTGATCTTCATGCCCGGACGGACCGAGCCGTCGACGATGCGTGTCAGCACGATCACCCCTTGATAGTTGTCGAACCAGGAGTCGAAGATCAAGGCCTTGAGCGGTTTCTCGGGATCGCCGGAGGGCGGTGGAATCCGCGCCACGATGGCCTCCAGCACATCCGGCACACCGCGCCCTTCTTTTGCGCTCACCAGCATGGCATCGCCGGCATCCAGCGTGAGCACATCCGAGATCTGGTGTTTGGTCCCCTCGACGTCGGCGCTCGCCAGGTCGATCTTGTTGATGACCGGAATGATCGTGAGGTGATTCGCCATGGCCAGATTCACGTTCGCAATCGTCTGGGCCTGCACGCCTTGCGTCGCATCGACGAGCAGCAAGGCCCCTTCGCATGCGGCCAGGCTACGGGACACTTCATACGTGAAGTCGACGTGCCCCGGCGTATCGATCAAGTGCAACGCGTACGTCTTCCCGTCCTTCGCCTGGTACCGGATGGCGACGGCATGGGCCTTGATCGTGATCCCGCGCTCACGCTCAAGATCCATCGCGTCGAGGATCTGTTCTCGGGACTCCCGGGCGGTGACAGCGCCCGTCGCTTCTAGGAACCGGTCAGCGAGGGTCGATTTGCCGTGATCGATATGGGCGATGATCGAGAAGTTCCGGATAAGATGTTGCAAATCCTTGCTCATTCCTCAAGAAAATCGGCTCATTATATTAGGAGGTCCCAAGGTTGTCAAAGAAATCGCCCGCCGGTATAATCCGCGCGTTTCTGCAACGACTCATCGAGCTGTGAGTCGCCGATTCCGTCTTCCGCCACGTCCATGAACTCCTCATCAGATCCGAAAACATTAGCTCAGTGGGATCGTGCCTACCTCTGGCATCCCTTCACACAGATGCAGGAATGGGAACAGGAGACCCCCCTCATCATCGAACGAGGCAAGGGCTCTTACCTGATCGACACAGAGGGCCGTCGCTACCTGGATGGGGTGTCGTCCATGTGGGTCAACGTGCACGGACACCGCCACGCGACCCTCGACCATGCCATCAACGCCCAACTCAAGAAGATCGCCCACAGCACGTTATTGGGGCTCTCGAACCCGCCCGCCATTCGGCTCGCTCGCGAACTGATCCGCCTGGCGCCTCGCGGTCTCAGCCGTGTCTTTTATTCCGACGACGGGTCCACGGCGGTCGAAGTGGCGCTCAAGATGGCGGTGCAGTATTGGCAGCAGCGGCATCCTCAAGCCGGCACCAAACACACGTTCATCCATCTGAAGCTGGCCTACCACGGCGACACGATCGGCGCCGTGAGTGTCGGCAATATCGAGCTATTCCACGCGCGCTTCGCCTCCCTCCTCTTTCCGACGATCAGCGCCGATCCTCCCTACTGCTATCGCTGCCCGTTACAGTTGTCCTATCCCTCATGCCAGATGGCCTGCGTGGACCCGATCGAGCAGACCCTTCGAGATCGGCATCGTGAGATTGCCGGGTTCATCATCGAGCCGCTGGTCCAAGCCGCGGCTGGAATGATGACCGCCCCACCAGGGTATCTGAAACGGATTCGCGATCTCTGCACGAAGTACGAGGTCTTGTTCATCACCGACGAAGTCGCCACGGGATTTGGTCGCACAGGAACAATGTTCGCCTGCCGGCACGAAGGGGTCACACCGGATCTGATGACCATCAGCAAGGGGCTCACCGGTGGGTACATGCCGTTGGCGGCCACGCTCACCACGGAAGAGGTTTACCAGGCGTTCTTAGGCAAGTACGAAGAGTTCAAGACCTTTTTTCACGGTCACAGCTACACCGGCAATCCGCTCGGCTGCGCCGTTGCGCTGGCCAACCTTGAGGTGTTCAGAAAAGAGAAGACGCTCGCTCGCCTACGTCCAAAAATTGGCGCGATGAGGCGATTACTGAAACCTTTTTGGGATTTGCCGCACGTCGGCGACATCCGCCAGCGCGGATTCATGGTGGGAATCGAGTTAGTGGAGAACCGTGAAACGAAGGAACCTTATCCGCTCGATGCACGCATCGGCCATCGTGTCGCGATGGAGGCCCGCCGGCGTGGGCTGCTGATCCGGCCGCTAGGGAACGTCATTGTGCTGATGCCGCCGCTGAGCACGACGCTCTCGGAGCTTCGGCAGATGCTCGCCGTTCTGCACAAATCCATTATGGCTGTAACGAAAACCAGCGCTGCCAGAACGCGCTCGCGCTAAACACGGTTTGGGAAATCTCCCTTTCGGCCACTGCCTACTACAGGCCCACTCCAAAGCTGGTTCAAACGAAGCGCCGAGCCGAACCTTCGGATATGTCCGGACCGATTCGCTAGTCACGACGTCTTGGCGATCCGAGTTGTTCGACAGGGGTGTCCTGGGTGGGATTCCGCAACCGGTTGAGCCCTTCCCGGCAATAGCCGAGAGGCAACCACCGGCAGCTGCCGCAGATGGAGGGTAGATTATCACCAGACACTGAGACCCGGATACGCTCAAGAATGTCTTGCCAGCGGAGGCGATCCTTCACTTGCAGCCCGAGCTTTCGCAGTACCACCCGATCCTGATCCGTCATCTCTTCCTCAGACCGGTCTCCGTTTAGGGTACACCCGATGGGACGCCTATGTGGACAGGCCCCACACACGGCATCGGGAGAATCGAGAACTTCGACCAGGACCTCGGGATGATCGGTCAGCGTGCGGTGGACCGCAGCCATGTTCTCGACAAACTCGGGGCTGTACCCCTCTCCGCGGAACCCTTGCAGGCACAAGAGAGTATGGCCCCGAAGGCGGATCGAATCGGAGGTGCCGTCATACGTCACGAGATCGGCCATAGCGATACAACCCGGAGGGAATTGTCCCACCGCAAGCCAGGTCAGTCAAAACCGCCCAATTGCTGCTCATCCCCGCCCGTGTCACAAGCACAGCAAGAACCCCTCCGCCTGCCAAACGCCACTTCATGCGTACCGGCAATTCTTCAGCGCTTTACGGTGACGAACGCCGCCGGATAGAACCCTTCAGTATTTCCTAATCAGGGGGTCGCTCCCCGCGACGGGATAAAACCCGCTCGTGTTTGTCATATTGCAACACGGTGCCCGGCACCTGGCCCGCTATTGAGGGATCATTCTCAGAAGATCAACAAGACGCACAATAGGGATGCCTTCAAACTCCTTGAGCACCAGGAGGTGGTGGTCGCCTGCCACGATGAGATCGGCCTGAGCCGCTACCGCGCATTCCAGAATGCGGTTATCCGGCAAATCTTCGAGCACCGTCACATTGCGCGAGGGACGGACAATCGTCGCCGCTCGGCCGATCATCTTCAACGCAGCCGTGATGTCTGTTTCCGGCTGGTCGAATTTGGTTCGGAGGACGCGAGCGGTCTCGGTGAGGAGAGGGACCGAGCTGTAGAGTTCCACTTTGCGGCGATGGGCGAGCAGGAGTGCCTCTTCGCCCTTGCTGCCCGGAACGATGAATGCCGACACGAACACATTCGTGTCGAAGACCACCTTCATCAGCGGTCCTCAAACACGATCCGTTCGACCTCCTCCTCGGTGAACACACCGGTCTTGCGCACACGGCGAGCCATCTTCCGCTGGAGCGCGAAAAACTCTTGTTCCTCCCGCTCAGCCTTATAGGTGGTCACCATCCTGCGAAACAAATCGCTCTTGGTGGTCCCCTCGCGCTCCGCGAGCCGTTCGTACTCCCTTGCGAGGGCCGGACTCACCGAGAATCCCAATACCGCCGTCTTCCGCGCCATGGGTACTCCCAAGTTTAACTCGGTTCAACTCTACCATAGAGGCCACCGGACCGCAAACCAGACACGGACGCCGCCGCGCGCCACGAGATGGTACTTCTCACTTTGTCCTGTCGCAGGCGTATTCCATGAGGGGATTTATCCGAAGAAACACGCCAGTGGATCGGCATCGATTTCTCGCACGAGATCACCAATGTCTTCACTCGAGGAAAGGCCCAGGGATCGGGTCCAACACCGCTACCGTCCCTGAAAGACATGGCCGACTTTCTTATGGGTCCGATTGAAGTATTGGGTGTAGGACTGTTGAACCACTTGCATGAACTTGGCAAGCGGCGGGCCGGATGACTCCACCAAACAGATGCACATGATTCGGCATCACGCAGTAGGCCCACAGGGTGGCGCCGTGCTTGTGTCGATACGTCGCGAGTCGCTCGTTGTAGGCCTGATAGTCGGCCTCGGTCAGGAAGGTGGCTTGTCGCTGATTCCCATGGACGATCACATGATAGAGCAAGCCAGGCGCAAACACACGCGGACGACGGGCCATGAGGCGGGAAGCTACGCGGATCACCCAAGATAGTCAAGATATCAAAGCCTGACCCCCAATCTCCCCAATTCGATCGGCGGCGGCCCGATGCTGTGGCGCTCCCCTCTCTGGATGCCGTTTGCGTGGGAAGTTGTCGCAGTGCAGTTCGGGTATATCGGCTTGTGGCTCTGGCAGCGGTTTAACGGCTGGGGATTGGCGACCGCCGGAATTCTGGGTGCGATCAACATCCCTTACTACGAAGAAATGGCGCGGCGCATCAACTGGTGGGAGTATAGCAACTGCCGCATGCTCTCCAATACGCCGTACTACATCATCCTTGGTGAATTCGGCATCGTGATTCTGCTGGCGATCCTGGCAAAACGTCTTCTACAGGGCAACTGGACCATCGCTCTCCTCGCCGGCATCACCGGCGGCATCGGGATCTTCATTTGCTACGCCCTCGCCTACGGCCTCACGGACGGTTTGATCCCTCGCTCGCTACTCCGAGTGCCGTGAACGATTCCTGAAATACTGCCCGCCCCCGGTATGGCTAGAGGAGTGTCTGAAGCTTGCTCAAGGTCTCCGCGACTACGCCGCTCGACGCCATCCCCTTCTTGACGGCCTTTCGGCTCTTCCAATCGAGACTCTTCACCTGATCCGCAAGGACCACGCTCGCGCGCCCTGGCTCGTCAACGATCACCACCTCGAACGGATAACCTTTCTTCTGGCTGGTCATGGGACAGCAAAGCATCAGCCCACTCAGACGGTTGTAACTGGCTGGCGACAGAACGAGTGCCGGTCGGTGCCCAGCCTGTTCGTGACCCGATTGCGGATTGAATTGAAGCCAGACGATATCGCCGCGGTCCGGCACATATGTCCGTCGGCTCATTACAGCGCCTCACGACCGACTGGCCCGCCGAAATCGACTGCCTCGTGTACATTGCGGGGTGTGATGCGCTTCAACAGGTCCTCCAGCCGATAGACTCGGCGCAGATGTGGCCTTACGACCAGCGTCCCTTCCCGCACCTCTATATCGACAGCATCCTTCTCTCGAAGTCCTGCTTCTTCGACTACGCGCTTGGGCACCCGGATCGCCAAGCTATTTCCCCACTTTTGGGCGGTGGTTTTCATCTATTCTTCCTCCGTCTGTTTCGTAGATACCGTGTATATACTACACGTCCGTACGACGACAAGTCAAAGAGAATGGCTCATTACAAGGTTGGCCTGCCAGCAATCGTCGCGGTACGGTTCGGGCATGTCGGCTGGTGGCTGTGGCAACAATTCAACAGCTGGGTATTGGCGACCGCGCAAATCCTGGGGGGCGATCAACATCCCCTACTACGAAGAAATGGCGCGCCACATCAACTGGTGGGCCTATCGCGACTCCCGCATGCTCTCCTATACGCCCTACTACATCATCCTCGGCGAATTCGGCATCGCGATCGCGCTGGCGGTTCTCGCAAAACGCGTCAGCCGTGGCAGTTGGGGCACCGCCATCTGGTCAGGATTCGCCGGCGGCATCGGCATCTTTCTCTGCTACGCCCTCGCCTATACCCTCACCGACAGCCTCATCCCACCCTGAAAACGGGAACTCATGTTCACATGCACCACCTCATGAACTGTTAGAGACTTCTCAGGCCAAATCTCGCTCAAACGGGAACTCGAGTCCAAACAATCTCTTCGCAATTCTGTACTTCGGATGCATGCCCCGCCCCAACGGAGCCTGTCAACAACTTTGAGACACTGCCCGTGTACATTTCGTGTCGGACTTTCTTTGTCCGGGGGGTCACCGCGGTATGGAAAAGGTTGGCTGGGACCACGACCTGCGGGTTGACGGGCCTGACGATCGTCGATCCTGGGGCCATGTGGAGATCCTTGTTCGTCTGCGGAGGGTTGATTCACACCTCCTGGGGCACGTCTCGGGGAGAGGGCGGATTGCGGACAACTCTCTCTGGGTGCCGCGCGAAGGCCTGGTCCAACGTCCTCTGTCGCGCGGCGAGCATCCCCGGGGCGCGACCGTAGTGGACCGCCTCCGGGGTCATCATCCCGATACCCGAATGGCGGGGCTCGGTGTTGTCCCAGCCGAAGAACGTTCTGCAGGGCCCCCGGCCGTCCTGGAGGGACCCGACGCGCTCCGGAAAGCCGGGCTGATCCTTCAGGGTCTTGACGTGCGCTTCGGAGAACGGGTTGTCGTTGGCGGTGTGCGGCCGCGAGAGCGACGTGGTGATCCCCAGATCCGCCAGCAGCAGGGCGACGGGCTTGCTGGTCATCGAGGAGCCGCGATCGGTGTGGGTCGTGAGTTGGCCCGACGCGATGCCTTGCCGACGGCAGGTCTCCTCGATGAGCTGCGTGGCCAACAGCCATCCGGTCACGGACCGGCTGAAGAGGTCCAGCAGCACGTAGAGGTCGTAGGAGGTCCACTTCACCGGAGAAGGGGCCCCGAAAATTCGGACAGTGTGATAAGTGGTAGCCTGGCTTCACCG
>CAZKRM010000057.1:0-15445 GCA_964555285.1 uncultured Nitrospiraceae bacterium
GTGGCCGGATCGAGAATATGGTGGTAGCGCACGCCGTCTCGCTCGAAGAACCGCTCGTAGTCCCCCGCAGTGGAAATGGCTTCATCCTGTAACTCAATGACTGCCAGCAATGCCCCGTCCTTGCGCGGATGCCTGATGCCGAAAGGAAACTTGGCTCCACCGGGCAGTCGACCGAAGGTCTTGATATCGCCCGACAGCGCCACGACTCCAGCCAGAGCCCCCGCTTGCTGCATGACTTGCGCGGCAAGATCGGCAGCATACCCTTTTCCAATCCCGCCCACGTCAATGCGCATCCCGGAGCGGGCGAGGAACACTGTCCGCCGAACCTCGTCCATCTGAATCTGTGACAGATCGACGAGGGGACGAATCGCCTCGAGTTCGCTGTCGTTCGGAATATGCTCCCGCTCCGTGACGCTCCAGGCCTCCACCGCCGGCCCAATCGCGATATTGAAGCCTCCGTTCGTCAGGCGCGCCATCTCCAGTGACCGTTTCAAGACCGTGAAGGTCTCCGGACCGACTGTGACCGGTTCGCGGCCGGCGGCTTCGTTGACGCGCGAGAGCTCGCTCGTCGGGATCCAGGTACTCAGTAGTTCTTCGAGGCGATGAATCTCCTGAAACCCCGCCGTGATGGCTGCCTGTGCCATGGATTCAGTCGGCGCGACTGCGGTGATCGAAACCAGCGTCCCCATGTGCATTTGGGCTCGCTTGATCACCACAGACTGGGAAGCAGACGACACGCCCATACACTCTGTTGCGACCATGAAGACAAGAAACAGACTGATCGCGTTCACAGTTCTTCGCGCCAAGACGATAGGAAGCGCTCGGCGAGGTAGGGATCGAAAAGAATTATTCAGCATGGGGGAATTATAGGGAACCAGACTGTGGAATGCATCCGACTTAGCCCCCATACAAGTAGCAATAGACCTCTTGACAAGAGCGGTAGCTTTGAGATATTAAGAATCGTTCTCAATTTCATTTACAAGGACTACGTTCACAACATGGTCACCGCAAGACCCGGCCAGTCAAGCCGTAGCCCGCAAAACGAAACGCGCTGCGAATGTGGACAGTTGATCGCTAAAGTCGTCGGAGGAGGGCTTGAACTCAAGTGCAAGCGTTGCAAACGCATCGTCACGATCCCCTTCTCCTCTATTGAAGGATGGAGCAGCGTCGCATCATGAATCGAATCATGAAAGGAGGTTTACCCCGGAGCGCCACTCAGTTCATTCATCCGAATTGTACGTTCATTCCACACAGACCAGAGACCATTGAGTCCCGAGTCAGACCACAACCCAACTCACCGTGGAGGATACCGATGAAGATGCGGTCAATCCTCGGGGCTCTCGTCATCGCCAGCTTGCCGGTCATGCCGGTCTGGGCAGAAAACATGACCCCGGAGGAATTCAGAAAGGCAGTCAGCGAGGAAGTGAAGAAGCAACTGCAAGAACATGAGCGGCGTGAAAGCCCCATGGAAAGAACGATGGAAAAAAAAGAGGGGCAGCCCGGCGCCGTTCAGTATCCGACTCCAACCGGAGCCATGACCGACATCCGCGTCGAACGAAAAGGCGAGGAAAAGATTCCTCTTGGCTTCGGTTCAACCGGGTCAGGAAAGCTGATCTACGCCAAACCATTCCTGAGCGCGCCCAAAGCGACGGTCGGCGGGTACGTTGATGTGATGTATAACAATCTCTCCCGTCAGAACTTAGACAATCCCAGCCGACAAAGCTTCGGCCAACAAAGGATGGTGCCGTTCATATATGCCGACATCACCGACCATATCAAATTCGCAACGGAAATCGAACTGGAGCGTGGTGGACCGAATGCTCCTGTTGGACAAAGCACGACCGTAAACTCTGATGGCTCGATGCAAATCGAATTCGCCCAACTGGACTATTTGATTAACGAGGCCATCAATCTCCGAGGCGGTATCCTCCTGATGCCGGTGGGCAAGTTTAACTTGCTGCACGACTCGCCGTTGAACGACTTAGTCGATCGGCCCATGGTCTCCCGCATTATCATCCCCAGCACGTGGTTCGAGGCAGGTGCTGGAATCTACGGCACACTTTATCCAACATCACTTTCAAAGTTGGACTACGAAGTCTACGTGGTCAACGGCATGAGTCAGACCGCCGGGGGAATTACCGACCTGGGCGTGCGAGGCGCACGGGGCAGCGTCTCCCGAGACCGTGACGACAACAAGGCCGTCGTCGGACGCGTCGCCTTCAGCCCGATGCTGGGCATTGAAGTTGCGGGATCCGGATACCATGGCGCCTTCAAGCCGTCAGCCGGCGCGGTGGGAAGTGGCTACATTGATATCTTCGCGTTGGACTGGACTCTGCAACGGGGCCCATTCGAAGTGATCGGTGAATCTGCCTGGACAAGAATCAGCAACAACAATGCGACGACAGTGGGCAGTAGAGGTATCGGACCAGCCGGAATGCAAGGGTACTACATTCAGGGCAACTACCATTTCATGCCGGACTTTCTCAAGAAATGGGCTCCAAGCCATTTCTCTGATGCCTCGACTTTTACGGCGGTCGTCCGATGGGAACATGTTGATACCGACACCGACAATCGCACGAGGACCAATGCGCTCGGAAATCAGCGCGAGCTCGAGCGGTTGACGCTCGGTCTCAACTTTCGACCGATCGAAGACACCGTGTTCAAATTCGATTGGCAGTTCAACACCCAGAAAGATGCGAAGGGCCTTGTAGCGTCTCCCACAGGAGACCTTGGCGTCTCGGGCAGTCCGATGAACGGCAACGGGTTCCTGATTCAGGCAGCCACGTACTTCTAAAAGGATCTCGAGGGGTCGCTCCGGCAAGGGGCGGCCTCTCAGCGAGAAACACAACTGCGTATGATGATACAACGACTATTCACACTGCTTCTCACACCAATGCTCTTGACTGCTTGCGCCTCCATGAGCGGCATGCAGCAGCGATTTGCCGTGTGCAGTTACGACCACGCCTGGGAGGCCGCCCTTGAGGCGGTGAAAGATCGCGCGATCAACACGAAGGATAAGGACGCCGGCCTGATCGTGACCGGCTGGCTGGAAATCCCGATGCCCGGACGGACCTTTGGTGCCCTTCAACGTGACTTGGCGGACAGCAAAGATCGGTCCCGCATTACCCTCACCGTGAAACGGCTCGACGATGTGACCAAAATCAGTTTTGCCGAAGAACGCCAGCGCTGGGCCTTTCGAGGAGGGTCTCGCCTCTTCGGATGGGCCTCGACCGATCCCTCCGAAGAAGTCATGCGTGACGTGCAAAATCGCCTGGATGTCAAACTGAAGGAGCACGGATGTTCACTAACCTGAGTGCGTTCCGCACCCTCACAATAGCGGCCTTGGTCATAGCCTCGACACTGCCGGCCCTGGCCGGTGAGAAGATCTGGGACAGCGAACTGCGCCGGTACGTCACCGAAGAAGATTTTAAATACGAAGAGTTCATGACGGAAGACGAGGCCGTCAAGCTCGCGTTGCCCAAATCCCAGCGGATTCGCAAGGAGTTGATCCGGCTGACGCAGGACAAAAAGGAACTCATCGAACAACGCATCGGCTGGAAATTCCCGGAGGAGTCTTTCGAGCTTTACATCGGCGAAACCGGCGACAAGATCGACGGCTATGCCATGATTCACAATACCATCGGCAAGTACAAACCCATGACCTATATGGTCGGCGTCGATGCCAAGGGAACCTGCACCGATGTGGAACTGCTCGTGTTTCGGGACGCCAAAGGCAGTGAAGTCAGGACAAAACGTTTCAACTCTCAGTACGACGGGAAGTCCGTGACTGACCCGATCCGGATCAACAAGGACATCATCAATATCAGCGGCGCGACCATGTCGGTCCGCTCCATGAGCGCGGGCGTCAAACGGGTGCTGGTGCTGGTGGATGAGTTTTATTTGAAGCCCCTTGGATTAGGGAGCGACACGGTCGCAGTCCGCAAAGCCGAGAAGGGTTTCTTCAGCTCGATTTTTGGCAACTGATTCGGCGGAACGAGAATTCGAGCATGCGCAATTTCAATACTCGATTCCGCCTGCGAGACTCGGATCGACACATCCGGCTGCTTTACACGCAGTTCTTGTTGTTGATGCTGGTCGGATTCGCGTTTTCGTTTTTCTGGGCGCACAGCATGACCGGACTGTCCCCACAGGGCATCGCCGACCATTACCGAGGCTCCGATGCGACGTTCGGCGAACCGATGTCGTTCCGCGAACTGGCGGAAGTATTCCATTTTCACCTGTTTACCATGCCGGTCGTCTTCATGATTCTCGTGCACGTGCTGTATATGACGGGTGCCAGTCATGCCCTGAAGGTATGGATGACGTGGCTGTCGTTCGCCGGAGTGGGACTTGACCTCCTGTCACCCTGGCTCATCAGCTATGTCTCCCCGATTTTTGTGCTCACGATGTTGGCCGGCGACACGCTCATGGTCGTCAGCTTTCTGGTTATGATGGCGATTCCGCTTTACGAGATGTGGATATTGAAGCAGCCATTGATGGCAGGCAAGCGAGGGCCGGAAGGACCATAGTCTGATGACATAGACGTTTCACAATCCCGGCGGCCAGAGGTTTTTCACCCAGAGCCCAAGATCACATGCAAGTGGTCTTGGGCTCTGTTTTTTTGGATTGTTCCTCGGAAAGGAGGCAAGAGATGCGCGACGGACTCGACAGCGTCAGGACCACTTCCCAGCCGATTCTTATGATCCAGTCCATGCTGGCCAAGATAGACAACCTCCAACTCCCTCCCCTCTCTCGATACGACATCGAAAGCATCCTGTGCCGCCAGATTGCCCGCCTCGTCGAGAGCCACCTGCCTCGCTATGCCGGTCATGGGGAACGGACTGCCTCCTATGCGCTCACCTTGGGCAAGGCGGTTGGCCTTGCACAACCTGAACTTCACCATCTCAAGCTGGCCGCCCTCCTCCACGATATCGGACTGCTTACTCTCCCGCAACGGATTCTGCTCGCCTCGGACGTCTTAGGAGCATCCGACTATGCGCTCTTCCAAAGTCATCCACGGGCTGGGACTCAACTCTTGGAGCCGTTCCGGTTCCTCCGCCACGCTGCATTGCTGATCGCCCATCACCATGAGCGGTGGGATGGATATGGATATCCCTATGGACTGCGTGGCGACTTTATTCCTCGTGGGGCACGGATTCTCGCCGTCGCCGATGCCTTCGACGCGCTGTGCTCCCGGCAATCCCTCGACTGCTCGTTCAGCCGAGATATGGCCCTCGAACTGCTTCGTGTCGGAGCAGGCTCGCAACTTGATCCGCAACTCGTCGAAACGTTCGTCGCCCCCGGAGGGGCACAGACGACCGATTTCCGTTCGGCGACGTCTGGAAGGTGGTTCGGCGAAGGTTAGAGGCCGGTCGGAGTGGGGGTGTGCCCCCTCACTCCTCTGGGCGGGGCGCCCTTTTTCCTCCTGGAGGGCCCCCTGCCCACCATTTTTTTGTTGTCCAGCAGCAACCCTCATACAACACGAAAGGAATACTCCCATGGGACTGACCCGACGGCAGCTCTTGAAGACCAGCTTGGCAGCGGGACTCGGTTTGCTTATCCCCTCGGCATGGCCAGTGTTTGCGCACCAACCGCGACGGCATCATCCTGCATTTCATCCTCGCCGCTCTCACACCCACCTCCATACATTCATCGATCCTCTGCCGGACCTCCCGGCACTTCGCCCTGACCGAACCCGTGTACCGGGAGCCGATTATTACGAAGTCATCATGCGTCCGTTCCAGCAGCGGCTGCAGAGCCATCTCGCGCCCACGCCCGTCTGGGGCTATGGCTCGCCTCGGGTCAACAACGCGCCGTTCCATTCACCCGGCTTCACGTTCGAAGCCCGCAAGGGCCGGCCGGTTATCGTCAAATGGATCAACCATCTGCCGACCAACGGCCACCTCTTTCCGGTCGATTTCTCGCTGCACTGGGCCAACCCCACATCCTTGCCGTCCGACTCCCCGCCGAACACTCCGTTTCCCATCCCCACAGTGACGCATCTGCACGGGGGATTCTCCTTGCCGCAATTCGATGGACATCCTGAGGCCTGGTCCACCCCTCACGGTTCACCAGGCCAGCCGACCGGCGCCCACTATGTGAGCGACCTCTACACCTACGGAAACGACCAGCGCGCCGCCACCTTGTGGTATCACGACCATACAGAGGGCCTGACGCGGCTCAACCTCTACGCCGGTCTGGCCGGGTTCTACCTGATCCGCGACGAGTTCGACACGGGACTCCCAGGCCATGGCCTCAACCTGCCCAAAGGCCCGTATGAAATCCCTCTCATGATCCAGGATCGTTCCTTAAACCCTGACGGCTCGCTGGTCTACCCGGGCGACGGCCAAGGCGCGCCGCCTCCGGTCCCTCCAATCTGGGTGCCGGAATTCTTCGGCGACGTCGCGCTGGTGAACGGACGCATCTGGCCGTTCGCCGAGATCGAGCCGCGACAATACCGTTTCCGGATCGTGAACGGCTGCAATGCCAGAGTCCTTCGGCTTTTTTTCGACTGCGACCTCCCCTTCCATCAGATCGGCAACGACGGGGGCCTGCTGCCCGCGCCGGTGACGCTTGACAGGCTGGTGCTGGCGCCCGCTGAGCGCGCCGATGTGATTGTGGATTTCTCACGCGTGCGCGGCAAGATTGTCCACCTGCTGAACGACGCGCCCAACCCATTCCCGGAAGGAGAAGAAGGAGTCGATCCGCTCGCGCACATCATGCAATTCCGGGTGACGCGCATGCTCCGAGGCCGGGATACCTGCGAAATCCCCACAGCCCACGACCTGGCCGCCGCTGCGCCGCCCCCGCTGGGTGAGGCGTCTTTCGTCCGGGATATCGTGCTGGATGAGCAGGTCGACCCGAGCGACAGCCCGATCGTCCTGACGCTGGAAGGCAAGACATGGAACGAGCCGGTCGTGACGAAGCCCCGGCAAGGCACGACGGAAATCTGGCGGCTGATCAATCCCACCGGCGACACCCATCCGATTCACTTGCATCTCGTCCAGTTTGAAGTGTTGGATCGGCAGCCGTTCGATGTGGAGGCTTACTTGCGCGGAGAAGGCCTCATCTTCACTGGCCCGCCGTCACCGAGGGAGGAGAACGAGGCTGGGCGCAAAGACACGGTCCGGGCCAATCCGGGGGAAGTCACACGGATCAAAGCCAAGTTCGACCTGCCCACGTATGGACGGATCGAGCTGCCGCCCGGTGTCACCGCGCCGCAATATGTCATGCACTGCCACATTCTGGAGCACGAAGACAACCAGATGATGCGCCCATATGAAGTCGTCGAGTGACAGGCGAGATCGCCTGTCACTCGCCAGTCGTGCCTCTGTCGATGGAGGAGCACCATGGTCGTCTGTCTCTGTAAGGGCGTTCGGGAGGCCGAGCTTGAGGACATGGTCGTACGACATTCCGGCTCCCTGGAAGCCGTGAAACGTGCGATGGGTCTCGATGAATCCTGCTGTGGCCGGTGCGAGGCGCAGTTGGAAGAACTCATTGCGCAACTGTCGACAGGTCTGGTGGCATGAGCGCTAGCGGCAGTTCCACCGGCGATTGCGCACAAGAGATTCGCTGCGACTGCGGACAGCTCTTGGTGAAGGTGACGCCTGAAGGCGTGGAGCTGAAGTGCCGCCGGTGCAAGAGGATTCGTGTGCTGCGGTGGCCACCGCCTTCTCAGACAGAGTTTCGGAAGAAATCACAATCGTCCCGTCCGTCGAGCGGATCTGGCAAAGGAGGGAAGCCATGAACGAGAAGGGGCTGGTCCACCCGGTTATGACTCGGCGGCTTGAGGAAGGGGTTGGAAAGACCTCCACTGCTCTGGCGTCACCCTTGGGCCTTACAGATCATGTCGCCCAGTGGTAGACACGGGGGCGCGTCCGTTGGATGGGACGGCTGTCTCCTCCTAGGCTGGGCCGTCCCGTTCCGCGGCGGGCTATGGATATTCAAGACATGAGGACGAGGAATGACGACAACTTGTCAAAAGTGCGGCGGCCTGTTGGTGGCCGAACGTCCCTTGGATTTCTACAACCGTTCGGCCCGGTGGAAATGTATCAATTGCGGGTGGTCTCTCTTGGAGGGACAACAGCCAAACGCTCTTGTGGATCGGGCAACGAGAGACTGTTCGCGCAAGAACAGGTCTCACTGATCGGAGGACGCCATGCTTGAAATCGGCAAGCCATCGCCCAGTTTTCGGGTCCCGGCCTTGATCGAAGGCCGGCTCGTTTTCCTCGATTCGACACAGTTTGCAGGCCGGTGGACCGCGCTCTGTTTCCTTCCCTATGTAAGCATCGTGAAACCCGCTTTCCTGGACCGTCAGGCCGATCATCTTCATCGGATCGATACGACACTGTTGATCGTCAGCTCCGGCACCCGGCCGTTACATCGAGTGTGGATCGGCCACCCCATACGGCTTCGCACGCCTCTTCTGTACGATCCCTTATGCCGCCTCCACCGGGCCTTCGGCGCTCCTCCGACACAAATTCCCGCGAGGTGTCAGACGTTCCTGATCGACCGAGACGGCATCCTCCGCTTTCATCTGATCCATGACTTCACGGACCGCGGGTTGGCCGCTTTGCATGAGATCGCAACAATGAGCCAAGCCCAGGACACAGTCGGTTCAGCGGTGAGCGGTCTCGAAGCAGACGCAAGACCGGCGACCTTGAACGCCGAGCCTCATCTCGTTTCGTTACAACCGTCGAGCACTGAAGGTTAAAGCACAGAATCACCAACACCAAGGAGACACCATCATGGAGAAACTTATTCATGGCAATGGGCAAGCGGGGCTGAACGTGTGCGGCTGCGGCAGACTGCACTTCACCTATGGACCGATCACGCTGCATTTCGAGCGCGAGGAGTTTCAGACATTTGCCGAGGTCGTAGGCCGGTTGGCCGCTCAATTCCCATACGCCGAAGACCATTCTGATCCGGCAACCATGTCTCCCAGGACCGACACATTCTGTCATTGAGAGCTGCCGCCCGCGCTCAGCGATACACCGTTGAGAAAGGAGTACCCTTGAAGATGCGCGACTGTCCTCGTTGCAAACAGCACAGCCTCTTCCCGAACGGGGCCTTCTGGGCCTGCGGGATGTGCCGGTACGCGATCACTCAGACGGCCCTGTTAGCGGACGAGGCCGGCGACGGGACCGGGGAACGATATCGCTCGGCCGGCCGTCAAGCTGGGAACGGTACCGCCCCATAGGTCGAGACCCCGAAAGGGCGCTCATGCTCAATCGTCGCCGGCACTGCCTTCGGGAAGAACCGGGCGTGCTCATCAGTCTGGTCGTGTCGATCGGGATGGTCCTTCTGACCGTCCTCGGCTGGTGGCTGTGGAACACCTTCCCGGGTCTCATGGGAGCGGTCATGTCCGTGAGTTCCGTTGAGATACCGTAGAAAAGGAGAGATGCGTTGAAACAGGTCACAAGGTGGCTCGAAACGGTTGTCTCACATTGTGTGGTGTGGTGTGTTTGTTTGGGTGTATCTGGTTGTCGCGCGACGAGCGATCTAATGGGCCACTCACGCGAAAGGGAGCCTTTGCCATGGATCAGCATCCAACCTTGTTGACATTGCTTGGATTGGGAAGCGTCGCCGGCCTCCTGCCTGTCTACCTCGGCATCGCCGTGGCGCTCCTCGCCGTGAAGGTGCTGGATCGGGCCTGGGAGCGATTCCTGATCGGCCTCTCCGCAGGGATTCTGGTCTACCTCTTTTTTGACGTCATGCACGAGGCGGTGGAACTCACGGGCGCGCGCGACATCCTCTCATGGACCATCTTGCTGGGCAGCCTGTTCGTGAGCTTCGTCGGTCTGGCGGCCATCGAAGAGCACGGACAGCGGAAGCATGGACCGTCCATGGACCCGCTGTTCCTGCCCTATATGATCGCATTGGGGATGGGCCTTCACAATTTGGGGGAGGGATTGGCCATCGGTGCCAGCTACGGGCAAGGCAATTGGGTTCTCAGCGGCCTGCTCATCGGAGGGTTTGCATTGCACAACGGAACGGAGGGGTTCGGAATCCTAGGGCCGGTCGGTCGGACGCCGGTCCGCCTGCAAGACATAGCCCTGTTGGGGTTGCTCGCAGGCGGGCCGACCTGCCTGGGCACGGTGATCAGCGGGTACGGCGTCTCGCCATACCTCTCGATCACTTTTTACACCCTGGCGGCCGGCTCCCTGCTATACGTCCTCGTCTCGCTGATTGCGCTCTCAGACACAACAGGGCGCCGGCTGCACACCGCGATGGGTATCTTTGTAGGGATCGGGCTCATGTATACCACCGGCATGGTGCTGACCCTGCTTATCGGCGCGCGGACTTAACAAGAATCGCCACGCCGAAGGCCCCGCTTCTTTGATTTCTTTCTCGCCACGACAGAGAGCGAAAAGGCATCGCCGGCTTGCGATCGAGCCGACCGCTTGCCGGCATTCCAGGCCTACGCTCGACCGCTGGCGCTGGGCAGAGCTGAACCAGATTCTCAGGAGTCCGCCGCAACACAGATAATTCCAAGCGTCTTACTTTCAGACAGCCTTATGACCTAAATCAGGACGATGGCGCGCTGTAATTATTTGATATCGCTTCTCAATATCAGCATAATCAACGGCATCGGTCCCCTGCTTTCCCGTTACTCGCTGGCACAGAATCTGCTGAGATCGAACATGGCTTGGTTTTGTCACCGAGAGGACTTTGCTTGAAGACGACACAGGAATCCGCATCGGGCCTTGCAGGGCTCGCCCATCAGCCATTCAGCACCCTTGTCGTCACAAGGGCTGATCAACCGGACCCACTCCACTCCAAGCGGTCCCTGAAGCGGCGAATTCAAGCGCTTGGTGTCTTGGTGGGGGCCACGCTTGTCTTGGTGGCGCTCTTAGGCTTTCAACTTTTTCAGATGACCGAGTCGGCCCGCATGTCGGACGCCACAACTCAACTGAATGTGGCGCTGGAACGGCTCATCCGCCAATACGAGACAGCAGAGAGCCCTTCCTCACTTGAGAATATCGGCACTCGACCGCTGATTGAGAACGATCAAGCACTTGCCGTGATGACCCAGGAGAATCTGGCAGATATCCCTGGGGTGGAAGGAGGCTTCTACTCGCATGCGCAGAGCCGGCTTCTTGGGTACGCCTTCCCCACTTACCTCGGCTCCGGCCCGAAGACCGACATCCCGGAGGCGGAGCGACCGACCATTTCGCGGTTGGTCAGCCAGACAATCGTGACGAAGGCGCCGGCACACGAGCAGGTCGAACGTGGTTTCGACGCGATCTTGTTTAGCGCGGCCCCTTTGTTCCGTGATGACCAAGCCATTGGAGCAACCTGGCTGATGCATCGACTTCCCGGCATCCGCAATCCTCAATGGCAATACCACAATGTGAGTCTGATTGCGCTCCTGGTGATGGCCGGCCTCGTAGCAGGAGGCGCCTGGTTGATCGCATGCCGGCTGGATCGAGCAATCGCGCACACGGTCGACGGCATTCGGACTCTTCATGAAACAGCATCGCTGCCGATCCCCGCAACCGGCTATGCCGAGTTCGATCGCGTGGTCCATGCGATCAATCATTTGGCCAAAACCGTCCATTTGCAGCAGACACGCCGCGAACAGCTTGAGCGCCAGCTACACCAGGCCGACCGCCTCGCCATTCTCGGCCGTCTCGTCGCAGGCGTCGCACATGAAGTGCGCAACCCGTTATCCTCCATACGACTGAAGCTACAACTTGCTCGACGAGGGACACTTGAACTCGGCAAACTCATCGGAGCGTTCGACATCGTGGAACAAGAGATCTCCCGGCTCGATCGACTCGTCGCGCGGCTTCTCTCCGTTGCGAGACCCGCCGCATCCGGCTGCCAGCCCACGGACCTGAACCAGTTTATCGGCAATCGACTCCTCCATTGGAACGCACGCGCATCCGAGATCGGCGTCAGCGTGGACTACGCCGAACCTCGAGGCGATGCCTCCGTCGTATCCGTTGATCGAGATCGTCTCGGCCAGATCCTCGACAACCTGGTGACCAATGCCTTCGATGCTTTAACCGAAACGGGGGGAACCATACAGGTTTCGCTGGTTCGAAACGAGCACGGTTCGTTCAGTCTGACGGTGAGCGATTCAGGACCAGGGATTTCTCCAGAGGCCAGACCGCATCTCTTCGAGCCGTTTTTTACTACCAAACCACAAGGGACCGGACTTGGGCTCTTTCTCTCTGCCGAGATGGCCCGTGCCTCAGGCGGAACACTGACTTACGTTGACTCACCGCACGGGGGAACCTGTTTCGAACTCGCGCTTCCCTGCCGCCCGGTCGAAGATGCCGCGGGTACAGTCGAAGAACTATTAATGACACAGAAGGATGCATGATGCGATCACAGAATCTCTTCATCGTGTCGGCATGGCCGGCGTCATGCTGAACCCGCAACCGACTGTGATGGTCGTAGATGACGAACGGCACCTGCGCGAGAGCCTGGCCGAGCTGTTTACGTCCGGCGGATATCGGGTGATCGAAGCGGGTGACGGTGTGGAGGCGATCGAGCGGCTCCAAAGCGGCGGGGACTACCCGGACGTGATCTTGATGGATCTCAAGATGCCCCGTGCGGATGGGATGGCCACCTTGCACGCACTTGCGGCGAGGGACGACACCAAGCGAATCCCCGTCGTGATTATCACGGCATTCGGCGGCAGCGAGCAGACAATCCAGGCGATGAAGGCGGGGGCGTACGATTACATCACAAAGCCCTTTGATGCCGACGAGGTGCTCACAATGGTTCATCGCGCGGTGGACATGCATCGTCTCAGTGTGGAAGTCGAGTTGCTTCGCTCCGGCGGCGAATCCCCTCGCGCGCCGGGCGTCGATCTCATCGGCAATCATCCCAAGATGCGCGAACTGTTCAAGCTGATCGGAAAGGTCTCGCCGTCCGAAGCCACCGTCTTACTGACCGGAGAGTCCGGCACGGGGAAGGAATTGGTCGCGCAAGCGATCCATCGTCACAGCCCCAGAGGAACCGGTCCGCTCGTCTCCGTCAACTGTGCGGCGATTCCTGAAGGGTTGCTCGAAAGCGAGCTGTTCGGCCACGAGCGAGGGGCGTTCACGGGAGCGGTCCAAGCAAAACCCGGTCGTCTGGAGTCGGCGGAAGGAGGCACCTTGTTCCTGGACGAAATCGGGGAGGTCCCGCTCAGTCTGCAAGGCAAACTCTTGCGCGTTCTTCAAGAACGCACCTTCGACCGCCTCGGCGGACAGGCTCCTCGGCGCGTCGATTTCCGATTGGTCGCGGCAACGAACCAATCTCTCCGTCGGCTCGTCGCCGACGGTCGCTTCAGAGAGGACCTCTATTATCGTCTGCACGTCGTGGCCATCGAGGTGCCTCCGCTACGAGCGCGACGCAGCGATATTCCGGACTTGGCTGAACATTTCCTGAATCGCTATCGACCGGATGGAGTGGAAAAGCCGGTCGGGTTCAGCGAAGAGGCGATGCACGCACTCCTGCTTCACGATTATCCCGGCAATGTGCGGGAGCTGGAACATCTGATCCAACGGGCCATCGTCGTGTCGCAGGGTCCTCTCATCACGCTCGAGGATTTGCCCGGATTGAACAATGGATGCGGCGGATCGGGAACCGACCCTCGCTTGAGGGAATTGTTGGAACTGCCGCTGGAAGAAGCCGTGCAGTCGCTCGAACGGATGCTCATCAAACGCGCGTTGACGCAGAGCCAGGGGAACAAGGCCGAGGCTGCGAGGGTGCTCGGGATTCACCGGACGGCTCTGTATACCAAGCTCAAGAACCTCGGCATGGAAGAGGTGGCCATGTCGTAAGGAACCGGCTGGAACACACCCACTTTGATATTCGGCCAGAGGGTCGTGAACCCGGAGCCCAAGAAGCGCAGGTGTTTCTTGGGTTTTGTTGTGTTGAGGCGATGAAATGACCGCTGAAGAGTTGCGAGGAAAGCGAGGAAGAATGTTAAGGCACACCGATACGGAGATTCGTTGCCGCTGCGGCAACATGATGGGGCGGAGGACCATGCGAGGGATCGAAATGAAATGCCGCCGTTGCAAACGGATTCACGTGATCCCCTGGTCGATCATTGATCACTGCTGCGCGCTGACGGATGGGACCATCATGGGCGATCAGGCCCAGCCGTATCCGGCATCCTTGCCGGAAGAGGCTCGACGGTAATGCGCCGGCAATGGGGTGGACGTGCCGTGATCGGCGCAAGTCTCCTGCTGCTGACAAGCACGCCCGGCGTTGCCGGCGAAGGGCCTGCTCCGCAGCCTGAGAACCCACCGGCAGCATGCGGCTCGTCCACGAGAGACAATCCGGTGGCGGCGCCGCCCGACGATGGCTCTTTCAAGGCAGGCACGCCCTGCCTGTCTCGAATCGAGTCCATCCCCATCGTACGAACGCCCACTATCCTGATCGAGCCGACGCACGACCCCGTCGCGACACCCAGGCCAATCGTTCGCAAGGGCATCGCCCCGGAGCTCCTCGCCTTTCTCCGCGAGATCCGCGTCAGGATTGCTGAGGCGCGAGAGTATCCCCCGAATGCGATCACGCTCGGGTTGCAAGGAACCACGATCGTCAAGCTCACTCTGCAAACGGACAGCCACACGCACACGGTCCGCATTCGCAAGAGCTCGGGACACCACATGTTGGACGAGGCGGCGATTGAAGCCGTGCAGAAAGTACTCCCAATGAAGCCTCCGCTCGAAGCGGGGAACCGTCCACTGGAGTTGGATATTCCGATCAGTTTCGCATTGAGGTGAGCCGCAGAAACAGAGGGGCATGATGAAACACAACATTGTGAGAGATGGTCGAGTGGGCATCCTCCTGTACATCGGGATGCTGCTGATCGGATGCGGTGGGTGCGTTCGAGAGGTCGCGACGGCGCCCCTATCGAACGAACCAGGATCTGCCGCCTTTTCGGCGGAGCAGGCGGCCTATGCCGAGCAACGGCAACAGGCGCTGATCGAGCGCTGGCGCAGCCCCATCTCGAAAGTGATCGTGACCAGGGACGACATCACGCAATTTAGGGACCGGCGGGCCGGGGACATCCTGAGACGCTTGCCGGGAGTGGTCATGTCATCGCCGGGAGTCAAGAATCGTTCGGCGCGACTGCGCGGCCTCGGCACGCAATACACCCAGGTGCTGATCAATGGAGAACGCATTTCCGGCGGCGGCGAGAAGAGGGAATTCGAACTGGATCGCATTCCGGCCGACATGATCGAGCGGATCGAAATCATCAAGAACCCCTCCGCAGAGTACAGCAGCGATGCCGTGGCCGGGATCGTCAACATCATTCTCCGGCAGGCTCCGGGTCCCGGGGTTCAGGAGCTGATGGAAGAACTGCGTCGCGGAAGCGAGCCGGTCCCTCATTCCAATCCGTGATACGCGGCAAGGACTCAACGGTTGAATACATATGGGGAGCCACTACTGTCCGGTTAAAACGCGAATAGATTCAATTGGTTGCATGGTGTGCCAT
>CAZKRM010000058.1:0-15185 GCA_964555285.1 uncultured Nitrospiraceae bacterium
TGACCGGCCGGAAATCACGCACGTTCAATTTGGCAACCCACAGATCTCCTTTCCACCCGACCACATCCATTGGATAAAAAGGATAGACCACGCGGGTGTATTCCCGGCGATGCTTGATCCGAACTTCCCACTCTCGACCTTCGGAGTGATCGCAAGCGGTTTCATCCGGTTCAGGGGCAGTAAGGACACCCTTGTCGAATAAGGCGTGGTGACCCAGCAGGCCTCGATCCGGTAGTTCCACCGGCTCAGGAGTTTCAATAATGAGAAACATCGACGGGCCTGCGTCCACGATGGTTCGGTAGGTGGTCCCCTTGGGGATGACAACATAGTCGCCTGGCTCGTACGGGAGTAATCCGTAGTCGGTCTCGAATCGTCCGGTGCCGCTATGGATGAAGTGGATTTCATCCCCATCGGAGTTGCGCATGAAATAGGGCATGGTCTCTGGGCGACGCGAGACGAAGACGGACACGTCCTGGCTCCGTAGAATCTCAACCGGGTGAGCGTCCGGAGTCGGCTCGTCGGGAGTTGGAAGACCTTCGCAGGCGAACGCGCGGGGTCTCAGTGGACCCTCGATCCGTACCCAGTTAGTCGGAGGATGTGTCCTGTAGAGATGAGAAGAGGGGCCGCTAAAGCCACGACGCCCATGCTCTTCTTCGCAGAGCCCTTCCGGTATTGCGATATGGGCTTGTTTCGGAACCTTGCCTTTCTTGAGCAGATACATGCCGGGCCTCCCTGCTATCTCACATGCCGTTCAGCCCAGAGTTCGCGCGATGGTGCCGCGCGATGCCGTCACGATGCGCGTTTAAGCGGCGCGTTCTCCTTCTCGTTCTTGACAGGAATCGGACACGACTCGTAATCGATGATCGTTTGCTCCACGCCCGCGATCTGGTCCCTCTCGATGTCCTTATAGAGCGCCTCGACGGTTCCTCGCACAAATGTTTTTGACTTCTCCCCGCCATGTTCCCGTTGCGTCAACTCAAAAAAGACGCCGGCTCCAGGAAACAAAGGGTAAGTGAAGCGCTGTTTCAGTGGGCCAAAACCGTCCCTTCCTTCTTTCAAGGGACCGCTGAATTTGACCCCGTGGGACTCCCACTCGCGGCAGACTGCCTCGATGTCATCTACTTCCAGCGCCACATGCTGAACGCCTTGTCCATATTTTTCGATGAACTCATTGATCTGGGACTTCACGACCTTGTCGCGTCCTTGCATGAGCGCGATTTTGGCATCGCCGCGCTGCACCACCACGGTATCCATGGATGACTTGTCACTTCCCACATCCCGCGCCGACCAGATCACGTCAAAGCCGAGGATCTTGGTGAGCAGGTATTCTGCCGCACCCAAGTTTTCTACACAGAGCGTAATGTGATCGATGCCCGTCGAGCCTTGCATGGTGGGCCCTCCTCTCTGCCGAGCGGAACCTCCCTCGGTTTCGCTCTGTGATCCGGCTGGATCGCCCGGTGAATGTGTGTGCAGTATAACATGGATATAGTATCGGGCAATATATCTTCCGCATTGTATTGGTAGCGTGCAAAGACGTTATGGATAGCGACCAGCACTCGTTACGGCCTTGGTCGCTGGGTTCATGCGCAATGATGCGCAAATTAAGTATTGCACGGATGATAAAGAAAGTATATTATTTAACTGCATAATCCGAAAAGATGGCGGTCGATCGAGCCGGCATCGGGAGGTGCGTCATGACCTTCTATGAAGAGATGCGGGATGTAGTCCTCAGGCATGGGGCCATCAACAACCCCTATTTGGATCGGTTTCAATTGGGCGATCTAACGGACGAGGAGATCGGGCAGTTTGCCGTGGAGTTTTATAACTTCGCGCGCTTCTTCCCGAAGATCCTCGTCTCGCAACTGGTCAACACCGAGGATGAGAAGGTCGCTGATGAGCTGACCAGAGTGCTCTACTCAGAGCTGGGTGACGGTCAAACCAGAAACCGCCATGAATTACTGTACCGAGATTTTCTTCGATCGATAGGGATCGATGTGCATGAAGCTGTGGCGAGGCCCATGTTGCCGTCGACGTACGCGTATATCGATGGAATGGAGCAGTTGTACAGCGACCGCAATCATGCCAAGGCCCTCGGTGCCTCGTTCGGCCTGGAAAACATGGCGATCACGATGTGGGATCATTTAATCCCAGGCCTGACTCGCCTGAAGCGGGAACGATATCCCAACATGGACTTGACCTACTTCGCGTTTCATCGGCAGCTCGAATCCTCGCATGAAGAGGCGATGGAGCACGCGGTCGCCGCGGTGGAGGGAACAAGCGGAGTCGATCGCGCCGGGATGTCCGAACAACAGAGGAACGACTTCCGCTGCGGCGTAAAGACCGTGCTGGACTATCTAGAAGGCTTCTGGATGGGGCTGAAGCAACGGACGGTCGGCCCCGGCGACACGTGGGAAAGTTTGGCGCAGCGGCGGGCGAGTTAAACGAGTGGACCACGCAACCGACCGGATGATGGGCCGAGGGTTCCCATGCAACGGTCCTGGATTAGCCGGTATGATTCCGGCGTTCCCGCCACCATCGACTATGCGGACTGGACGGTGCCGGATCTCCTGCGGCGCTCCGCCGCGCGCTTCCCGGATTCGCCCGCACTCCTGTTCTACGGCAACAGGATCTCCTTTCGCGAGCTGGATGATCTGACCACGCGCTTCGCTCTGGCGTTGCGTGCACTCGGCGTGAGCCGAGGCGATCGGGTCTCCCTCATGCTGCCGAATATTCCGCAAGCGGTCATCGGCTACTACGGTGCGCTCAAGGCCGGGGCCATCGTGGTGCCCACGAATCCTCTCTACGTTGAACGGGAAATTCAGACTCAGGTGATCGATTCGGGCAGCGAGACCGTTGTCGCCTTAGATCTGTTCTATCCGCGCATCCGCGCCGTCCAGGAGCGGACAACGCTGCCGGGACGGATCATCATCACCAGCGTCCGGGACTTTCTCCCGGCAGTGAAGCGGCTGATCTATCCCCTCAAGGCCTGGTTGGAACACCGCTGGGTCTCTGTCCAGAAAAAGCCGCCGGTCTACGACTTTCTCGAATTGCTCAAGACGGCACCCCGAAACGCTGAGAGCAGGGCCTCGCATTTTCCACATGTTCAGCCCGGCGATCTGGCCCAGCTCCAATACACCGGAGGAACCACCGGAACGCCCAAGGGCGTCATGCTCACGCACCGAAACGTCGTGGCCAATGCACTCCAGGGCTATTCCTGGTGTCCGGATTTCCATGAAGGGGAAGAAATCTTTCTTGGCGCGGTGCCATTGTTCCACTGTTACGGTCTAAGCACCTGTCAGAACCTGGCCATGGCGACGGGAAGTTCGATCATCCTGCTCCCGCGATTCCATGCCGATGGGGCAGTGAAAGCGATTCGTAAGTACCGAGTCACCTTCTTTTCGGGCGTCCCGATGATGTTCTCGATGATCAGCGAGTTTCCGAAGATCGGACATTACGATCTGCGTTCATTACGTGTCTGTCTCTGTGGGGCAAGCCCCCTTCCGGCGGAGGTGCAGGAAGGGTTCGAACGGCTGACCGGGGTGAGGATTTCAGAGGGCTATGGACTCACCGAGGCCGGTCCCGCAACCCATTGCAACCCGATTCATGGGGAACATCCACGCGGTTCGATGGGGCTCCCGTTTCCGGATACGGACGCACGGATTGTCGATCTAGAGACGGGACTCCGGGACCTCCCGATAGGTGAGGCGGGTGAGCTGGTCGTCCGTGGGCCTCAGGTGATGCGTGGATACTGGAACAAAGAGGAAGAGACACAGACGGTGTTGCGAGATGGCTGGCTCTATACCGGAGACATTGTCCGGCGGGACGAGCGAGGCTTCTTTTTTTTCGTGGACCGCAAGAAGGACGTGATCAAGCCATGGGGAGAGACGGTCTATCCTCGAGAAGTCGAAGACATCTTGTTTCAGCATCCGGCCTTGAACGATGCGGTGGTCGTCGGGAGCCCCGATCACCACTACGGCGAGGCGGTCAAAGCCTATGTCGTGACGAAAGATGGATGGTCTGTGACGGAGAAGGAACTGATCGAACACTGTCGCAAGTCGCTCGCACGGTTCAAGGTACCGGTGTCCATCGAGTTCCGCACCGAATTGCCGCGGACCTTGATCGGGAAGGTCTTGCGGCGTGCGCTTCGAGACGAGGCTGTCGCTGCACGTAGCGGCATGCAGATGCAGCACAAGGCTGTGTGAACAGCCTGCAAGGAGGTCTCCGTGAAAGAAGTCGTCATCGCGGCCGGCGTACGGACGCCCATCGGCAATTTCGGCGGCGCACTCAAAGACATCCCGGCCCACAAGTTGGGTGAGTTGGTCGTGCGCGAAGCGATCGCACGCCCCAACGTCGATCCAGCCCTTGTCGACGAAGTGATCATAGGCTGCGTCGGGCAATCGAGCGATGCCTACAACATCGCCCGCGTGATAGCCCTCATGGCCGGGCTCCCGATTCGTACGCCGGCCTACTCAGTGCAACGCAATTGCTCGTCTGGTCTCCAACCGTTCGTGAATGCCTATCAGAATATTCAGAGCGGGGACGCGGACGTGCAGGTGGTGGGTGGCGTGGAGAATATGAGCCGTGCGCCGTTTGTATCGAGAGACATGCGATGGGGGAAGCGGCTGCGCCACGCGGAATTTATCGACAGCATCTGGGAAGGGCTCACCGACGCCTTTTGCGGCCAGCTCATGGGTCGCACGGCCGAGAATCTGGCCGAGGAGTTCGGAATCAGTCGAGTGGAACAAGACCGTTTTGCCGTGGAAAGCCATCGTCGGGCGTTCAAGGCTATGCGGGAAGGCCGCTTCAAGGACGAGATCCTACCGGTCACGATCTCCAAGTCGGTTGCGGGCCGTGCCGTGGCCCCGGTCGTGGTGACTCAGGATGAGGGACCAAATGTCGCGTTGACCGAGCAGCAACTGGCGCTCTATCCGCCGCTTTTCAAGGAAGGAGGGACGGTCACGGCAGGGAATAGTTGCCCCCTCAATGACGGGGCGGCGGCGGCGCTCGTCATGTCGGCCGAGCGAGCGCGAGATCTCGGGCTCCGTCCACTGGGCAGCATCAGGGGCTACGCATTTATCGGAGTCGAGCCGACCCGGATGGGCATTGGGCCGGCGGAAGCGCTTCCGCTCGCGCTCAAGCGTGCGGGCCTGACGCCGGCCGATCTGGAACTCATCGAGGTCAACGAAGCGTTTGCCGCGCAGTATCTGGCAGTCGAGCGGTTACTGGGACTCACACGAGAGATCGTCAACGTGAACGGCGGTGCCATCGCGCTGGGCCATCCGGTCGGCATGACCGGCACGCGCCTCGTGATTACGCTGTTGCATGAGATGCGGCGGCGCGGCTCCACGCGCGGCGCCGTCGCCATGTGCGTGGGCGGCGGGCAAGGAGCGGCGATGGTGCTGGAACTGGTGTGAGGCGAAGTTCTGAGTGCTGGGTGACGCGATGTACATCTATACAGTCGGGGTCGTCGGGGCTGGGACTATGGGAGCACAGATCGCGGAGGTGATCAGCTTCGCCGGTGTGCCGGTTGTCTTGACCGACGTGAATGAGACGCTGACACGGCGTGGTGTCGAGTCTGTGCGAGCGATCTATCAGGCTCGGGTCGATAAGGGCAAGATGACGATTGAGCAGCTTGAGGAGAAGATGTTGCTTGTCACGGCATCGGCCGGCCTTGATGGTCTCAAGGAAGTCGATCTGGTCATCGAAGCGGTCCCGGAAAATCTCACGCTCAAGCAACAGGTCTTCCACGAGCTGGACCAGGTCTGCTCCCGGGGAGCGATCTTGGCGAGCAACACGTCGGCGCTCTCCATCTCAGCGCTCGGGGCTGCCGTGAAGCGGTCAGGTAAGGTGCTTGGGCTGCACTTCTTCAACCCGGCTTATGCCATGCCGCTCGTGGAAGTTATTCCCGGACTCGCCACAGACCCTCAGACGGTCGATGACATGGTGGGTTTTGCGGAAAGCATCCGGAAAACACCGGTTGTCGTGAAGGAATGTGCGGGCTTCCTGGTCAACCGGCTGCTCATGCCCTACCTGAACGAAGCGATCCATTGCCTTCAGGAAGGCGCGGCCTCGTTCAATGAGATTGACCATGAAATGGTTTCATTCGGAATGCCGGTCGGCCCATTCACGCTGCTCGATACGGTTGGATTGGACATTGCCTCCGAGGTGGCTCGGATCCTTCATCTGAACTATGGGCCTCGGATGGCGCCGGCTCCTTTGTTGGAGGTCTTGGTCAAGGCAGGACGCTTGGGGGTCAAAGCCGGCCATGGGTTCTACGACTATCTGAGCGCCGAAGAGCGAGGCCGCGACCAGAGCCTCGAACATCTCATTCAGCAAGTGAGGCAGCACACCGGGCGGCAGGAAACGAGGTGGACCAGGTCGCGCCCCTTGTTGGCGATGGTGAATGAAGCCGTGATGGCGTTGCAGGAAGGTGTGGCCTGTGCGCGAGACATCGATCTTGCCATGATGGGAGGGACGGGGTTCCCGAGTGAGAAGCAGGGTCCGCTGCACTTTGCCGATCAACTCGGCATCGACCATGTGTTGCACGAGTTAGAAGTGTTCGCGCGGAGCCTGGGCCCACGGTTCTGGCCGGCGCCCATGCTACGCCGGATGGTGGATGCCGGCTTTACCGGACAAATCGCGGGAAGAGGATTCTTTACATACTGAGGTTGAAAGAATTTGCCCATTGGGTGATGGAAAGTGATCGTGAGAAACCCCGTCTCTCCCAATGGATCAATGCAGCAATGAGCCAATGATTCAATGAAGTGAGGCCCACATGACCATGATGGCCAACTCCATGCTCTCTTGCAACATGGATGGGGCAGTGGCAACCCTGACGATCAACCATCCTCCAGCGAACACGCTCACACCGGCACTCCTCGCCGAGATCGACAACGTCTTTGACCTGTTGGCCAAGGATGACGCAGTCAAAGCTGTCGTGCTGACCGGTACTGGTCGGTTCTTCATTGCCGGGGCAGACATTCGAGTGCTGGCTTCCATTCCTTCGTCGCGGGAGGGGGAAGCGATAGCCCTGCAAGGCCAGGCGATCTTGAATAAGATCGAAGCCTTCGAGAAACCGATCATCGCGGCAATCAACGGCGCCTGTTTCGGTGGAGGATTGGAATTGGCAATGTGCTGCCACCTCAGGCTCGCGGCGGAACACGCCAGGCTTGGTCAGCCGGAGATCAACTTGGGCATTATGCCGGGCTTCGGCGGCACCCAACGGCTTCCCCGGTTGATCGGACAGTCCAAGGCGACCGAACTGATCTTGACCGGCGATCCGATTTCAGCGCAGGAGGCCAAGGCGCTGGGTTTACTGTCACAGGTGGTTCCACCGGAGGATCTCCTGCGTCAGGCACAGGGAGTGGCACGCAAACTCGTCTCCAAAGGTCAGGTGGCTCTGCGCGCGTCACTGCGGGCGATCCGCAAAGGGATAGAACTGAATCTTCGTGACGGCTTGGCCTTGGAAGCGCGCCTGTTCGGTGGGCTGTGCGACACAGAAGATAAAAGGGAAGGGTTGGCCGCGTTTTTAGAGAAGCGGCAGCCGCGATTCATGGATCGGTGAAGGCCGGTTGAAGCAACGTGGCCGATGAGGGGGCCGACATGGCGCAGCGTTCCAGCAAGCGGGCGTTGGTATTGGCAGGGGGAGGCTTCACGGGCTACCTCTTTGAAATCGGCGCGTTGACCGCATTGGATGATGTGTTCGAGGACGGCTTTACGATAAATGATTTCGATCTGTATGTCGGCGTGAGTGCGGGCGCGGCGGCGGCCTCGCTGGTGGCCAACGGCGTGAAGCCGCAGGAGATCCTCGACACGAACCTGTCCGGCACGCGACCCTACTACTTCGACCACCGAGACGTGTTCTCTCCCGCCATCGGGGAGGGTCTCAAGACGGTCTGGCGCGCGGCCCGGCAGCTTGTCCCGCTCCTGAAACTTTACGCCCGTCACTACCGTGAGATGACGCTCATCGACCTGCTCGACAAGGCCCAAGATGCGCTGCCGAGCGGCATCTACACCTTGGAGCCGTTCGCCAGGTATCTGGAAGCGACGTTCACATCCAAGGGACTGAGCAACGTATTTGCCGGACTCTCGAAAGAACTCTACATCCCGGCGATCGATCTGGAAACAGGGGACAGCGTCATGTTCGGCGAGGAGGGTTGGCGGGATGTCCCCATCTCACGAGCGGTCACGGCCTCCTCCGCAGTGCCCATTTACTTCTGCCCGATCCGAATCCAAGGCCGCGACTATATCGATGCGGGAATCGGCCGCATGGCCTTCTTCGAGGTCGCCGTCCAAAAAGGGGTGGATTTCATGATCATGATCAATCCCATGATACGATCTCCACACAGTCGGTCGCCTCGAGGCGTGTCGACCGTCGGCAAGGCCGGCAGCCGACTGCGGGACAAGGGATTTCTGTCCATCGGCGAGCAAGCGTCGCGGATCAACTTTGAAGCACGTTTTTCCCAGGCCTTGGAACTCTTCCAGCATGACTACCCGGCCAAAGAGGTCGTGGTCATTTCGCCTGCGCAGGACGATGCCCTCCTGTTTGATCGGAGCTTCCTGAGTTATCAGGACCGAGTCCACCTCCTGTGTTCCGGATATGCATCTGTCGCCGAGATGGTTCAGGAACGGTTCGGCCAGGTTCAGACGCAATTGGCACACAACGGTCTCGCGCTCTCTCGTGCGAAGTTCGAACAGAGAATGAGACAGCGCATCGAACAATTCCGTCACGCTGGGACCGCTCCCTGTCGCATGGCAGCCTCTTATGCCGGTCGAGCCGGCTGGTCGTCGGCGCATTGAACCGGGTCGTGGCAGAAAACCGATGATACGCGCCGACCAATAGACGTGCCCTATCGGCTCACGTGGAAACTATGTGAGCGTTCAACTCGCGACGTGATTGAGTGGAGGTGTGATGTCGGACATCGCCGGCTATTTCGAAGCGGTCAAAGAGCGCTACCACCTGAGCAGTGATTATACGCTGGCCAAGAAACTCGGCATCGCCCAGCCGGAGGCCAATCTCATGCGGCGCGGCTTGAAGATCCCCAAACCGGAGCTGTGCATCAAGATTGCGAAGCTCCTGGACAAGAATCCCGTCGAGCTCCTCCTCATCGCACAAAAAGACAAGGCCCCAACAGCGGCCAAAGAATATTGGACTCTTGCCCTGACGGCGGTGGATGTCATGCTGCATGTCCCCAAGAGCCCCAAATACATCCCGAAGAAAGTGGAAGCCATCGGTCGTGAGCTCCGCCAGCTCGAAACTCAAACGCTGGTGTACGAAGGTGCGGCCGCAAATGCCGAGGCGGTGCGATTGGTGGAAACGGCGGAGCGGTCGGTGGATGCGATCATGGAGCAGTGGAACATTTGGAAGAAGGGAGAGGCGCTCTATCCCAGTTATCTCTTCGCCAACCAGGAAGCGGCGAGGCGCGGTGTGACGATTCGCCGTCTGCTGGTCCTGTCGCAGGATCAGATGCAGCAGGACTCGCTCGTCGCGGACGTCGTTCAGGTGATGGACGATCAGCACCGGGCCGGCATCAAGATCTTCTATGCGTTCCGGGAGGAGTTGGACCGGTCGCTCGCGTTCCAACGGTTCGAGGAAGACTACAGAAAGCAAGGGGCTGCACAGGATATGAATGCCGCCATGTTTGATGGAGAGATTCTGATCTTCTCCCGGTCGTATGACCAGGTCCCGCTCGGCGTGGTCGGCAAGCCCACGCGGATTACCATGATCAACCAGCTGGAGATCACCTGGAAGCCGGATCTCATCCGCGATCTGAATCCTGCGCCGCTCTTCGACATGACCCGCTATGTGTTCGAATACGATGGGGCCGGCTCGTTCACAACCCAACTCGCACGTGTTCGGAAAGAACGCGCATGAAGTTTCCGTCCGAGCCGTTCAAGATCAAAGTCGTGGAGCCGATCCGCCGGACGACGCGCGAAGAGCGGGATCGGCTGCTGCGCCACGCCGGGTACAACTTGTTTCAGGTTCCGGCTGAGAGCGTCTACGTGGACCTGCTCACGGACAGCGGTACGTCGGCCATGAGCGACAACCAGTGGGCGGGGATGATGCTCGGCGACGAGTCCTATGCCGGCAGCAAGAATTACTACCATTTCGAAGAAACGGTCCGCTCGATCTTCGGCTATCGACATGTGATTCCTACTCATCAGGGCCGCATGGCCGAAAATCTGCTCTTCTCCACCGTCGTGAAGCCCGGCATGTGCGTGCCGAACAACATTCACTTCGACACGACACGCGCCAATGTCGAGCACCAAGGCGCCGAGGCACTGGATGTGGTGATCAAGGAGGCCTACGACCCGCACTGCGAGATGCCGTTCAAGGGCAACATGGATGTGATCCGGTTGGAGGGGGCCATCAATCGAATCGGACGCGACCGCATCCCGATGGCGATGATCACGATCACCAATAACAGCGGCGGCGGCCAACCGGTCTCCATGGCGAACATCCGTGACACCCGAGCGCTCGTGAATCGCTATGGCATTCCGTTGTTTTTCGATGCCTGCCGGTTTGCGGAGAACTGTTTTTTCATTAAAGAGCGAGAGTCGGGTTATGAGGACAAGTCTATCTTGGAGATCGCGCGCGAGCTGTTTAGCTATGGGGACGGCTGCACGATGTCTGCCAAGAAGGATGGGCTTGTCAACATCGGCGGGTTCTTGAGCTTGAACCATGACCAGTGGGTCCAAGATATCACCAACATGCTGATCCTCGTGGAAGGCTTCCCGACCTATGGAGGGCTGGCCGGACGCGATCTCGAAGCGATGGCCCGAGGGCTCCGTGAGGTCCTGGACGAGGACTATCTCAGTTTCCGCATCGGGCAGGTGCGCTATCTAGGCGAGCTGCTCGATCAGGCCGGTGTCCCGATTCTCAAACCGGTCGGAGGGCATGCCGTCTACCTGAATGCAAAAGAATTTCTCCCGCACGTCCCGCAGTCCGAGTTTCCTGCGCAGGCCCTGGCGGTTGCGCTGTACCGCGAGTACGGTATCCGTGGAGTCGAGATTGGGACAGTTATGTTCGGAAAGCAGGACCTTGCGACCGGCCGGACGATTCATCCCGAGTTGGAGATGGTCCGCCTGGCAATTCCTCGTCGAGTCTATACCAACATGCAGATCGCCTACGTGGCTGAATCGATTAGTGAGCTCTACAATCGGCGGGACACCATTCACGGCCTGGCCATCACTTACGAGGTTCCTGTCCTCCGCCACTTCACGGCCCGCTTCGAAGAACTGTCCTCACCCACCGAATAACAGATGACCCGCGCGAGCCGGGCCTGTTGGTCATCAGCCGCAATGGACGCGGTGCGCGCCGGTTGTGTGGAGTCAGGAAGAGCGGTGGAGTTGATCGCTCCACCGCTCCTCGTTAGTTGAAGGAGCCCGGTCAATGGGTCGGAACGGGCTCGACCCCCGAGTCGGTCGCACCCACGCCGTCGGGGCTGGGCGACGTCGCTTCAGAGGGGAGCAGGCTCTCGACCGGGGAGCCTTGCACTGCGGACTGCTCGATTGACTTCGATCCTGTCTGTATGGCGACGGCCGGAACGATCATGTGTTCCTGACCGATCTTCCGCATCTCCACATGCACCCGACGATTCATGTGGCGGCAGGTGTCGCTGTTGTCGATGCAGAGGACGCCCTCTTCACCGAGGCTGACCACCTTGATGGCCTGGCTGGACACCCCAAGGCCGATCAAGTGCTCTTTCACTTTCTCCGCCCTCATGAGCCCCAGCTTCTTGTTGTAGCCGGCTGAACCCTGTTGATCCGTATAGCCCTGGACCAGCACGCCCCAGTCCGCATCCTTCTTGAGGATCTCGGCATGAGTCGCGAGCATCGTCTTGGCCTCATCCGTGAGGCCCTTGCGGCCGACTTCAAAGTAGATGTCCGAATGGACAATGTCCCCAATCGCGGCAGGGGTCGCGGTCTCCACGGCCTTAACGACCGGCTCGCTGATAGAGCTGGTCGCGCTCGTGTTCCTGAGCAGGTTCGAGACCTGGGTACCGTTGAATTGATCCTTCGAGTCGATCGACGAGACCGCCTGGTCCTGTGAGTAAAACCAAAAGGCCCCGATGACCGTCGCCAGAACCAGAGCTAATCCGGCGAGCACAGAGACGTCTTTCATGTTCTTATTGGGCCCCGCGATGGCAGGGGCGATGTTGCCCGACGAAACTTGCGATGGTGCTTTCTGCATGATGGCGATCCTCCTTGTGGTGAAAGTGAAAAGTGAAAGTTCAAAAACTGGCTGCGGCCTCGATCCTGCGGCACCCCCTTTCCAGCCGTCCGGCCCGTCCGCCGACGAGCAGTGCTTGAGCAATGGGAGTGCCGGTGGTGGAGAGCGATGGAATCGGGGGAACCGTGAGGGAAATTGAGGGGTTCAGAATGGAGGGGAGATGCGTGCTCGATGCGGGGAAGTCAACTCCATCATGGGATGCGGGGATGGACCCGCAAAGGGAGTAGGAACGACACCCCCGCTGGTTCCTTGCTCCCCGAGCGCGCACACGGGATCCATCGGAGTATCACATCATGGGCGGTGCTCGTTCGACGCGCGCAGTGAAGGACAGTCTGGCGACTCCCTTGGGAAGGTGGGAACATAAAAGGCATCCTCGGACGCGAGCAATCGAGGATGAATCAGGCTGCCCCCTGTAGATGGAAACGAACGAGCGAAGACGATCAATGGGCAAGGACTTGACGACGTCCATGAATCGGCTGAGAATGTGCCGCGTTTGTTCAGCTTCCTCATCGACATTGTGAGGGATGAAGATTCGATGGTGCCAATGCGGGTGCAGGACCTTGACTGCTCTCGCAACGAAATTTTGATTCGGGACGGCAAGGGTGCCAAAGACCGGATGACCATGCTGCCCGAATCGCTCAAGGCGCCGCTTCAGGACCACCTCAAGCAAGTCAAGGCTGTGCACCAACAGGATGTAGCCGACGGGTGGGCCCGCGTTCTGCTTCCGAATGCCCTCGACCGCAAGTACCCCAACGCGCCGCAGGAATGGCGCTGGCAATGGGTCTTTCCCCAGGACCACCGATGGATCAATACCAAGACCAAGGAGCAAGGACGTCATCACATTGACGAATCATTAGTCCAGAAGGCCGTCAGAGACGCTGTGGCGAAGGCCGGGCTCACCAAACGGGCCACCTGCCACACGTTCCGCCATTCCTTTGCCACGCACCTGCTTGAAAGCGGCTCTGACATTCGAACGGTCCAGGAGTTGTTGGGCCATCGCGACGTGAAAACAACGATGATCTACACGCATGTGCTTCATCGAGGGCCGGCCGGTGTCCGCAGTCCGCTGGACGGGATGTGATCCCATTCAAGGAAGGGTGTTACGCCGATCCGCATAAGAACCCGTGATAAATGGTCAATGGGGCGCAACTCATTGAACGAGCGTCGATTATGGCGTATGGTTCACGACCATTGATGGCGTGTTACGCGGATAGAAAATGGCAGATCCGGTTCTTATGCGGATCGGCCTAAACATCGTTCGGCGCACAACAGACGGGGCGACGTTTGCCGATGAACGACGAGCCGGACGATGATCTGATCCGCGAGGTGTACGCCAGGTTCGGTCTGGCGTACTACCAAAGCGAGTGCCTTCACCGCGAACTGTGCATGACTCTTGCCTTGTCGGGGTTGCCGTCACGAGACCTGATCACATGTCCGCGTGTGGAGGAACGGTTGGCCCAAGCCTTCTCCCTGACTCTTGGCGATGTCGCCACGAAACTGGAAGGCGTGCTTCCAGCCGAACTCGGTGGCGAGCTTCGGGAAGCCATAGACCGACGAAACTTTCTGGCGCACCACTTCTGGTTCGAGCGCGCGCACCTCATGTTCAGCGTCGAGGACCTACGCCAGCTTCTCGTGGAGCTTGACGGGTACGCAGCGCTGTTCGACCGCCTCGACACTCGGGTGACCGAGTGGGCAGAGCCAAAGCGCCGAGAGCTAGGAATCACTGAAGAGGTAGTTCAGGCTAGCCTCAGGCGCATCCTTGCCGGTGAGTCGGATGAGCCTCTTCCCGACCGGCAGACCGTAAAGGAGTTGGAGAAGAAGCTCAGCAGACGACAGCGCTTGATACGCGTTTGGGAATTTACCCTGGACGATGGCAGCAAGCCCCTCATTTTCGAGCTAGCCGATGGGTCCCTCTGGCAGTTGTCTGATGTCGGACTCGGCTGCACTCGGTTCCGCGAGGTAGGTCCTGGCTGGACGGAGCACCCAGCCGTCAAGCCGCACCTGCCTGCCGACATACTGCCGCGCCCGGAGCCCACTGGACCGTGGGATTACGAGTTCACGCTCGCCAACGCGGCGCGACTGTGGGTGAAGCCGGGGCGTCGGCCGCAGACTTTCAGATGGGGCGTGCGAACGCCCAATAGAGGCGCCGAACAAGGCGCTGCACTGGACGGGGATTCCGCTCCGCTTCATCCCCGCCAGTGAGCGCCCAGCCGTTCGGCATGCTCTTCAGCGCAGACTCGTGGCGCAGCAGGAGCCCAAGTTCGATTTGACATCATGTAATCGTTCGATTACTATTGCACATGCCCTCGATCAAGCTCCTGCCCGAATTCACCTCGTGGCTTGACGGCCTTGCCGATGTGACTGTACGCGGCGTTGTGGTTGCCCGGATCAAGCGCCTGGAGCTGGGTTTGATGGGCGACGTGGCGTCGGTGGGTGAAGGGGTATCTGAGCTGCGCATTCATCTAGGCGCTGGTTGGCGCGTGTATTTCACACAACGCAGCGCGCAACTGATCGTGTTGCTCGGTGGTGGCGCCAAGCGCACCCAGAAGCGTGACATCAAGCGTGCCAAGGCATTGGCCACGCGACTGGACTGATTGGAGAAATGAACATGACCAAACGCATCAAGGTGGCCGATCTGCACAATTTCGACGCTGCCCCCTATCTCGATAGTGAAAAGGCCATCGCGGCTTATCTGACCGACATTCTGACGGCGAACGATCCTGCCTTGCTGGCGGGGGCGCTGGGTGATATTGCCCGCGCGCGTGGCATGAGCGAGATTGCCAAGGCATCCGGCATCACGCGCGAGGCACTGTACAAGGCGCTGCGACCCGACGCACAGCCGCGCTTCGACACGGTCAGCCGCGTGTGCGCGGCGCTTGGCGTCAAACTTGTGGCGCAGGCGGTTCATGCCTAACAACGCGTTCAACGCGGACGTGCAAAATCGCCGCTTCGC
>CAZKRM010000059.1:0-12873 GCA_964555285.1 uncultured Nitrospiraceae bacterium
CACGAAAGAAGAAGAAGAAACAACTGTCCAGTTAATTCTTGGACACTACACTAGCGAATAGCCGACACTCATATTAGCGTTCAGCCGCCCAAAAGACTTGCATTCAGCCGCCTGGCAGACCTACGATCAGCCGCGTCCCACGCCGGCAAATAATTTCTCCCTGCTGGAGACGTTCGTGTTGCAGGAGCTGAGGCGCCAGGCCTGCTGGCGGCTGGAAACGCTGGGTTTCTTCCGCCCCGCGACAGCCGGTTCGCGGTTCCCGTGCGAACACTCTGAGTTGCTATGACAATTGCCTTTACCGAATCCGTGGTCGAAGAGGCCGCCCTCGCCTGGCTGGGTGGTCTAGGCTACAAGGTGCTGCATGGCCCGGACATTGCCGTCGGTGAGGCGGAAATATGACTGCTACCATCGAAGAACTCACCCGATGGATGAACACGCCGCACGAGGGCGAGCATCTTGAGTTCAAAGAGGCCAAGAATCAATACGACTTGACCAAGCTCTTTCGTTATTGCGTCGCCTTGGCGAATGAAGGCGGCGGTAAGCTGATCTTAGGTGTGACTGACACGCCACCCCGAAAGGTAGTCGGGAGTAGTGCCTTCCCAAATCTGGGCGAGATCCAGAGCCGCATCCTCGATAAGGTGCGATTTCGTGTGAGCGTAGAGGAATTCCAACATCCTGACGGGCGCGTCGTGATTTTTCACATTCCCAGCCGTCCAGCCGGGACCGCCTACTCGCTTGAAGGTACCTACCTGATGCGTTCGGGTGAGGACACGGTTGCAATGACCGAGGATCAGCTTCGAGCCATCTTCGATGAGGGCAAGCCAGGCTGGTTATTGGAATTGGCCCGTGAGGGATTGTCGCCTGCCGAGGTGGTTCAACTGTTGGACACGCAGAGCTACTTCGATCTGCTCAAGCTCCCTTATCCGGCGACGCGGGACGCCGTGTTGGATCGCCTTGAGCACGAACGACTCTTGCGCAACACACACCAGGGACTCGGTGTCACCAACCTCGGTGCGGTCTTGTTTGCTAAACGCCTGGACGAGTTCAATGGAGTTGCACGCAAGGCGTCACGCGTCATCGTGTACGACGGCAAGGGCAAGTTGCGCACCAAGCGGGAGCAGACTAGCAATAAGGGCTACGCCGTGGCCTTTGATGGGCTTGTGCAATTCATCGAGTCCCAGACACCCGCCAATGAAGTGATCGAACAGGCCTTGCGTCGAGAAACGCGGATGTACCCGTCGATTGCTATTCGTGAGCTGGTGGCCAACGCGCTCATCCATCAGGACTTTACGCTGTCGGGAGTCTCCGTCATGGTCGAGATCTACGATGACCGCATTGAGGTCTCGAACCCAGGGCAGCCGAGCGTGCAACCGGAGCGGTTTATCGACGAATATCGGTCTCGGAACGAGCAATTGGCTGATTTGATGCGACGGATCGGCATCTGTGAAGAGAAGGGCAGTGGCATCGACAAGATCGTAGATGCCGCCGAAGTCTTTCAGCTACCGGCTCCGGAGTTCCGAGTGGATAGCGTTCGCACAACCTGTATTCTGTATGGTCATCGCCCGTTCTCAGAGATGAGCCGTGATGACCGTGTCCGTGCATGTTATCAGCACTGCTGTCTCCGATATGTCATGCGTGAGACGATGAGCAATCAGACTTTACGCAAACGCTTTGGCCTTGCCGACGAACGAGCTGAAACCGTTTCACGGATCATCCGGGACACAGTCGATGCCCGGTTGATCAAGCCGGAAGATTCCGGGAGCGGATCAAAGAAGTATGCACGCTATTTACCCTTCTGGACGTGAGCCTATTTAGGTGTGAACCGGCGGTGTCGGGGCTAAAGACTCTAAGTCATTGGAAAACCATCGATTCCTTATTTAGGCCCAATTAGGTCGCTGGTATGAGTTCTATCCGTTTTGCAGAATCCGTAGTTGAAGACGCTGCTCTCGCTTGGCTGAGGGGCCTGGGCTATGCGGTAGTTCACGGCCCCGAGATCGCAGCCGGTGAGCCTGCCGCCGAGCGCAGCGACCCAAACTACCGCGACGTTGTGCTCGAAGGGCGCCTGCGAGAGGCCCTCGCGCGCCTCAATCCCGACCTCCCCACCGAAGCACTGGAAGATGCCTATCGCAAGCTGACACGAAGTGATGCACCGTCGTTGGTCGAACGTAATCGTATTGTGCATCGCATGCTTATTGAAGGTATTCCCGTGGAATACCTTCAACCCTCACCCCAACCCTCTCCTAAACGTGGCGCACCCTCTTCCCGCTCCCCTCTCCCATTGGGAGAGGGGTCAAGAGGTGAGGGTTTGCGCCGATGGGGAATCGTTCGGGTCATCGATTTCGATGATCCCTGCGCAAATGACTGGCTGGCCGTGAACCAGTTTACCGTTGCCGATGGCCAACACATGCGCCGCCCGGATGTGGTGTTGTTCGTGAATGGGCTGCCGCTTGCGGTGATCGAACTGAAAAACCCTGCTGATGAGAACGCCACTATCTGGAGCGCCTATCAGCAACTCCAAACCTATCAGGCGCAGATTCCCTCACTCTTCGCTACTAACGCAGCCCTGATCGTCTCTGACGGGGTGCAGGCGAGGATTGGTTCACTGGGCGCTGGGAAGGAATGGTTCAAGCCCTGGCGCACGATCACAGGACGGGAGGACGCAGCCGCGAAGCTGGCCGAGTTACAAATCATGCTCGAAGGGGTATTCGAGAAACGCCGGTTCCTTGACCTGGTACGGCATTTCATTGTGTTCGAGGACGAAGGCGGCGGAAAACTCACCAAGAAAATGGCGGGCTACCACCAGTTTCATGCGGTGAACGTGGCTGTCGAAGAAACCTTGCGCGCAGCTCGCCGCGCGGCGGAACACCAGGCTGCGGATGTTTTAGGCCACTACAAGGCGGGCCACCAGCCTGGTGGCGAACCGGGGGATCGGCGAGTCGGTGTGGTGTGGCATACACAAGGATCTGGCAAGAGCCTGACGATGGCCTTCTACGCGGGGCGGGTAATCCTGCACCCGGCGATGGCCAATCCGACCATCGTGGTGCTCACCGACCGCAACGACCTCGACGATCAGCTCTTTGGCACCTTCGCCCGTTGTCATGATCTGCTCCGCCAGTCACCGGTGCAGGCAGCGGATCGCGCTGACCTGCGTGAAAAGCTGAGGGTCGCGTCCGGGGGCGTGGTCTTCACCACCATCCAGAAGTTCATGCCGCCTTCGGCGGCACCCTCACCCCAACCCTCTCCCACTGGGAGAGGGGGGAGCGAAGCGGAGGGTGAGGGAGACTGGCGTATGCCAGTCTTGTCGGACCGTCGCAATGTCGTGGTGATCGCGGACGAAGCGCACCGTAGTCAGTATGATTTCATTGACGGCTTCGCCCGGCACATGCGCGATGCCCTGCCGAACGCGTCGTTCATCGGCTTCACCGGGACGCCCATTGAGAAGACCGATGCCAACACCTGCGCCGTCTTCGGCGACTACATTAGCGTCTATGATATCCAGCGGGCGGTCGTCGATGGGGCCACGGTCCCCATCTACTACGAAAGCCGACTCGCCAAGCTGGAACTGAAGGCATCGGAACGGCCCAAGATCGATCCCGAGTTTGAGGAAGCCACCGAAGGCGAGGAGGTTGAGCGCAAGGAGAAACTCAAGAGCCGTTGGGCGCAGCTCGAAGCCGTGGTCGGATCGGACAACCGGATCAAGTTGATCGCGCGGGACCTGGTTGATCATTTCGAGAACCGGCTTTCAACGATGGACGGGAAGGCGATGGTGGTCTGCATGAGCCGACGTATCTGCGTCGAGCTATACCGCGAGATTGCTGCGTTGCGCCCCCAGTGGCATGGCGACACGGACGAACTCGGCTCGATGAAGGTGATTATGACTGGGTCGGCAACCGATCCAATGGAATGGCAAGGGCACATTCGAAACAAGAAACGGCGCGAGGACATGGCGCTACGGTTTCGCGTCCCGAAGGACCCTTTTCAAATGGTGATCGTGCGGGATATGTGGCTGACGGGCTTTGACGCGCCCAGTCTCCACACGATGTACGTGGACAAGCCGATGCGCGGGCACGGGCTGATGCAGGCCATCGCGCGGGTCAACCGCGTGTTCAAGGATAAGCCAGGCGGGCTGGTCGTGGATTACCTCGGCCTTGCCGACGAACTCAAAAAGGCGCTGGCGACGTACACCGAAAGCGGCGGCACCGGCAAGACGGCAATTCCACAGGATGAGGCAGTTGACGCACTTCGCAAGCACTACGAAATCTGCCGTGGCCTCTTCGGTTCATACACCACGCCTGCCGGCATGGTGAGGGGCTTTGACTGGTCGCGCTGGATGACTGGAAAACCGCAAGAGCGTCTCTCGGTGTTGCCCGCTGCGCAGGAGCATATTCTTGCTCAGCAAGACGGCAAACCTCGTCTGCTGCTCGCGGTCACCGACCTCTCGCAAGCCTTCGCGCTCGCCGTGCCGCACGAGGAGACGTTCCGCGTCCGCGACGATGTGGGATTTTTCCAGGCTGTTCGCTCGGTACTGGCGAAGAATATGCTGGGTGAGCAGAAGACTGACGAAGAACTCGACCACGCCATTAGGCAGATCATCTCGAAGGCTGTCATGTCCGACGAAGTGGTGGATATCTTCGCTGCGGCTGGACTGAAGAAGCCGGACCTCTCGATCCTCTCCGACGAGTTCCTGGCGGAAGTTCGCGGGATGCCGCAGCGCAACCTCGCGGTCGAGTTGCTCCGCAAGCTCCTGGCAGGAGAGATCAAGGCCCGATCGAAGCGGAACGTCGTGCAGGCCCGCTCCTTCGCGGACCTGCTGGAACAGGCGATAAAAAAGTACCAGAACCGGGCAATCGAGACCGCCCAGGTGATTGAGGAGCTGATCGGCCTGGCGAAGGATATGCGGTCAGCCCATACGCGGGGTGAAACGCTTGGCCTGACCGAAGATGAGTTAGCCTTCTATGACGCACTGGAGACCAACGACAGTGCGGTAAAGGTGCTGGGTGAGCCGACACTGACCAAGATCGCTCGCGAATTAGCGGACATGGTGAAGAAGAACGTGACTATCGATTGGACGGTAAGGGAAAACGTGCGAGCGCAACTCCGTGTCCTAGTGAAGCGCATTTTGCGGAAATACGGCTACCCACCGGATAAGCAGGAGCAGGCGACGCAGACTGTCCTGGAGCAGGCAGAGGTGCTGTGTGCGGAGGTTGCTGCCTGACGGCGGGCCACTCTCGTATCCATCCAACCAATCACTTCTGACCTCAAACCCGCTCTTGGAAGGGTTCCCTCATCACTTTAGAATAGACCGTCCATGAGCCGAACTCCTCGTGCTTCGGTCGTGATCGGTGTGGATGTCGGTGGACCGAAGAAGGGCTTTCACGCCGTCGCGCTCCGCGAAGGGCACATCTTCGAGACGTGTGCCACGCTCCACGCTGCGGAGGTGGTCGCATGGTGCCGGAAGCTCAACGCGTCCGTGGTCGGGATTGATGCTCCCTGCTGTTGGAGCCGCACCGGTCGGGCGAGACCCTGCGAGCGCGCACTGGCCGCCGAGGGCCTCCACGCCTTCGCCACGCCGAGCCGGGCTGAAGGGGAGCGGCATCGCTTCTATCGCTGGATGCGCAACGGGGCTGAGCTGTTCCGCCTCCTCACGCCACACTACCGGCTGTTCGACGGGCGACACTCGGCATCCAGTCCGGTGTGTTTCGAGACCTTTCCTCACGCCGTGGCTTGCGCGCTGGCGAGGAAGATTCTGCCCGCCAAGCAGAAGCGCATCGACCGTCCCAAACTGCTTCGCGAGGCAGGACTCTCCATGGCAGCGCTCACCAACATCGACATGGTAGATGCCGCCCTCTGCGCCCTCGCTGCCCATCACCTCCTGGCCTGGACGTTCAAGACCTACGGCGATGCCGCGGAAGGCTTCATCGTCGTGCCGAAGATATAGCGCTGGCAGGAACCTCTTCTGTGATTCTTGCGCTGATCCTCACGAGCCCTTCGCGACGCAGTCAACAGAAAGGGGATGGACTTTCCGAGCGACTCCGGTCTATGTCGCCGCTCACCGGTTCCTGAAGTCGCAGGGCTTCGTGGACGATCGACAATCCGGAAGCCATCTCACGCTGGAGGAAGATACTTCCCCCGTGCCGATTGATTGCGTTGGAACTGGTACCCTTCAAGCACGCCATGGTCGGCCAACTCCCGTGAGTAAATCAGTTTGTCCGCGTCTTCCCGCTCGATAGTACCTGTCGCAGACGACTGCACCTGTTGCTGATTCTCCGCCCATTGCGCGCCGACGAACGCCAGGAAGTCGAGCACCTGGCGTTCGAGTTCCTGGGGGCGAGGGTTTCGTCAAAGTCCTCGCCTGGCGTGCTCGCAAGTGTGGATAGGGGAGCCGGTGAGGAAGAAGCAGCTCCGGCGGTTGAAGGGAGGCCGCCAACGAGGCTACTGAACAAGAGGGCAACGATCCAGTGCATGGCTGCCAACATAGCCGGACCGAAGTCTGCCGGTCTATCCTATGAAAGGCTGGGATCTACTGAGGCCGCCGTTTTGTCTTGTTGGTCGGTGGGGCGGTCAGCGGATCGTCCGGCCAGTGATGTTTGGGGTACCGGCCTCGTAATTCTTTTTTGACCTCGTGGTAGGCCGAAGCCCAGAAGCTGGCAAGATCCTTGGTGACCTGCACGAGCCGTCGGGCGGGAGAGAGCAAGTGCAGCATGACCGGGATCGTGCCATCCACGACACGGGGGGTCTCCCGACAGCCGAACAGTTCTTGCAGCCGCACCGCGAGGATCGGCAGACCGGGTGTGTCGTACTCCACGCGGACACGCGACCCGCTGGGCACGGTGAGGTGCGCCGGCGCCAGGCGGTCTAACCGGCGCTGCTGCTCCCAGGTGAGCCGGGCGTGCAATGGCGTCGCGAGATCGAGCCGCTGAACTTGTTCGAGCCTGGTCACTCTGTCGAGATACGGGCCGAGCCAGTCCTCAATCGTTCGCAGCAGGGTGTCATCGGAAAGATCGGGCCACGTCGAATTGGCACCCTCGATTCGGCGGAGAAACAGCACCCGCGCACGCCATTGGCGGAGATCGGGCGTCCAGGCCAGTGAGTCGAGTCCCGCCTGACGAATCCCCTGCAACAACGCGGTTGAGAGAAGCGAGGGGTCCGGCTTGGAGAGCGCCTGCTCCGAAAGCACCAGTGCGCCGAGTTGCCGCTGTCTCGTCGCACGGACTACCTGGGCCTTCTCATCCCACGCCACGGCATCCACCCGGCAAATCTGCTCGCCGTAGAGTGTTTCAAGTTCGCGGAGCACAACCGGCGCAGCCAGATCGATCCTGGCCCACTGGGCGCCGCCATCCAAATCGGCGATCACTAGATAGTCTTCCGAACCGAGCGGGTCGGGGTCGGCAAACAGAGCGCCGCGGCCATTGGCCAAGAGGTAACGTGCCTCACTCCCACGCTGCCGTTGGGCAATGCGATCCGGATAGGCCAGCGCGAGCAACAGGCCGACCTGATCGAGACCGTCCTGCCCATCCGATCGACCAGGTCCTGGCTGACGGGGAAGTTGCCGCAGCCAGAGATCCGCAGTCCGTCTCACACGGCGGCAGACGGCGCGATCGACGGTCGCACCGGCCGCATGGTCCGGGTGCCCGTGTAACACATCCAAGCGCAGCCGCAGGTCGGCGTGACGCCGGCCGAATGGTCCTCGCAGAATATCGCGTTCGCTCAGTAGCGCCGCGACGTCACAGGCAAGGCCCGCCAGATTCAGCGGAACGGCTTTGAGCATCATGTGCGCAAGGCGTGGGTGCAGCGGCAGCTCCGCCATCCGTCTCCCATGTGCGGTGATGTGTCCGCCTGCGTCGAGTGCGCCCAAGCCTGTCAGCAACTCTCTGGCTTGAGCCACGGCGCCGGGTGGCGGTGGAGTCAGCCACGACAACTCGGAGGGATCGGCCATGCCCCACAGGGCCAGCTCGACCAGCAGCGGTGCCAGGTCGGCATCGAGCATCTCCGGTGGGCGACGCGCCGCCAGCGACTGGTGTTCTGCCGAAGTCCAGAGGCGGTAGCAGACGCCCGGTTCCAGACGGCCGGCCCGTCCACGGCGTTGCTCGGCGGAATCGTGCGTCACGCGGATCGTGTCCAGCCGCGTGAGTCCCGTGCGGGGATCGAACCGGGGCACGCGCAACAAGCCGGCATCGATCACCACGCGCACGCCCTCGATCGTCAGGCTGGTTTCCGCAATGGAAGTCGCCAGCACAATCTTCCGCAGGCCCGGCGGGGTGGGAGCAATCGCGCGGTCCTGGGCGTCTTGAGGAAGGTCTCCATGGAGTGGAGCGATGAGCACATCAGGACGGAGGTGTGAGTCGGACAGCCGCCGCTCGACTCGACGAATCTCCGCCATGCCGGGCAGAAAGACGAGCAGGCTCCCCTCATCCTGCGCGAGCGCATGCCGGATCGCCTGCACGACCGCAAGGTCGAGATGGCCGGAGAGTGGCTGGTCAAGATAGCGCGTTTCGACGGGAAAGAGCCGGCCCTCGCAGGAAATCACCGGCGCCTCGCCCAAGAGGTCTGCGACTGCGCCACAATCCAGCGTGGCCGACATCACGAGCAGCCGGAGGTCCGGACGAAAGAGCCGTTGCGTTTCGAGGCAGAGCGCCAGGCCTGCATCCACCTGCAAGCTCCGCTCGTGGAATTCATCGAAGAGGATCAGTCCATAGGCGTTGAGAGAAGGATCGTGCTGGAGCAGGCGAGTGAGAATGCCTTCCGTCACCACTTCGATACGCGTCGTCGCCCCGATCTTCGTGTCGAGACGCATCCGATAGCCGATGGTCTCGCCCACCTGTTCGCCGAGCGTGGTGGCCATGCGATGAGCGGCAGCACGCGCGGCAAGGCGGCGCGGTTCCAGCATCATGATCCGCCGGTCTTGCAGCCACGGGGCATCGAGCAACGCCGGCGGCACGCGGGTCGTTTTCCCCGCTCCGGGCGGCGCCGTCAGCAGTGCGTTCCGGCCTTCTGTCAGCGCGTGGCGTAGGGCAGGCAGCACATCTTCTATTGGTAATCGGGACATGATAGGGTTCGGCCCTCAAAGATTGAGGCAGACTGTACCAGACAATCGGGGTGTCTGGCTTCAAGAACGAGGCTATGTCTGGAGAGGACGGCGAGAAGAATGACACCATTGAAGTGGACCAAGAACAAACCTACCGAGGCAGGGTGGTACTGGTATCGGGGACAGACGCACGAGGAGGACCCTTTCATCGTCCAAGTCGATGAAGTCGGCCAGTTCCAGTGGCCGGACGGTGCGTTTCAGGAAGTGACGCTCACGAAAGGGGAGTGGGCCGGACCGATCGAGGAGCCCGAAGAAGAGTGAGGGGAGAGAAAATACGAGCGAGCTTGGAAGGATCAATGTAGATGGGCTCAGGCCGCAATGGCCATGGCAGGAAGGGACTCTTTGCACTCCGTGACTGCTCGGGTAAAGATATCCGTCAACGTGGGATCGAAGTGGGTCCCGGCTTGTAAGGAGATTTGGCGAAGGGCGTCATCGACGGCCACCGGCGATCGACCGGGGACCTCAACGGTCAGATGGTCAAACACCTGCGCGATGCTGACAATCCGGGCGAGCAACGGAATTTCTACGCCGTGCAGACCATGAGGATAGCCCGACCCATCGTACCGTTCGTGGTGGCAGGCAATAATCTGTCCTACCTCAGCCGGAAGCCCGAGGCGGCCGGCCATACGTGCCCCAACGTCCGGATGCTGCTTGAACGACATCGTCTCGCCTAGACCGCCGGCCTGGTCCCGGCAGAAGTCATACCCTTCGATGCCGATCTTTCCCATATCGTGCAAGAACGCTCCTAAGGTAAGGGACTTCTCTTCAGCCATGGTGAGGTTCAAGCGGTTCGCCGGCAGAGTGGCGTAGAAGCTGACCCGGCTGCCATGATTGAGGAGCTGCCGGTCCTTTGCTTCAAGGAGATCGGACAACAATGTGAGCAACTCGGCGTCGGATGGGGCAGGGGCTGTATCTGAGGCCGGCTTTCCGATCGAGCAATAGTGGGTCCGGAGTTCCTTCCACGCGGTCGCGCTCTTCCGGTCGGTTCCCCACAAAGCCTTCGACCTTCGCAAAAACGCCCTGAGGAAATCCAATCGCTGTTTCTTTTCCAACGTCTGATTCATGAGTGCGATCAGTTCGGTGACATTGAAGGGTTTCAGCAGATAGCCGGTGGCCCCGTGACGGAGTCCCTCCATGGCTGATTTCAAGCTCCCGTAACCCGTGATGATGATCACCTCAACGTCCGCGTGATCATGCTTAATGTCTTGGAGCAAATCGAGCCCCTGGCGATCGGGCAGCTTCTGATCTAACGTAATCAGGTCGATCGGTCGTTCGCGTAACATCTGTAGAGCAGCCCGGCCATTGTCGACTGCATAAATATCGAAAAAAGGCTGTAGGATGACTCTGAGCGCATCGCGAGGTCCTGCCTCGTCTTCGATGACAAGCACGGCCGGCTTTGTTTTGACTGCATCTGCGGAAGTCCTAGTATGTATGAGAGGTCTACGCCTGCCTCCATACGTGGCCAGCAACGCCAGGCCCACCCCAATACCCAGACCCATAGCCAGCTTGCCTGTCGACTTCCTATTTTGCGAGGATTCGTCTTCGTTCGACTTCACAGCCACTTTCTCTTTCAATTGCGGGGTCACCGGTTGTGGGATTGGGCCCCACATGCCTTTTGGTGGGCAAGCCGAACAGCCAGCAGATGACGCGCGTGACATCCATCTGTGATGTGGCCTTGCTGAAGGGAGCAGAACCAAGCAAGACCAATACCTTTCAGAATCCGGAATGAAGGAGCTAGGTTTTGCGTTCCCAAAATGCCACAGCGCTAAGAATAGACATGGCCATAAATAATTGAAGGGTTAATTGAATGACTGACGTTCAACTAGCTCCACAGAAGAATGCAACATATAGATGAGATATAGCATTCAACAAATTGATGTGAAATGTGTATTGCTTGCACTGACAGATTTGCATTCGCTTCAATTTACGAATGGTTTAGGGTCTTCTTGCTGTACAGATATCCATTCAGTCTGAGCTCCCGGAAGAGCGAAATAAACGGAGAAAGATCAGCGCATTTCCACAAACTCTGTTTTGCTACAACGAGAGGAATCTGCTAACCCGTGGTCTTTTCATAGGAAGCAAGCAGGGCGACACAGTGCGGTTATTCCAAGACCAGAGCAGGACGATCCCCGCAGCGAGGTGGAGGCCAGGAGCTTCACTGACCGTTGTGCGAGGAGCACAGGCCTGGGAGCTATGAGACGGCCATCCGAGCCAACTCGGATTGTGTTGCGGGCGGAAGGTCGGAGAGCTCCATCCCAAAGGCCGTGTCGTTCGCCCAGCGCACCGTCGCGCGGCGAACTAGCAGCGCGGCATGCGGCTCAGGCGGTATCACAAAGACGATCAAAGACATTCCGGTGTTCACAGGATGGGTCCCGCTCACGCGTCCCCCGGCACCCGTGAGATTCTCCACCAGGCCACTGGCGTGAAACTCGCCGTTGGAATAGTACACCGGCCACTGGACCGTGAACCGACTGGTAGTCCGCCTGCAAGGGTTTGGGGTCATCGTGGTGAATCTCCTATCACATTCACATGACGCAATGGCCGAAACGACGGAACAGCCACGAACCGGCCTGGGTTGAGAGACGAAGCCCGCTGCCACAGCACGAGGCTGCCGGCCACAAAGATCCCGAGGGCATCGACCAGTAAATCCTTGACCGACGGAGAGCGCCCAGGTGCCGACGCTTGAGCCACCTCCGTCCAGAGTCCGAACACGATGGCAAAGAACAGGCCCACGATGAGCGCATAGGGGACCGGCCAGCCGCGTCGCTGAAAGCCACGGATCGCGAGCCAGGCTAAGAGGCCATACGCGGGTGCATGCATCCATTCCATCAAGTCACCAGGCAGAACCAACATCAACGCCCCAATCGGCCCGACTCCGGGAGACGCCACCGCCAAGGCACCCAGCAGGACCATGTAGCAGACGATCGAACTGGTCACCAACAGCATGAATCCTCCAAGCGTGAGAGACAGTGTAGCGGAGAGTACCTGGGCCGGGATCGAGAAACTATTGGGCATTCGTAGCCTCAGTAGTGCTTTCGAGGGGCTGGGAACGACGTGACGCCGGCAAAAGGGGAAGCCTTTCTACGAATTGCTCCATCGTCCAGAGCGGCGCCGAGATGAGAAGGGTTGGAATGACACCCGTGTTGATCCCTTGCTCCCGGAGCAGAGGAGGGGATGGAGGCTGATGATCTTCTGTGCTCGTGCAACGCGCGGTCTCCGAAGACCCTCGTTGGACACGCGCAGCGGAAGATCAATCAGCCTCCATCCCTGAAGAGATAACGGGCGAGCGTGGAGGGATCATCTGTAACCTCGCTCGACGGCCGCAGTGGGACCAACACGGGTGCCATTCCAAGAGAGAGAAGGTGAGCGAGCTTGGATGGAACATTATAGTGGTCATTCGACGCGCGCAGTCGAGGATCAGCCGGGCCAGCACCCTTGAAGCCGAGCAGCAGACCATGCTGGAGGCAAAGAAGCAGGAGCTGCTTGCCAAGCTGCATGCCTACAAGGACGATCTCAAGGCCAAGCGCCGGGTGGTGCAGGCCAAGGCCGATACCTTGGAACAAGACCTGCGCGAGGGGCTGGACCAGATGTAAGGCGGGGGTTGAGGAGGTTGCTCGAATAGGGGAAAGAGGGCCGCCGGCATCTTCATCAAGTCACAGCGCAGTATGAAGCGAATCTCCAGGAAGGCTGTGATGGAGTCTCACTGCCCAATGCACTGGCACGAAAATATCCCAACGCCTCGATGATCTACACCCATGTTTTGAACCGTGGTGGGAGGGGAGTCCGAA
>CAZKRM010000060.1:0-12112 GCA_964555285.1 uncultured Nitrospiraceae bacterium
CTCATGCCTGACCCCATTGCCCTCGACGCATGCCTGACCCCATTGCCCTCGACGCATGCCTGACCCCATTGCCCTCGACGGACCTAGGCTCGCTTCTACAACGACGTGGCCGATCCCGCCTGGTTCGGCCTCCTCGACTTCAAAGTGCTGTTACTGGAAAAACCCGGCGGCGCGCCGAAAACACAGTTCACCGGGACCAAGGGCTATCGGTGGTATTCGGAGAAGCAGAAGACACGCCCGCAACCTACACTTCGTCTGCACTCAGCTCTACAAAGTGTTCGGTGTGATAGCCAGAATAAATCTTTCCTGTCTCGTGATCAGCCACCACACAATTCCTTGGCATATTGACTATCTCGCCTATGAACACGTATGAGCGCCCCTCTTTAAATGGGTACTTCCCACGATACCTTCTGTTGATGTAACTAAAATCAAATCTCACCAGACTAAGCTTCCTCGGCCCTCGGCGATTCATCTTCTCTTTTTCCAAATCATTCTACTCATCTCCATCTCCATCGGCAGGAGAATGAGTCTCCGAGTTACTGTACCTTCTTGCGCTTTTGGGCCATCCGTATTCGTCCGCCTCGTCGTAATGCTTGGCCAAAGAATCTCTGACCAATCCTCTTCCACTATGAGTTTGCACAACTGCATGACACACTAAGGCCCCAAGAACTGGGAGAAGCCAAATGAGAACTAGTTGAATCCACCTTTGCTTTGGCTCAAAAAATCGACACCGGCACACTCACAAATCCCTGATAGGCCAGAACTAACACCCCGGCAACAATCATCGCCACAATATCATTATCATTGTCCAAGAGAACCGCTCCTCATCGAGACCTTCCTACATAGTCGATCAGCACGCCTTCCCGCAACCCTAAATCGCTGACAAGCACCGCGGACATTCCTAACGTTTCAATCACCGTCCGGATGATGATCGCGCCGGCGGCTATGACTTCTTCGCGGCCCTTTTCGAGACAGGGAAGGCCGACACGGTCAGATTTCGTTCGACTGAGAAGTGTTTGTTCGAGTTCTTGAATGGTATCGAGCTCTAGCCTGTAGTTATGAATTCGCGCAGGCTCATAGGCAGGCAGCTTCTGAGCCATGGCTGCGAGGCTGGTGATGGTTCCCGCTGTCCCGACGAAGGTTGCCGCCTGATAGTGGCCCATGTCGGCAACGGCGGCTTCGGTCTCCCGCGCGACCCACTCGCGCGCCTGACGTACTTCATCATCCGTCGGGGGATCGTGGTGCAAGAGCCGCTCACACAGGCGCACAACGCCGATATCGATTGACCGCACAATCGGCTTCTGGTCTGGTCGATCAAGAATGAACTCAGTGCTCCCTCCCCCAATATCCAGCGCCAAAACATCACTCACGCCGGCTGGCAATCCCGATCGTATGCCCAGCATCGTGCGGCGGGCTTCTTCCTCGCCCGTGATGATCTCAACATCGAAACCGGCTTCCCGGCTGACACGATCGAGAAACTCGTCACGGTTTGCCGCATCACGCACAGCGCTCGTTGCGACGGCGGTACAGGCATCGACACGATACGAATCGATCACCTCCCGCCACTCCCGCAGACAGAGGACGACCCGATCCATGGCGGCTGGGCTGAGGCGCTTGGTCTGGTCGACGCCTTCGCCGAGACGGAGAATGCGACGATCAGAGCGAAGTTCTTTGAGGGGGCTGTCTGGTGGCAGGTCGGCAACGAGGAGGCGGCAGGTGAGTGTGCCGATATCGACTCCGGCCAATCGACGCGTGCGCGTGGGCGGCGCGGTCATTGCTCGCTCCGAATCTCGTCCATTTCGGCTTCCAGCTTCTTTCGCGACTCCTTGAGCACCTGCACCTCTCGAACGAGTCGGCCGATCTCGGCATCGTACATGACGCGCTCGGCGGTCTCGCCGCGCTCTTTCATGTCGACGGCCCGCTCGCCGATGTCTTTGTAGAGATCGGAGAGTTGCTGATCGAGCTTGCGGACTTCCAACCGCATCCGGAGGAGTTCCGTTTCCTCCAACGCCCTGCTGGCGGCGTGAGCCGTCCCAAGGCGCAACGTCGCAAGACCCGTTCGTAAATCGTGCTTCAGTCGTTGCAATAATCCCACAAGAACTCCTGGCTAGAGGCCAGGGGCGAGTGGCGAGAGAGGAACCCTCCGGTCCCCTAGCCTCTAGCCTCGTGCCCCTCGCCCTCTCTTAGCTAATCGAGCCCAACTCCAACTTCTTTTCCCATTTTCTCAACATCGCATTCCGCAGGCCATGATGAGCCGACGCCTTCAGACCTGGATCCAACTTCAGCAATGAAAACGCTTCTTGTCTGGCTTGCTGCAGCAAGTCGCCGTCCCGCACAAGGTTGGCGACGCGAAACTCCGGCATGCCCCATTGGCGAAATCCAAAAAACTCACCGGGCCCTCTAATTCGCAGATCTTCCTCGGCAATCACAAACCCATCGTTCGACTGCACCAGCGCCTCCAACCGTTCCCTCGCCGTGGACACCGGTTCTTCATTTCCTATAGGTCGTCGGCCCAATGGGGCCTTCGCGCGCCCCATGCTGGCCGCCATGAGCAGGCAATAGGATTGATGGCCCCCTCGCCCCACACGGCCACGCAACTGGTGCAGCTGGGCCAAGCCGAACCGCTCGGCATGCTCGATCATCATGATGGTCGCGCTCGGCACATCGACGCCGACTTCGATTACCGTCGTCGCGACGAGCAGATGAATCTTCCCGGCTTTGAAGTCGGCCATCACCGCTTCCTTCTCCGCCGCCTTCATGCGCCCATGCAGCAGGCCGACGCGAAACTCGGCGAACTCCCCATTCTGCAACTGCTCGGCTCCTTGGATCGCCGCCTGGAGATCGGTTTTTTCAGACTCCTCGACGAGGGGGTAGACCACATACGCCTGCTTCTTGCTCCGTAATTCATCTCGCAAAATCTGATACGCCCGCCGCCGTTGCGCCTCACCGAATAAAAACGTTCGTACTGGTTTCCGCCCCGGCGGCAGCATATCAATGATCGACACATCGAGATCTCCGTACACCGTCATTGCCAGCGTTCGTGGAATCGGCGTCGCGGTCAGCACGAGGACATCCGGCTTGTAGCCCTTATCGATCAAGGTTTTCCGCTGCAACACACCGAACTTGTGCTGTTCATCCACAACGGCGAGTCCCAAGTTTTTGAACTCCACGCCTTTTTGGATCAGCGCATGCGTGCCGATTGCCACCTGAATTTCCCCCGACGCAAGAGCGGCGGCCTGCGTTTTTTTGACGGCTGCCTTGTCCCCACCACGCATGAGAATGACTTGAAGGCCCAACGCTTCCAGAGTCCCCGAAAGATTGCGATAATGCTGCTCCGCGAGAATTTCCGTCGGCGCCATCAACGCCGCCTGATAGCCCGACCCGCAGGCCATGACCATCGCGTGCAGCGCCACAGCGGTCTTCCCTGATCCCACATCACCTTGCACGAGACGATTCATCGGTCGCGGGGAAATCATGTCGCGGAAGATTTCCCGAATGACCTGATCCTGCGCAGCCGTGAGGCAGAAGGGCAGCCGCTGCCCCAGCTTCTCCAAGAGCGGCGTTCGTGGATTGAAGTGCAGCCCCTTCGGCTCGTCCTGCACCGATCGTTGCCGCGTCGCCAACGCCACTTGCAGGAGAAACAATTCCTCAAACGCCAATCGCCGATGGGCGGGGGTCTTCCCCTGTTCTAACAGCCGCAGATCAGTTCCGGCTTTCGGAAAATGCACATCCTGTAGCGCCTCTTGTATCGGAATCAGCCGCTGACGGGCGCGAAGCTGAACGGGCAAATGATCGCGTAGCTCAAGCGCATGTTCCTCCAAGAGTCCCTTCGCCAACACCCGCATCTGGCGAGAGTTCCACCCTTTCGTCTCGTGATAGATCGGTACGATCCGTCCGACATGCAGCGTGGATTCCATTTCCTCCCCGATCACTTCGTACTGCGCCACTTCCATCCGCGGGACCATCCAGCCTTGGCGACCGGCAATCACGCGCCCGCTCATCATCATACGCTTCCCGACCGCCAGAATGTCTTCCAGGTAGGGCTGGTTGAAGAACACGACCTGCATACGCCCCGTTTGATCCTCGACTCCGACGTCGAGCACGGTCAGCCGTCGATTCTTCGTCCGCTTCGCTTCGCACTTCCCGATCGTTCCGCAGATTGAGGTCACCATGCCGGGAACGAGATTGCCGATCGGCGTCATCACCGACCGATCTTCATAGCGCCACGGTACCGTCCAGAGCGCATCTTCCACCGTCTCGATTCTCAATCGCTGCAACGAGGTGGTTCGCTTGGGCCCTACTCCCTTCACAAAACGGATCGGGAGATTCCAGAGATCGCGCCGGTCTCCTCCGTTCGAATAAAACTCAGAAGCGGCTTGCTCAGACTCCGTTCCCGTCGACTCGGACAGCTGCCGTGCGGCGTTACGCAGCGCCTTCACGATCGCAACAGCGACGTGCATCCGGCGACGTTGTTCGTCCAGGGGAAGCGTCTGCTGAAAATCGACGAAGAGATCTCGCAGCGACACCAGGCGAGCTTCAATCGCCTTCGGGTAGACCTGTTGGGCCAAGGCGGTTAGCACTTGCGTTGCGACAAAGGTACTCAGGTTCTTGACCGCACCCAGGTGGGCGCATTCGTCCCGGCTCGCAAACTCGATGGGACGCGCGATGCGGTCCAACCAATCCTGAAACGGCGTTGCGGAGCCCGACTCGGAGGGAGTCTGCATACCGGGGCGGATCGTAGCACAGCGCTTCTCTCCGCTCAATGACGGCGGGAGGAGCGCGGTCGGGGATCCCCCTCCGATTTCGCCAGATCGCTTTGTCATCTTTGCCTAGGGTGCTACACTCAGCCTCGAGGCATCTATGTACCGTCGCAACATCACACACATCCTCACACTACTCGGATTCGTGCTCGCCCTGATCGTCGGGTACAATCTGTTCCTGAAACCATCCTCTGTTGCGCCGCCCGTTTCACCGGAATCGAAACCCGCGGAAGCGGTCAAAGCTGTCGTGCCCCCGCCTCCCCCGTCCAGCAACGAGGCCCGCGAGGAAGAAATCAAGCAGGTCCGCGCACTTGACCAGACCGTAGTGCCGGATACCCCGCACGAGGCGCTTCTGGAAGCCATTCGCGATGAAATCGACAAGCGTAACCTGTCGCTCGCTGAAACGAAGCTGACTCAACTCCCCGCCGCCGTGTTATCGAATGCGAAGGCCAAACCCTTCGTGGCAATCCTCTGGAACAACCTCGGCTTGCAACAGGAACGACTCGATGGCACGCCGGTTTCCGTCAAAGCCTTTAAAAAAGCCGCCGCGCTCGATGACTCCAATCCCGTCATCCTCCTGAATCTGGCCCACGCCTACTGGGAACAACGGGACCGTGCTTTGAACCTGGATTTCCTGGCTAAACTCATCGAGCTCGCCCCGGACGAGCCGTTCCCGCACCTAGCGATGGCCGACTTGCTGCAGGAACAGGATCAGCTCGCCGAAGCTGCGAAACACCTGGCCCAGGCCACTGATCAGGCGCGGCAGGATCCGGCCTTGCAATCCTACCTCACCTCCGTCACCGCGAAGCTCCGCCGGACGGAGTCGGTCGAAGCTCATATGAGCGCGAGAAGCAGCACTCACTTCATGGTGAAATTCGACGGGGCAGAAGACCACGGCACCTGGACCACCGTGCTGGAAATCCTCGAAGAGGCCTATCGAGAGATCGGGCAGAAGTTCGGGCATTTTCCCTCAAAACCCATCGTCGTGGTCCTTCACACCAAGGATTCGTTCCAGGGCGCGACCGGCAGCCCCGCATGGGCCGATGGTTTATATGACCCCACTCTCGGGCGCATTCAGATTCCCACACAAGGGGCGACGACGGACACAAAATGGCTCACCAACGTGCTGCGCCATGAGTACGTCCACGCGCTCTTGCACGATCGCCTGGGGGCAAGCAGCAGTGCGCTGCCCACCTGGCTGAACGAGGGCCTGGCCATGCAATTGGCCGGCGACGCATGGCCCGAGCTCGATCAGGTGATGCATGGGGATGTCAAAGTGATTCCGTTGAACTATCTCGAAGGGCCTTGGGGTGCGTTGCCGGCCAATGCGGCGACGTTAGCCTATCTCGAGGCAAACTCCGCGACGCACTACCTGATCGAACGGTGGGGCATGGCGCGTGTTGACGAACTGCTGAAGGCGTTCAAGGCGAGAGAGTCAGTGGCCACGGCGCTCCAGAGCAAGCTGTTCGTCTCCTACGAACAATTCCACCGCCAGTGGCTTGAGAGCTTCGCGCAGAAACGTACCTAGCCGCGCGTGCCCTCTCACCGACACCGTCGTCCACCTGATCTGGAAATCGGGCTAGATCGCTTCCGGCGCAGCGCCTTGCTGAAACTGCCTGGGCCAGGCTGGAAGTATGTGTGCTTGATCGTCGGCGGCCTCGTGGGTGTCCTCTTCCGCCTCTTGTTGTGAGATTTGATCTTCCCACAGGACAACCCGCCCACTGCGGTCAAACATGCGAATCCTGAAATCAAACGTATGGGAGGCCTCCGTTGGGTTCCCCTCCCGACCGATCAGCCGAGCGGCGGTTCGTCCAGCCCGCGCTGACCCCGCGCCGTCGGTTGAGAATTCATCTTCCCAGACAAGCCCGCCGGTAGAGGCATCCAACGCGCGCAACAAGAATACCGGCTGCCACATGGCTGTCTCGGTGGCATGAATCTTCGTGATGGTGGCGCGCCGAGGCGCCACGGTGGATACCATCTGCCCGGCCCCGCTCCCGTCACGCGGCGTGAGATTCAGCTGCCCTTCCCATTGGAATTTGCCCGTCTTCGCATCGTACACACGCAACACGAAATTGGAGAGGTCCGTCGCACCCAAACCGACCCCGCCGGCAAAGATGCGTTCCTGCGAGAGATTCGATCGTGCACTGTTCCCTTCATTCACATTCAGTTCATAGACTTCGTCGGACAACACCTCACCCGATGCGGCGTCATAGACCTTGACCGTAATCGTGGATGCATCGCCGATCTGGTAGCCAAACCCTGCTGCGACGATCGTTCCTTTGACGTCTTTCTTTTCAGTGTCTATTTGCCCCCACGCCTGGCCGCTCACCAGCGATAGACACAGCCCTGCGCCGGCAAGCCATGAGATCGCATTCAAACGCCGCAGACGAGGACTGGAGGGTTTGGGACTAATCTTAATTGGGGCGGGGACAAATGGTCGGACGATAAGAGTTCCAAGAAGCCGGGATAACCAATGGATCAGCGTCATAGAACCTCCGTGATGCTATGACGCATTCTGCAAGAGATTGAGTCGCTGGTAAATTCCCCACTGTAGGAAGATTTTCCTCGAAAGAGGGGGGGGGTAAGGCAGCCATTGCCGACACTCCCTATCCAGTCTATAGTTTCGCCATGAAACGGAACGCCTTACTCACCGTGTTAACAGGAGTCCTGATCATTGGAATTGGATCTCTCTCGATGAGCCGAGGAGAATCCACAGCACCGACGCAGGCCTGGTGGATCGGCTTCTTGGTCCTCCTGCCGGTTGGGCTGGCGATACTTGTCTGGCTGAAACTTCGGTGGGCCGCAATGGCCTGCGTGATCTATGGAACGGTTGGACTGGCGCTTGATCTGGCGACGACGGTCCAGATCCTCACAAAAGACTCGGATGTGTTTTTTCCTCTGATGAGCAGCGTCGTCAGCGGGCTCGTGAACTTCCTATTGATCGTGTTCGGCGGGCGGGCGTTCCTGGACGTGACCCAGGCGCCACGGCCTCTAGAATCCCGTCCTCCCAGTCCTCCGTTCCCTTCTTGACCCCCAGCACCTTGACCCGTGCGAATCCAGTCCCCTTGAGCCACCCTGTCGTCTCCGCTGCCGAATAGGTGTTTCCACTCTCGGTGAACAGCAACATCGAGACGGCAAAAAGGCTCGCCTCCGCTGGATACAACCCTTCACGATCGTGAAGAAATGCGTCCTGAATAATGAGCCGCCCGCCGGGGGTCAACGCCGCGAGCGCCCGGCGAAAGATAGCCTGATTGTCTTCCGGCGAATAGATATGCAGCACGTTGGAATACCAGATCACGTCATAGGTGCCGGGGATCGGGGCCTTGGTGAAATCGAGCGGCAGGTAGGACAGCCGCCGTCCCGCCCTGTGAGTCGCGGCGATCTCTTTGGCCACATCCAACGCGGCCTCTCGATCGCAGACGGTGGCGCGCAGATGAGAATTCTTGGCAAGAAACGCCATGGCATAGGTGCCGGGTCCTCCACCGAGATCCAGAAGCGTCTTTGCGTGGCGTAGGTTCACCTGCGCGGCGATCATCGGAGCCGTCTCCAGCGTGCGATGATGCATCGCCCAGGTGAACCGGCGGCGATAGTCGGGACTGTCCGGAACATCGTGGCCGATCGGTAATCCGCTTCGCACGGATTCCAGCAACCGGAACCAATCCGTCCAGTGGCTCTTGATCAAGTCCAAATAGCTGCCGCGATAGGCCGGATGGTTGGCATTGAGCGCCGTAGCCCCCAGTCGGCTATTCCTGTAGGTCGCCCCCTTCTTCAGCAGCACACCGGCCATCGCCAGATTCCGACAGAGGATAGCCAGTCCTCGCTCGCTGAGCTTGAGTTCCTTGGCCAATTCGGCAATCGTCCAAGTCCGTTCGCCGATTGTCGTAAACAGGTTCAATTCCAGCCCGGCCAACAGCACACGCGGCAACCGATAGGCCGAGACCGCGTCGCGGAACTCGTCGAACGTCGTGATGCGCCGCGTCATGCCATTCCTCCGATCTGCCGGCAGCACCACCGTATGAGGTCCTGCACCTTGGAGGGATTCTGCACATCCACTGCACCCGCGAAGGTCACTGCCACAAACTCTTCGTTCATCTCAGTGTCTTCGGCAAATCCAGACTGCAACAGCAACGGCCGAAACTTTGACACGGCAGGCTGAATGAAGTACTTGGCCTGTTTCGCCACCTCGTCGGTCCCAAGATCCTCCGGCGTTCCCTCGGACATGAGCGCCATCACATCATCCATCGCGACGCCATACTGGCAAAGCACGGTGCCGTCCGGCTTGATCTCCAAGAGCCAGCCGTCCGACCCCAAGTCCATAGCGAGTGGTCCTCCTGGTTCCAATTCATAGAGTTGAGGAAATGATCGCGTCAGCGCGGTGCGGAGCTGCGTCCATGCCGAGGAGGCCGGGTCAGTCATGCATGCGTCTCTCGACAAGGTGGCGATTGATCCTGCTCCGCGAGGCGAGCACGGAGTGACTTCAGGCGTTGGGTATTTTCTTCGAGCTTCGGCAGCTGATACTTGCGATCCATATAGACGACTTGTTCGAGCAGGTCTGCGGCATCCCGCAACCGGCCTGTTTCTTCATAACATTGCACCAACACGTAGCGGGCGCCGCCCGTGCGGAGTTCGTCGCGCGACCGCTCGGCAATCGACTGACTGGTCCGGCAACAGGCAATCGCGTCGTCGTAGCGTTTCTGAATCAGGAAGGTGCGCCCGATCATACGCCACGCGTCCGCGACGCCTCCCTGATTACCTAAGCGCCGCATCAGGACCAGCGACCGCTCATAGCATTGGATCGCCTCATCGAACTGACCGGTCTCGCGCGCAACCAGGCCAAGGTCGGAGAACAACACCGCTTTGGCCGCCTCATCGTGCGTCTTCGTCATGAGATCGAGCGCCTCCAGATAGTATGCCCGCGCCCGGTCCCACTCACCGGCATCGGCTCGCAGGTTCCCCAAATTCGCCAGCGTCGTCCCGATCCCTTTTTCATCGCCGAGGATCTTCTGCAGCTCCAACACTTCCTGATAGTACGCCTGGGCCGATTCCCGCCGGCCGCTCACCGCACAGATATTCCCGAGATTGCCGAGCGTCGCCACAAGGGCACGCTGATCGCCTGTCAGTCGATCACGCTCCAGCGCCTTGGCATAGCAGGCACAAGCATCCGTGTAGTGCCCGCGCGAGAAATGCTCGTTTCCTTGTCGATTCAGTTCTTCGGAGAGTCCGTTCCGGATTGCCATGGTTACACGTGCAGCAACTGCTCAACCGCCGGTTTGCCGCCGGCAAGGATCGAGGTGCCGTCTCCGACGAGGAGACTCTCGAAGTTGTATTTGAGAAGACGTCGGAGTCCGTCTTTCGCCTTGGCCACGTCCGCATACTTCACCGCCGCCAGCATGGTGACGGCTCCGGCCGGCTTGCCGATCAGCGCATCCCCCACAATCAGTACACCCCGCCCCTGCTGAATGAACAGCGCCGACTCCCCCGGAGACTTCTGGTCCTTCAGATGGATCACCCAGATGCCGCCGGGCAGCAGCTCGCCGTCTTTATAGGTTTTCGTCGGTTTCAGATCCATCTGCGCGGCGTCGGCCTCGGGCACTTGGAGCTGGCACTTGAACTCCACCTGATAGGCCGCGGCTTCACGGGCGTGATCTCGATTCGTGACGATGATGTAATCGACCGGGCCATTGCGACGGATGAAGGTGCTTGCCTCCGCCGTCATCGGAGGCGGGTCGACCAGCATCTTGTGCTCGCCGACCATGAGAAACAGCCCGTTGAAGTTGAGCTGCTTCTCCTCGGAGAACCACGACCATTGCCACATGCCGGGAAGAAGTTGCTTCATAACAAGAGAGCTGATGGCCTATAGCTAATAGCTTATGGCACAGACAGATTCACAGAGCGGCGATGGCATCTTTGACGGTTTTCGTCACCTTCGTCAGAACACTGGCTTCGTTGGGCATGTCGATGATGTCGTCTTCCGGCACGGTAATGAACTTGCGGTTCGGCCCCTTGGTCAATGAGATGAGGAACATGCTGTTGGAGGGCGTGACAGGAATCACGACTTGCACCGAGCCGTCGAGACCCTTCACCACCTCCAGAAACTTTTGCTTTCCCTGTTCCATCTCATCCATCGTCGCGCCTCTCTTCTTTATCTCTCTTCGGCCAGGCTAAACGAGCGCCGGCTACATCTTGTTCGTACCACTCGCGAGGAGCTTATCCACCTCTGCCACAATCACATCGGCCCCGGCCAAATCCATATTCCCGACACGCTGCCAGCGGATCACCCCGGTCTGATCGATCACATACACGTTCGGGATGAACTTCCCACCGCCATACAGCTTGTCCGTGGTTTTATTGGGGTCCAGCAGGTAGGGATAGGTGACCTTCACCGGAAACGAGGACAGGAACTCGCCGACATCCTTCTTGGAATTGCCTGACGAATTGACACCGACCACGACCACGCCTTTCCCCTGCGTGGACTCATATACTTTCTGCAGCGTACTGCCCTGCATCATGCAGGGATCACAGATGTGGAACAGTCCCAACACCACGATTTTCCCTTTATAGGAATCCAGGGACACCGTTTCACCCGTGATGGCCGTGAGCGTAAACGTCGGCGCTTTTTCTCCGACTTTGAAAGATCCAGCGGCGAGAACCAGCGGGACGAACAGCACGGGAAGGATCAGCGCACCGAGTGCGAGCAAGAGCCGTCTCATAGCGACCTCCTTGATCAACCGGAAGAATGCTGATCGCATCCTAACATGCTGATTTTTGGCGGGGCAACTGAGCGGGCAGGAAGGGACTACTCTGCGGAAGATCCATCACGCTGGTTCAGCATATCCTCGAGCTGTCGCTTGGCATCGCCTTCGAATCGAACAAACTCGAGCCCGAACCGGTCGCCCTGCTTCCATCGGACGACGGCGAGGCCAATGACAATCTGCGGCCGCGCACCGCACGGTTGTACTTGGAGACACAGATGCGCGCCGATGGGGAAGTGGACGTGACTCTCGATCTCACCGCCGGCAATCGTCAGGTTCATCACCATGCCATGGCCTGATCCTTCGTCTCCCGTAAACAAGACAGGATAGTCGACTGCCACTCGCGGTCTGGATCGTGGCTGCATATCTGTTATCTTCCCTTCTCAGGACGTCCTAAATTCACCCGTCCAAATCGACGTTCAGTGCGCTGATTCAAACAGACCCAACTGGAGTTCTTCTGCACGGGTAAACGGAATGGGGTACCGCTCCGTAAAGCACGCGTTACAATACTGATTAGGCGTCCCCGGCGCCGACTTGAGCATCCCGTCGAGACTGAGATACGCCAAACTGTCGGCCGTGATGTACTTGCGGATTTCTTCG
>CAZKRM010000061.1:0-11114 GCA_964555285.1 uncultured Nitrospiraceae bacterium
GCGCGAGCCAGGGGACTTCATTTTGAAGATCTGAATGGCGGAGTAGACGTGCTTGGCGGGTTGATTGAGGTGCAGGCGCGAGTTCGTGATGTGGGTGTCGATTAATTCATAAGGCCCACCGCTGTAGTAGACGTCGCAGTCATCGATGGAGCAGTTGCGGTAGACGTGGTTGTCGAGCGACAGCTTCTGTTTGCTGAACGTCTGTCCATCCACCACGATATACTCCGGCGCGAGTCCCATCGGTCTCTCCAACGCCGCGCACTATAGCAAGTCCCTTTTAGAACCGCAAACCAGCCGGCTTCCCTGCCATGTACCATTCGCCATAAGCTTCCAGTCCGACAGGTGGGGTGATTTCCCACCAAGAAACGGGTATCCTTCGGTGCCGGATGGATTGAGAAAGCCTCTAGCATGAGCCAGACGGTCATCGAAAATCCTGTCATCAATTCGCCCTTCAGAGAACCCGCTCGCCACTATCGCTTCACGGACGAAGGTATTACCAATGCAATCATCGAAGAGCGTCGCACCAGCGCTGACCGATGCCATGTCTCCCATGTAGTTGCCGACACGGGTTCATGGGAGCAGAAGATGGCGCAACGGCGAGGAGCATCAGTACACACCCGACTTCATCGCTGTGGTGAATGACGGCCTTGGTTCCGGTAATCCGCTCAATCTGATCGTCGAAGTCACGGGCGAAAAGAAAAAGGACAAGGAAGCCAAGGTCAGCACGGCGCGCACGTTATGGATACCCGCCGTCAACAATCATGGAGGATTCGGGCGCTGGGCCTTCCTCGAGATCACCGATCCCTGGAATGCGCAGAACACTATTCGCGGATTCCTGGCATCTGCGGCGGCCGCTCCGCAGCCGGTTGACGCTATGTCACATATGACATATACTCCTCGGCAAGAGCGGACGGCATAGCGTGGGCAAATCCGAGGCAGGCAAGCCGCTCGTCTGGCTGAAGGGCGAGGTCAAGACTCCGCCGTTTTCCGCAGAAGCCAGAATCGAGGCCGGATACTTGCTTCGGCTGGTGCAGCGTGGTGACGCGTTGACGCTGCCGCATTCCCGGCCGATGCCGGCCATCGGAGCTCGGTGCCATGAACTGCGGATCAACGATACAGCCGGGACGTTCCGCATCCTGTATCGGGTCGATCCCGATGCCGTCGTCATTTTGGAGGTGTTCGGCAAGAAAACGCAGCGCATGCCGAGATGGGTCATCGAGGCGTGCAAGCGGCGGCTCCACGACCACGACCGGCTGACGAGCGAAGAGGAGAGCACGCGATGAAACAGAGTAAACGCAAGAAACTCGAAGCGGCCGGCTGGGCCGTCGGGTCGGCGCAGGAGTTTCTGGGCCTGTCGGACGCCGACGCCGCGCTCATCGAGTTGAAACTCGCTCTGAGCCGCAGCCTCCGCGATCGGCGACAACGGCGCGGGGTGTCGCAAGTCGAACTCGCCAAGCGTCTCCAGTCCAGCCAGTCCCGCGTCGCCAAAATGGAGGCAGGCGACCCATCCGTCTCGATGGATCTGCTGGTCAGCTCCCTGCTTGTGCTCGGCGCCAGCGAGGCCGACCTGGCCAAGGCCATTCGCGGCGAAGGCAGGAAAGGCCGCCATGACGCCGCGTAAAAACGCGAAGACCTCCACGCCCGTCCAATCCATCAAGCACAAGGACAAGCGCGCCAACATCCCCACTGAGGAATTGCGGGACTTTGTGGCCGAGGATGAAAAGGCCCCCAAGACCTTACTTTATCCGCGCGATCCCTCACTTGATCCGCAACTGGTCTGGAAGGAGAAGGTGCAAGGTGATTCGGGTGCTGCCAAATACAACCAGGTCGAGTTGAAGGACGGCAGGCGGACTGCGATGGCTGATGCAGTTGATGATGAAGGCATGTTACCAGACGGTGTTCGCTTATTTCGCAAGGACACTCTGACGAGTCAGCGCCCGCCGGGGTCATTTCCGGTTAGCTTCAAGGGAAAGTCCAAGCCGATGGGCGTTATGAAATCGAGATCAAGGGCCTCGATATTTACGATCCGACGACCGGTGAAATCCGCAACTCTTCCACCGACGATATTGCCTGCTGGTTTATCGACACAGACTACAACGGGGAGAGTTTCTTCGTCCGTCACGCCTACTTCATCGGCGCAGACGAACCCTACGAGAAACTCAAGCGCGCGCTGCGCGCGTCCACCGAGCGGTTCTGATCGCGGGGTGCGCGAGCACGAACGATGAACCAGGCGGCCTCTCCACCATTTGTCTTGATCCCCCTGCACTCTGTGTATAGAATGGCTTCACTTTTCGTGTAGTTACCTGCAGACGATTTGGTCGGCACCACCCTGCGGATTTTCCCATCGCAGATGATCTTCGGGTTGAATGAGAGGGGTGGCGTGTGAACGCCACAATCCCGTAACTAGAGGAGGGTTCTGTGAGCGACTCAGCAGTCATCATGTTTGCGATCGTGGCGGCGGCGGCCGGCATCGGCTATGGCCTGTATCTGGCCTTCTGGGTATTCAAGCTGAATGCGGGCAATGCGGAGATGCAGCGCATTGCCAAGGCGATTCAGGAAGGGGCATCGGCCTACCTCAATCGCCAATACCGGACGGTCGGTATGGTCGCCTCGGGACTATTTGCGACTCTGTGGTTGGCGGGGTTCTGGTCGGATAAGTTCGGGCTGCTCACGGCCATCGGATTCCTGGTGGGAGCCGGAGCCTCCGCAACAGCCGGCTATGTCGGCATGTATATCGCGGTGCGGGCGAATGTCCGGACGGCGCAAGCGGCCCACAAAGGGCTCAACGCGGCCTTGACGGTGGCCTTTCGTGGCGGTGCGGTGACCGGGCTCTTATTGATTGGGTTGGGTCTCCTCGCGCTCACAGGATTCTATGTCATTGCCCAGCAGATCGCGGGACAGGAGAAGGCGATTCACGCGCTTCTTAGCCTTGGGTTCGGGGGAAGCCTCATTTCCGTGTTCGCGCGCGTCGGTGGAGGCATTTATACGAAGGCCGCGGATGTCGGCGCGGACTTGGTCGGCAAGGTTGAAGCGGGCATTCCCGAAGATGACCCTCGCAATCCCGCGGTGATTGCAGACAACGTCGGCGACAATGTGGGCGACTGCGCCGGCATGGCGGCGGACCTCTTCGAGACGTATGCGGTGACCACTGTGGCGGCGATGGTGCTGGCCTACACAATGTTCAACGGGCAATCGCAGCCGATTCTCTATCCGTTGGCGCTGGGCGGCATGACGATTCTGGCCACGATCATCGGGATTTTCTTTGTGAAGGTGGGATCGGACGGCGGCATTATGACGGCCCTGTACAAGGGACTGTTCGTGGCCGCCGGTATCGCGGCCGTGGCCTTCTATCCGATTACGACCTCCATGATGGAAGGGGTGGGTGGAGTCACCGGCCTCCACTATTACCTGGCGGCCATCTTAGGATTGGTCGTCACGATGGCGCTGGTCTTCATCACCGACTACTACACCTCCAAGAGCTACGCCCCGGTTAAAGCAATTGCCAAGGCGAGCGAGACCGGCCATGCGACAAACATCATCGCCGGCTTGGCGGTCGGGATGCAGGCAACGGCCTGGCCGGTGGTGGTGATCGGTGCGGCGATTCTGGGGAGCTACTGGATCTGCGGCGGCGCGGCTGCGGGTGGGCTGTACGGCGTGGCGGTGGCGGCCGTGTCGATGCTGTCGATGGCAGGGATTGTCGTTGCGATTGACGCCTTCGGCCCGATTACCGATAACGCGGGCGGCATCGCGGAGATGGCCCATCTTGGGAAAGATGTCCGCAACATCACCGATCCGCTGGATGCCGTCGGCAACACGACCAAGGCGGTCACCAAAGGGTATGCGATCGGCTCCGCCGGACTGGCGGCAGTGGTCTTGTTTGCCGAATACGCGCGTGAGGTAGGAAAAGGTAGTGGGGCGAGCACCTTCGACCTCTCCAATCCTTCCGTCCTGGTCGGACTCTTCTTGGGCGGCATGCTGCCGTTTATCTTCGGGGCGCTCTGCATGAAAGCCGTGGGGCAGGCGGCAGGTCTTGTGGTTGAAGAGGTACGCAGGCAGTTCAGGACGATCAAAGGGATCATGGAGGGAACCGGAAAGCCGGAATACGGGACTTGCGTGGACATTGTGACCCAGGCCGCGATCAAGAGAATGATGGTGCCGGGGCTGATTCCCGTCGTGTCTCCGATCCTGGTAGGAGTCATCCTGGGACCGCAGGCCTTGGGTGGGGTCCTCGTCGGGAGCATCGTGACCGGTTTGTTCGTGGCGATCTCGATGACGAGCGGCGGCGGCGCGTGGGACAACGCCAAGAAGTATATCGAGGAGCAAGGGAAGAAGGGGAGCGACACGCACAAGGCAGCCGTGACGGGCGATACGGTCGGCGATCCGTACAAGGACACCGCTGGTCCGGCGATCAATCCCATGATCAAGGTAATCAACATTGTGGCGCTCTTGATCGTGTCGTTGATCGTGCATTGACGTGCCCGGCGCATGAATGGCCGGCGAAACGCCTTCGCTTGACGGGGAGAAGAAGCCTGGAGTAAGGTGACATCAAAGAGATCATGCCGGGGTGGAGCCGGGACAGTAGGGCCCCATGATCATAGCCCCATGAGCGACGGGAGGTGCTCCGATGGAGAAACAGGAGAGGAGACCGGAAACCAGGAAAGACCCGCACGCGAAGGAAGAGGTCAAACCGAATCCGAAGGTCGTCGAAACCGGCAAGAAACTCAAAGAGGATATCGATAAGCTCGTGGACGAAATCGACGACGTGCTCGAAAAAAACGCCGAAGAATTCGTCAAGAACTACGTACAAAAAGGAGGGGAATAGCCGGACAGTCATCCCCGCAAGAGCAAGACAACAGTTTTCTCTCTCCACATCCGCCGCAGTCGCTGCTTTGCACTCATCCGATTCTTGTTAGTGGTTTTCATGGGCATGCCGCGTCTGGTTTGACAAAGCACAGGGGAGCCTATACCATTCCCCCTTACTTCTCAATAAGTTGCGGTCGATGTTTTTGCTGTGCCGGTGAGTAGACGATGCGCGAGAAACTCTGGGTCTTCCGGCAAATCAGTTCCGTGCAGCAACTGGCCTTCGCGCAGGCGCTCTCGATTTCCCCCATCACTGCATCGGTGCTGCTCGCTCGAGGCGTGACCTCTTTGGACGAAGCCGGCCGCTGGCTTGCCCATCATGCCGAGCAGCCCCACGATCCCTTTCTCTTGCCGGATATGGAGCGCGCGGTCGATCGGCTCCACCGGGCGATCGACCAGCGCGAACGCATCTGCTTTTACGGCGACTACGACGTGGATGGGGTATCGGCCACGAGCATCTATCTGTCTTTCTTCCGGACGCTCGGGGCCGACGGGCACGTCTACATTCCCCATCGACTCCGCGAGGGCTATGGCCTGAATGAAGACGCCATCCGATCGTTGCATCGCGACGGCGTGTCGCTGGTGGTGACGTCGGATTGCGGGACGACGTCGCATCGCGAAATCGAAACGGCAAATCGGCTCGGTATCGACGTGGTGGTGACCGATCATCACCAGCCTGACGAATGCTTGCCCCCGGCGCTGGCCTTGTTGAATCCCTACCGGGCCGACGCAGCCTATCCCTTCAGGGGGCTCTGTTCCGGCGGGCTGGCGTACAAAGTGGCTCAGGCCTACCAAATCAAATATGGAGCGGACTTCTCTCTCGATACGCTGCACGACTTAGTCGCGCTCTCCACCATTGCGGATATTGTGCCGTTGCAGGATGAGAATCGGCGGTTTGTGCGCGAGGGGCTGAAGCAGATATCGCGCGGCGCCCGCTGCGGCATCCGCGCGTTGAAGCAGGTGGCCGGGATCGTGCGGGACTGCACGGCCGAGACCGTTGCCTTCAAGCTGGCGCCGCGCCTGAACGCGGCCGGTCGTTTGGCCCATGCGCTGCTGGGGGTGCAGTTGCTCACGACGGAGTCCGAGCTGGAAGCCAGACGGCTGGCTGAAGAATTAGACCGGCTCAACCGTGAGCGCCAGCAGATCGAGGAGCAGATGACGAACGAGGCGTTAGCGTTCGTCGATGGCGATGATCCCCCCGCCGCGTTCGTCCTCGGAGCCCGGTCATGGCATCTTGGTGTGGTGGGAATCGTCGCGGCCCGACTGGTCGACCGCTTCCATCGCCCGGCGGTGGTGATGGCCATTACCGAGCAGGGGATTGCCAAGGGGTCGGCCAGGACTGTGCTCGGCTTCGATCTCTATCAAGGGCTGACGGCCTGCCGGGACCTCTTCATGGCGTACGGCGGGCATCCAAGCGCGGCGGGGCTCACGATTCAGGAAGCCCGCATTCCTGAGTTTCGCGAACGATTTGTACAGCTCGCCGCGGCGGCATCCGGCGGAGGCCGGCGGATGCCGACGCTCCACGTGGATGCGGAGGTCAACTTGGCAGAAGTGAATCTGAAGTTGATTCGTGAATTGGGAACGCTCCACCCCTTTGGCGCCGGCAACCCGGAGCCGACCCTTGCCGTCAGGAATCTCTCGGTGCTGAACGCGCGGGTGGTGGGGGAGAAGCATCTTAAACTGACCGTGCGACAGGGAAACTCGATGGCATTCGACAGCATCGGGTTTCGGCTGGGGGGACTGGTGGAGTTGGGGCTGACGCCTCAGCGACCGGTCGATCTCGCGTTCGTGCCCGAGATGAATCACTGGAACGGGTATGACCGCATCCAGTTGCGTATTCGTGACGTCCGTATGAGCGAGGCCCAGTAGGGATAGACATGCTGTACGGGACCATCACCGATCTCGACGAGCTGCTTGAGCGGGTGAGCGGCTATCACGCCGAGGCGGATCTTTCCCTGATCCGCAAGGCCTACGAGTTCTCGGCCAAAGCCCACGAAGGCCAGGTGCGGCGGTCCGGCGAGCCCTACGTGCAACATCCCTTGGCGGTGGCCGGCGTGCTGACCTCGTTGAAGACCGACGTCACCGCGATCGTGGCCGCGCTCCTTCATGACACCTTGGAAGATACGGTCGCCACCTCGAATGAATTGGAGCGGGAGTTCGGCAAGGATGTCGTGCATCTCGTGGACGGTGTGACGAAGATCGGCAAAATCACCTTCCGGAATTCCGAAGAGAAGCAAGCGGAGAATTTCCGGAAGATGGTGTTGTCGATGGCGGACGATATCCGCGTGGTCCTGATCAAGTTGGCCGATCGACTGCATAACATGCGGACCTTGGAGTATCTGAGCGAAGCGAAACGGCAACAGATCGCACAGGAAACCTTGGAGATCTATGCGCCGTTGGCCAACCGCCTGGGGATCGGATGGATCAAGAACGAGCTGGAGGACCTGTGCCTGAAGCACCTGAAACCCGATGTGTACGAAACGCTTCGCGTGCGGGTCGCCAAGCGGGATGAAGACCGCCAGCAATACATTCACGAGGTCATGGAGCTCGTGAAGAGGGCGATGGACGAGGCGGGGTTGCCCGGCGAGGTGTATGGCCGTCCCAAGCATCTCTACGGCATCTACCAAAAGATGGAGAAACAGTCGATCTCTTTTGAAGAGGTCTACGACCTGGCCGCGCTTCGCATCGTCACGGATACGAAGATGAGCTGCTATGCGTTGCTCGGCGTCATCCATTCGCTGTGGCGCCCGATCCCGGGTCGGTTCAAGGACTACATCGCGATTCCCAAGTCGAACCTGTATCAGTCGCTGCATACGACGGTCGTCGGGCCGAAAGGCGAGCACGTCGAGTTTCAGATCCGGACCGACGAGATGCACCGGGTGGCGGAGGATGGCATCGCGGCCCATTGGAAATACAAAGAGGGCGGACGCGTGAAGGAGGAAGACGGCAAGGCGTTCGGCTGGCTGCGCCAGTTTTTGGAGTGGCACAAGGATATGCCGGACAACCGGCAGTTCATGGATTCGGTCAAGCTCGATCTCTTCCACGATGCCGTCTATGTGTTTACGCCGAAGGGCATGGTGAAGGAATTGCCCAAAGGTTCGACGCCGGTCGATTTTGCCTATGCCATCCACACGGCCGTCGGGGATCACTGCGTGGGCGCGAAGGTCAACGGCAAGATCGTGCCCCTCAAACATCAGGTGACCAGCGGCGACACCGTGGAGATTCTGACCTCTCCGAGCCAGACCCCGCATAAAGACTGGCTCAAGTTCGTGCGGACGTCCCGCGCGAAGACCAAGATCAAGCACTGGGTCAAAGCGGAAGAGCAGACACGGAGCATCGAGATCGGCCGCCGGCTTCTGGAAGCGGAGTTCCGCCGTCACGGACTGGCGCCCGCGCAGATGCTCAAGTCTGCACAGCTGCTGGACGTGGCGCGTCAGACCGGCTTCGAGGCGACCGATGAGTTGGCGGCTGCGGTGGGATTCGGCCACCTGGCGACGTCGGAAGTCATCACCCGATTGAGCGTGGTCCCTGCTGATGGGACGAAGACCGTTCCGGCAGAATCGCGTCCCGTTCAGAAGTCGGTAGCCGGCAGGGCCGACGATAAAGGCGTGCAGGTCAAAGGTGCGCGCGACCTTCTTATGCAGCTCTCCCGGTGTTGCAATCCGGTTCCCGGGGATCGGATCCTCGGCTATATCACCCGTGGGCGCGGATTGACGATTCATGCGATGGACTGCCCGAATCTCGAAGCGCTGGATTACGACAAAGATCGGTTGGTCGAGGTTGAATGGGACCAGTCGACGCCGGGCACCCACGCGGTGAAGGTCTCGGTCGTCGCGGTCGATAAGACGGGTGTCCTGGCCAACGTGTCCTCCGCGATTGCCGAATGTCATGCGAACATCAGTCGTGCGGAAATTACGACCAGAGACGACCGCAAAGCGATGTTGGATTTTGTGATCGAGGTGAGCGACACGGCGCATCTGCAGCGTGTGCTGAAGACGATCGAGCGAGTGACCGGCGTGATTACCGCGCGCCGGGTTCGCGCCTGGCAAGAGCCATCGCCGTAGCACGGGCCGCTCGTTCGACCGTCCTGCCGGAGGATGTGATCTCTCTCATCCCATGAGTCTTGGCGTTCTTCTCGGTAAACTGGCTGTCACCGCCCTCGGCATCGTCGTCGTGGTGGCCGGCCTCGCCTCCCTCGCCCGGAAACGCCGGAAGGCGCTCCCTCCCTCTGTCATTGCCGGCGCCGGCCTGACGCTGTTCCTTACCGGTGCGGTGTTGGTCTTCAGAAGCGGGTTGGTCGTTCCTCTTCCTCCGTTCGTCCTGGATTGGCTGACCTTCTCGGCCTATCTGGGCGCCTCGTTTCTGCTCCTCAAAACGGTCGATCTGATCGTCATCGGCGACTACCTGGTGGAACGGCGCGGCACCTACATTCCAGATGTCGTCCGAAGCCTCATGCTGTTCACGGGACTCATCGCCGCGGCCTTGATCATGTTGCGGCTGGTGATGAACATCAATGTGATTGCGCTCGTGGCGTTACCGACTGTCGCGACTGCAGTCGTCGGGGTGGCCCTCCGCGATACGCTCGTCCGGTTTTTTTCAGGGATCGCGCTGGGCAAGATGATCCGGGTAGGGGATTGGGTCTCGGTGGTGGACCGGGAAGGAATGGTGACCGACATCGGATTCGGTCATGTCACCCTGCTCACAAGGGAGCACGATACCGTCGCACTGCCGAACAATACGGTGATCGAATCCGGCCTTGTGAATTTCAGCAAACCCACGACGGCCCATGTCTGCGCCGTCTCCGTGGAAGCCGCCTACCTGACCCCGCCAGGCCGGGTCTGCGCTGTGCTGGTTGAGGTGGCGATGGCGGTTGAAGGGGTATCGGCCGAACCGAAGCCGGTCGCGGTCGTTTCGGCATTCAACGAGTCCGGGATCGAGTACCGGCTTCGGTTCTCGATCGGTGATTTCGCTCGTCGTCTGCAGATTGAGAGTGCAATCCGAACATACATCTGGAATGCCTTCCAGCGGAACGGGATCGATATCCCGTTTCCCCAGCGTGTGGTGCGGATGGTGGACGCCGGAGCAAAGGGAAACGGCGTCCAGGAGCCCGACCGGATCGTCGGCCATCTTGCGGCCGTCGATTTCTTTGCCATCCTCAGTCCGAATCAGATCGAGGTGCTTGCCCGCGACGCAAGGGTCCAGCAGTTTCTTCCGGGCGAGCAGATCGTGCGGCAAGGAGAGTCTGGGCAGGAACTCTACGTCATTCTGGATGGAGAAGCGGAGGTTCGCTTGGAACATAGCGGGAAAAGTTCCATCGTCGACACTCTCCACAAGGGGCAATTCTTCGGCGAGATGTCGCTGCTGACCGGCGATCCTCGCTCCGCGAGCGTGCGCGCGATCACGCCGATGATTGTTGTGGCGGTGGGCAAGGACGCGTTGAGCCGGGTGGTGCAAGGGGATCAACCGATCGTGAACCGCATCGGCGAAGTCGTGGCACGGCGGCAGGTGCTGACTGCGGCGGCCAAAGAACAGCTGAGCCGCGAACGCGCCACCCAGGCTGTCGCGACCCACACCCAATCCCTGATCACGCGAATCCAGGAGTTTTTCCGGGGCGGTTCCAGCGGACAGAAAGGTTAGGGCTCCTGGAACTGGAGCGTGGCGCCTTTCTGGAGCTTCAGCGCCTCGGCGACGCCACCGGCCAGCTCGAGGACGAACATCGCGTCGTCATTCGGCCGGTATTGGGGGCAGCTGTCATCGGTTCTTGTGCAGATCGGCACGCTGCCTTCGATGTGCACGATCTTCTTCTTCCCGTCCATCCAGACGATATCCAGCGGGATCTTGGTGTTCTTCATCCAAAAGGTCCAGGGGCGTGCCTCCGAGAAGGTGAATAGCATGCCTCGATCCTTCGGAAGGTTCTCGCGGAACATGAGGCCGCGCGACCGTTCTTGAGGGGTCGCAGCCAGCTCAGCCTGAATGAGCTGGCCCCCGGGCGTGTGAATCGGGATCAGCTTGCCTCCCTGCTGCATGTCAGCAGCGTCAAGTCTTCCTATCCAGCCTTGGCTGATGACGGCGATGGAGATGGAGAGGAGAAGCCTGATGATCGTGCGGTCGTAGAGTTGACGCGCCGTGTTCGCACGAGGCTTGTGCATGCCGCATCCTATCCGGCAGTCTTGAGCCCGTCAAGGCCGTCCGGTCTCTGATGTAGGTAGCACATCATCTGTCCGGTTTTTGTAGCACGTGATCTGTCCGGTTTA
>CAZKRM010000062.1:0-10532 GCA_964555285.1 uncultured Nitrospiraceae bacterium
TCGGTGAAGCCAGGCTACCACTTATCACACTGTCCGAATTTTCGGGGCCCCTTCTTTCCCGAGCAGGGGGTAGCCTGCTAGATCGGCACAATCAGTTGGTGCTTTGCTAGCGATCTCAAGCCCTACCGCACTTAACTCAATATGTTCCTTATTATGCTCCAGCCAGAAAGCGAAGAGTCTGCCATAAAGATCAGAGATCGTCTTGAGGGCGGCTGGTGCGATCGAACTGGCAGGATTGGGAATCGTCATTACAGCTTTGCTCAACCCATCAATGTATGGCTGGAGAGCCTTTGTTCGATCAATTTCTAGAATATGAACTTTAAGTGTTGGAGAGGCTCCTCCTGTCTGTTTCGGCAAGGGCATCCTACGTGGGCCAATGACCACGTTCTGAGCGACGCCGCTTAGGCTATTGCCAACACTGTCTAGGACCCTGGCGAAGTTCCATTTCAAGGGGTAAGCTTCGCCCAGTGGCCAAAATTCGATGAAGATCGAAACGGTACTACTCCCTTCCGCGAACCAGGGTTTATTGAGGTTATTAACTACGTTCACGAGTCGCAAATTTAGGTATGTGGCCCCCTCCTCGACGACAACAGGGGCATGTCCTGGGACGCAAGCAAAAGGGGCAAATTCAACGCTCTGCCGCGCAGCATAGGCTTGGGTTGTGATGGCCCAGAGGAAAAGTAGACTCGAAACGAAGTATAGGGCAGTCCTCCTACACATTCCGCCACCTCAAAGTAGCTTGCTCTTCTACCACTCCCCACTTATGAATGTCGGGGAGTGGAAAAGTGACATTGTGGGCGAGCCACGCTGCTGTGCGTAGCGAGAGAACGAGCGGGGCACCATGCGCACAAAGCAAACTTTCTGCTCCCACCATTCTCATCATACACCCTTGGCGGCGGCGACCAGGATGCCTCCGACTGCGCGCGTCCAACGAGCACTCGATCCACTCCATCATTCGGCATGAGCGGGTGGCGCTGACCTGGGAGCCCGTCCGCCCGCAGCGGGGTCCCTACACCGGGCGGGGTGCGAGGACGGACGGGCTGGTCGGCGACAGGACCCGCATCTTGCCTTTCACAACACCACCGGCTCCCGATACGTCCCCAACACTTCCTTGAGCGCCGCGCAAATCTCGCCCAGCGTCGCTTTCGCCTTCACTGCCTCGATCAGATACGGCATCACGTTCTCACCACAGGAGGCCGCTTCCTGCAATTCCTCGATGGCGCCAGCCATCCTGAACGGATCGCGCGATTTGCGCAGATCGGAGAGGCGCATCACCTGCTCGCGCTCCACCTCAGGCCCAATCTTGAGAATAGGGATCGGGCGCGATTCCTGCTCCAGGTAGTCGCTGACACCGACGACGATCCGTTCCTTCCGCTCTACTTCGCGCTGATAGCGCTGCGACGCATCGAGGATTTCCCGTTGCGGGAAGCCTCGTTCGATCGCCTTCACCATGCCGCCCAGGTCATCCAACTTGCGGAAGTAGTCGAGCGCCGCTTCTTCCAGTCGATTCGTCATGGTTTCGAGATAGTACGATCCGCCGAGTGGGTCCACGGTGTTGGTCACTTCACTCTCCTGGGCGATGAGCTGCTGGGTGCGCAACGCGAGCTTCACCGCTTCTTCAGATGGTAAGGCCAGCGTTTCGTCCATGGAATTGGTATGGAGGGATTGCGTCCCGCCCAGCACTGCCGCCAATGCCTGCAACGTGGTGCGCACCACGTTGTTCATGGGCTGCTGAGCCGTGAGCGAACAGCCGGCCGTTTGCGCGTGACAGCGGAGCTGCAAGGATCGTGGATCAGTCGGCTGATAGCGCCGCGCCATTTCGCGCGCCCAGAGCCTGCGGGCTGCCCGGAACTTGGCAATCTCCTCAAAAAAGTCGTTGTGGACATTGAAGAAGAACGAGAGCTGCGGAGCGAAGCTGTCGACGGGGAGTCCGGCCTTCACAGCTGCCTCGACGTAGGTCAGCCCGTCATACAGGGTAAAGGCCAGTTCCTGCACCGCGGTCGATCCAGCTTCCCGGATATGATAGCCGCTGATACTCACCGGATGCCATTTGGGAACCCGAGTGGCGCAGTACGCGATGGTGTCGGTGATGAGCCGGAGCGAGGGTTCCGGAGGAAACAGCCACTCCTTCTGGGCGATATATTCCTTCAGAATATCGTTCTGCAACGTGCCGCCTAAACGTTCAACGGAGATGCCGCGCTTCTCCGCGACAGCCAGGTACATGGCGAAGATGACGGCCGCCGGTCCATTGATCGTCATCGACGTGGTGACCTGGTCGAGCGGAATGCCGTCAAAGAGCCGGTCCATATCACCCAGCGACGAAATTGCGACGCCGCAGTGACCAATCTCCCCATGCGCGCGAGCGTCATCCGCGTCGATCCCCATCAGCGTGGGCATGTCGAACGCGACGCTCAGTCCGTTCTGTCCGTTCTGAAGAAGGTATTTGAAACGGCGATTGGTATCGTCGGCGGACCCGAAGCCGGCAAACTGTCTCATCGTCCAGAGCCGGCCCCGATACATGGTGGGATAGACGCCACGCGTATAGGGGTACTCTCCCGGAGAACCCAGATCGCGTTCAGGCGACCAGTCCTTCAAATCGTCGTGCGAGTAGACGCGATTGATCTCCAGTCCTGAAAGTGAGGTGAACCGGCTCTTGCGTTCGGGCATGGCACTGCCTCGCAGAGCGCCGTCAGCGATCAGCCGTCAGTTTCCCGTCCGCGCTGAGAGCTGAGAGCTGATAGCCGAGTGCTCTTGATAGATGAAAAACCCTCGCCCGCTCTTTCTCCCCAGCCACCCGGCTTCGACATAACGACGAAGTAAAGGACAGGGGCGAAACTTCGGATCGCCCAAGTCCTGGTACAGAACCTCGCAGATGGCAAGCACGGTGTCCAACCCGATCCGGTCGGCGAGCGCCAACGGTCCCACCGGATGGTTGGCCCCCGTCGTCATCGCCAGGTCGATGTCTTCGGCTGATGCAACCCCTTCTTCCAACGTGAAGATGGCTTCGTTGATCATCGGCATCAGGATGCGATTGACAATAAACCCCGGCACGTCCTTGCAGATCACCGGCGTTTTCTCGAGCCGTTTGACCAGGTCCAGCACGAGGTTCATGGTGTGTTCCGATGTTTCCAGCCCGCGCACGACTTCAACTAGCTTCATCACCGGTGCCGGGTTCATGAAGTGCAGACCAACCACGCGATCGGACCGGCCCGAGGCCGCGCCCAGTTTCGTGATGGAAATAGACGAGGTATTACTCGCCAGGATCGTCGGTGGGTGACAGACGCGGCCCAGTTGCGCGAACAGTTCTTGTTTCAGAGAGAGATCTTCAGGGATCGCCTCGATGATGAGCTGCACGTCACGCAGGCGGTCCAACTCGACCATGGGATGGATGAGCGCCATGACGCTCCCGGCCTGCTGTCGGGAGAGGCTGCCTTTCTCAACGGCCCGCTCGACTCCGACACGGATTTTCTTGAGCGCATCTTCCAGCGCCGGCTCGGTCACATCCACAAGCAAGATTTGATAGCCTGCTGCCGCACAGACCTGACCGATGCCCCGCCCCATTTGGCCGGCTCCGACGATGCCGATGGTCTTGATGTCGTCGAGTTTCATGAGCACCAGTACTTCTCACTCTTCACTTTTGACTCGTGTCAGACCCGTTCAACGATGATCGCCAGCGCCTCGCCGCCCCCGATACAAAGACCCGCCAGACCACGCCTGGCGCCGCGTGCCTCCATGGCATAGAGCAGCGTTGTCAGAATGCGTGCGCCTGTGGCCCCGATTGGATGGCCCAGGGCGACTGCGCCTCCGTTCACATTGACTTTTCGAGGATCAAGTTCCAATTCTCGGTTGATGGCCAGCGAGACAGACGAAAAGGCCTCGTTGATTTCGAATAGATCGATGTCGCCAAGCGAGAGTCCGGTCTTTTTTAATACCAGTCTGATTGCCTCGACCGGTGCAATCGTAAACCATTCTGGAGCGAGCGCCGCCCCTGCATACCCCACAATCCGCGCCATCGGTGCGAGCCCGAGATGCGTTGCTTCCTCTTCAGCCATGACGACCAACGCTGCCGCCCCGTCGTTGCAGGAAGGAGAATTGCCGACTGTCAGGACACCGTCTTCCTGGAAGACCGGCTTGAGTTCGCGCATCTTGCTCAAATCGACTCGGTTCGGTTCCTCATCGTCTGCGACGGTCAAGGACGCGCCTTTCCGTTGCGCCACGTCAACCGGGACAATCTCTCGCTTGAAGATCCCAGTCGCAATGGCTTCCTGCGCGCGACGATAACTTTCGAGGGCGAAATCATCCAGCTCGATTCTTGTCAGACCGTACTTCGCTGCGCAGAGCTCGCCGGCATGACCCATGTGAAAATTGTTATAGACATCCCACAAGCCATCTTTGACAAGGCTGTCCACCAACTCCGCATGTCCTAGCCGATACCCCTGCCGTGCCTTTTCCAGCAGGTAGGGAGCGCGCGTCATGCTCTCCATGCCGCCTGCTACCACAATCCGGGCATCGCCGGCCGCAATCGACTGAGCTGCCATAATGATGGTCTTGAGGCTGGACCCGCAGACCTTGTTGACCGTGGTTGCCCCGATCGAGTTCGGAACCCCGGCTCCAATTGCCGCCTGCCTCGCGGGCGCCTGTCCAAGTCCGGCGCTCAACACGCAACCCATGTACACTTCATCTACCTGATCGGGTGGATGATTGATGCGTCCTAAGGCCTCAGCAATGGCGATGCTGCCCAGTTTGGTGGCCGGGATCTGGCTGAAGACCCCGTTGAAACTCCCCATCGGAGTTCGCACGGCGCTGACGATGACGGCGGTCTTCATCTGGTGCCTCGTGAAGCGTCCCTCGATTGGACTCAGGACGATGAGCCTGTCGAATCGTGATGCGTCGTTCGTCTCTCGATCCTGAGTTCCAAGTTTCAAGTTCAAAGTTTCTAGTTATGTGGAAACCAGAAACTTGAAACCAGAAACTTGAAACCATTGGCTGATGCACTTCACGCAAATTTCTCCCATTCACTCTGTTCGAGATAGCCCTTCACCTTCCCCATGAACTGATCCGCCGTCGCTCCATCGATGACTCGGTGGTCAAACGACAGACTCAGATAGCACATCGGGCGGATGGCGATGGCGTCATCGATCACTACGGCGCGCTTCTGGACTGCGCCAATACCCATAATCGCAATCTGCGGCTGATGGATGATCGGCGTGCTGAACAGGCTGCCGAATCCGCCGTGGTTCGTGATCGTAAAGGTGCCCCCTTGGACTTCTTCCGGATTGAGCTTCTTGTTTCTGGCCCGCTCCGCCAGATCTGCGACCTCTTTGGCTAACTGCGTCAGTCCTTTTCGATCTGCATGCCGCACCACCGGCACCAGGAGCCCTTCCTCCAGCGCCACTGCAATGCCCATGTGAATATCTTTTCTGACGGCGATGCCGTCCTCTCCCCAGGACGAATTCACGATCGGGGCGTCGTTGAGGGCGCGGGCAACGGCGCTAATCACGAAAGGGAGATAGGTCAGATTCCGGCCTTCGCGAAACTTGGCGATTCCGGAAAAGTCCGCTTCAAAGAACGTGGCCACATGGGCGGACGTCTGCTTGCTCTTGACCATCCGCTCCGCGATGGTTCTTCGCATCTGTGTGAGCGGAATGATCTCCTCGGCTGCTGCCTCTTGAGCGGACGGCTGAATGCTGACCGCTGATGGCTTTCTCCGCGCCACGAAGTCCTGCACATCTTTCTTGGTCACCCGTCCGCCAGCCCCCGTTCCCGTCACCTGCGACAGCTCGACCCCGTGTTCCTTTGCCAGTTGTCGGACGGCAGGAGAATGACGGTCTTCGCCTGCGGGAGTCGGTTCCATTGGACGGACCACGACACCGCTGACACGGTTGACCACTCCGGAGGGAGGGGCGCCCTCTATTCGTGCCAGTAGCGTTCCCACGGGAACCGTCTCGCCTTCCCGGACGACGATCTCACTCAACAGTCCGGTTGTAGGGGAGGGAATCTCCAATGCCACCTTGTCGGTTTCGACTTCCAAGAGGGACTGGTCCTTTTCGACCGTCCCCCCTACCTGGACAAGCCATTTCACGACGGTTCCTTCCGCGATACTTTCGCCGAGTTGGGGCATGGTGATGTCGGTAGCCATAGATGTGAACCGAGCTGTCAGCTTTCAGCAATCAGCTCTCAGCTTCAGAGGCCTCAGAAATTCTCTTGCTGAGGGCTGACTGCTGACAGCTTCTCCATTTCAATACGCTGCCAGCTTCCGCGCCGCGCCGACGATGTCAGTCACCTTGGGGAGAAAATACTCCTCCAACGGCGTGCTGAACGGAACCGGCGTGTCCGGGGGGGCGATGCGAATGATCGGCCCATCCAGACAGTCGAAACATTCCTCCGCTAACAGCGCCGCGATCTCGGCGCCGATCCCGCCGGTCTTGTTATCCTCGTGCAACAGAATGGCCTTGCTGGTTTTGCGCACCGATCCGTAAATAGTTTCTTTGTCGAGCGGAATCAACGTGCGAAGATCGACCACTTCCACATCGATTCCTTCTCTCGCCAACAGTTCGGCGGCATCCAACGCCAGGTGGACCATTGCGCCATAGGTGATAACCGAGATGTCGTTCCCGGCACGCTTGACATCGGCCTTGCCAAGCGGAACGATGAAGTCCTCCGTTGGAAGAACCGCTTTGATCCGCCGGTAGAGAAACTTGTGCTCGAAGTAGAGGACGGGGTTTGGATCGCGAATCGCGGCCTTGAGGAGCCCCTTCGCATCGTATGGTGTGGAAGGCGCCACGAGCTTGAGACCCGGCGAGTGGAAGAACCAGCCTTCCGGACATTCGGAATGAAACGGGCCGCCGTGGATGCCACCGCCGAACGGGGCCCGAATCACCATCGGTACCGCAGCTCCCCACCGGTAATGATTCTTGGCCGCCACTTCAGTGATCTGGTCGAAGGCGCAGGAAATGAAGTCGGCAAACTGCATCTCCACGACCGGGCGCAGGCCCATCATCGCGGCTCCGATGGCGGCTCCCACGAAGCCGGACTCGGCCAGCGGCGTATCGAGGACTCGCCACTCGCCGTATTTTTGGAGAAAGCCCTCGGTGATCTTGAAGGCCCCGCCATAGACGCCGATATCTTCGCCCATCAGGAACACCCGCTCGTCGCGAGTCATCTCCTCGTCCAGAGCCTGTGAAATCGCCTCCAGGTACGTGACCTCTCCGGTCCTCTGATCCGTCGTTGTTGTCATGCGGCGCTCCTTGCGCGGGCTGACAGCTATCAGCTATCAGCTTCTGTGGCAAAGACCCCCTCCAACACTTCCGGTCCTTCCGGTAGCGGACTCTGCTCCGCAAACTCCAGGCCGGCTTCGACTTCTTTCTTGACCCGCTCTCCAACCTCATGGAAATACGCCTCATCGCCATAGGCGAGTTGTTTCAGTAACTGCTCGGCTTTCAGGATCGGATCTTTTTTCTTCCATTCCTCCAGCAATTCACGAGGGACATACTTGGCCGGATCATGCTCAGAATGGCCGTGCATCCGCATCGTTTTGAACTCAAGGAACGTCGGTCCTCCCCCGGCCCTTGCTTGCATGATGGCGCGTTTGGAGGCCAGGTACACGGCTGCCACGTCGTTCCCATCCACGATCTCGCCCGGCATCCCATAGGCTTTCGCCCGGTCGACCACGTCGTGGACCGCCATCTGCAGCCGTTGCGGGGTCGAATAGGCATATTGGTTGTTGTTGCAGAAGAGCACGACGGGGAGTTTGCGCACCGCCGCAAAGTTCATCGCTTCGTGGAAGTCGCCGCGGCTGGTGCCGCCGTCGCCGGTGCCGGTGAAAACGACGCGAGCTTCGCCTTTGATCTTGAAAGCCAGGGCCGCACCAGTGGCCACCGGCAGATTGTCGGCCAGGTGGCTGACGAAGCCGATCATGCCGCGCTTGAGATCGCCCATGTGCACGTTGCCGTCCTTGCCTTTGGTGGGGCCGGTTCGCTTGCCGAGGTACTGGGCGAGGACCTCGCCGGGCGTGAACCCGCGGATCAGGAAGGCTCCCATATCCCGGTGAAAGGGGGCGATCACATCATCGCGCTCCAACGCGGAGGCATAGCCGACCGAAATCGCTTCCATTCCATGGCTGGTATAGACGCCGCCGACGATGCGGCCCTGCCGATAGAGCGCCGTGATCCTGTCCTCCAGGGTTCTGGTGAGCCGGAGGTAGTAGTACATCTGGAGCAGGTCGGCTCGTTTGATTTCCTTCGCGATGACCGCAACGTCCATGACGACCTCCCGAGTCAGGTGGCCAAAGCCATCAGCCTTCAGGACTGAAAGCTGAGCGCCGATCGCTTGTGTTCATAACTCCGGCATATCTCTCCAGGACAGCAAGGGCTTATTCATCCGGCACAGAGGGCACCGATCCGGCTCCCACTGCGGCATGTCGAGATCGGCCGCGTAATAGAATGGGTACTTGGCGGTCAACTCGGCCATGAGCGGGAACTGGCCGCTGTCACGGCGGGCGAAGACCATCATCCCGGCCAGCAGTCCGCCGTTGTCGGTGATGACGTTGCCGAGTTTGCTGACACAGTTGCCGCGCGTGGTGACGTCGTTCAGTGCGACAAAGCGCTCACCTGCGTGGATGCCCCCCGTCTTGATGTCTGTTCCAATGCGCCCGGTTTCGCAGTTGTAGGGAGTCAAGGTGACCCGCAGCCGCATCTTGTCATGCAGGAGACTGGCGATGCCTTCTGCCAACAGCTCCGCGGCCGACGTGGTCGCCACGATGCCGGTGACCGGATCTGTGTGAAACGTCTGTCTGATCCACGTGGCCATGTCGCGTGACAGCAGCCTGATCAGTTCCGGAAACCGCGCGATGGATTCAAATCGGAGGTAGGTCCCCGTGTGGTGGCCCGACACCACTTCCACGTGGGTGTCGAAGAAGACCGACTGCGAGGTCCGCAACAGTCGATGGATGTCCCACGCAGAGAGGTTGGACTGGGGACCATCGCGAATGATGCGCTCAAGCGCGGGATCGATGGCCGGTCCTTCGTACAACTCACGGTGCCGTTGAACTAATTCTGCAATGGCTTGTTCGTCTGTCACAGTGACGCTCATGTTCCTTTCCCTTTATGTACTCGCTACCCTTGCGATGCGTGTCTTGAGTACGCCGATCGGCTCAATCTCCAACTCCACGACATCTCCGGGATTCAGGTAGCGGTCCAGTTCCAGGCCGCATCCGCCCCCGACTGTCCCTGAGCCAAAGAGGTCGCCCGGGTAGATGGCTTCGCCTCTCGAGACGTGGGCGATCATCTGCGGAAACGACCAATGAATGGTTCCAAATCGTCCTTGCGACCAGACTTCTCCATTGACCCTGGCAATCATGGTCAGCGCATTCAAGTCCGGGATCTCATCTGGTGTGAGGAGACAGGGGCCGATCGCTGTGGCAAAATCCTTTCCCTTCGCAGGTCCCAGCCGGCAAGCCATCTCTTGAAATTGGATGTCTCGCGCGCTGAAGTCGTTCATGATCGTGTAGCCGGCGATATAGTCTGATGCGTCTCGCTCTGAAATATCCTTGCCCCTCCGTCCAATCACGCACGCTAACTCTAATTCGTAATCCAGCTTCGCGGTGTCGAGCGGCCAGGGTAAATCCTCGTCAGGTCCGATGATCGTTCGATGATTCCCTTTATAGTAAACGGGGGCTTTGTACCACTCAGGAGGAATCGGCTGCCCTCGCTTCTTCGACGTGGCTGCGATGTGGTCTTCAAAGGCGATGAAGTCGCGCAGCGAAGGCGGATTGGGCAGCGGCGCGGTCATTCGAACACCGGCGGAATGGTACAAGATCGTTTCTCCTGCCGGGCCTTGGACCGAGGAGCCAAGGTTCACGACATGGTCAAACGCCCGGCGAGCCGCCGCCATTGCTGAAAGGCCTCCTTCGAGGAACTCCAACATCGTGGCGGGCACCTGAGCAGCGGCAAGCCGGTACGGCTGAGCTTCCTTCTGGTCGGCCAACAGGCGGACATACGCCATATTCAAATCCACCACGCTCTGACCTTGGAGCGCGCCAACTCTGGTAAAGGGACCAACGGAAGTTCGGACTTGAAAGCTGACCAGCTTCATGGGCGACTCCAACTCAAGGCGTAGTCTTTCAGTTCAACAGATTCGAGTTCCGGCAAGACGGCAAACGAACTACGCGACTCGATCATGACGGCCACTTCGTTCGTGTGGGTTTTACTCTTGCTGGCCTCGACCGCTTGAGGCTGCGGCCCGTGATGAATGCCTTGAGGGTGCAAGGTCAGCATCCCCGGCTGAATGCCCGCTCGGCTGAAAAAATCTCCTTGGTGGTAGAAGAGGACTTCGTCATAGTCCACGTTCCGATGATAGAACGGGACGCGGAGCGCTTGGGGGTCGCTCTCCAGGGGCCTCGGCGCGAACGTGGAAATGAGCATGCCGCCGGCCTGGAAGGTCGTGTGGACACTGGGTGGCAAATGATAACGGGGGCTCGTGACCGGCCGGAAATCACGCACGTTCAATTTGGCAACCCACAGATCTCCTTTCCA
>CAZKRM010000063.1:0-6024 GCA_964555285.1 uncultured Nitrospiraceae bacterium
TCATCGGGCAGCCCATGAATCCTGTGGCCCGAGACAAGCCGTCCCATTTCATTCAGACCGGAATCTCCACGATCGATGGACTCAATACGCTGGTGCGAGGGCAAAAGCTGCCGATTTTCTCCGGTGCCGGTCTTCCGGCGAAGGAATTAGCGGCGCAGATCCTACGCCAGGCGACGGTACGGGTAGACCGGGCAGAAGCGGATCTTGCGACCCCTCACCCCTTACCCCTCACTCCTCACTCGTCGTTCGCCATCGTCTTCGCGGCGATGGGGATCACATTCCGTGAGGCCTCCTTCTTTCTCGGCGAGTTCGAACGCGGCGGAGTGATGGAGCACGCGGTCGTCTTCCTGAACCTTGCGGATGATCCAACGATCGAGCGGCTGCTCACCCCTCGGTATGCCCTGACTGCGGCTGAGTATCTTGCCTTTACGCTAGGACGCCACGTGCTGGTGATTCTGACCGACATGGCCGCGTATTGTGAGGCTCTGCGCCAGATCGCCACTGCCCGTGAGGAGATTCCCGGTCGTCGCGGCTATCCAGGCTATATGTATTCCGACTTGGCCTCGATCTACGAGCGGGCCGGACGGATCACGGGCAAAGCCGGCTCCATCACCCAGCTTCCGATCGTCACCATGCCGGATGACGATATCACGCACCCCATCCCTGATCTGACCGGGTACATCACGGAGGGCCAGATTGTGCTGTCCCGCGAGCTGCACCGCAAAGGCATCTTTCCTCCCATCGACGTGCTGCCTTGTCTCTCGCGGCTCATGAACCTTGGGATCGGCTCCGGCAAGACACGCGACGACCATCGAGCTGTCGCCGATCAACTCTATGCCCTCTATGCCCACGGACGAGACATCCGACGTCTCGCCGCCATTGTCGGTGAGGACGGGCTGAGCGATTCCGATAAGCGTTTCTTGAAGCTCGCCCAGGACTTTGAGCAGGAGTTTGTGAATCAAGGAGCGCACAATCGTGCGATTGAAGAGACCTTGGACCTCGGCTGGCAATTCCTGCGCTACCTCCCCAAAGAGCGACTGACAAGGGTGAAGCCGGAGTTGATTGAACGATACTACAGCGCGGTGGGCGAGAGGCTAGAGGCGAGGGGCTAGAGGGGTACATCGTATGGACGCCATTGGCCGGACCAGAATGAATCTCCTGCTGCTCAAGCGGCAGGTGGATGTTGCTCAGCGAGGGCTGGAGCTATTGCGCAGCAAGCGTGAGGCGCTGGTCCGTGAATTCTTCGCCGTGATGGACCGCGTGGCGGAAAGCCGGGGACAGATGGAAAACGTCATGGGACAGGCCCTCACGACGCTGACTCTCGCACTTGGCATGGAAGGTCGAGCCTCGCTCCGATCAGCCGGCTATGCAGCGAGACGGACTCTGCCCATCGAACTGACCGAACGCAATGTGTGGGGCGTCCGGTTTCCGGAAGTCCAATACGGTCCGGTGCTGCGGGCGTTGGACGCTCGAGGGTATGCCACGTCAGGGGTGTCCACGCACATTGACGAAACAGCGCGGCGGTTCGAACAAGTACTGGAATTGATCCTGCGCAGCGTCTCAGTCGAGTTACGGCTGAAGAAGCTGGGAACTGAGATCAAGAACGTGACGCGCAGGATCAACGCGCTCAATGAAGTGATGATTCCCGCTCTGCTCCGTGAGGCCCGGAAGATTCGACAGACTCTCGAGGAGCGTGAGCGGGAAGATGTGTTCCGGATGAAGCGATTCAAAAGCGCAGGCGAGTGGCGTGGGGCCAGAGGCGAGAGGTAAGAGGAATCTTCTTGGTCTCTTCTTCCCCATGGCCTCTAGCCACGCGCCCCTAGCCGGCACCGGAGGTGCTATGAATTTCGATCTCACCGACGAACAACGGCTGATTCGGGAAACGGTCCGCCGGTTTGCCGACCAGGAGATTGCGCCGGTCGCTGCAGAGAACGATCGCGCCGGGCGGTTCCCACGCGAGCTGGTCGCCCGCATGGCCGCGATGGGCTTCCTTGGAGGACCGATCCCAAAGGAATACGGTGGCTCAGCGTTGGACTACATCAGCCACGCCATTGTCACCGAAGAAGTGGGGCGAGCCGATTCGTCGCTGCGGACGACATTGTCGGTGCAAGTCTCGCTGGTTGCGCTGAGCCTGGCGCGATGGGGGACCGAAGAGCAGAAACGTCAATACCTGTCCGAGCTGTGCGGCGGCCGGATGCTCGGCTGCTTCGGACTCACAGAGCCGAACGCGGGCAGCGATCCGGCCGGCATGGAGACCACCGCACTCAAACATGGAGACTGCTGGGTGCTCAACGGGACAAAGACCTGGATCTCAAACGGTACGGTGGCCGACCTTGCGTTGGTCTTTGCTCAAACCGATCCTAGTAAGGGCCACGATGGGATCGCCGCGTTTCTCATTGAGAAGGGTACGCCAGGATTCTCAACGCGATCCATCACCGGCAAGCTGGGACTTCGCGCGTCGGATACCGGCGAACTGATCTTCGAGAATTGTTCGGTGCCGGAGGCAGCCGTGTTGGGATCAGTCGGCCAAGGCTTCAAGGTTGCGATGTCGGCCTTGGACAATGGCCGATATAGTGTCGCAGCCGGCTGTGTCGGAATCATCCAAGGCTGCCTCGACGCCTGCACGGACTACGCCAAGACGCGCAAGCAGTTCGGCCGACCCATCGGAAGTTTCCAACTCGTGCAGGACATGATCGCCCGCATGGCGGTGGACTGCGACGCTGCGCGCCTCCTTGTGTTTCGCGCCGGCCATCTGAAGAACCAAGGTCTCCCCAACACAGTCGAGACTTCCATTGCAAAGTATTTTGCCTCTGAAGCGGCGGTGCGCGCGGCAACCGATGCGGTTCAGATCTTCGGGGCGTATGGGTATTCGGAAGAAACGCCGGTCGCGCGTTATTACCGCGACGCGAAGGTGGCCACGATCTACGAAGGCACCTCGCAGATTCAGAAGCTGATCATCGGCTCGCATCTGCTGGGTATGAAGGCGTTCACGTGAAAGGGACGTGTGGACGTGCGCGGCTAGACCCGTGCACCACCGTCCACATGGAAGACGGTGGCGGAGATAAACCCATTCTCCATTAGTGAGAGTGCCGCTTGCGCAAGGTCCTCCGGGGTACCGACCCGCTTGACAGGGAGTGATCTCGCGACCTCGTTGAAGTAAGTCGTTTTCGTCTCCTGACTCATTTGATCCCAGATCGGCGTATCGACGATGCCGGGGGAGACGACGTTGATCCGGATGGGACTCAATTCCACCGCGAGCGTCCGCATGAATCCTTCAAGGCCGGCATTCAGCATTGCCACAATCGACGCTCCCGGCGAACCTTTGTAGGCCGCCACTCCCGAAAAGAATGTGATCGAGCCGTCCCGTGCCATCTGCCTCGCCGCATGGCGGACGGCATAGATCGGGCCCCAGAACTTCGATCCGAGCATCTTGGCGATGTCACTATCGGTGAGATCGAGGAACGGCTTGAACGTCAAGTCGGCGGCTGTCGTCACGAGATGGTCGATGCGAGGGATTTCTCCGAAGACCCGTTTCACATCCGCTTCATTGGCAATGTCAGCCTGATGGGTGGTCGCCTCTCGTCCGAGTTCGTCCGCGCATTGCGTCAGCCGTTCTCGTGAGCGGCCGATTACATGGGCTGTGGCTCCGCGCCGAATGACCTGCCGAGCGATTTCCTTGCCGATGCCGGAACTGCCGCCGAGAATGACGATGTGTTGTCCTTGGAAGTTCATTGCCTCCTCCAGATGCGCGGTGAGGGGGGAAGTTTCTCTTATGACCCGGCCCTGAGCTTCTTCACTTCTTCCGTCAGCAACGGAACGATTTCGAAGAGATCACCGACGATGCCGTAGGTGGCCAGCTTGAAGATCGCCGCATTGGGGTTGTTGTTGATAGCGACGATCGTACGAGCAGAAGACATGCCGGCCTGGTGCTGGATGGCCCCCGAGATGCCGCAGGCGATGTAGAGTTGCGGTGAGACGGTCTTGCCGGTGAGGCCCACCTGGTAGCTGTGTGGTTTCCAGCCCGCATCCACAGCGGCGCGCGACGCGCCCACAGCTGCGCCGAACGCCGCCGCCAGTTCTTCGATCAACGTGAAGTTTTCCGTCCCTTTCAGCCCTCGCCCGCCCGAGACGATGATCGCCGCCTCGGTCAGCTCCTTCTTTGCTCCTACAGCCTCCCGCATCTCACGGACTGTGGCCATTGGTCGAGAGGTGTCCATTGCAACGATCAGCCTTTCAACTGGAATGCTTGGGGTCGGCATGAGCTCCACGGGGGAGAAGACATTTGGGCGGAGGGTGGCTACTTGCATCACCGGCTTGGTCGGCTTGACGACTGCCCGAAGCTTCCCTCCATAGATCGGACGGGTGGCGAGCAGAGAGCCGTCGGTTTCCATGTCGAGCGCCACGCAGTCCTGGACTAACGCGGTCTTGAGCCTTGCCGCCAATTTGGGCGCCAGGTCCTTTCCCATGGCGGTCGCGCCCATAACAATGGCGACCGGCTGAAGCCGTCTGGCGACTTCCGCCAGAATCGTGGTGTAGAGCTCCGAGGAGTAATAGGTGAGTGTCGGGTCTTCAGCGACCAAGACACGGGAAGCGCCATGACGTGCAAGCTCCTGCGCGTGCGGGGTGACCGACGAACCGATGACAATGGCGATGACGACTCTCCCCGACGGCTTGGCGAGACGGCACGCTGCACCCAAGGCCTCCAGCCCCGCTTTCTTGAGACGCCCATCTCGCTGCTCGCAGAACACCACAATCGGGTTCATTGATTCATTGACTCATTTCTTCATTTACCCATTGGTTCAGAATGAACGGCTGCACCATCCAGCCAATGACATCAACCGCGTGTCGCTCCGCGAATGATCCAATGCCTCAATGAGAAAATGTCTAAATAGCCCTCGCCTCTTCATGAAGTAATCGCACAAGTTCTTTCACGGCGGTGGCCGCATCGCCGGGGATGATGCGACCAGCCGGTCTGGTTGGCGGACGTTCTAGGCGCACGACTGTCAGCTTCGCACCCGTTGCACCGATGGTATCGGAACCCAACCCAATCGCTCCCAGGTTCCAGGTCTCGAGCGGTTTCTGCTTGGCTTTCATGATGCCGGGAAGCGACGGAAAGCGCGGCTCGTTGAGGCCTTTCTGGCAGGTGACCAATGCCGGAAGCGGCGCCTCGACCACTTCGATCCCGCCTTCGATTTGCCGATGGGCCGACATGCGGCGAGTCCGAGCATCGACCTCCAGCTTGTTCACCACTGCCACGTGCGGAATACCCAGCAACTCTGCGACTTGGATCCCCACTGCGCCGCCGTCATCGTCCACTGCCTGTTTGCCGAACAAGAGAAGATCGAAGGACAGACGCCGGAGCGCCGCGGCCAGCACCAGTGCGGTGGTGTAACTGTCCCCGCCTTCAAAGGCCGGATCGCTTAATAAGACGGCTTTGTCGGCGCCCATCGCTAAACAGGTCCGCAAGGCCTCTTCCGGCTTCTGCGCTGCGTGCGGGCGCAACGACAGGACGGTGACCTCACCGGTTCCGAGACGCTCTTTGATCTGCAGGGCTGCCTCGACCGCAAACTCGTCATAGGGATTCACGACGAAGCTGAGCCCCGATCGCTCGATGTCGTTCCCATCTTGCTTGACGATCAGCGTGGATTCGGTTGCCGGCACTTGTTTGACGCAGACGACAATCTTCATCGGTTTCTACAATCCCTGGTACCGTGGTCCACCTTCAGCGGGGGCGCGCCAAGAAATATTCTGTATGTGATCCGTGCTCACCGCATCAATGGGATCTTTGATCACGCAGGTCTTGCAGTGCACGCAGTTTGCAAAGTTCACCTGGATATGCCGGTCGGCGCCCTCGCCGACTAACTCATACACCTTTGCCGGACAGAAATGCGTACAAGGCGCATCCCCGAATCGAGCGATGCAGTCTGTGAGACACCGCGTGGGATCGAGGATCTGGATGTGCGAGGGCTGATCCTCTCGATGGTGCGTGCCAGAATGATGGACATCGGTCAGCTTGTCAACCAG